>NZ_JAPDPJ010000130.1 GCF_026013605.1 Plebeiibacterium sediminum
TGTGGACTGGCCATCATCATTACAGGTATTTTCATTAAAGAATCTGCCGATTGGTGGGTTATCGGAGGCGGTATCGGAATCTTTTTAGTCGGTGTTTTTTCCGACTTTAAGCGAAACCTGTTTATCCGTATTGCGCACTATGTATCAGCAATTGGAGGTTTTACGCTCCTTGGATTAAGTTATTATTTCAGTTTTGGCAATATCGAATACACCATTATCATCGCTATTTCAGCTTTGATTGCAACAGGTTTTGCTGATAAGCGAATTTGGTGTTTAGAGCTGACAATGGCAGCAGAGATATTCATTGGTCTTTTCTATTTGGCTCACACAATCATGTAGTTCTGGTTTGTTCATGGATAAAAAGGGCTACATATCAAGGATTCGTGAGGATTTAAAAGGCAGACGTAAGCACTCTAAAACCACTATTGAAAGCATTGCCAAAAGCTTCGGTATTGCCAATAAAAACTTGGTGAAAGAATTTACCGAACTGGCAATAATCCTTAACGCAAGAGAGATAGCACACGACAGTTCGCTAACCACTTACGAAAAATACCTTGATATTGTAGCCCTGTATCAATCACAGGTTAACCTTTCCATGCGAACAAGCATGAGCGTTTTGATGCAGCAGTATTCTACTCCGGCACCCATTTCGTTCCTGGCATCGAGTTATATCTTAAAATCAGGTAGCTTATCAGGCTACAAGGCTTTTAAGAACATCGTAAAGGGAAGTTCAAAAGGTAAAATTGTCGGCAACGCTCACCTTACCAATGACAAAAACGATTTTCCAAGATATTTAGAACCATCGGCAGGGAACGGACTTTTAACCATTGCTTTGCCTTATCACTTCACCCATGTAAACGAGTTGGATGATGTAAGACTTGCCAACCTGAAAGAACAACCATTTGCAAAGGTCAGCTCTTGGGATGCGTTAAAACCTCCGGCAGCTTATGACAGAAAATTTGACGGTGTAGTAACGAATCCTCCTTTCGGTTCACTTTCTGTACCTGAACTTTTCGGAAAGTTTAAAATCAAACGATTGGAACATGCAATGGCATTAAACGCTTTGCGTTGCATGAAGGATGACGGTAAGGCAGCCATTATCATTGGCGGTCACACCACTTGGGACGAACATGGTCGGGTTACGGCAGGAACTAACCGCATTTTCCTGAATTACCTCTACCATTTTTACAACGTTGAAGATATTATCCCTATTAACGGCAAAAAGCTTTACTCCAGACAAGGAACTTCAATCAATACACGATTGATTCTGATTGATGGAGCAAAAGCAGTTCCCGATGGAGCAGCTCCACTTAAAAATAAATTACACAGCACCGTTGTCAATACTCATGAAGAACTATGGGACAGGGTTGGATTGGAAGATGCAAAACCAAAAACGAACCAGGTTAAAGTCATAAAGCTTCGTGCAAAAGCCATCCTGATAAAACAAAAGCAGCTTTCACTATCACTTGGTAAACTTCCCAAAGCAAACAAACCACTTCGCATATTGGTAGCCTGTGAAGAAAGCCAGACCGTTACAATGGCACTTCGCAAAAAAGGACATGAAGCCTTTAGCTGTGATATTCTTCCGACCACAGGCAAATACCCCGAATGGCACATACAAGATGATGTTTTAAACCAATTGAATAAAGGTTGGGATATGATGATTGCCTTTCCTCCATGTACCTACCTTACCGTATCGGGCAATGCTTGGATGCACGACCCCGAAAGGCAAAAGGAACGCAAAAAGGCATTGAGGTTTATCGGTAAATTGATGAAAGCCCCCATTGAAAAAATTGCAATTGAGAATCCTGTGGGTGTTATCAGTACCGCCATCCGCAAACCAGACCAAATTGTGCAACCGTACCATTTTGGAGACAAGGCGAAGAAAACCACTTGCCTTTGGTTAAAAAACTTACCGCCTTTAGAGCCTACAAAAATTATTGATGAGAACCTTTTAGAGTACAAACATTGGTACGATAAAAAGAAAAGGCGTTGGAGACGGCAGCCACTTTGGTACTACAAAGCAAGGGATTTAAGCGATGATGAAAGACGTAGGGTACGAAGCAAAACCTTTCAGGGGATTGCCGATGCAATGGCAGACCAGTGGACAACAAAGAATAATTATTCAATCGCAGTATAGTATGAAATCAGACATTAAAATATGCAAAAGCAGCATTACCATAAAGTTTGGTAGCGTTCCACCAAAACATATATCAGCACGGCTTATTGAGTTAGGTTTTAAAACCACCAACAACAAAAGCTTTGTCCGCACCAAAAAGCTGGCTCAAAATGAGCATGAGTATTTACAAGGAATGTTCGGACATAAAGGGCTAGGAATGGCATATATCCCAACAGCCGAAAAAGGATTTATCCTGGATACAACCGTACCCGATTCAATGGGACATGAAATGCACATCGCTATACGGAAAGTAAAGAAAAGTATCGGGATGCCTTTGTTTGACTATGTTGCCGAGAAACTCGATTACAGCAATGACGAGCTTGTAAAGTCTCTTTCGTGTGAACAGATTGATGCAGTATCGTTAGCCATTTACAATATCGAGAAGCGTGGCCAGGGAATTATTGTGGGCGACCAAACAGGAATTGGAAAAGGGAGAACCGCAGCAGCATTAATCCGCTACGGTGTTAAAAGCGGTTTGCAACCTGTATTTCTTTCAGAAAAGCCCAACCTGTTTACAGACCTCTATCGGGATTTATCCGATATTGGCAGCTCTGCCCTGGTTCCGTTTATCGTGAATACAAAAGAGAGCAAAACCAATGTAAAGGACAAAAGCGGTGAAGTCATTTATACAGCTCCAGAAAAGCCTACACAAGAGCGAATCATTAAGGGCAAGAAAGTACCCAATAATTACAACTTTGTTTGTGCCACTTATTCGCAGTTCAATCAGCCGAAAAAGCCAGCCAAACAAGAGTTTTTAAACGCTGCAAGTAGTGGTAATATTATCATTATGGATGAAGCTCACAACGCTTCGGGAAGCTCCAATACAGGTGAGTTTATGCAAGGTGTACTTCGCCAGACTAAAGGTGTTTGTTTCCTATCTGCCACATTTGCCAAGCGACCTGATAATATGCCGATTTACGCTCAAAAGACCTCGATGAGCGATGCCAATATGAGCAAAGAGGATTTGGTGGAAGCCATCACCAAAGGCGGTGTTGCATTGCAGGAAGTGTTAGCAGCTCAATTGGTTTCAGAAGGTCAGATGATAAGGCGTGAACGCTCTTTTGAAGGTGTGGAAGTGAACTACATCGAGCTGAAAGAAAAAGCCAAAGAGCAAGCCGATACCGCAGACAAAGTAACCTCAATCATCCGTGATATTATCGGGTTCCAGGAGAAGTACATCAATAAACAGGTTGATGAGCTTGATAAGATTGCAGCAGCCGAAAGCAAAGAGGTTGAAACACGCAAAGGAACTGAGAAAGCAGGGGTTGATAATATTCCGTATTTCTCAAAGGTCTTTAACGTCATTAATCAATTACTCTTTAGTTTGAATGCCTCTGATGTTGCCGACCATGCCATAAACAGGCTAAAAGAAGGTAAGAAACCAATCATTGCCTTTGCTTCCACAATGGGGAGCTTTTTAGAGGGAATGGCTAAACCTGATGATGTGATTAACGGAGACTTCTCAACCGTTTTGGAAAAGGGATTGGATTCTGTTCTTCGCTATACTGAAAAGGATATTGATGGAGAATCACAAGGCAAACAGTTCAATATTGCCGACTTATCGGAAGATGCACAATTGGCTTACTATGATATTATCAGAAGAATCGAACAGGCTTCAACTGGCATTACTATCAGTCCGCTTGATTTGATAATCCAAAAAATTAAAGAAGCCGGCTATTCGGTTGGCGAAGTTACAGGTCGAAAGCTTTGTGTTCAGTACAATTCCACTAAAGCAAAGAATACAACCGCTTTGGTGATGAGCCGAAAAAAGGAAAACACAGCCGACTTGTTTCGTCAGTTCAATGACAATGAAATAGACTGTTTGCTGATTAATCAAAGTGGTTCAACAGGAGCTTCGGCTCATGCCATTGTCACCGATAAAGTGCCAGCAGAAAAGGTAAAGCAGCGTGTGATGGTGATACTCCAACCAGAACTGAACATCAATACAGAAATTCAAAAGCGTGGGCGTATCAATCGCACAGGGCAGATAATGAAACCGATTTACGATTATATTATCTCATCCATCCCTGCACAAAAGCGATTTATGATGATGCTTAAAAAGAAGCTGAAATCATTGGATGCCAATACCACGTCAAACCAAAAAAGCAGCAAGTCACAATTGGAATCCGATGACTTTTTGAATAAGTACGGTGACAAAGTGGTTCGCCAATATATGTTGGAAAATGAGGAACTAAACAAAGCCTTGGATAATCCACTCAAATTTGAAGGCAAAGAGAGTGATGAAACACCATCAGAAGGTGATGCTTCAAAAGTAACAGGGCGTGTGGCTGTTTTATCAGTAAAGGAACAGGAGAAGTTTTACCAAGAGGTTATTGAGCGATATAACGATTACATCGAATACCTCAAGCAAGCCGATGAGTACGACCTAGAGGTGGAAGTCCTGAACCTGAAAGCGGAATCACTTGAAAAGCGTGTTGTGATTGCCGGGAAAGGTGGACGTTCGGTATTTGGTAACGATACTTTTTTGGAAAAATGCGAATGCAACGTACTTAAAAAACCTTACGGCAAAGCTGAACTTGAAAAGCTTATTCAAAAACAACTAAGCGGTAAACACCCTGACAGTATTTCTGAAGAAATAGTTTCGGCTCACGAAAAGTTCGTTCAAAACAAGCTAACGGACGATTTAAAGTCATTGGAAGAAAAATACAAAGAGCTTTTTAATGGTATCACCGATGAGAAAGGCTATCAGAAAATTCCGGTATTTGACAAAGCAGCCCAAAGGGATTATGTCGTTGAACGAACCGAAGAAATTCAGGAAGGGAAACAAGCCGAGATTACCAAGACCAAAACACAAAGCGAGAACCGTAAACGCTACCTGAACAACTTTTTTAAGTTCTTCAAAGTCGGTCATGGCTATTTCTATCCGGCAGTAAGTTTTGAAACTGATAGTAGCGATAATTCATACTGCGTGTTTCTTGGCTTTGACATTAACCCCAAACGCAAGAATCCTTATGCTCCTTCATCGGTGAAGCTTCGCTTTGCCATATCGGACAGCCGTAAATACATCGTTCTCCCTGCTTCGGGCGATACTGCCAAAGAAATTGAGCGTGTAATGAGCCGTAGTATGCAGCTCACCACAGGGCAAAAAGAAAGCTTGATTGAGCGTTGGGATGAAGCCATTAAAGACTTCACGGCAGACCGCCAAATCCGATACATGGTAACTGGAAATATCTTACAAGGCTCTGCGGACTTTTCAGGCAAGTTGGTAAGCTTCACCACCAAAGGCAGAGGCGTTCAAAAAGGTATTTTAATGAGTGAGGCATGGTCGCCCGACAATAACGATAATAAAGCTGATAACTATGTTATAGCTCCAATAGCCAAACTACAAAAACACATTATGAGCCTTCGCAACGGGGCTACCATTGCGACCGAAAACAGGATTACAATAGCCAGGCATTATGATGGCTCTTTTAAGGTCATTATGCCAAAAACCAAAACGCATATCCCCATCTACACCGATAAAGAAGTGGTGAAGCTCCTGGTTAATAATCGGGATGGTTTTGAAATGGTTTCGGGCAATATGAGGGCTTCGGTTGAAGAAAGCAAGAT
>NZ_JAPDPJ010000131.1 GCF_026013605.1 Plebeiibacterium sediminum
GGCATTTGTAGTATTACTCATTTGTTGGTTTGGAATCAATTACCTTCCGGCAGCGCAAAATAGTGTGCATGTTTATTCGAGTTAAACAATTCACGCTGAAATGAGTTTTCTTCCTATTGAATTAAATACCTATGGTTGTAAGAAAGATAAAAAGAAGCATACGCTTTTCTAAATATGTAATATACAGGGAAACTCTAATAGATTACAAGGAATTTCTATGGTCATTTATTGGTGCGTTTGTAGGTATCGGATTAATCGCATTTATACAAAGCACTCATCTTAGCGAGTTAGAAAATATATTTCTTATTGGTTCATTTGGAGCATCTAGTGTTTTGATATACGGAGCAGTTGAAAGTCCTTTAGCGCAACCACGGAATCTCATTGGAGGACATTTTATTTCTGCAATAATTGGCGTAACCATTTTTAAAATATTACCAGAAATAATATGGATTACAGCACCGTTAGCTGTTGCTACTTCAATAGTTGCAATGCAATTAACAAAAACGCTACATCCTCCCGGCGGAGCTACTGCACTAATTGCAGTTATTGGCACTGAGAAAGTCAAAGCTATCGGATATTTTTATGCAATTTCTCCAGTTTTATCAGGAGCTTTTATCTTATTTCTTGTTGCTTTAGTTTTTAATAATATGACTAAACACAGGACTTATCCAACCAATGGTAGAGTTAGAGAAGTTCTGAGAAAAATTAAATTAAAAATCAGTAACTATAAACAGTTTTGATAAGAACAAGCTGTCTGAATAAACTTGCTTCATCTAATTCTAATGCAGATTTACTTGATAATATCAATCAAGTAAATCTGCATTAGATAGATATATAGTATTTTACACCTCTCTATTTACAACGTTTATATAGCTTACATGATAATATTTTAAGTGCTGGCTTAAATTCTCATATCTATTACGTTTTTATAAACTGTTTTCATTTTAAGTTAGATAGTGCATTGTTTTTTTTAAAACTTTACTTTTATATTAATCTCCATTAAGTTTTTTATCGTTGTCTATTTGTATCCAAATACTGGAGCAAATCTTTTTACTCTGGAAAGCGTCCAAATTTATTTATTTCATCCAACGAATCTTCCCAGCTTGCTTTGTTTGAGAAAAAAATATGTGCATTAGGTCGTTTTTCTAATTTTGTATCTAAACATCCTGCTGGAACTACTAAAAGTTTACCGTCCATTTGTAAATTGGGCAGAGCTGAACCACAATTTGTACAAAAGGCTTTCACATGATTACTCTTATGTGGTTGGAATATTTTAATTTTCGTTTCTGTTTTTATCCATTCAAGTTTAGCTGTGGTGGAAAACAAATTTGCAGCATGAGCAGACCCTGTGTCTTTCCTACAATATCTGCAATGGCATAAATAAAAGCTATTAAAGTCACCTATTACTTTAAATTTAATTCCTTTGCATAAACAAGAACCCAAGTATTCCATTTGATATGTCCCTTTTTAAAATTATGATTATTTTGAAATCCATTTTCTAGTATTTTAAATTTTTTTGCGTACACTTTCCAATCTTTTCTTTAACCAGACGCATCTCTCTGTAAAACTAAGCACAACATATTTAAAAATAGATACAATAATTTTTGTAACATAAACTCATAAATATAATATGTAATCACGGCATATCATTAAGTTTCTATTATTATATTTCATTTTCCTATTTTGAAAATTTCTTATAATCAACATTAAAGAAGTGAGTAGTTTTATCATACGGATATTCCATTTGTCACTCCTTTTGTGAGACTATATTTAAGCAAATTTTCTTTAGTAACTTTGATAGAATTTAACGGAAACTTATTCTACTAAAATTCATATGAATTATAATATTATGATTGTTGAAATGATGGCATGAGTAATGGCATATAGAAAAATACCAGCAAGCATTAGAAATTATATTTATAGGTAGCACAAATATATATGCGCAAAAGCATTATGCTTAAAAAAATGATTATTCAGATTCCAATAAAAAGTTTTGCACCCTGCAATAGTGTTGTTTAGCCGACAAAATGAAATATTGCAGTGTGCAATCCTATTATTTGCAATCTTAATTAGGGGAATTCTTTGCTTTTCTAGCTATTTCTATAAAAAGGTAGCACCTTTTTTGAATTATCTTGGGTTTAAAAAAATACGCTCACGGTCGCTATCAATGCTAAGAATTATCACTTCTAACTCATCGCCTTTGCTTAGTTTTTCCATTTCTAACTGTTCTTGTATATCCATTGGAAAGATATGACCGCTTACACCACCATCTAATTTTACAAAAACACCTATGGTAGTAATACCATCGATGGTTCCGGTAATTGTATCTTTCACTTTATATTTGGATGCAAACTGTTCCCATGGATTGGGCTGACATCGTTTTAAGCTTAAAGAGAGATCTTTTCTTGTGTTATTAAAATCGATTACATATGCCTCAATAGGATCACCAACACTCAACAAATGCGAAGGGTGGATGTTATGGTTTAACCAACTCAATTCCGAAACATATATAATGCCTTTGATACTATTTTCAACTTCAACAAGGCATCCATAATCGCGAATCTCAGTGACAAATCCATTTACAAGGTCTCCTTCTGAATAATTTAGTGTGCCATCCGAAGGGCTTAATTCTGATTTCATGTTACGATTGAATAATTAATAGTTGCTTAATCCAATTTGTACAAGTTCTGGTATAAAAAAGGTTTGCAAAGATAGAAGACAAAAGGTAAATATCATAAGCTTGTAGTACGACTTTTAATAATGTACATTTTTAGGGACAGCTGTTTTTATACTGGGAAAGAAAATAGTTGTGGCTTCAAGCAGTGAAACCAAAAAAATGCTTAATTAGATGGTTAAAATAGTTTTATGTACTTACTTTGCTAAGTATTTAAATATTGAAGATACCAATGGAATGTAGAGAGAATTGTGGTGCCTGTTGTATTGTACCAAGTATATCATCACCAATACCGGGTATGCCTGATGGCAAACCATTTTAACGTCATTGTAATAGTTCATTCTAAAAAGTACTAACTTCTACTTATATATTAACACATTGATCTGAAATAAATATAAACCTGCGTATTTTGGAACTAATTATTATTGCTCATTCTAAGAAATTGAATTTTTTCATTATTCTTTTCAAGCTTAAGTTCTCTTCTTAAATCATTTCTTAATGAAATTAAAAGTGGCTCTAGATCTGCACTGTTTTTTTCCGAAATATCGTTTGCAAATTTTTTAACTAAATTTACCTGTTGTACATTTCCCATCAATTGTATTTCTGCAACAATATCTTCTAGGTCTTTTCCTACTTGACTGGGTTTTCGTTGAATACAGTTTTCTATTTTTATGTATGTTTTTATTAAAAAATCTATCCGTTTGTTCCGCTTTGCATTATCGATATCATTTTTCTGTTTCAATAAATATCCAACGATCCATCCTATTGTAGGAATGGCTACAGTTATGATTAATTTCCAAAATTCAAGATTCATATTATTGATATAAAGGGTAGAGTATTTGTGCGTTTTGTGGGTCTATCTAACTACAAATTTTACATTTTGATTTTCTAATGATATTAGAACAACATCCCCCAATCGTCATTTATTAGCAATTTACATCCATTATAATATTATTATTTAGCAATCATTTGTATTCCATTTAGTCTAAAACCGGATGGATTCTCAAATAAAATTTTTTAAATCTTATTTTCAGCTTTTTGAAATCATTCTTATTGTCTTTATAATATTTCAAATAGGTCTCATCTTGATTAACAAATGAATTCATGGCAAATCCTAATCCATCAGTTTTTGCATCTAATTTCTTGGCAGTGTTATGCAAACAACGAAATCGAATACGTGTACAAATACCTTTAAACTTGTTACCTTTCTTTTTAAAGTCCACTGTTTTATTACAAAATGAAGATATTCCAATTGGATTAAAATCATCTGAATGAAATCTAATATTAGGTCTCTCATTCGTTTTTTTATATTCAAATAGCTGAGAGTAAGTATACCCAAACAAATCAGAATAGATTCTCCTATTTTCTTCTTTAATTTTGGAAAATGGTTTTGTCACAAAAACTAGAATTGTTATAGTTCCAGATATTATACCGACAAACAGTCCAATATTCGCAATGCTCAGTTCCATATTTATATAATTTATTATTTATGCTAATTGCGTTTTATGGTTTGATACACAATAGATTGGACATATGATACGTTGCGCTTTTTCATTCTTTCACAAAGTTAATTATCTTTGTCTGAACTCCTAATCTCTCCATCGTCAATAACCTAACTATCAATCTATTATGATGGTGTGTATGCACTGTTCTTTTTACTCTTTTACAAATCTTTTTAATGGCACACTTTCGGATTCAGAATGTATTAAATTCCTCATTTTATGCCTTGTATCTGCTCTAAAATGTCCAGAAATTTCCATTGTTTTTTCAAAAAAATCATTTTTTCCCAAACCATATTCGTAATATAAAATCTTTATATCGACACAGTTTATATGTCCAAACATATTACTTAATAAAATCCTATCAGATAACCCACAAGAATGACCCATTATATAAACTTCAAATATATCTGACTCAACAAACTTCGTGAATTGTTTATAATTAATAGTTTTAAGGTAATTGAAAGATTTAAAATGTTTCAAAAATTTATTTGAGTTTAATCTTTCTATTTTATCGTAATAAAAATCCATTTCATCTCCATAACCAAAAACAATTGGATTATCATAATCATATAACTTTCCATGTATATAATTCACAAAATATGATTGTGTATTATTTTTAAGATAGTTTTCTATAGTTGAAGTGTAATTAAAATTTAAAAAATATACAGACTCTTCCTCAGTCTTCACCTTCTCGAAGATACTATCTATATGTGAACCTATTTCTTCATCGATTTTATCGTTTTGCTTTTCTACAATAAATAAATATTCAATCAAATTACACCTTAATTCTTCAAATCCCTCATTCAGTTTATCAACTTGAATGTCTATAAATTCAGATTGATGAATATTTGCATGTTCAACCTTCTTATAAAGTTCAATTAAAGAACGATAATATAAAGATTCAATATCAACCCAATTATTGATATTAATTCCAAAGAGAATATTTTCTATTAATGATAATTTATAGCTTAATTCTACTCCTGGAAGCTTTTCTTTAAAGTATTTAAAATCTTCAATAGTTTTAAACTCATTTATATGATAATTAGTAGATGTTGTTATTTTCAATAATGCATCTTCATAATAGCGATGTTTCATCGCCTCTTGAGCAACTCTATTTAAATACCAAATAATAAAATCTGAATATCTAGTTTCCAATTTATGTGCAAGGTCAAATCCATTGCCTATTAAAACAATCTTATTCATTAATGATATACATAATTAATTTCTATTTAAAAACTGAGATACTCAAATCATGCCTTTTTATCCTTTGTGCCACTAAACTAATTATCAATAATTTCACATTTTTCAATTTAAAGTTAGTATAAGCGACTATATCGGAATAATAGTGTCTAACGGAAAGTATATGCAAATGCGGGCGATTGCGAGCTTCAAACTTATCAAACCGTGAAAATTAAAACGGGCTACAACCCTTGAAATTAGTACTTTATCGCCCATTTTGTATATACAGTGTTGAACTAAACCTCCTACGTCGGTAGACAAGGAGGTTTAGACGGTAAATTACCGCATCTTTGTATTGTAATTTTAATAAACTGATTAAAGATG
>NZ_JAPDPJ010000132.1 GCF_026013605.1 Plebeiibacterium sediminum
AGCAAAATCCATTTTTATTTCAAAATATTACATGATTTTATTTTCGATTATTTCATTGATATACTGCGATTTAAGAATCGAACTGAGGTTTATAGAAAACAGGAACATGTAAAACGGTAAAATAAAAAAGCCTGTAAAACAAACATTTTACAGGCTTTTAACTTATTTAGTATTTTAAGTAGTCGGGGTGGAGAGACGAATATCTTATCTTATAAACTGCAATATTTCAACATATTACAAAAACAAACCAAACTTGATCACACCTAACTTACACCTGCCAATTGACTTATAATGTATTGATTTGATGTCTTATAACATAAAGTAAAGATACAGAAAATCATTGGCTTAATAGTACAAATTGTATTAAAATAAATGATAACAAATCACTCACATAAACAGTTAATACCCCGGATTCTGAATCATATTTGGATTTAGTCTGATCTCTCTTTGGGGAATTGGAAAAATTAATCTATTCTCCGTAAGTTGATAAGCTGCACTCACAGGTTCTACTCCTGAAGGGTAATAATATTCCTCAGGATTCGCTTTAATTTTAGCACCTTGAGCATTTAATACTTCAATGGCCTTGTCACTTCTTACTAAATCTAACCAACGCTTATTTTCAAAAGCTAATTCTATTTGTCTTTCTTTAAAAATGGCATCTCTTAACTGATCCTGATCCGTAATATGAAGCGCTTCAAGTCCGGTTCTGTCATGGGCATGAACCTGATTTAAATAATATAAGGATTCTGTAGATCTCCCTCCTTGTTCATTAATGGCTTCTGCTAAAAATAAAAGTACTTCTGCATACCTATATACAGGAAAGTCATCATTGGTATTAGGAGCTACATATGAACCATGACAATATTTTTTAATATAGGGTCTGTTTACATATCCTCCACCTGTATAAAAACCAATGGAAGCTTGTAAACGCTTATCTCCATTTTCATAGGATTGAATCAAATCCGGAGTAGGAGTATTCCACCCCCCATAATTATTTGAAGCGCCCAATGGAAAACCGGAAATAACCCCCAGATTATACAGTATAGGTAAAAAATTATAGGCAAAACTACTGGCCACTTCAGCTGAAGGATCATCATTATATTGTACTTCAAAAATAGATTCTGCATTATTTTTATTATCTGGATCGAAGATTGCCGCATAATTAAATAGCAAGTTATATCCTTTTACATTTAACAATGCTTCTTCAGCTTTTTCCCATTGTTTAAGTACAATATAAACATTACCTAAAAGTGTATAAGCAGCTCCTTTAGCGACATATCCTCTGGTATTTACTGAGGGAGGAGAAAGTAAACTTGCCGCATTTTGAGCATCAATGGTAATTTGGTCATAAACATCAGATTTGGGAGTCCTTGATAGATATGCATCCTCATAGTTTATAGTTGATGCTGTAACCAAAGGAACATCTCCGAAATATTGAACCAAATCAAAATAAGCAAAAGCTCTTAAAAATAAAGCCTGACCTTTATACCAATCCTTTAGAGTTTGGTCAATCTCTGCATGATCAATTCTACTGAGAATTTGATTTGCCCGTTCTATAATGATATAATCATTATTATACTTGTTGGCAATAGCAGTTCCATTGGAATCATCTACCAATAATTCATAGTATTCTTTATCAATATATCCTCTATTTGAAGCATTGTAACTAAATGTGGTATTATCGGATCGCATTTCTCCCATGATCCATGCTCCATTATCAGCCATTCCCGAACCGTATAGACTTCTTAATGGAACATAAAGTCCAATATTTGCCTGTTGAAAATCTTGTTCAGTGATATAAAAATCTTCAGCTAACACTACTATTTGCGGACTTAAATTCAGGGGTTCATCCGAACATGAATGAAGTAATAAACAAAGAAATACTATGTAGATATATTTTTCCATAAATCATCAATAGTTTAATTTACAAACCAATACTAAGTCCTAATGAAAAAGTACGAGGTACTGGATACGTTGTATAATCATTCCCTGAAAACAAACCTCCTGCCGAAGAAACTTCAGGATTCATACCAGGATACTTTGAGAAAGTATATACCTGCTGCGCACTTGCATAAACTCTCACTGAAAGATCTCTCAACTTGTTTTTCAAAGGTAGTTTATACCCCAACGTAATATTTTTTATCGTTAGATAACTAGCATCGTAAAGGAATTTGGAACTAATCCAATCTCGTTCATAACTGGTTGTACCGGCAATATCTTTACCATAAATTCCATCTCCGGGATCTGATTCTGATCGCCATCTTTGGGCTAGTGCCTTATATACATTAAAAGATCCATCCAGATTTGAGGTAAAACGCTCCATCACATTAAATATTTTATGAGCGTATGCTCCAGCCATATCTATGGATAAGTCCCAGTTTTTATAAGAGAACTTATTAAAGATTCCATAAATGCCTTTAGGAGCAGAATTTCCTAATACAGTTCGATCTCTTTCATCATTAGTTACAACACCATCTTTATTAATATCTTTAAATTTAACAGTTCCAACCTGAGCTCCAGTATATTTAGGAGAAGAGTCATAATCCTCCTGATTCATATAAATTCCATCCCAATCCAGTCCGTACAATTGACCTAATGGCTTGCCGACTCTTGTAATGGTATTATCTCCATATATAGCTGCATTAGATGTACCTAACTCCAAAGCTTTGTTTCTGTTAAATGAAATATTAAAATCTGTGGTCCATTTAAAATCTCCAACAAGGTTTTTCGTATTTAAAATAAATTCATTACCCCAGAAAACTATTTTACCAATATTGGTTGCGTAATTATAATAACCAGTAGAAATAGGTATTTCAATGGAATAAAGCAGGTCTTCTGTTGTACGTTGAAAATAATCGTAGCTCAGATTTATTCTGTTTTTAAAGATCCCTATATCCAACCCCAAATTCATTTCTTTAGTATTTTCCCAACCTAAAAACTCATTATCTAAACCTGCAATACTTCTTCCGCTGTAATAAACATCATCAACAGGATTGTTAGTAATGACTGCATATGCATATTGCGGATAATTACCTATATTATTATTTCCGGTTATACCATAACTCGCTCTAAACTTTAAAAATGAAATTGGTTTTATTGATTGCATAAAATCTTCTTCTGAAGTAACCCACCCAACAGAAACAGAAGGAAAACTACCCCAGCGATTTTTTGATCCAAACTTTGAAGAGCCATCATTTCGAAAAGCCGCTGAGAGCAGATACTTCACTTTATAGTTATAATTCACTCTACCAAAAACTGATAATAAAGCCCACTCCTGAATATCTGTTCCTCCGGTAATTGTTCGGGCTGCATTTAATGTATAAACTTTATTATCCGGCGCATCTGAACCTCTTAAATTTCCGGATTCTGCATGAGCCTTTTGAGAAGTATATCCGGCTAAAAGTTCAATATTATGATCTCCTAACGACTTTGTATATTTAGCAATATTCTCCCACATCCAGGAGTAACTAAAAGCATTGGTGTGCGTTCCGTAAATACGTGAGGCATCATTTTCATTACCCGGATCAAATAAACCTCCGGCGGTAGAAGGGAAAAAGAAGTTATTCATCCAATTTCCCATATCAATATTAATACTTGTTTTAAGTATCAGATCTTTTACTGGTTCCAACTCCAGATAACCATTAGCAATTAACCCTGCATTGTTGGTTCTATTTTTTACAATTCGGATTTGATTGTACCAGTTTGGACTAGCTGCAGTTCCATAATCCGGCCCTCCATATTCTATGGCATTAATTGGAATAGTTCCATCTTCATTTTTATATGGAGCCAGTGGCGATGTTAGTATGGCTGACTGAATAATATTGGGACCATCATACCAAATGCCATCGCTTTGTGGTTGATTACTTGATGTAAAAGTTGGTGCCAGATTAACACCGACTTTTAGTTTTGGAATAATTTGATAGGTTGTATTAATTCGCATTGAATACCTTTCAAATTTAGAATTCAACAATAAACCATCTTGCTTAAAGTACCCTCCTACTAAATACAATCCAAGCTTATCTTTATTTTTACTAAATGAAAGTGAATAGTTTTGAATAGGAGCATTTCTGGTAATTACTTTATACCAGTTTGTACCTTTTCCATATTGCTCCGGGTTTAGAAACATTTCTGGTACCGTTTGTCCGTTATCCTGATAAATTTCCTTTTTAAACTGTGCAAACTCCCTTGCATTCATCATATCAGGCATGCGTTCAACCGGTATTTGCTGTATACCGGAATACATATTAAAATCAAATCGCGAACTGCCGGCTTTGGCTTTTTTTGTGGTAATTAAAACTACTCCATTGGCTGCTCGGGATCCGTATAAAGCAGCAGATGATGCATCTTTCAAGATCGAAACACTCTCAAATTCGTCGGGATTCAGATTACTGATATCTCCTGCAATAGGAAATCCATCAACAACATATAAAGGAAAATTACCCGCTGATATGGAAGCCTGTCCCCTGATTCGAACCGACATTCCCTGCCCGGGAGCTCCTGTTGTTTGATTGATTTGTACCCCGGCAAATTTCCCCTGTATTTTTTGATTCATCTGCGCCACCGGCAGATTCTCATATCCGGTTGTGTTTAATGTCTGTACAGCTCCAGTAACACTTCTTTTGGTTTGAGTACCATATCCAATAACTACAAATTCCTCTAACAAAATCCCGGAAGGATATAAACTAATATTTAATGGATGAACATGATCAACCAACAATTCAGTTTGAGAGTAACCTAAATATGATATTATAACATTAACTGGTAATGAATCTGTTTTAAAGCTAAAATTACCTTCTTTGTCTGTTATGGTTTGAATTGATTTGTTTTTTACAATGATATGTACCCCTGCCAGTGCAATATTATTCTCATCAGTAATATTTCCAACAATAAAATGCGTTGTATTTTGATTTACAGATGAGACTTCTTCTTCGGTCATTTTATTAATCACCACATGGTTACCGACAAATGAATAAGTACAATTTAGCTTCGCTAGCAAGGAATTCAGCAATTCGCTTATGGGTAAATTAGTAGGAGGATTAATAATAATCCGGTTATCATCAATCACATTTGAATCATAATCGATAGATAATTTCGTCTGTGATTCAATTTGAATAAAAATATCCTTTAATGTTAATTGCTTTTGTTCTATGGATATTTTTTGATATTGACCAAAAGTAGAAACTGGTTGTGTAAACAAAGTTATTAAACATACAAATAAACCACTATGGACTGAAAGTCCATAGTTTTGAGCGACCTGAATGACTAAAAGTCATTCTTTAGCTCGTTTCTCATCTATTCTAAGATG
>NZ_JAPDPJ010000133.1 GCF_026013605.1 Plebeiibacterium sediminum
GTTCAATATTAAAGGAATGGACTCCGGAGGAGTCACACATTCAAACATAGACTGACTTAGGTTCGACTCCGATGGAGTCGTTGTATTTCCTAATCGCTTTGCTATAAACATGTAACCCCGCTGGGGGTAATATAGATAAAGACCTGATGTTAGATCATATTTATCTATATGATATTATTCTATTTGTAATGTTTCAGACCGTCAGACTGAAATTATAGACTCTTAAAACTCTTCTATCATCATAACTACCCTAAAACCTACTCTGGGGTCGGGCGCATTAAAATTTTGCGTTTTATTTACCACACACTCCTCAATGGTGTTAAACCAACTTCCACCTTTAATAACACCAGTACTAGTTAATTCTGCTACATTGCCAATAATATCATAAAGCCCTAATTTATTAGGTTTATAATTTCCCACAAGCATTGTTGTTAATGCACCATCCAGAGTATAATCATAATTTTCACCTTCAGAGAGTTTATCCTCGAACTTTACATTTGCACAAAACTTATTGTCATTGGGTTCGTAAGCAAAATTCCCATACCATGGTAAATTATGCCCCGGTAATACCGAAGCCATCTTATTCCACTCCTGTTCTGTAGGCAAACGAAAAGTAACTTTCTTAAACTTTGGCTTTTCCTGAGAATCATATTTATTGGTTAACCATTTACAGTAATCAGAGGCTGCTTCCTTTGAAACATTAACAACCGGATACTGATCAAATCCCGGATGCCAGAAGTACTTTTCACAAAAAGGTTGATTAAATGAATTGGGAAACGCTTTTACCCATTGGGCTGTATCCGGTAAATTTCTTTGGTATTCTTCCAATTGATTATGCTGTTTTAAATCACTCAGATATAACCGGTATTCTTTGTTGGTTACTTCATAAGCCGAAGCATAAAATCGATGAGATACTTCTTTAAAATTTGAGTCTAATTTTACTTTCTTTGGTTTTGAAGCACTGAATACAATCAATGTTGACAGAGCCAGAAACAAAACTGTAATTTTTCTTGATTTCATTATAAATAAGTTAAGTGTTAATGTTTTAATATAGGTTTTATTACTTCTGAAAGTAGCAGGTGCGATCCGTTCACCATCATATGTAATAAAACAGAATAAATCAATCCAAACCTAATTCGCATATAACCAAAGGTAAGACCATAAATAAAAAATGGCAGCAATATTAAAGGCAAGAAAAATAAATCCTGTGTTCTTATCTCCAGGTTAAAAATATGCAATACTCCAAATAGAGCCGCAATTGTATAAAATACTATTCCTGAATTATTATTCCATATATGTTCAAAATCCTTTAGTCTATTTTTAAAATTCAATGAAACGGAATAAAATATTACACTAAATAAAACGATGTACAGCACTCTTATCAATTCTATTAAATAATATGCTTTTGGCATCCATAAATACTGTGCAACAAACATATAAGCAAATGTTGCTAATAAGGCAGATAGCGATATGCGAATATATTTATGATTAAATTTCGATAACTGAAGACGAAAAGATAATTCTTCTATTATAGGTATAGTCACTGCTACTGAAATAAAAAAAGGTATTCTATACGCTCTAAAGTCTGAATTGATCCATTCTAAAGTTTTCGTTGTTTTCATCACAACATCACCTATCATTCCATTTTTTTTCAAAATAGCAACTGGTATAGAAACTATAATTAAACCAATATGGGCTAGTAGATATATTTTAACTAGTACAATTAGCTTTTGTTTGATATTTAAATCACCATAAGAATTATAATTTGGGGCTTTTAAAAAGGCAAATAGGTCTTGTCGTACGGATAGTTTATTCATTTATTATATTCGGATTATATGATTGGCAAAGAATTTATATGTGTCCCCTTAATTTTTTATATCACTTAAAATATAGTATTAAAACTTATTTATAACAGATAACAAAAGCAGGATGGCACAAATCCCTCCTATTATTAGCATTCGCAATAACATTCTATTATCAAATAATGTTACTTCAGGTGTTTTATACTTATAATAAAGTGAAGTAACAAATCCTACTAACATGGTTGCTGTAGCAGCTACTAACATCTGTAAAGCACCTGGTAGGTGTAGTATTTTATACATTATTCCTAATAATCCTACACTCAACGATATCATACAAACCTTAATAATACTTTGGGCTCCGTTTGAGTATATATTGCTATCTTTAGGATAAAATGCTCCAAGAAAGTACAAACAAGCCAGTACCCCGGTTATTGCAATAATAAAAATGGTAACAGGCAAATTGGTAAATTCTTTTAAGCTCGTAACTAGTGCTAACACGAAAAATAAAGGCACCTCCAGTTTATTTATTTTTGGATAAATTTTTTTACTGATTTTTACAATATGTTCATTTCTCTCCCAATTCATTGTAATTAGATTTTTTATTAAGATTAGTAATTCAACAGTTTTGTCTAGTGAAACCCCTTTTTTAGTAACGGCTAATTTAATGAATTATGATAACAATTGACGTATTAATTCAATTAATTGATTTCATTGATTTATAACTGGATTTGGAATCAACAATTATATACATCTATCATGAATTAAAAATGAACACGGAGACACTGATACACTGAGTTTTTATTTCGCTTATTCAAAATTGAGCATTTTATACGTGTTAAATAGGTAGAAGCCTCTCTGTGACTCTGCGTCCCTGTGTTATTCTTGTCAATCCTGTCCTACATTATTTACATTACTTTTTTTAGACAGGATGCACAGGATTAACAGGATAAATTTACTGCCTGTAAATTTTTAATGCATCGTAAGAAAGGAATTGTCGACTGTAATTATTCAATATAATTAGATCTATCATGAATTAAAAATGAACACGGAAACACTGAGACAGTAAGTTTTTTATTTCACTTATTCTAAGTTGAAAAATTAATATGATTGAAATAGGTAGAAGACTCTCTGTGCCTCTGCGTCCCTGTGTTATTCTTGTCAATACTGTCCAATATTATTTACATTACTTTTTTTTAGACAGGATGAACAGGATTAACAGGATAAATTTACTGCCTGTAAATTTTTAATGCATCGTAAGATTAGATCGATCATGAATTAATAATGAACACGGAGACACGGAGACAATGAGTTTTTTATTTTACTTATTCTAAGTTGAAAAATTAATATGATTGAAATAGGTAGAAGGCTCTCTGTGCCTCTGCGTTCCTGTGTTATTCTTGTCAATCCTATCCAATATTATTTACACTACTTTTTTTAGAGAGGATTCACAGGATTAACAGGATAAATTTACTTCTTGTATATTTTTATTGCATCGTAAGATTAGATGGATCATGAATTAAAATGAACACGAGAGGCTGAGACACTGAGTGATTTTATTTTCACTTATTTAAAATTGAGCATTTTTTACGTGTTAAATAGGTAGAAGCCTCTCTGTTACCCCGTGTCCCTGAGTTATTCTTATCAGTCCTGTCCAATATTATTTACATTACTTTTTTTAGACAGGATGTACAGGATTAACAGGATAAATTTACTGCATGTAAATTTTTATTGCATCGTAAGATTACATCTATCATGAATTAAAAATAAACACAGACGCTGAGACACTGAGTGTTTTTATTTCACTTGTTCTAAGTTGAAAAATTAATATGATTGAAATAGGTAGAAGCCTCTCTGTTACCCCGTGTCCCTGAGTTATTCTTATCAGTCCTGTCCAATATTATTTACATTACTTTTTTTAGACAGGATGCACAGGATTAACAGGATAAATTTACTGCCTGTAAATTAATAGTACTCGTAAAACCATATAAACATGTATTTGTAACCAAACTGATCTATATATCTGTAATAATTTTCTCTCTTAAACCTGAATCTTCACCTATATCCCACTTTATTATATAACAATTTTGAAAAAATGTGAGGTAATTTGAATCCCAAAACCAGCTAAAATGTACGCCAGTTATACGATACAGGAGATTTCTTATATTATTTATAAGTTTCACTTATTCAATGCAATACAAGCGATGACATTCATCAATACAAATCACCACTTAGTCATTGTATTTTGTACGTTAATAATAATTTTACAGAGTTATTATTATCGAAAGAATAATAATTTTAATTTAACAGTAGTTAATCAAACAGATAACCCCATGGCTGGTCAGCTTTACTATGGGTTTTTGGCGAACACGAGCAAAGTGGAAGCCATGGGGCTCTGCAATAATTATTTCAAAAATATTAATTAATATGGGAAATAAGGAATCTTATGACCAAATGTTAGAAGAAGCAAAAGCCCTGAGCGCTGAGAAAATCCAAAAGTTTAATATGCCTATAGAGGCATTTCTTCAAGAAGCTGAAGACCTGAATAAATGGTCGCTACATGACAAAGAAAAACTAACAGAAACAGGTTTACCAGAAACAATTTTTAATCGATTAGGTATTTGTACCGGTGCATTAAGAGAGGCCGAGAGTATTTGGCACGAAGATGACAGAATAAGAAATGAAGCTGAAAAACAATGGAGAGAGGAAAAGCCCAATGGTTTTAAATTCAGAGATGATCTACTACATTCTTTCAGATATGCCTATCGTAAAGATCCTGCCTTATTGAATAGTGTATCTTCTATTGCAAAAGGAAGTAACATTCCGGATATGATTCAGGATTTAAATGACTTAGCTGTACTGGGCAGAAATAATCTGGAACCACTTTTACAAATAGGCTTTGAAGAGGAGCAACTGGCTACAGCTGCAGATATGTCGACACATTTGGCTGATCTAAGAGCTATTGTTAATGGTGATAAATATAATCCCAGGATTAATATGCAAATCAGAGATGCAATGTACACCCTTTTAAAACAATGTGTTGATGAGATAAGAGACTGCGGTAAGTTTGTTTTTAGGAATGATCCTATAAGATTAAATGGTTATCGAAGTCAGTATACTAAAATCCAAAATAAAAAATACAAAAACAAATAAGTTGTATTCGATTAGATACTTATATAGTTAATTGTTTGTACTCCCATTGGTTATAATGCTAATGGGAGTTTTTTTGTATCCGATCATTATTCTGAAATAGGTCATCATATCATACAAAAATTAGCTTTTTAGCCTTATCACGTGAGAGTGTTCAAAACTTTGTGTCATAATAGATTAAAAAGAAAATAACTTTGCCTCATGACAAAAGAATTTGATTACAAAAAGTTTAAAGATGCAGCGATACAAGGCATTAGAGACGGAAAAGGTTTTAGTGGAGAAGATAATGTAATGCTTCCCATGATAAAGGATCTGTTGGAAAGTGCAATGAA
>NZ_JAPDPJ010000134.1 GCF_026013605.1 Plebeiibacterium sediminum
TGTGGACTGGCCATCATCATTACAGGTATTTTCATTAAAGAATCTGCCGATTGGTGGGTTATCGGAGGCGGTATCGGAATCTTTTTAGTCGGTGTATTCTCCGATTTTAAACGTAACCTGTTTATCCGTATTGCTCACTATATATCAGCAATTGGCGGTTTTGCGCTCCTTGGATTAAGCTATTATTTCAGCTTCGGCAATATCGAATACACTATTATCATCGCTATTTCAGCTTTAATTGCAACAGGCTTTGCCGATAAGCGAATTTGGTGTTTGGAGCTGACAATGGCAGCAGAGATATTCATTGGTCTTTTCTATTTGGCTCACACAATCATGTAGTTCTTGTTTGTTCATGGATAAAAAGGGCTACATATCAAGGATTCGTGAGGATTTAAAGGCGGAACGTAAGCACTCTAAAACCACTATTGAAAGCATTGCCAAAAGCTTCGGTATTGCCAATAAAAACTTGGTGAAAGAATTTACAGAACTGGCAATAATCCTTAATGCAAGAGAGATAGCACACGACAGTTCGCTGACCACTTACGAAAAATACCTTGATATTGTAGCCCTGTATCAATCACAGGTTAACCTATCCATGCGTACAAGCATGAGTGTATTGATGCAGCAATATTCCACTCCGGCACCCATTTCGTTCCTGGCATCGAGTTATATCTTAAAATCAGGTAGTTTATCAGGCTACAAAGCTTTTAAGAATATCGTAAAAGGAAGCACAAAGGGTAAAATTGTCGGCAATGCTCACCTTACCAATGATAAAAACGACTTTCCAAGATACTTAGAGCCATCAGCAGGGAACGGACTTTTAACCATTGCTTTGCCTTATCACTATACCCATGTCAACGAGCTGGACGATGTAAGGCTTGCCAATCTGAAAGAACAACCTTTTGCAAAGGTCAGCTCTTGGGATGCCTTAAAACCTCCGGCAGCTTATGACAGAACCTTTGATGGCATAGTTACAAATCCGCCATTTGGTTCACTTTCTCAACCTGAACTTTTCGGAAAGTTTAAAATCAAGCGATTGGAACATGCTATGGCATTAAACGCTTTGCGTTGCATGAAGGATGATGGTAAGGCAGCTATAATAATTGGAGGTCATACCACTTGGGACGAACACGGTCGGGTTACGGCTGGAACTAACCGTATTTTCCTGAATTACCTCTATCACTTTTACAACGTTGAAGATATTATCCCGATTAATGGCAAAAAGCTATACTCCAGACAAGGAACTTCAATCAATACCCGATTGATTCTGATTGATGGAGCAAAAGCAGTTCCCGATGTAGCTGCTCCGCTTAAAAATAAATTACACAGCACCGTTGTCAATACCCATGAAGAGCTTTGGGACAGGGTTCAACTTCAACCATCTCCAGGAACTCTTACGAAAATCAACAAGAACATAGCCAGGTTGAGAGCAAAAGCAATTCTCATAAAACAGAAGCAGTATGAAACAAGTAGTATCATTTAGTAAGAACAGCATTACCATAAAGTTTGGTAGCGTTCCACCAAAACATATATCGGCAAGGCTTATTGAATTGGGCTTTAAAACCAACAACAATAAAAGCTTTGTCCGCACCCAAAAGCTGGCTCAGAACGAGCATGAGTATTTACAGGGAATGTTCGGTCATAAAGGGCTGGGCATGGCATATATCCCAACAGCCGAAAAAGGTTTTATCCTGGATACAACCGTTCCCGATTCAATGGGGCATGAAATGCACATCGCTATACGGAAAGTAAAGAAAAGTATCGGAATGCCCTTGTTTGACTACGTTGCCGAGAAACTCGATTACAACAATGACGAGCTTGTAAAGTCACTTTCATGCGAACAGATTGATGCTGTTTCATTAGCCATTTACAATATCGAGAAGCGTGGCCAGGGAATTATTGTTGGCGACCAAACAGGAATAGGCAAAGGTAGAACCGCAGCAGCTTTAATCCGCTACGGTGTTAAAAGCGGTCTTCAACCTGTGTTTTTATCCGAAAAGCCCAACCTGTTTACTGACCTCTATCGGGATTTATCCGACATTGGAAGTTCCGCCTTGGTTCCGTTTATCGTGAATACAAAAGAGAGCAAAACTAATGTGAAGGACAAAAGCGGTGAAGTCATATATACAGCTCCCGAAAAACCTACACAAGAGCGAATCATTAAGGGCAAGAAAGTACCCAACAATTACAATTTTGTTTGTGCCACTTATTCGCAGTTCAATCAGCCGAAAAAGCCAGCCAAACAAGAGTTTTTAAATGCTGCAAGTAGTGGCAATATCATAATCATGGACGAAGCTCATAATGCTTCGGGAAGCTCCAATACAGGTGAGTTTATGCAAGATGTATTAAGGCAAACCAAAGGCGTTTGTTTCCTATCTGCCACCTTTGCAAAACGACCTGATAACATGCCTATTTATGCTCAAAAGACTTCTATGAGCGATGCCAATATGAGCAAAGAGGATTTGGTGGAAGCCATCACCAAAGGCGGTGTTGCATTGCAGGAAGTATTAGCAGCCCAATTGGTTTCAGAGGGGCAAATGATTAGGCGTGAACGTTCTTTTGAAGGTGTAGAAGTAAACTACATCGAGCTGAAAGAAAAAACCAAAGAGCAAGCCGATACCGCAGACAAAGTAACTTCAATCATCCGTGATATTATCGGGTTCCAGGAGAAGTACATCAACAAACAAGTTGATGAGCTTGATAAGATTGCAGCAGCAGAAAGTAAAGAGGTTGAAACACGCAAAGGAACGGAAAAAGCCGGGGTTGATAATATTCCGTATTTCTCAAAGGTCTTCAACGTTATCAATCAATTGCTTTTTAGTCTAAACGCTGCCGATGTTGCCGACCATGCCATAAACAGGTTGAAAGAAGGTAAGAAACCTATCATTGCCTTTGCTTCAACGATGGGGAGCTTTTTAGAGGGAATGGCTAAACCTGATGATGTGATTAACGGAGATTTCTCAACCGTTTTGGAAAAAGGATTGGATTCTGTTCTTCGCTATACCGAAAAGGACATTGACGGAGAATCACAAGGCAAACAGTTCAATATTGCCGATTTATCGGAAGATGCTCAATTGGCTTATTATGATATAATCAGGAGAATCGAACAGGCTTCAACAGGCATTACAATAAGTCCACTTGATTTGATAATCCAAAAAATTAAAGAAGCCGGCTATTCAGTTGGTGAAGTTACAGGGCGAAAGCTTTGCGTACAATATAACTCCACCAAAGCAAAGAATACAACCGCCTTGGTGATGAGCCGAAAAAAGGAAAATACAGCCGACTTGTTCCGTCAATTCAATGACAATGAAATTGATTGTTTGCTGATTAATCAAAGTGGTTCAACAGGAGCTTCGGCACATGCCATTGTCACCGATAAGGTGCCAGCGGAAAAGGTTAAGCAGCGTGTGATGGTGATACTCCAACCTGAACTGAACATCAATACTGAAATTCAAAAGCGTGGGCGTATCAACCGTACAGGGCAAATAATGAAACCGATTTACGATTACATTATTTCGTCTATTCCTGCACAAAAGCGGTTTATGATGATGCTCAAAAAGAAGCTAAAATCATTGGATGCCAATACCACTTCCAACCAAAAAAGCAGTAAATCACAATTGGAATCCGATGACTTTCTGAATAAATACGGTGACAAAGTGGTTCGCCAATACATGTTGGAGAATGAGGAACTAAACAAAGCCCTGGACAATCCGCTCAAATTTGAAGGTAGAGAGAGTGATGAGACACCATCCGAAGGTGATGCTTCAAAAGTAACAGGGCGTGTGGCTGTTTTATCGGTTAAGGAACAAGAGAAATTCTATCAGGAAGTCATTGAGCGATATAACGATTACATCGAATACCTCAAGCAAGCCGATGAGTACGACCTTGAAGTGGAAGTCCTGAACCTAAAAGCAGAATCCCTTGAAAAACGAGTGGTAATTGCCGGGAAAGGTGGACGTTCAGTTTTTGGTAACGATACTTATTTGGAAAAGTGTGAATGTAACGTACTTAAAAAGCCGTATGGCAAGGCTGAACTTGAAAAGCTGATTCAAAAACAACTAAGCAGCAAACACCCTGATAGCATTTCTGAAGAAATAGTTTCAGCTCATGAAAAGTTCGTCCAAAACAAGTTATCTGACGATTTAAAGGCGTTGGAAGAAAAATACAAAGACCTTTTTAATGGTATTACCGATGAAAAAGGTTATCAGAAAATTCCTGTATATGACAAAGCAGCCCAAAGGGATTATGTTGCTGAACGAACTGAAGAAATTGAAGAAGGAAAACAAGCCGAGATTACCAAGACCAAAACACAAAGCGAGAACCGTAAACGATACCTGAACAACTTCTTTAAATTCTTCAAAGTCGGTCATGGTTATTTCTATCCGGCAGTCAGTTTTGAAACCGATAGTAGCGATAATTCATACTGCATGTTTCTTGGTTTCGATATTAACCCAAAGCGCAAGAATCCTTATGCTCCTTCATCGGTGAAGCTTCGTTTTGCCATATCGGACAGTCGTAAATACATCGTTCTCCCTGCTTCGGGTGATACCGCCAAAGAAATTGAACGTGTTATGAGCCGTAGTATGCAGCTCACAACAGGTCAAAAAGAAAGTTTGATTGAACGTTGGGATGAAGCCATTAAAGACTTCACGGCAGACCGACAAATCCGTTACATCGTAACAGGAAACATACTTCAAGGCTCTGCGGATTTTTCGGGTAAGTTGGTGAGCTTCACCACCAAAGGCAGAGGTGTTCAGAAAGGCATTTTAATGAGCGAGGCATGGTCGCCTGACAACAACGATAATAAGGCAGACAATTATGTTGTTGCTCCAATAGCCAAACTGCAAAAGCACATTATGAGCCTTCGTAATGGTGCTACCATTGCCACCGAAAACAGGATTACAATAGCCAGGCATTATGATGGCACTTTCAAGGTCATCATGCCGAAAACCAAAACGCATATTCCCATTTATACCGATAAAGAAGTGGTGAAGCTCCTGGTTAATAATCGGGATGGTTTTGAAATGGTTTCGGGCAATATGAGGGCTTCGGTTGAAGAAAGCAAGAT
>NZ_JAPDPJ010000135.1 GCF_026013605.1 Plebeiibacterium sediminum
TTCTTGCAATGTCTTTTTCCATTTGTAGAAAGTTGAAACTGCAAATCCTTGGTTGGAACAAAAATCTCTAACGCTTAATCCTGATTGTTCTTGTTTTTCTATTAACTTCCTGTAACTTGATTCTTTCATGCTTATTTTTTGAATCAAAGCTAAGTAGTCATAATTCTGTTAACAATATGTATCAGGCCGAATGGATACATTGCAATGAAAAAGTGTGCATACTTACTTACATTATAAATTGTCTCACAATAGGAGCATTCCTTAACCTACTTTGTTGGTACCAGTAATTCTTTATCTTAGAATTCGATTAGGCACTGGCGGTTATTATGCTCAATCTGTTTATTTATCAAGTTGACACTGTCTCTCGATACAGAGTTGAAGCGGGAAGGGCGAAAAGGCTCTTTGACAAAATTTGGTTGCAGGGTTGGTTTTGTGTGTTTTGCCAATGTACCTTGTAGTGAAGCAATGATTCGATGATGTAACTGTATATTATTCAGTAAAACGATCCGTTTTCGAATATAAATATCCATTTTCCGAAAATTTTACAATTATAAATATTGAGACAATCAGAAAAACAAAATAAACTAAAAATAATTGAGCTGACATTGATTCTAATGATAATTTACTTATTATTCCTGACATTTCGGTAATTCTGATATTTAATAGTCTTAACAAAGTAATAATAAGCAAATCGATTCCAACAAATATTAAAGAGTAGTTTCGAAGATTATGAAGCAGAATTTTCTTTCGATTTTTACGCCTGATTTTATTCATAACAACTTTATTAAAATCAGCATTTTCTATATTCAATTTGCTATTAGAGAGAATACTTTTTGCAAATTCTTCTTCTTTTTTGTTTTCCATTATAGTAAATCTTTAACTTCTGTTTTCAATTCTTGTTCTAAAATTAAATACATTTTTTGTCTTGCACGGTGTATCTTCATTTTCAGGTTTTCTCTTTTAATATTTGTTATCTCAACAATCTCCTCTAATGAGTTTTCATTTAGATAGTATAAGGTTAAAATTAACCTGTCTTCAATATTTAACTTATCCAAAGCAAAATTAATGTACTTTTTTCTGTCATCTTGCGATAAGGCTGAATATACTGTTTCAATTTTCTCTACTTCAATATTTTCAATTTTAGAGAAATCGTTATCTTTTTTTATAAGTTTTTTTCTTTTTGCTTTTGTTAATGCATTATTTACCACAATTCTATAGAACCATGTAGAGAATTTAGAATCCTGTCGAAACTTTTTCAAAGAATCAAAAGCCTTTAAAAAGGAATCCTGAACAATTTCTTCGGCATCTTCACAATCATTTAATATTCTAAATGCAATAGAGTAGGCCATATCCTTATATTTATCAATAAAATAAGAGAATCCTGAATAATCACCATTTAGTATTTTCCGAATATAAAGATTGTCCATATTGTGATTACTTTTTACCTTCCTTTTTATTGATATAATGGTAAATTGTTAACCCAATACCTCCAAATATCATAGCCAAAAATGCAGGAAAAGCTTCATTTAAAAGTATTTTTAACTCTATAAGGAAAAATCCCAGGAAAAATCCCAAGCCAATACCAATTGAAAACAATCCCCACATTAATGGACTGTTAAAAGCACTTTCCTTTTTAGGCATTGATAATATATCAATGCCTTTATCAAGTAGTTGGCTTCGTTCTTTAATTTTTGCTTTTTGAATGTAAAAAATAATTAGAAGGATGGCTATTGGGAGTACTCCCAATATTAAAATCATACTTATCAAATCATCTGCTTTCATAATTCTGTATTTTACTGTGTTATATTTAGACTACATTTATTTTGTATTGGTAACCAAAAATGTTGTTTTTATTTAAATATTTCTTTTTTTTCTATAACTCTGTTAATCTTTTTACCTGTTTTACCAGTATTAAATCTATACCCTAATTTAATAAGGAAAATATAATCGTATTTTAATTTGCTTTCTACATTTTGCACAATGGATCCAGTGCTGTAAGTTCGCTTATCAAAAATAAAATGATTACTCCACGGATTCAATGTAAAAGCCGAAACTGAAAATTTCTTATTAAACGATTTAAAAAAGCCAAAGACAAAATCATAATATTCATATTTTTTATATTGATATCCGATAGTTGGTGCCTCATAATTAAATTCAAGAAACAGCACCCAGTCTTTTGGTAGCATCAGTTGCGAACTAATATTCAAGCGCCAGGAGTTATCGTTTACTCCCTTATTAATTCCATATTCCGGCATTGCGTCAAGTTTCTTTCTGTAATAGGTAAACGAGGGGCTTGTCATCCAGACATCCTTAACAGAAAACATTCCCGAGCAAATAAGACCATACTCAAGCTCTGAGTTCACATTCCAATACTGTTTGCGCAAAATGGAGTCTGAGACAATATAACTGACTTGACTAATACCATCTTTTGTAAAACTCAGGTATGGTTTGTAATTCACATACATCGATTTATTGAGTTGAACACGATGCTCTATTTCAAAACGGTTTTTTATAGAAGGCATTAGTCCCGGATTTCCTTTTGATTGCGTATAGGAATCATCCGAATAATTTGCCGGGCTTAAATGATTGATTCCTGGTCGACCCAAAGATTTTCTATAGCTGAAACGCAGCATGTTTTGTTCATTCAGTTTGTAATTTGCTTTTATAGAAGGCAAAAAATATTTAGTACTATTTATGGTGTCATAAACATGAACAATATTAATATTCGAAACCTCATATCTTACACCTGTCTGAAGATTTAGTTTTCCTAAATTTGATGACAGACTAAGATAAAACGAGTGTCTGCTTTCCTTAAAATCAGTAACGTCTGAAAATGATGCTGTTATATTGCTGTAGATGTAATCTTTATGAAGATAATACCAGTTATACCCCGTAGAAAGTTTAAGTTTGTTTAACAATGGGTAGGTATAATCTATTTTTACATAAGAATAAATGTTGTTGCTTTCAGTTGATTGATTATTAATATTGAAATAAGATGGTATAATCAAATCTGCTTGCTCATAATAGTTGCTATTATGCTCATTTATCTTGTTACTCCTATAATTTTCAATTGATATTTGATGTTCCTCTTGGGGAAATTTATGCTGATAATAAATGGAGTAATCGCACAAGTAGTCTTTATTAGTATTTGAAGTTATTCCGGTGCTAAAAGTTGTCACATCTTCTGTAGTATATGCATTTAATGTGGTATAACTTTTATTATTAGAGATTATTGGCTGAATCGAACCGGAAGCACTTAATGAATTCCTGTCGTTTATGAACCAATCAAAACCAGAATTTGCAACAAATTTATTGTCCTTTCCCTCTCTATAAGTTTTTTGGTTTAAATATGTACCTGATTGAGTTGTTCTTTCGTTCAAATTTTCAACTGTATAATCATTCCAGTTATACTTTCCGGAAACATAAAACCTAATTTTATTTAAATAAATATCTACATTAGCATTATTTTTACTAAGAATAGTTTTTGGGGATGTAGGTAATTGAAGGCGAAGCTGTCCTCCCATACCAAATTTAAATTCTCTTTTAAGAACTATATTGATTACCGCATCGACCGAACCGTCATAATTTGATCCCGGATTATTTATTACTTCAATTTTATCGACAAGTCCAGAATTCAGTTGTGTTAAGAAATTATTATCAACTTGTCGTCCATTTACCTGAAAACGAATATTGCTGCAACCGGCAAGTTTTACATTATCTGAAAAATAGCTTACTGTAACATCTGGCAATTGGCGTAATAGTTCTAATCCTGACTGGGCAATTTCTGCCGATTTACTATTTACTCTATAAATTGTTTTGTCATCTTTTATTACACCTGTCATTATATAGCCTTTTACAACAACCCCTTCCAATGAATTTAATTCTGAATCAAGTTTAATATCATTGAATTTTATTAGTGTTCTAGCTACAGAAACTTCAAATTCTGACTTTATCATTTTCTTATAACCCATACATGAAATCCTTAATAAATATTTACCATAAGGAACTTTTTCTATCATAAATTCCCCTTTAACATTGGCTATTACTGCATTTATCATTATTGAATCATCACTTGCTAAAAGTTCGACACTAGCATAGGAAACAACCTCTAAAGTCTCACCATCTATTATATTACCTTCCAATATTCCTGATTCGGTTGCAAATGAATTGAATGGAATTAAAATCATAATTGAATAAAAAATCACAAATCGCAGAAATAAATTACTCATAATTATTAGTTATCAAGTTTAACATTTTGTTGTCCGGTAATTGGACTACATAAAATGAAACATGGTAACCGAATTATGAATTTGTTTTTATATCTGTACTCAAAATTATTTTATTGTGGGTAGAAAAGGAAGCAAGTGTATGGAAGCGAAGGGACGGTCGTGAGACAGGCTGGAACACTTTTGCTTTGTGCGTTGGCTATCATGTTATTTTGTGTTTTTCCAGTTAAGTTTTCATATTGCACTGTTGCTCTTCCGCTTGTGACTAACTAAAATATATCTCCCAGTCAATGGGTGATATCGCGTATTTGCATTTTGGTTTATCACTTACTAAAATAGATATTTCACTTATTATATAGTCAAATGATCTAATAACTGTTTATTAAGTAAGTCTTTTTAGCAGGTATAAATTAGTCTCACCAAACGAGACTATATTGGCATTAGTTTAGCTTCATATTTATTCTTTTAATCCCAAAATATTTTTTTGTGTAAAAGAAAATTAATGTTATATTTGTACCAACGTACTTACCCCGCTTCCTTCATTGAAAAGCGCGCTCAGGGTAAGTTTTTTTTT
>NZ_JAPDPJ010000136.1 GCF_026013605.1 Plebeiibacterium sediminum
ATACTTCCAAAATTTTATCGAAATTCGTCTTTATATCGTGCATGTGAGGTTTTAATATTTTTTGTTTCGCAACCTTAAAATACTAAATTCCAAAATCATGCACTTTTTTTATTCGATTATTTAATTCACACAACGAGTTAAGTTAATGAATTTAAATAGGTGCTGGGTAGATTTATATGAATATCAAACAAAGAACTCTATCGGTAAGGCGTATGAGGGAATTGAAAATCATGAACACGGTTAATTAATTTAAATTAGGTGAATAAAACTTCAAGTACGGTTTGATGAAGGTGGCGCTGATAGTTTACTTATTATTACTACTTTTATGGTGTATGTAAGAGTAGACTATCAGGCTCTACTCTGCGAGTCAAGCAAAAAAGATTTACAACTAATAAAAATCCAAAAGTATAATAAGTAAAATGAAAAATATAAAATATAAAACTATTCCTGATAGTAATTATTGCTTTGTATTCAATAAGCTGTTTCTCTCAAACATATATAGCTGGTGGAGAAGTTAGTGGTAGATGGGAGAAGAAAAGTTCACCTTATATCATTACGGATAATATTACTATAAAAGAGAATGAGCAATTAATAATTGAAGCTGGTGTGATTATTAAATCAGATCCAAAATGTGAAATTGCAGTTTGGGGTAGTTTAGTTGCAAATGGTGAAAAAAATGATTCTATTTTATTTACAGAAAATCAAAATGAGAGATGGGGTGGTATTAGATTTTACAATGACGACAAAGAGCAGGATTCTTCTTTATTGAAATTTTGTACTATTGAGTTTAGTGAAAACTATTTAGGCGGAGGAATATCAATAAAGGCTCCAAATGTTACTGTTTCACATTGTGTCATTCATAATAATATTGCATGGGAAGGAGCTGGAATCTATACCAACACTTGTGTTAATGTTGTAAATACAAAAATAATACACAATGAGGCTAGGAATAATGTAGGAGGAGTTTATGCTGAAGGTAATGCTAAATTTCTTGGTTGTGTTATTGCTTTTAATAAAGCTCCAAACAACTTTGCTTTTATAGCATTTGATTTTCCTGTATTTAAAAATTGTAATATTTGTTACAACAGCAAAGGTGGAGATTACAATAGACTAGAAACATTATATAGCTTTAGTGGAAATTATAAATTACATAATTGTATCGTTTATTATAATTCGCCTTTACATTATAATGCAGTTGTCACTGGTATTAATGAATTTCCCGAATTCAAGTATTGCAATATTCAAGGTGGACTTAAATCAATTAAGTCATCAGATGTTGGTATTTCAGGATATTTTAATGGGGTTTATGAAAACTGCATTGATGTTGAACCTGGTTTTATAAATAGTCAGAAAGGAGATTTTCAACTTTACAATTCGTATTGTATTGATGCAGGTGATCCTAATTCTGATACTTCTGATTTATCTGAAGATATTTTGGGCAATAACCGAATATTTAATAGCGAAAATTCTAGAATAGACATTGGTGCATATGAGTATTCAAAGCCTACTCCTAATCGTATACCTTATATTATTCCCAAAGACACAATTCATATTTTAAAGAACACCATACAAACTATAGAGTTTCCCTTTTATGATGGCGATATAAAGGATGAGTATTTTGTAAATCTACAAAGTGATAACGATAATCTTGATGTTTTTGTGACATGTGTGAATGACTCATCGTTTAGTATTTCACTTAATCCCAAAGACGGATGGAAGGGCGAGGCGAGATTAATTAAAAAAATTAGTAATAACCAAGATGAAAGTTTGAATTACTATCAAGATACCAGTGTTGTAATAGCTGATAACTGTATTGAGGGTATTATAAAGGATCATCGAATTATAAATGATACAGTAAGAGTAATTGGAGATATTATCATAGAAAAGTCAGGCAAACTATCTATTGAAGAAGGAACGTATATTGAATTTCAGGATTCTTATCAGATATCAGTTTTAGGTTCAATAGAGGCTTTGGGAACGAAAGAAAACAGGATAGAATTCAATGCTGTTGACACTTTAGATATATATATTGATGGCAGAAGGTATGAACAAGGATGGAGCGGCATACGCTTTTATAATTCAAAGATAAATACTTCAATTTTTAGATATTGCAACTTTAAAAATATTGGTGTTCCATCCTATATTAATAAAGATAATTATCCAACAGATTATTCTCCCAGATACAATGCAATAAGTATTGTAAATTATGATGATGTGAGTTTTAATAACTGTTTCTTTGGTAGTAATTTTAACCCTAATACTAAAACGGATTACGTTTTATATAAATACCAAAGTTCTTCCTCGAATTTAATTATCGTATCATCAAAAAACATAATTTTAAATGGTTGTATTTTTGTTAACTCCTTTATTAATGAGAGTGGCGCAACATGCGTTGATGCTGATTATTCCTCAATACAAATTAGCAATTGTCGCTTTAAGGATATAAAAAGTGAGATTCATGGAAATTCATTTGCAAATTCTTACTGTATTCTTTCCACAAAATCAAATATTAACGTCAAGCATTGTGATTTTATTAATAATAATGTTGGTAGGGCGGTTGTTGCTAGTTACAATGATGAGACTATGACTATTGAAAATTGTAATTTCTTCAACAATAAATCAAAAGTGATGGAATTGTTTTCTGACGGGGCAATGGTCAGAAATAATAAGTTTGTAAACAATGGAATGGCAATTAATAGCCGATGTGATATAAATATTATTGGAAATTTAATCTCTAACTCCGAGGTTTATTGTGGCTGTTCCAATTTTTTTGGAACAGCAATAAACTTAGGGGTAGGTAATTCATTAATAGCAAATAACACAATTGTTAATAATAAACAGGATTCATATGGGAAAGCTATCTATTACTCTTATTGTAGTCCTACTATTGTTAACAATGTGTTTTATAATAATGCAAACATCAGCTCTGATAGCGAAGCCCATATAGGAGGATACAATGGAGCTGGGGGAAATATAAAAGAGCCGGTTATTAGTCATAACTTCATAAGTGGAAATCCTCTTTTTACCCTTAAGGATACACTGGATTACAGCCTTAAGAGTGCCAGCACTTGTATAAATATGGCTAATATTGATTATGTCATGGATGTATTACCAGCGAATGACTTGAAAGGTAATAACAGAATTGATAAAACAACAGGTCTACTTGATCAGGGGGCATATGAATATCTTAAAGAAATAGAAAGCTTGAAAGTGATACATATTGAACCCGTCAGTAGTGAAAAAAATATTAATATAGACACACCACTACTCATAACATTCAATGCACCAATTAAGATATTAGATGCAGATTTAATTAATTTATCATGCAATAATGAATTTAAGACTCTCCAACTAAGTGAAGATAAAACAGTTTTAATCATTACCTCCTATGAGCCATGGTTTTTTAATTCACAACTGGAATTAACGATAGATAAAGGAGCTGTTGCTTATATTGAAGATGAATCATTTACTAACTCAAATTTCGAGACGATGTTTTCAGTCCGACCTTGTGAAAAAGCTAGTTTAGAAATAGAATCAAGTAGTGATTTATATTGCCCAAATTTAGAAGCAATCTTAAAAGCTACTTCAACAGGTGATTCTAAGTTAGATTATCAATGGTATTATAATAACGAATTAATTCTTAGTCCAGATAGTTCCAAGGTGGATCTTGCTGAAGTGACCAAAATTAATGAGGGAATATATATTTGTGAAGTAACTGATTTGTGTGGTAATATTATAACAGATTCTATTTATGTATCAATCTACAATGATATTGTCTATCCAAATATAGAACATAAGTGGGGTGGCGTTTACTTCATAAGTAATGAACAAAAAGAGCATTCCAATTATAGGTGGTTTCTTCAAAATGAAGAAATATTAACAGATATACCTGTTACCCATATTCCCAAAGGTTATAAAGGCTCATTATATGTCTCAGTTCGTGATTCAAGAAATGGCTGCATCCTAAACTCAGATACAATTATGGTTGAAGAGAATAAAAGGAACGAACCTTTTATTGCTTACCCTAATCCAATAAATACCAATGAAACCTTAGAGTTAGTTTTTAATTCTGACTTTAATGATGGAAAGATCATCATTTATAGCTTAAATGGAGGGAAAGTAGAAGAATTAAAGTTTAATAAGTCAAATATTTTTAATCATAGGTTTACAAATTATGAACCTGGTATTTATCTGATTAAGGTTCAATTAGACAGTAATAATTATAGTTTTAAATTATTTATTAACTAATCCTATAAATGAATCAAAATGCCAGGCCTCAATTGTAGATCGCCGATAGACTAAAAGCCTAGTGGAGAAGCTCTCACCACCTAGCATACGGTTCTCGTACTAGGCGGTTCCTTACATCATGGGGAATAATGAATTAGTATTTGAAGCCAAAGAAGAGTGCAGTTGACTATGCATATCTGATAAGGCAATATAGCCACGTTTTTGAAGTCGTTCAACCATTATGGTTGTTCCTAAAATAGGACTTTGCCAACATTAAACTGATTTTATTTAGTGTTGGCGATTCCCGCTTTGTTCCAATTGAGCAATAGCCCAACCACCCATTACTCATAAATAGTTTATTAGTTTTGGTATTCGTGATTTCGTTCCTCAATTCGGCTCCGGCTTGCAGCTCGTACCTTTATCTCTTACAAATGTATAAACCTGTATCCTCTGTATTTTACCATTTATCATTGTGTAATAACCTCAGTTCGATTCTAAAATAAGGCTAATTGATCAGACTTAATTTTCTCAACTTTAATAGCAGGTTTCTTTGGAAAAAATGAATAGGCTATT
>NZ_JAPDPJ010000137.1 GCF_026013605.1 Plebeiibacterium sediminum
GACTATCCTCTTCCAAGGCATACTCAATCAGGTGTTTCACTGCTATTTGTTCACTCTTAGATAACTCGCTCATTCAAAAATTCATAAATAATTCCGGGGGTAAAAATAGTAAATTTTGTGAGTATTCTTTCAGGGGGGAGGAGATTAAGAAAGGAAGATCTATTAAACATATATATTACTATAGGACATTTATAAGATTAACTTATACCACTTTTAAATCTGTAAAAAGCGATTTAAAGATAAAAAATAATTCTGTCCAATTAATTCCTTTCCTAAGAGAATGAAATAAATACGACACTTGTAGGGGAGGGGAGCTTTGGCCACGGGGCTCATTAACATAATGCCGCTATAGGACTGCCGGAGGTATTCAGTTTACACAAATGAAGATAGGTAAGATATATAGGGACGCATTATGTTATTGCAGCTTAGGGGTGTTGTTTTTGGCGTTGCTTTTGCCAGGGTACAGCTTTTAAAACTTTGGAGTAAATATGTTGAGGAGAGGTACGAACCGAAACTATTTATGAGAAAGGATTAAAGGCTATGGATTGCGCCAAGTTTACTTGGGGCTCGGGTTTTAAGGCATTTTTAGTTGTGAGGTACGAACAGCGAAATGATTTAAATACCGAATGTGTGCATGGCGCTGATTACAAATCAAGCGCCAGCAATAGTTGTTAATGGAGCGCCATTAGGGCAAAAGGTATGACGAAAACAGCACCAGAAGGGTAGGGAAGTGGCAAACATGGATTGAATAGAATTTTGGATGAGAAATAGTGTGTGGGTAGGAACAGCTATTGCCATTGATTAAGCGAGCGGTATATTTGAAATGGCAAGTGCTGTTGGGTAAAAGGAGGTTTTTGAATGGAACGTAGTGAAATGAAGATACCGGGATGTGTGGAGGCACTGATTTATAAATCAAGCGCCAACGAAGAAGGTTTGTTTGACACTTTTGAGGCGTTGGGAGTGAATGGCCCTCACCTGAGTGAATGTACCCCTAATACAGAAGGGTGGCAAAAGGGGTATTATGGGGTGCATGAGTGATGGTGATATATTTAATTATGAATAAAACCTGAAGTAATAATTTTTTGTAGTTTATCAATTTGATGAAGTATTAGACCAAATTGATTCAAATCAATTAAAGCTATTTTTATTGCAATATGTGATATTACCTAACAAGTACAAATGAGCCATAAATGATTATATGACCTTTAAAATTTCCTTATATTATAATAGGTTTAGAATGATTCTAACATTATGAATATTGTTCACTAGAGTAATTGTCAAGAGCGAGGTGTATATTTGTTTTATTTTATTAACTAGAGAGATAGGTTCACAAACTGTTACTTAATTACTATAGCTTAATAATTCCATAATGAAATCATGTGTAATATGAAGTTTAAGTTTTATAGTCAATGAATTATCCTTTTCTTCAAGAATGGTTTGAGTATGATGTAATGGTAATGATTTGATATACTTACCTTGTTTAGCTGTAAACTTTAATATTATTATTTCCGAAGCTATTTTAAGGTTAGGACCAACAATATCGGATGAATACTTATAGTAATCCGTTACTTCTTTTAATCTTGTATTATCAAAATTTTCTTTTGCTGTTTCAAAGCTACAAAATCGAAAAAGGCAAAAGCTTTTTATTTGATCATCTTTACGATCAGTAGCTATTAATACCATCGACCTTTATATTCTATAGGAAAGTATGGATCAATAAACTTAATTGAAGGAGATGAATCTTTAAAAGATTGTTTTTTAATTGAGATTTTTAGTGTATTATCTATTGCTTTTAAAAGATCCTATCTATTTTCAGTTCATAAAGAATTTCTTTTTTCAAAGTAAATGTGTTCAGAGAGGCGATCCCAGCTTGGTTATCATATAGCTTAATCTCTTTTCGAACACTCAAACATAATGCTCCGAGAAACAACCATGACAATTTCATAAATTAGTGCAGCTGTTGGTTTTAATGACATCCCTTATTTTAACCGGACTTTTAAAAAGATGATGCAAGTTTCTCCAAAAGAATATCGATTAGATTCTATTTAGCTTCAACAACACCACCTTTTTCCTTAACAACCAAATGCCCCCAATTATTTATAGCTTCTAAAGCCGGTATAAATGTTTTCCCAAAATCAGTTAAACTATAGATTACTTTAATCGGTGGTTTATCACCATACACATTTCGTGAAACCAAACCACTTTCTTCCAACTGTTTTAGTTGTAAGCTGAGCGTCATCTCAGTTATGGCGTGTATTTCTTTCCTTAATTCGTTATAACGCTTTTCTTCATCTTTAAGGTGATACAGAATTACAGATTTCCATTTTCCACCTACTAAATCCATTGCCAGGCTAACTGTACATGGATAATTTTTTCCGTTTAATTCAATATTTTTTCCCATATCTATAACCTATCTATTTTGATAGTTATTGCAAAGATATATCACTAAAGTTACTTTTGCAACTATAATTATTATAGTTCGAAGATAATGAAGAAGATATTTATAATCAATGCAGGACAAAATTTTGCTCATTCCGGAGGAAAGCTAAATAACACCATTACTAGTTGGGATAAAGAGTTCTTTATTGAAAATAACGGATTCGAATTACAGGTTACAAACCTAACCGATGGTTATGATACTGAAACGGAAGTCGATAAATTCCTATGGGCAGATGTAGTGATCTATCATTTTGCTGCCTGGTGGATGAACATGCCCTATACATTAAAAGAGTATCTTGATAATGTATTAACTGCTGGGCATAGAAAAGGAATGTATTATAGTGATGGACGAAAGGCTGAAAATCCTGAACGTAACTACGGTAAAGGAGGTTTAATGCAAGGTAAAACATACATGGTAACCACAACCTGGAATGCTCCAGAAACAGCGTTTACCATTCCCAATGAATTCTTTATGGGAAGAAGCGTGGATGATGGCGTGTTGTTTGGTTTTCATCGAATGAATTCTTTCATAGGCATGAATGCTCCTATTACGAGTTTCCATTTTCACGATGTTGAGAAAAACATCTCTGAAGCCAGAGTTGAAGAATTACGTAAATCATATTTATCTCACTTATCTGTAAACTTTATAGAATAATATATTAAAATTTAGATATGAATATAATTAATAAAATCTCTTTGGTAATAATAGCGTTCATCACGTTAGTTGGAATTACCAATGCGCAAAACACAAAAAAAATGAAAAAGAAAGTATTGTTCGTGGTTACTAGCCACAGTGAAAAAGGAAATACTGGTGAAAAAACTGGTTTCTTTCTAAGTGAAGTTACCCATCCATGGGAAGTATTGTTTGATGCTGGTTATGAGATAGATTTTGTAAGTCCATTAGGAGGAAAAGCTCCGGTGGATGGTTTTGATTTGACCGACTCTGTAAATAAAAAATTCTGGGAAAACACTGAATACAGACAAAAAGTTGAAAACACTATGAAACCCTCAGAAGTAGATGTAAAAGAATATGCTGCAATTTTCTTTGCCGGAGGACATGGAACTATGTGGGACCTTCCTGACAATAAAGAATTACAAAATATTGCTGCTCAGATTTATGAGACAAATGGTGTTGTCGGGGCAGTTTGTCACGGGCCAGCTGGACTGGTAAATATTAAATTAAAAGATGGCTCTTATCTGGTTGCAGGCAAAAAAGTAAATGCTTTCACTAATGAAGAGGAAGAGATTGTAGGATTAACTAAGGTTGTTCCTTTCTTATTAGAAGATAAATTGAAAGAACGTGGAGTTATATTTGAAAAGTCAGCTCCCTGGCAGGTACACGTTGTTGTTGACTATAGACTAGTAACAGGTCAGAATCCACAATCAGCTCATGCTGTAGGAGAAGCAATAAAAGAACAATTAGAAAAAGAAAATACAAAATATATGAAACAAAGCGCAATTGTATTCCAGGAAAAATACACACCTGGAACAACTGATAATTTTTGCTCAAATGAAGTAATTGTTAAAGGTTTAACTACAAAAGAAGTATGGAAGTATTTAGTTAATCCTTTTGTTTGGACAGAATATTATTCGAATTCATCTGATGTTGAGTTTTTAAACTCCAATGACAAAGAATTATATGATGGTGTACGTTTCCGTTTTAAAACCTTTGGGTTCCCAATTGAAGCCCAAATAACAGAATTTGTTCCTCCTTGTGGAAACGAAGCAGCTCGATTGGCTTGGCACGGTTGGGCTGAGGGTGACGAAGCAACTCGTTTAGATGTTATTCATGCTTGGCTGATTGAAGATTTACCAGGAGGACGAGTTCGAATTCTTACTCAGGAAAGCCAAATTGGAAAACCTGCACAGGAACTTGCTAAAACAAAGCCTAACCCTATAATTAACGGACATCAGGATTGGCTGGATGGATTAGTGAACTATGCCAAAAGTAAAAAATAACTCGTTGTGTGAATTAAATAATAGAATAAAAAAAGTGCATGCTTTTGGAATTTAGTATTTTAAGGTTGCGAAACAAAAAATATTAAAACCTC
>NZ_JAPDPJ010000138.1 GCF_026013605.1 Plebeiibacterium sediminum
ATGCCATTTAAAACACTATAAGTAAAAATCACATTATTAACACTTTACAGATTAGTTGCTGGAATATTGTTTAGTTCAACAAACCCTCCAATCTGCAGGGTATGCAAGCAACCCTACATTAGAGGCTAAGTGTTTTTGTTATTATTTCTGTAAATAAATATTTTAAAACCATATTTCCTTCATTATTCTTTTATTTTAATCCAATATTACAGTCTGTTAAAATCTTTATTACGAACACTAAATCTTCTTCTTATAAATATGGTTCATCAAATGCTCTTTCCTATTCTTCAAATAGTAATAAAATAGTCTAACAGAAATTCAAATTTCTTCAAATTCTGTAACTTTATAAAGATATAGTATGAATAATGTTATAAAAAGTATGCCACATAAAAGTCCCAAGGACATTCCAACTAAAAAGTCACGGTTATAATACCAATAAATTTTTACTGGAACTGCCACAGCCAAAAAACCTAATCCAAAACCAAAATTCCATGATTTAATTTTTTTTGGTCTTAGGTTAGCTTGACATTTTTCACATTTTGTTTGATGACTTCTTTTAAAATTTAGTAATTCTGTCATTGGAATTTTATTGCCACAATTTGGACACCTAAATTTTTCCATTTATATTTCATTTAATTTTACGTTTAAAGAATACTTCACTTTTTTATTATAATCTTCTTATAAGTCTTGTTTGAAAAACTGTTATATTTTTCTTTTCTAAACATATTACAAACCAATTTTCACATTTTGGTCTTCTATTATATCCTGAAAAACAAATCAAAAATGAAGCTGCAAATATTTCCTGTATATTTTTCTCGCTTTGTTAATTTTATTGTGTTTTGTCAACATGGGCGGTAACGTTTAGTATAAGAAACGTAAGTGATTTCGAAGCTCTTACCTGTCAAGTTGCACTGAGCCAAATTTGGGTTTTGACACAAATTTAATGTTTTAAAACAACCCGTCAAATCGCAGATTTGGCGGAGCTGAATAAATGCTCCGAACTTCCGTAAAGCACTGAGCCAATTATGTTTTTTATACATTGTGTGTACTCTGTATGAGCAGCGGTGCATCCACACCTAAAGTTCTTGGAAAAGTTTAAAAATACAAATCTTTTATAGGTATAATTTTTATCCATAGGGAGCAAGTCCCTAGTGGACGGAGGTAACGCTTCGAACCACTTGCAAGTGACGCTTTTTTCGGATGGAAAAATGCAGTGGTTACCGGTGATGGTAGCAGTGTAGGTTATTTGGGTGTAATGAGAGGTTGGGCTATTGCTCAATTGAAACAAAGTGGAAATCGCCACTTCTAAGTAAAATTAAGTTTTAGTTTTTAGGAACAACCATAACGGTTGAACGACTTCAAAAACGTGGCTATATTGCTTTATCTGATATGTATAATCAATTGCACTCTTCTTTGGCTTCAAATACTAATTCGCTATTCCCCACGATGTAAGGAACCGCTCAGTACGAGACCCGTACGCTGAGTGGTGAGAGGTTCTCCGATAGACTGTTAGTCTATTAGCTTGTTATTCAATTGGCGGTATGTCATTCCTTATTCATTTTTTTATAGTTATCATAAAGAACTTTTTCTTTACAAATACTTTTCATTGCAAAAGTCAAAGATTCCTTTCTAAAATTAAGGTCTTCCATAATTAGAGAATGAGTTTCAATGTTAAAACCAAGTGATTCTAAACGTCTCCATTGCTTAAAGATTACTTTTGATTTCAGGTCTATTTGTTCAAATATTTCATCTTTACCATACCTTTGTTTTAATTGCATTAAATCCAAATAGTTATCAATCTCTATACTTGCTATTGCATTCAATTTTACCTTATGATTGTATTTATCAATATCAAAGGAGACAAAATCCCCAATTTGTTGTGTATATGGATTTGCAATTGGTATTGAATAATCGGTTTTCTTGCCGTAGGGGCCATTGCAACTTTGGCAACAGGAAATAAGATTATTAGGATGCATTGAGAGAAACGGAAATTTACTTTTAGGTAAGAAATGTTCTATAACAATATTGCCGTCGCTAATTATCGTATCTATGTCACAATATGGACAAATGGATAAACTATTTTCCTTTTTGAATTTCTCATGAAAGTCTTTCCTGCTAAAATTTTCGTCTTTTATTTTTTTCCATATAAACTCATCATTGAAAAATAGTTCATAGAAAAAAACTCGAAATAGTTTTGATAATTCAACATCTACACTTTCTTCTGTTATATTAAAATCTAAATTGTCTAATTGTTTGGTTTGTTTTGAATATAAGCTTAATTGGTTAGCAATGGTACTATGATTAACATCAGCTACTAAGTCAATTATTTTAAATCCTTGATGTTTTTTGTTAACTACATAAGAAAGTAACTCATTCTGATTCTTTGGAAAGGTTTCACTTATATACTCATTAAAATCACTGAATGTTTTATATGTTATGTGATTAGATATTGATAACAATAATGGCTCAATTACATAATTCCTAAATTCAATTAGGTAAGGGCGGGTATTTTCATTAGTTACTTTCCACATGTATAATACCTAACTCTTTAAGTTTCTTAAAAATTAATAGTCTTATATATGAATCTCCTATTTTTTGAAAAAAATATTTTAGAAGTTCTACATTTTCTTGTTCAATAACTTTAAAAATATATTTTTCAATAGCACTGTCATTTACACCTGCTGGATTTAAAAGGTTTATAATTACTTCTTCATCAGATAGAAATAAAGAATTTTGTGGATGAGAAACAGTTCCAGATTTTAATAGAAGAATATGTTCCGATTGTAAATTATTAATAAATGCAAAATTATGACTGCTTATTAATAAATGAATTGAAAATGTCTTGAAAAGTTCAATCATAATAGCTGTCAAGTGCTTTGTCCATAAATAATTCAGATGAATTTCAGGTTCCTCTATTATAATAATTGAATTATTACTTATATGTGTCAATGCATGGAATAATCTCCCAAAAATCATTTTCTCGCCAGTACTCATTGTGGCCATTGTATATTGGTTGTCCTTTTTTAGGAAAATATCATTAATATACAAAGCCTTATATTTAATTAAAATTTCAATCAATTCGATATGTCGAGCTGAAGTTTTGAGATAATCCACTAGGTTAAGTTTCATCTCAAAACCATTTGAGTTTTCGGCATCAATGAAATCATTAAACATTGCTCTTTCATTAATAGAATGTACTAAGGAAAAAAGGTCGTAATCTTGTCCTTCACAAAATTGAATTAAATCTTTAAATAAATCCTTATAATGAATATTTCTAGCAGATATATACACTCCTTCACTAACCTGTATTCTATCATCTAAATATGGTCTACTGCTTTCCTTTTCTTTATATATCATCAATAAATTCACATGCGCTTTAACATAAGGTTCAAGCTTTATATTTAGTTTGTCAAAAGATTCTTTAAGGGATGTATTACTCCCAAAATATTGTCTATAAAACCTTAAGATGCCTTTTGAAACATATAACCCTACAGAGGATTCAAAATAATGCTGATTATTAAGATTTACTAAGCGTTCACAAATTAAATTCTTATTGTAATCTAGATTATAATCTGTGTCAAAACCTGAAGCAATAACTTGACTAGGTAGATAATTCCGTATTTCTTCAAAAGTTGTGTCTTTTAGCTCAATTTTTCTTTGATGTAATTTTCTTCTATAAATACTCTGACCATTTGTCCTTTTCATTTCTAATAACAGTTTTTTAGTACCATTAACAGTAATGAAAATTGAATTATTATATTTTTCTAGATGTATTAAGTTTCCGTTTAATTCATACTCTATTTTAAAATCTGTGAGTTTCTCATGATTTCGTTGAATGTATCTAAATATTCTAACAATAAAGCTTAAAATAGTTGTCTTTCCACTGCCATTTTCTCCAATTAAAGCTGAAATATTAGTATCACCATATATATCATATAATTCTTTATCAATAGCGCTTGAACTTATGTCAATTTTCATATTTGAAAACCGCTTGTAATTATCAATATAAAGTCTTAGTATTTTCATATATACGTTCTCAAGTGCTTATTCTATGTCGTTATAAAATAGTAAGCCATCGTTATGTTTGATTACCACCAACTTTTCAGTAATCATAATATACTTGGACTTATTTCGTCTTTGTGTTTGGGTTTAACTACTGCTAAAATAGTTATTATTTTAAATAGTAATGTCATATAACGGACTTTTTATCTGTTGCAAATATTTGTTACTTACATGGGTATATATTTCAGTGGTTTCTGATGAATTATGCCCCAAAAGCTCTTGAATATAGCTTAATTAAATAAAAATTTAACAACCTAATCTTATAATATCTACTGGCCTATTAACCTAATAATATAAATTCCTTACAACCTATCTCACGTTGCTTCCATATCGCTTGCCTATGGTATGACAAGGATATGACGTTGTATTGACTATGGTTTTACTATACTTGTTTTATGGTATTTCTTCGGTTCCTTAGAACCA
>NZ_JAPDPJ010000139.1 GCF_026013605.1 Plebeiibacterium sediminum
TATAGCATTAGTTCCATATTGAATATAGATATATACAAATATGCAGTGAGCTAATTCTTAGTGTCTTTGAGCCTTTGTGGTAAAAAAGATGCAGGCTAAGAAGGACGACTAAAAAATATTCAGACAGGATTTCAGGATTAACAAGTTACATCTACATCCTGTAAATTATGTAAATCCTGTCTTTACTTTTTATGAATTAACAATTTTGTAGCTAAGCAAACTACAACTGCGAAGCAGCTTCTTCATCTAAAAACCATAAAGGCGTTTTAACTAATGAAGCAGGATATGATTGATAAGTATTTTTTTGATTAATGATTTCAGCTACTTTTTCTGCTTTATCAATACCAGTAACCAGAAAATATATTTCTTTGGCGTTATTAATTAATTTTCCACTAAACGAAACTCTTTCCTGACCAGATTCAGGATGTTTTGCTGGTACACAAATTTCTTCAGAATCCCAAAGTTCAATCTGATATGGAAATATTGAAGCTGTATGTCCATCGGCACCCATACCAAGAATTACAATGTCAAATTGGGGCAGGTCATTCACTTTATTGACGGTTTTTTCAATCTCATCAATATAATCATTACAAGCCTCATTAACGTTTAGTTCCCCCTTAACACGATGAATATTTTCTTCCGGAAAATTAACCTTACTCAGTAAGTGATCATAGGTCATTTTGTAATTACTTTCCGAATCACTTGGAGGAACACATCTTTCATCACCCCAATATAAATGTATTTTATTCCAGTCAATCTTATCCTTGTAATTCAATGCTAATTCATCAAAAATAGCTTTAGGCGTACTTCCTCCTGATAATGCAATATTCAGTCTTTCCTGATTATTGGATTTATCAAATAAGAGCTGACCAATATGAAGAGCCAGCGCTTGTTTGTGTTTAAATATATTTATATTCATTTTTTTAGTTTTAAAAGTCAAAGGTCAGAAGTCAAATTGTGTCTTACCTAGCAATGTTATTCATTTATTTCCTTTAGCAATAAAGTTACTTTTGACATTCGACCAGTAATGTTATGTTCTTAATGGTAACTTTTGTTTACAACTCACAATAATTACCATCGTTTGCTAAGTTCTTACATGGATAGCGCCACGAAAGGTGCTCATCCTCAAATAAACTATCCGCAATATCAGGTCCCCATGTTCCTGCAGGATATCCGTGAACCGGAATATCAGGATTGTTTACCCAGGCCTTTTGAATTGGTTCAACAAATTTCCATGCTGCCTCAACAGCATCACCCCTTGAATATAATGTAGCATCACCCAACATACAATCATGAAGCAAACGCTCATATGCTCCGGGAAGATAATCATCAGATAATTCAGAATAATGGAAATCCATATTTACATTCTGAACATTGAAACCTGATCCAGGAACCTTCATACCAAATTTGAGCAATAAGCCCTCATCAGGTTGAATACGGATTACCAATTGATTATGCTGTTGCATAATGGTTGAATGCTCAGAAAATAAGTGATGAGGTGTATGTTTAAAGTGAATAACCACCTCTGTAACTCTTGTTGGCAAGCTTTTGCCTGTTCTGATCAAAAAAGGAACATCAGCCCATCTCATGTTATCAATGAAAAATTTCATGGCAACATAGGTTTCTGTTCTCGATTCCGGATCAACTCCTTTTTCGTCTCTATAGCCTTTTACTTTAACTCCTTTAATGGTTGATGGAACATACTGTCCGCGAACCACATGTTTTTCTACATCTTCTTCTTTTATAGGTCGGATGGATTGTAATACTTTAACCATCTCGTTACGAATACTATTGGAGTTGATCAGCGCAGGAGGTTCCATTCCAATGATACTGGCCAATAATAATAAATGATTCTGAAGCATATCTCGTAACGCTCCTGAGCCTTCGTAATAACCACCTCTGTTACCAACACCAATGCTTTCCGCTGAGGTAATTTCAACATGACTTACATAATTTCGGTTCCAGAGCGGCTCAAAAATTCCGTTAGAAAATCGTGTAACCAATAAATTTTGTACTGTTTCTTTACCCAAATAATGGTCAATTCGGTATAACTGATCTTCGGCAAAATTTTGCAATAAACTGGCATTTAAAGCCTGAGCTGACTGAAGGTCATACCCAAAAGGTTTCTCAATAATTACTCTTCTAAATCCATCATCTTCAATATTTAAACCTTGTTTAGCTAGATATTCAGGAATAATGGTGTACAAACTTGGGGGAGTTGCCAAATAAAAGATAAAATTATGATCCGTTTTCAGTTTTTCATCCAACTGAAATAAATGATGTTTAAAGTCTTTATATTCTGCTTCTTCCTTTGTATTTAAAGAATAGTAGTATAATTTATTAGTAAAGGATTCAATGTTTTTTTCGCACCCTTTTTCTTTACTTGTATTGGCAAATTCCTGAATACCTTCTTTCATTTTGGTTCTGAATTCATCATCTGCAAATTCAGTACGTCCAACACCTAGAATGGCAAATTTTTCAGGAAGTAAATCTTTATTGTATAAGTCAAATACTGCAGGCACTAATTTTCTGTATGTTAAGTCACCAGAAGCGCCAAAGATGACTAATATATGATTTTTTGGTTTTTTCATTTTACTATTGTTTGTTTATGATGGCCAGATGTTTTTCACATTAAAATACTATGTATAACAGTATTTCTAGGTAAATAAAAATCTAACACAAGAATGTATTACCGATTCAATATTATTTTTTAATGAATCAGTGTGACTAATGTTTTAGGAACAACTGTCAACAAATTTGGTTTAAAAATAATGTATTATTTCTTATCAAATTCATACTAAATTGCACGGAAAACCAGTTGTTATAAATGAAAATTAACTTTAAGTCTTTCATTTATAAATATTTATTTCCAACTGTGAAATATATGGTTGCAATTATTTATTTTTTCGCTTAAAGTAATGTTTTGAATCACCCCATTCACCCAGGCCAATTTCTCTGTTTGCTAATTCAATTCGCATACTCAAACAATTGCCACAATCTTCAGCTCCTTCGTCAGTACAGGGTTTATTTTCGTATAACTGGTAGTTTTTTCTATTAAAAGTAGGCGTTATATTGGGCATAATAACATTGGCACCAATTTTTAAAGCTTTTTCGCGTCCCATTGGGTCAATGGCTTGTAAAGCAGTAGCTGCAGCTATGTTAATATCCTTCATTATAATTCTTAACATAGCAATCATGTTAAGTGTAGTGCTAAAGCGTTTTTTTATGGGCCATAATTCACCCCGACGCTCAAATAATGGAGTATCCTTATGTTCAATGTAAGGCCCCATCCCACACATATCAATGTCAATTTCTTTCATAAAAAGAAGATCGTTGGCTAAATCTTCGAAAGTTTGTCCCGGCAGTCCAACCATAACTCCGGTTCCTACCTGATAACCAGCTTTTCGTAATGATTTTAAAGCCTCAATTCTTTGGTTGTAATCATGAAGCTGATCCTTAGGATGAATCTGTTCGTACAAATTCTGGTTCGAGCTTTCTATTCTAAGCAGGTATCTGTGAGCTCCGCTATTGTACCACTTTTGGTAGGTTTCAAGAGTTTGTTCTCCAAGCGATAAAGTAATGCCCAAATCGCCATTTGTTTCTTTTTTTATTTGTTGTATTAAGTGGTCAATTCGGTTAATAAAGTGCTCATCACTTCTTTCTCCGCCCTGAATAACCATTGAGGCATATCTGTTTTTCCAGGCAAAAATGGCAGCTTCAATAATGTCTTTGTCTTCAATATTATATCGCTCCACATTATTATTGTCTTTTCGAATGCCACAGTAATAGCAGTTTTTTGCACATACATTCGAAAACTCAACCAGCCCTCTGTAAAACACTTTATTGCCCACGTATTTTAGTTGAGTTTCTTCCGATTTTTTAAATAATAATTTTTGATTATCACCCTCTAACTGAAGTAAAGTGGTAATGTCTTCTACACTATATTGTTCTTTATCTAAAATGGATTGTATGTCTGTCATTACTGTTACGATTAGAGTACAAAAATACTAAAATAGTTTTAGGAAGTATCAGGTAGGTATTTCAATATCGAAAATAGGTATATGGAAGATGCAAATAGGTTTTTTGAAATCGATTTTAGGTATATGAGAGATACTGATAGGTATTTCCATATCGAAAATAGGTATATGGAAGATGTAAAATAGGTTTTTTGAAATCGATTTTAGGTATATGAGAGATACTGATAGGTATTTCAACATCGAAAATAGGTGTATGGAAGATGTAAAATAGGTTTTTTGAAATCGATTTTAGGTATATGAGAGATGCTGATAGGTATTTCAGATATCGAAAATAGGTGTATGGGAGAGTGTTCAAAACTTTGTGTCATAATAGATTAAAAAGAAAATAACTTTGCCTCATGACAAAAGAATTTGATTACAAAAAGTTTAAAGAAGCA
>NZ_JAPDPJ010000013.1 GCF_026013605.1 Plebeiibacterium sediminum
ATGTTGTAAAAAGTTTCGCAAAATCAATTTACAACTTTGAGGGGAAACCGAAAGGAAGTACCCTCTTTTATTTTTTTACTCGGTCACTAGTGATATTTTTAATTACTTCTGTCAACAGTACCTTACTCCCATTAATAACCAACAAGCTAAAACACCTTGTTCTAATATAAAAAAGGAGTACCATAATATGATACTCCTTAACTAATACTATAAAATCGACTTTTTGCGTTATTATTCAGGAGCATTAACCGTACCCTGAATTCTAAGAAGAATGTTGCTTGCCAAAGGATCGTTAGTGATTACTGTAATCGATTTATTTTGGCGTCCGTGTTTACCTCTTGAATTAAATTCTGCTGCTATTGAAGTTTTTTCTCCTGGAGCAATAACCGTTTTTTCTGGTTTAATAGCTGTACATCCACAAGAAGCTTTCACTTTACGAATAATTAAATCTGATTTTCCGGTGTTTGTAATATAATAAGTGTGTTTTGTAACATCACCTTGATTAATTGTACCAAAATCAAATATTTTGTTATCGACATTAATTTTTGCAGCATTTGCTTTTTGCTCTTCAGTCCAGGTATTAAAATCTTCCTGAATATTAGCATTTACACTAATTCTGTTTTTATAATCAACTTTGCCATCAAACGAAACAAAAATCTGATCATAAACAAATCCCCAATCATTTTTCTTAGCAGCATCATAAGTTGCAACAAACTTACCCTTTGCGCCTGGCATTAAAACTTCAGGTTCTGCTTTAATAGAAATATGAGCAGGAACTCTTTCAAAAGCAATTTTTAAAGCTTCGTTTGAAGTGTTAATTACTTCTACCTCTTCTGTTTTTGTTCCTTTAGGTTCAATACGTGTAAAACTAATATGTGTTGATTTTAAACGTAACTGTCCCAATTCTCTTGGATATTCATCCTCCAATGTTTTTGGACGAGGGAGCACTTTACCTGTAATTCTTAATACAGTATTCGGTGTTTCTGTATTTGCTGTTACTGTAATTGTTTTATTAAAATTACCAGGACGATTACTAGGATCAAAAGTTGCCTTTACATACCCCTTACCCCCTGGAGGAATAGGTTGTTTACTCCACTCCGGAGATGTACAACCACAGCTAGCTCTTACATTGTGAATAACTATAGGTTGACCGCCTGTATTTGTAAAATCAAATTGATAAGACACTTTACCATTTTCTTCATTAATATCTCCAAAATTATGAAGTGTTTCTTCAAAAGAAAAGGAAGGTTTACTATGCTGAGCATCTACAGCTGCATAACATAGCAATGCTATTAAACCTAAAACTAATTTTTTCATCTGTTTATAATTTTTTTTTAAGGTCACATGAAACTCGCCTGAAAAGTATTCTCATAGCTTGTTTCATAGTGTTTACATTTTAATTTTATTTATCAGATGGAACGCTCTGTAAAATTTATTTTTAAATGAAATTTTACAAGACCGCTTCATTTGTTGCAAATCTTATTTTACAAAGTCCCTATCTAATTCACTTTCAATATATTTATGAAAAAGATGATCACTTTATACGCTTTTCATTTTAAAAAATTATCGTTTTCTGATTAAAGTTTTATCCAAATTTGTAACACAAAACTAATAAAACATATCATTCTTCAATTAAAAAAATATGCCATTAACAAGTTGTTAACGTTAAACATTTCTTTATATTTTATCAATCAACCATGATTTTACAGGTAACTTCTAAATAAATCTTACATCTGCTTATTAGATCATTTTCATCTTACTGTTGAAAGGCATATTGTTAATATTGTGTACATATATAAAACACTTATTCCATCTAAATATACAGAATCAACTACTTTAATTATTGAAATTGCAATTCTTATTTAGATGTATTATTTTTTAACTTTAAGTAAAAAATATCATTTTATTCCAACCTTTTAATGATAACATTGTTATTTAATTGCAATGATGATAAAATATCGCGTAACCAAAAATAAAAAATAAGATATGCAATACGATTTAGTTGTTCTGGGAAGCGGTCCCGGAGGATATGTTGGAGCCATAAGAGCTTCGCAATTAGGATTAAAAGTAGCAGTAGTAGAAAAAGCAGAACTTGGAGGAATTTGTTTAAATTGGGGATGTATCCCAACCAAATCCTTACTTAAAAGTGCATCTGTTTTTGAATATCTACAACACGCAGAATCGTATGGAATAAAAATAGATGGCAAAGCTGAAGCTGATTTTGAAGCCATGGTACAAAGAAGCCGTGGTGTAGCTGATGGCATGAGTAAAGGAATTCAGTTTTTATTTAAAAAAAATAAAATTGATGTAATTAATGGTTTTGGTAAATTAATCAACAACAAAACTATTGAAGTTAAAAAAGAAGATGGAAGCAGCGAACAAGTTTCTGCTAATCATATAATTTTAGCCACAGGTGCCAGAAGTAGAGAACTACCAAACTTACCCCAGGATGGTGTAAAAGTAATTGGCTACAGAAAAGCGCTTACTTTAGAAAAGCAACCAGAATCAATGATTGTTGTTGGATCGGGAGCTATTGGTAGTGAATTTGCTTATTTTTATAACTCTATAGGTACAAAAGTTACTTTAGTTGAATACTTACCTAATATTGTTCCATTAGAAGACGAAGAAGTTTCTAAACAATTAGGCCGTTCTTTTAAAAAGGCAGGTATTGATGTTATGGTTTCTTCAGAAGTTTTAAGTGTGGACACATCTGGAGATAAAGTTAAAGCTGTTATCAAAACTAAAAAAGGAGAAGAAACTCACGAAGCGGATATCATTCTTTCTGCAGTAGGAATTTCTCCAAATCTTGAAGGAATTGGCTTGGAAGAAGTAGGCGTTGTTGTTGAAAATGGCAAAGTTAAAGTGGATGAATTCTACAGAACTTCTGTTGATGGAATTTATGCTATTGGTGATATAGTTCCTGGTCAGGCTCTTGCGCATGTTGCTTCTGCTGAAGCCATTTTATGTGTGGAGAAAATTGCCGGACATTCTCCAGAACCATTAAATTATGGTAACATACCAGGATGTACTTATACTTCTCCTGAAGTTGCATCTGTAGGAATGACAGAAAAAGCAGCTAAAGATGCTGGATATGAATTAAAAGTTGGCAAGTTCCCATTTTCAGCTTCTGGTAAAGCCAGTGCAGCGGGACACAAAGATGGTTTTGTAAAACTTATTTTTGATGCTAAATATGGTGAGTTGTTGGGTGCTCATTTAATCGGAGCGAATGTAACTGAAATGATTGCTGAATTAGTTGTAGCTAAAAAGTTAGAAACTACTGGTCACGAATTAATAAAATCAGTTCATCCTCACCCTACAATGTCAGAAGCAATTATGGAAGCTGCTGCTGCAGCTTATGATGAAGTGATTCATATTTAAATTCACACATTGAATTTAAAACAAAATAAAAAGAGGATGCATCATTAAGATCATCCTCTTCTTGTTTATTATATTTTGATATTAACCTTGCTTATTAAAACTCATCTTGATACCCCATTGAAGATCTTTGATAAATTTAAAAATCTCCTTTAGAGTTGCTTGCTCCACTTGGGTTAGTTTTTTGGGTTCGATAAAGTTTGTTGCTTCTCTAAATTCATTTAATATTTCAGAAGATTGACTTTTTAACCTTACCCCCATTAAGTAATAGTAAGCATGTTGCATTTCTTTATACTTTACCTCATTGATATGGCCTGCTTCTAAAAGTGCTTTCATCCTGTTACCTGTATTAGCCACCAGAATTTTATTTTTCAAGGAATACATACGCATCATATCCACAATCGGATTCATGGCTTTTTTAATATTAAACACTTTTCGTTCATCTTTAGAAAAAGTTTTAATATTATTGAATAAGGTAAGTGGAGCCTCATATCGCAAAGCATTCGTTACCAAGTTCATTAAAAACTTTGTTGATGTTTTATCTATGCAATTATTCATATGATTATAAAGCTCATCAAACAAATCTTTTTCTCCATAAACAAAACGACAGTCAAAAAAAGTAGAAAACTTCGTAACAGTATCCGGAGCCGCTTCATTAATCCACATGTCATAATTCCTTTTCCAGTGCGAAAGGGAATGACACCATTTGGGGTTTTTAGCCATAAAACCGCCGGTACAAAACTTAAAGCCTACATCATTTAATCGTGTAGATATTCGGTCAGCAAACTCCAGAAAATATTTACGTACTAACTCACGTTGTTCATTTGCTTTATCTTCGTAAATAATGGCATTATCCTGATCCGTTGCCAATGTTTGCTCCTGACGCGCCTCACTACCTATTACCATAAAGCAATACTTAGCTGGCGCAGGACCCATTTCTTTTTGTACTCCGTCAATGATTCTAAGTAGTATCTCATCAGCAATTGTAGTAACAATTCGGTTTACAATTTCAGCATGAACACCCCGGCCAATCATTAACGAAATCATCTCCGGAACCCTCGACCACTTTTCTTTTAGATCAAGAATGGTATTGGATAATTTTACAGATTGAATAAATACCAGAGGCGATTGCGCATGCTCTGTTAGTAGACGGTAACGACTTAAATATCCCAGACTTTCAGTACCATCTTTAACCAGAATATACTCCTGCTTAGAGGGATATAATGCTAACAAAGCTTCATATACCAAAGCATCTTTTTGAATACAAATAATATCCCTATGAGCCACTTCCATTACAGGAGTATTCACTTTTTTACCTGAAGCCAAAGCTTCTTTAATTAAGATATCTTTTGAAACAAAAGCAGTTAACTCATCTCCTTCTTTTATATAAACACAATTAACCTGCTTATTCGACATTAATGCAGCTACTTCACTAATTGGAGTTTCAATACTACATGTAACTAACAGTCGAGGTGTGATAGAGCTGATTTTTCTGGTAAAAATAATATCAGCATCCATAAAGTTCTCTTCAAACGTAGTATTACGCTTTACAAAATGCGCATACTCATCGTTAAGCATTTTATTTCCAAACTGGATTGTAAAATGATGAAAGAACTTATTGTAACTTCGACATAGTGCCTTAAATTCATCTTTATCTAAACTCAGAATCTCAGTATCTGGTTTGGACACTACAGTTCGTATAGAATAGTGCTTATTTAATAGCACGGAGCTTCCTCCATAAATGTCGCCTATGGCGTATAGCTCTTCTAAACGTATTTCGTTATTTGAATCATAAAAATATGCGTTGTAAGCACCTTTTACAATTACATCTATTGTATTTAATGGAGTTTCATCTTGTGTATAAACAGTCTCGCTATTCTTAAAAACTTTATGCTTCATCATATTTGAAACTTCATCCAACACTGTCTCAGGAAGAATATTGAATGGAGCAATATTTTTAAGAAATTCTTTTCTGTTTACCATCTTAAGTAAAAAATAAAATTATGATCAGATTGATACGAGCAATAAATAGAGTACAAATATGATAATTACCAGAATAATAGAGGGCATTACAACTTTTTTTAACAGCCCTGAATTATGTTTTTCTTTAAAGTACTTTGCCTGCTTAATAAATTCCTTTTCTTTAATTTGTCCTTTTTTCAGTAATTCAAAAAAGCAATCTTTAGCAGCTAATGCATCATACAATGCATTATGCTGATTTTTAAACTCCGCTCCAAAAAGAGATTTATAAAGTTCATTAAGTCTTAATAATCTGGAATTTGCCCCCAGAAAAATACTACGCGTAACAAACATGGTGCAAAACCTTGGCCTGTGTAAAAAGCTTTGTTTTATACCTGCCCTGTTAAACCCAACCTCAATCATTTTTATATCAAACTTGAGAAAATGCCCTACAACAAGTGGATTAAATTTTTCTAAATCATCACTTAATTGTTGCAACACTTCTTCACGTTTAATACCATTTTTTTTAAGAAAATCCAGCGTAATTCCATGAACACGCATTGATTCTTCACTCATTTTAATATCTCCCGGATTGATATAATAATCATGAGTCAAAACAGTTTCTCCTGACTTTTTACAAATTGTCCATGCTATTTGCAAAATATATGGCCAATGATCCACCTCATCTGTTGGTGCATTCCAATATTTAGGTTTATCAGAAGTTTCTGTATCTAAAAAAAGAATGTAGTCGTTCATTTTCCGGGATTATAGATTTTACAGAAAACAAAAATAGTCAGTTTAATGAGGATTCAACTATTTTGTTAGTAAAAAATACTATTAACCTGATTTCAATTATTATTCTATCTTGAAATCAAGTCGTTATAAACAAATACCCAAATTAATGTGCTACATTTTACTGATATGGGGAATAGTAAAATAGAAGGTAGAACCTTTTTTCTCCACACTGGTGAACCACATATCTCCCCCCATAATCTGAACAATAGATTTAGATATACTTAAACCTAAGCCAACTCCTCCATGTTGTCCATCATACACTTGATCAATCCTGCGAAAGCGTTCAAAAACAAAACTTCTTAAATCTTTGGGAATTCCTATTCCATAATCCTTCACAAAAAACAAAAAGTAATAATCATGATTTAAATTATTGTTATTGGGGACCCTCTCTTTTACCTCATCTTTTGTCAACAAATGATAACCAACTGAAATCGTTCCTGAAAATGAATATTTAATGGAATTACTTATCAGATTTTGCAATATCTGTCTTAAACGAAGTTTATCTGTATAAATAGACTGTGGTTCATTTTCTGCATTACTAGCTCTTATTCCCAACTTTGGTTTACGTTGATGATCAATCTGAATTGTATTTTGTTGTACCAAATGATCTAGTAGCTCAGGCAAATAAACTTCACTAAAATTTAGTTTCAATTCGTTTGAATCAATCAAAGACAGATCCAATAGTTCGTTTACAAGATTCTCCAGTAATCTGGAACTATCATTAACATATTTAATATAGTCCGATAATTCCTCATCTTTATTTGAATCAGCCAATACATCCGTGAAACCGATAATTGAATTTAGGGGAGTTCGTAACTCATGTGAAATATTTGCAATCAGTGCAGTTTTAACAGCCTCCGACTGCAGAGCTTTATTCTTTGCATCTTCCAGAACCGATTTAAACTTTCTCAGTTTCTGATTACTCTTAATTAAGGTTGCAACCACTAATAAAACAAATAGAATAAGGATTGCATTAACAAGAAAAATCTCACCATATATTTTGAAGAATGACTTTTCTTCATTTATAACCTGCGAATTTCGTGGTAATAACGCTTCTTCAATTTTAAATCTTTTCAGCTGTTTTGCATTAAAATAAAGAACAGGCTCCGGATATATAATATTATTAAGAATTTGTTTTTTGTTAATTACATCAAGTGTAAGCTGGGCTATTATTCGTCCATGCTCCTGGCCACTAATCATCTCTCCTCCTACAATCCCTTTTATATCATCAAACTTACTCGAAAAAACAGGTATTTTATTAGATTTGTCCAATTCGCTTAAATACATTTCATAAGGACGATACTTATCGTTATCATAATTCAAATCAAATAAATAAACCATAACATTATCTGGTAAAGTTTTGATATGATACTTTATGGAATCGCTTGGAACATCTTCAATAATAGTAAAATGAGGAACTTTATGCTCATCTTCATATCTTTTAATTAATGATTTATAGGTCATGGAAGTGGATGTACTATCCAAATATACAACCACATTATTTCTCTTAGGAAAAAAACGATGCATTGAATAAAACAACATCGGTAAACTCCTGAGTTCAACTACTCCATAAGCTCCTATGCGTTCAAATGGATAAGGTTTGGTATCCGAAATCCCTCCAAACACAAATGTTTTATCTTTAAATAAAGAAGAATCGCGATATGAAAGATAAAAGTCTACCGCATTATTATCCAAGGCCATAACAACATCAAAGTCGATATTTTTATATTTGGTCTTCAGGTAAGAATAAAAGAAATTGAACGTATTTTCGGAAAAGAAACGTTTGGTATCCATAAACTCTACAAAATAGTCCATGTTTTTTGCAGAATCCAATTTAGATTGGATACCTTCTGTTACATTATCAGCCCACGAATATCCAACATGATAGGAATTAACAATAAGGATTTTTTTATGATCCTTTGGCACAGCACAAATCGTGTCTGTACAAAAGAAAAATAAAACAATCCCTATTAAATAATATATCCTTGAATTCTTTCTAGACACACCACAAAATTTTTACAGTAATATAAGAAAAATTGTTGCTATATCTTATTAGAATTTAGGATTTTTAAAATCAAGTAAGTAGCTCTTAAATACAAATTATTTAATAATTAAAACTACTTCCACCAAAAAACTCACGGATTATTGATGTTGGTGGAATGTTAATATCCTTAATATGCTTAAAGTAACTAAAGAAATATAACAATCGTGTTGCTTCAGCATACTCAGGTTTAATATTTTTTACCTCAAGTAATATTGGTTCTGCATAATGCTTTAGTACAGCAAATTCATACAATAGAGCTGTATTGAACATTACATCCGCCTCTTCCTGATAAGGGAATATATGTTTATCTTCACCTCTACGAACACTCTGCCATCTTGAAATAGTTTCTTCAGCTGAATAATTGCGATATCTGTAATCTCTTACTATTCTACGGATTAATCTGTTATCTGTAGTTGGAATTCTGTTATGATCATCGATATTTATAGCCGTTAGCGCAGAGGCATAGATTTTAAATTTAAAAGTATCAGGTATTGTATGTGTTAACTTAGGGTTTAATCCATGTATTCCTTCTATAACCAAAATCTGGTTTTGCTCAAGCTGCATTTTTGAACCATCATAATATCGTTGCCCTTTTTCAAAGGAGAACTTTGGAATTTCAACCTCTTCTCCTTTTAATAAACGACTTAAGTCCTGATTAAACTGCTCTATATCCAGAGCCTCCAATGCTTCAAAATCATAGTCTCCGTTTTCATCCTTAGGAGTATTATCCCGATCTACAAAATAATCATCCAATGAAATTGTTTTAGGATATAACCCTGAAACCAATAACTGAATGGCTAATCTTTTACTAAAAGTAGTTTTACCACTTGATGAAGGTCCACTGATAAGAATAATTTTTACACGGTCTCGTTGTGCAGTAATCTGATCTGCAATTTGAGCAATCTTTTTTTCGTGTAAGGCTTCGGAAACTTTGATTAATTGTTCTGTTCCATTGGTTTGATCCAATTCATTAAGATCGTTAATATTAGTTACATCCAAAACCTTATTCCAATTACTGTATTCCTGGAATATTTCAAACATTTTATTTTGGATCACCAAATCCTCAACCACCTCTGGTTCAAAACGTTTTGGAATCTGTAACAAAATTCCATTATAATATTTATTGACATCAAAAACTTCGAGATAACCTGTTGATGGCACCAAATAACCATAAAAAGATCCGATGGAATCACCCAACTGATAATAGGAAGAATAGGACTCTCCCCTGCTTTCTAACAATCCTACTTTATCGACAAAACCATTTTTCTTAAATAGTTTAATCACCTTTTCAGTTTCCTTTTTGTAATGAACAAAGGGTAAATCCTGCTGAACCAAATTTCGCATATATTCAGCAATTTCAGCAACTTTTTCAACAGTAACTTCTTCTATACCTTGAAGTTCGCAATACACACCCTTTGAAACAGAATGTTCCACCCTTAATTTTACACCCGGTAAAATATTTTCAATTGCATGATATAACAAAAAAGAAAGGCTTCTGATGTACATTCGCATTCCATCAGGATTTGTAATATCAATAAATTCAACCGTTAAAGGATTAAAAACCTCAAAAGGAAGCTTCTCCAATTTATTATTTACTAAGGCACCAAGTACTTTACTTCGTAATTGGATATTCTGATCCTCAGCAATTTCCGCTAAAGTGATTCCTCTTGAATATTTTGTATATGTATTATTATTAATGCATTTAATTTTCACCTTTTGTCCCATAATTCAGCTTTGTTTATATGTCTCACTAAGTAAGTAATTTTATTACAAACAAAAACTGAATTATCTCAAAAAAGCATTTATGCCTCCAACTCTTCCTTAAGATATTTAGCGGTAAAGCTTTCTTTGTTTTTCGCGACTTCTTCAGGTGTTCCTTCACATAGAATCTCACCTCCAAATCGTCCACCTTCTTTACCTATATCTATAATATAATCTGCAACTTTAATAACATCCAGATTATGCTCAATTACAATAACAGTATTTCCTTTATCCACCAATCTATTAAGCACATCAAGCAATACTCTGATATCTTCAAAATGTAGCCCTGTAGTTGGTTCATCCAAAATATAGATGGTTTTTCCGGTATCTTTTTTTGCCAGCTCACTTGCCAGTTTTACGCGTTGCGATTCACCTCCTGAAAGTGTTGTTGATGGCTGTCCCAATGTAATGTAGCCTAGACCAACTTCTTGTAAAACTTTTAATTTGTGCGATATTTTAGGAATACTTTCAAAGAAAGTGACTGCTTGATTAATGGTCATATCCAACACATCACTTATGGACTTTCCCTTATATCGTACCTCAAGTGTTTCTCTGTTATATCTCTTTCCATGACACTCCGGACAGTCAACCATCACATCTGGAAGAAAATTCATTTCAATAACCTGAACTCCTCCTCCTTTGCAAGTTTCACATCTTCCTCCAGCCATATTAAATGAAAATCTTCCTGGCTTATAGTTTCTTATTTTTGATTCCGGCAATCCGGTAAAAAGCTTTCTGATTTCATCGAATACCTTTGTATATGTTGCTGGATTAGAACGCGGAGTTCTTCCAAGTGGAGACTGATCCACATCTACCACCTTATCCACATGTTTTAAGCCATCAATCTTTTTATATGGAAGCGGATCTTTTACTGCTCCGTATACATGCTGATTTAAGATAGGATATAATGTTTCGTTGATTAGAGTTGACTTTCCACTGCCAGAAACTCCTGTAATACATATTAATTCTCCCAGAGGAAAAGTTGCAGTAACATTTTTAAGGTTATTTCCTGATGCTTCATGTAAAACCAACTTTTTTCCATTTCCTTTTCTTCGGACTTCAGGAACAACAATTTTCTTTTTGTTATTCAGATAATCGGCAGTCAGGGTATTTTCCTGAATTACTTGCAAAGGCGTACCATGAGCCACAACCTCACCTCCGTGTCTTCCGGCATAAGGGCCCATGTCAATCAAATAATCCGATTGCATCATCATATCTTTATCATGCTCAACAACCAATACCGTATTTCCGGTATCTCTTAATTGTTGCAAGGAATGAATTAATTTATGATTATCTCGTTGATGCAGACCAATACTTGGTTCATCTAAAATATACAGTACATTAACCAACTGAGAACCAATCTGAGTAGCCAACCTGATTCGCTGACTTTCTCCTCCCGATAAGGTCATGGCACTACGATCCAACGATAAATAGCCCAGGCCAACATCTAACAGAAAACCCAATCTACTTCTGATTTCTTTTAAAACTTCAGAGGCAATTGCTTTCTGCTTATCGCTCATATGATTTTCAATATCAGAAAACCATTCAGCCAGCAGACTTAAATCCATATGAGACAAATCTGCAATATTTTTATCATTTAGTTTAAAATGTAAAGCTTCTTTATTCAGGCGCTGTCCATTACATACCGGACAAGTTACATTGGTAACGAATTGCATGGCCCATTTTTTTGCCTTTAGGGAAGTATCGTTACTTTGTTGTTGTAAAATATATTTAATAACACCATCAAAACTAATAAAGTAATTAGAACTGGTTCCAAGCGGTGTATTCTTTAATGTAATCGGTTCACTTGATCCATGAAGTATGGTATCCAGAGCTTCTTCTGGAATATCTTTAATTGGAGTTTTTAATGTAAAATCATGCTTTTCGGCAATTGCTTCCAGCTGCCAAAAGATTAAGGTGTTTTTATACTTTCCTAAAGGAGCAATACCTCCCGAATAAATAGATATAGAATCATCAGGTATTACTTTTTCAATATCTACGTTATCTATAGCACCTAGTCCTTTACATTTATTACATGCTCCCTGAGGTGAGTTAAACGAAAATGAATGCGGCGCAGGTTCATTATAAGAAATACCGGTAGTTGGACACATCAATTTTTGTGAGTAGAACTTGGCATCCTGTGTTTCAGCATCCAAAATCATCATAATACCCTTACCATTCTTCATTGCCAAACCTAAAGAGTCAGACAATCGTTTGGTATCTTTACCTGAGACTTTAATACGATCGATAACCATTTCAATACTATGGTTTTTATATCGATCTACTTTAAATCCATGCGCTAATTCTATCACTTCTCCATCTACACGGGCATGCAGATATCCTTTCTTTCTGATCTGTTCAAAAAGTTCCTTATAATGTCCTTTTCTGTTATGAATCAGAGGTGCCAGAATCATCACCTTTTTACCATCAAAATTACTCTGAATTAAGGACAATATTTTTTCGGTGGTGTATTTCACCATTTTTTCACCCGTATTATACGAATAGGCATCTGATGCACGGGCAAATAAAAGTCGTAAAAAATCGTATATCTCGGTTATTGTTCCAACGGTTGAGCGAGGATTTTTATTGGTTGTTTTTTGCTCTATGGAAATAACAGGACTAAGGCCGGTAATTTTATCCACCTCAGGCCGCTCCATATTACCCAAAAACTGACGGGCATAGGCCGAAAATGTCTCTATATACCTTCTCTGACCTTCAGCATAAATGGTATCAAATGCGAGTGATGACTTACCACTACCACTTAATCCGGTAATAACAACAAGTTTATTTCGAGGAAATTCTATATCAATATTTTGCAGATTATGCACTCGTGCACCCATTACAGATACAGCTCCTTCTTCTACAAATGCGCCTTCGCCTGTGCTTTCTTTTGTAATATTTTTATTTTCCATAATACTTACTCAAATGCCCTTTTATATAAGTAAGCAAATATAGAAAACTATTGTTGAATGATAAGCGACTGTTTTTCCAATTTAATTTCTTTTTGATCAACTGGAATAACCACACCTGACTCATTACCAATAGGCTCCGTTTTTTCTACAAGTGCAATTTCTTTAGGAATAGAAATCTGATACGTCTTTTTGTATCTGTTTGTTAATACCACATCGCGTAACCAGGGATTTAAGTCTTTTAACTCTTTGTAAGAAATACCATATTTGCCAGCAAAGTCTGCCATATCTGATATTGCGCTGTCAACGGTTAATGTTTGAGTAGGAATTACCGGATACAAATCTTTCTTGTCTACATAAAACCCATAATTTTCCGGATGTGAAAGAATTTCTTTAACTGCAAGAATTCGGTATACATACCTTCCTGTTTCCTCGCCTAATAACAGATCATAATAGTTATCTGTTTTCTGACGATCCAACTGGTTGCTGACACCTCTTTTTCCTGCATTATATGAAGCGGCAACTAAAGTCCAGTCATTATATGCCTCGTATGATTTTAAAAAATATTTGCATGCTGCAACGGTTGCTTTTTCAAGATGATACCTTTCATCTATTTCTGAATTTACCTCTAAACCATATTCCTTACCTGTTGCCGACATAAATTGCCATATTCCTGCAGCTCCAGCTGGAGACACAGATCTGGGCATTAAACCACTTTCAATGACGGCCAAATATTTAAAATCATCAGGAACACCATATTCTTTTAAAATAGGCTCAATAATCGGGAAATATCTGTTACTTCGTTTAATAAACAATACGGTTTGAGATTGCCAGTAGGTATTCACCAACAACTCTCTGTCAAAACTTTCTTTTACCCAATGTTTTTCAACAGGAACACGCTCTTCTGCAAAACTTAAATCCTGAGGAATATCAAGTGAAAATATGGAATAGCTATTTTCAAATGTAGGCATTAACTTCTCTGACGAATCCGTTGGATCAACTGAAAACGTAAAAAGGTTAAGTACTATAAAAATAGCTATGATACTGGTTGATATGGTTAAAACTTTAATATATATATTTGTTGATGTACTATTTTTTTTCATTTCACCCCACTTTAAAACCTCAAAAACACTCTTTCCTATTCTTTTCTGGTCTGATTAATATTACAACTGCTAAATTATCTTTTTTATTAAAAATTACAAGACATATTGTATTAAGAATTACGCTTAAAACCCAATTTTGTTTTACTAATAGACTTAATTTTCTGGGTATTTTAATTTTATCCAAATTTTGTCTTATCGACACCAAAAGTTTAATCATTACAAATAAAAAAAGGACCTCCCTGTATGGAAAGTCCTTTGTAAATATATATCTATTAATTTCTAGATCTCTGGCTCTTCAATTTCTTCAGGAAGTGACTCATCAAGCTTATCATCCATCTTACTGATATCATATGATTTCAATGGATTTTTTGAAAGCTCTTTATATGACGTACGATTTTTAAATACATCAATTGCCAAATATACTGCCTGACGGAATGATTCTTCATCTGCTACCCCCTGACCAGCAATTTCAAAAGCCGTTCCATGATCCGGAGAAGTTCTGATAATTGGTAATCCTGCAGTAAAGTTAACGCCTGAAGAAAATGCTATGGTTTTAAAAGGAGTTAGCCCCTGATCGTGATACATCGCTAAAACGGCATCAAATTTTGAAAGATTATTAGAACCAAAAAATCCATCAGCTGGATATGGCCCTAATGCAACAATATCCTTTTGCTTAGCCTCTTCCAACGCAGGAATAATAATTTCTTGCTCTTCTTTACCAATCAAACCATTATCGCCAGAATGAGGGTTTAAGCCCAAAACTGCAATCTTAGGTTTTCTGATTGTAAAGTCTTCCTTAAGAGACTTATTCATAATTTTAAGCTTTGTAAGTATCTTTTCTTTGGTAATCGCTTTTGATACTTCACTCAAAGGAATATGTCCTGTAACTACACCTACTTTTAAAACATCACTGACTAAAAACATCAGAGAATCTTTTGAATTAAATTCCTTTTGTAAATACTCCGTATGCCCTGGGAATTGAAAGCTCTCTGATTGAATATTCTTTTTATGTATTGGCGCTGTAACCAACACATCAATTTTATTATTTTTTAAATCTTCAACGGCAGCACTCAAAGCAGCATGAGCTGCTTCACCCCCCATTTTTGTTTCTTTACCTAATTCTACACGTACATTATCATCCACACAATTAATAATGTTTACTCTTTTAGCATGTGCATCATCAGCTTCTTTGATGTTATTAAGACTAAAATTTGAAATATTTAATGTTTTACGATGATATGCTGCAACTTTTGAAGAACCATAAATAATAGGCGTACACATATCCAGCATTCTACTATCATTTAATGCTTTAAAAATAATCTCGTATCCTATTCCATTAATATCTCCATGGGAAATACCCAGTCTTATTTTATCTGTCCTCATTTACTCATTTTTTGCGATGAACATTCGAAATTTGGATTCAATATCTTCTATGTATTTAAGATATTCTATGCTTTTCATCCATAAATTTCTTATGTATGGGAGCTAAATATCGACATTTTTATGTAACATTCAGCTTAATTATCCTAATTTTTATTCTCTTTTTACAGAAACTAGTTTGAGAATAAATCTAATGATCTCAATTATTTATGGTGTAATATCTATTTACCTTAAGCTTGCTTATCAGATACAATAGATTTAAAAAAGTGGTACAGCAATCTTACGCCAACACCTGAAGCTCCTTTGCCTCTGTAACTACTTTCTTTTAAATGAAATGCAGGACCTGCTATATCCAAATGAATCCAGGGATATTCCACAAATTTTGACAAAAATTTACCTGCAGTTATTGAACCACCTTCTCTTCCGCCAAGATTTTTTATATCTGCAATATCTGATTCAATTAAAGCATCATAATCACTCCAAAATGGAAATTTAACTACTCTTTCGTGGGTTACATATCCATGTTTTTCCAATTCTCCAAACACCTCATCACTGGCAGTTCCCATAGCTACAGTTCCATATTCTCCAATGGCCATTACTGCCGACCCGGTAAGGGTAGCTAAATCAATGACTAACTCCGGCTCATATTTATTAGCATAACTTAATGCGTCTGCTAAAATAAGTCTTCCTTCTGCATCGGTGTTTAAAACCTCAACCGTTAATCCATTGTGCATTTCAAGGATATCTCCTGGCACAAAAGCATTTTTACCGGGACGATTATCTGTTGCCGGCACTAACCCAATAACATAAATTGGTAGTTTGTTTTTTGCAATAGCAGTTATGGTTCCTACAACTGATGCTGCACCTCCCATATCACACTTCATCGTATCAAGGCTTCCCGGAGGTGTTTTTAAATTGATACCTCCGGTATCAAAAACAACTCCTTTTCCAACTAAAATATATGGTTTTTCATTAACCGCATTTTCTGGTTTCCATTCCATAATAGAAAAAGTTGGAGGATCAATACTTCCTTTATTAACCGCTAATAATCCACCAAATTTTAATGCTTCAATTTTATTCTTATTAAAAACTTCTGCATGAAAACCATCTTTTTTAGACTGCTCTACAATAAATTCTCCCAGTTGCACCGCATTTAGTTTATCAACAGGTTCATTTACCAAATTACGTGTTATATAAACTGACTCAATGATATTGTTTAACTCATTTATTTCACAACCGTCAACAGCCGGACTAGAGACAAAGATTTCTTTTAATTCAAAATCTACCACATCATCCTTCTTACTTTTATATCGATCAAAAGCATAAGCACTTAATGCAATTCCTTCAACCAAAGCAATAGTTCTGTTTTTACAGCCAATTAAATCTACAACTGAAACTTCCGAAACATCTTCCTTTTTTAATTCCTTTAAAATAAGATTTCCATCCTTTCTTATCTTTTCATTTTCATCATTACCTGTATCTTTTGAGAAACGAACAAATACCTGTTGTTCCAATCGGTTAAGATGAATCAGGTTTTTCTTTTTAGATACTTTACCTTCAATATAATCTATCTCTGTTTCTGTAAAGCCAAAATCTTTTAACAATGAAATTTCTTTTACAAGAAATACCAAATTGGCTTCTTGTTTAATCTCAATAGAATTCTTTATAATTGGTTGCATAACATTACGTTTAAATAAATGAATAGAACAAGAGTTAACTACAGATCTAATTCTTTCTGATCATTATTCTTTGCCTGTTGCCTGAAATAATCTCTTGTAATTACTTTTTTCAGTTCCCGATGTATGATTAATTCTGTAAGAACAACATGAATATCTTCTTCCTCCATCTCTTTTTCATACTGAGCTATATTGTGCTGACTGATATCGATACGATATAAAAAATGCATAAAACGCTCCATACTTTCTGCCATTATTTGTTCCACATGATCTTTCATCTGATCAAACAATTCTTCATAAAATGAAGCCGCATTTCCAGAAAAATTCACTTCTAAACCAAACTCACCAAAATCCTTTTGAATCTGGTAACCTGTTTCTACTATCAGTTCATTTTTTCTGGATGCCTGTACCAATGCATCTCTTGTAAGAGCCGGAAAACTCATTATTTTTTCTGTTTAAAATTTCTGTTATATGTTTGAAGAATAGCTTCAAGTTGACGCACCATATTTCTTTTCTTAGGTTTTTCCGGATTGTAAGAATAACCTTCTGTAACAATTACTTTATTGTTTTCTTTATCATAGTGTGCCATACTAATAAACGGACCCCCCATCATATCTCCCTGAACCTTCCATAATCCACGCATCACAACAACATTTGAATCATTTGGGGTATTGATTACCTGATAATTAATTGGAAATGCATGTTCCGTGGTCATAAACGAACCTTCATACTCTCCCGGAACCTGATTCATTAAAGTTTCATCTCTTTTATTTAACAGATATTCTTTTGAAAAGCTTCCTTCTCCAACATAATCAAACTGATAAACTAATAAGCCTAAACTCGATTTAGCAGTTTCGTGCGACATCCATATAAAGTCTTTATCTTCTTTTCTTAATTCAAAATCACGAGGTACGGACATTGAAAATTTCCAGTCTTCTTTTAGTTTATCACTTAATTTTTGGTTGAATGAACTATTAAAGTATTTTATTAACCTTTCCCTTTCTGCTTTTGTGAAAAAACCCACTAGTTTTAACTCATTTTCAGTAACCATTTTATCAAATGATTCTATACTTTTTGCCTCTATTCTTACCAAAGCTTGTTGTTTAGCCCAGGTTCCCCTGTAAAACTTAATACCTTCCTCCTGCACTCCAGCTCCTACTTCAACAGTAATTAAATTACGATAAGTTTTCATAAAATCCGACAACGATCGATGCGGAATAACAGATACATCAAACATAGGTTCTTCTTGTGGTAAACCTATCATTGGCTGTACCATCATATCCCATAATTTTTTCCCGGATTCAGTTTTCTTCACCTTATCATTCATTACTATGATCATAACCCCGGCAGCTCCGGATGGTGTAGGTTTATTTGAATCTGGTGTTGTTTTACATCCGCTAAATATGTAAGAAATAAGTAGAATAAATAAAATAGACTGCTTCATGATATTACTTTTATTAAAAATATTTAGGTATTAAGATTTGAGTTGCTTACAAATGTACAAAAAGGAACACTATTTTGACAGGAATGTTGAAACGAGCTTAATGATTATTTTTCGACCAGATAATCCACCTCATCTCTAACAAAAAAGAAACGATGATCTTCTTTTATTTTCCAGATCTCAAGAATTTGTCCCGGATGAAGGTCTTTTGAAGACATATGATTCCATTTCATAATATCCTCAATGGTACATTCGTATTTAATTGCAATTTTATGAAAGTATTCTCCTTTAGCAACAATATGATGTACTATTTCCCTATCAGGAGATTCGCTCATCGCACTTACCTGTTTTTGTTCTCCATAAACCTGATACTCATTTTTTACAAATTCCGGGATATTTTTCTTGGGAAGAAAAACACTTACAGGTTTAGAATCAACAGGTATAATCTCTTTTGTATAAGTGGGATTTAAAAATGCTACTTCATCAACACTTACACCAGAGGCATCTGAAATTTGCTTAAACGAAAGTGTTTTACGTATATCAACAGTATCAATTTCATGAAAGTTGTATTTTGCCGGAACTTCATTGATATCGTAATTCTCAGCATATTTCATTGCATATAAAGCACCTATAAAAGCAGGTACATAACCTTTAACCTGAGTGGGTAAATAAGGACGAAGTTCCCAATAATTTCTTTTCCCTCCGGAACGCTCTATGGCATTTTTTACCATACCAACACCCCCATTATAGGCAGCTAATGCCAGTTGCCAGTCATTAAAATTCCTGTAAAGATATTCCAGATATTTACATGCTGCCTCGGTTGCTAAAATAGGATCGCTTCTTTCATCAATATAGGTTGATACATCAAGATCAAACATGGTTCCGGCATGATACAAAAATTGCCACAAGCCTTTTGCGCCGGATTTTGATTTAGCCCGTGGATCCAAAGCCGACTCAATTACAGCCAGATACTTCAATTCGAGCGGTAAATTATATTTATCCAGATACTCTTCAAACAATGGAAAATAAAGCTTTGACCGACTAATAATATTAGCTAAATGATCACGTCTCTTTACAGTATATACATCTATATAAGCCTGAACAGTTTCATTATAATCCAGTTGAATGGGTGTTTGGTAATTTAAGGCATCAATACGTTTTTTCACCATCCACTCCGGAAATTGAGGTATACTTTCTTCCTGAGCAAAAACATGTAAACAGGTAAATACTACAAAAACAAGTACAATATTTCTTAAGTGGGATACAAGCATATTATCTAAGGCTAAAAGTCATATTTCCAATATGATGGCCATCTGCAAAAATATCTGCCGTATAATCACCTATTGTTAATTCTCCTGCATCTACATTATAATACAAACATACATCGAGCTCATCACCTCCGTATTCCACAACTCGTCTGGATGAAAAATTGATTTCTTTATTTTCATACTTAAACAAATCATCTTTTGAATGATACAAAAGAGCTCCATCAGGACGTAATACTCTTAAAAATATCTCTTTCTCTCCTACTTCTGCGGTGATATTTTTTTGAATAGTAAAACAAATCCTGATTTTTGATATTCTGGACGCCCGGGTTGTACTACGATCTTTAGAGTTCAATCCGGTGGCTTCCATATTGTAGGTTTCGAGTTTAGAGGCTATGTCCACCTTTTCTGCCAGATTATCCTTTTCCTTCTCTAGCTTTTGATAGGAGGTTTTTATATTCGAAACCGTTCGTCGTATCTGTTGATTTTCCTGCTGCAGCGCTTTGTTGGTTTGGTTCAGAGAATCAATCTGAATGACGTAATTCCTCATCACTTTACGTAAAGATGTCAACTCCTTTTTATACTCTCTTATTTTAGAAGCATTAGTCGCTTTTATCGTATGTATTTCTTCAATTAATTGTGAAATCTTTTCACGTTCCTTTTCCAACAATAAATTCAATGTATCGCTATTGGTTTTCAATGAGTCATAATCTAAGGCCAGACTTTCAAACTCAGTAGTCAGAAGATCTTTTTCCTCAGTCATTTCTTCAACCAACACCTGCATTTCACTTTTATTCTTAAAGTACAAGAATCCTAGTATAATCAGTAATACTGCAGATACTGCCCCTACTATTATTGCTGTTTTGTGAGATTTTTGATGTGGTACGTTGTCCTGATTACTCATAATTTTTTCACTTTTTTTTTAAGTCAGCGACAAATTTATGATTTTTTGGCATTCTTCATGTAATAATAGATAGTTAGATTTTAGATAAACGATAATTGAATTAAATTTGCCATTGATTTTAAACGATTGAATTTATAATAGATGCAGAAATATATTTTTGGATTATTCATCCTTTTCATCATTGCTTACTCATGTGCTAACCCTGGCTATCCTACCGGAGGCCCTAAGGATGAAGATCCTCCAACCATAAAAAAATCAGTTCCTTTAAACGGACAGATGAACTACAAAAAGAAAGAAATCATGATTGAGTTCGATGAAATTATCAAACTCAATGAAGTAAATCAGAAATTAGTAGTTTCTCCTCCTTTAAAAGAAAGACCAAATATTGAAGCCCGAGCTCAGAAGCTATATGTGGATTTCAATGAAGATCTGCAGGAAAACACGACTTACACACTTGATTTTGCTGATGCCATTCAGGATAACAATGAAAGCAATCCTATTGAATCATTCGTTTTCTCATTTTCTACTGGTGAAGTAATTGACTCTTTTGCCATTATGGGAAATGTTTGGAATAGCTTTGATCTTAAGCCCGTAGAAGGTGCTTTAATTTTAGCTCATAAAAACCTAAACGACACAGCTTTTACGCATGACATTCCGGTAAGATTAGGAAAATCAAATGAAGAAGGATTTTTCGCTATCCGAAATCTAAGTCCTGGCGAATACAGATTATATGCCATTGAAGATGCCAACAGAAATTATAAGTTTGATCAACCCGGCGAAAGAATTGCCTGGTTTGATACAATTGTATCTCCTCATATGGAATATGTAGCTTTTCCGGATACTTTAGAAAATGATTCTGTGGTTTTTAGAGATGAATTGGTTTACACACCTAATGATGTAAAACTTTTTATGTTTGAGGAACAATCAAAACAACAATATTTTGTTGGCGAAGAAAGAAAAGATTCAAATATAGTTTCATTTATATTCAACCTACCAGTTGAAAAATTTGGGGTAAAGCCACTAAATACTGAATATGATAAAGATTGGGCTATTTTTGAACCTTCACTGAATAACGACACGGTTAAAATATGGCTAACAGATAGTGCCATGTATAAAAAAGATACATTGGACTTAGCTTTTACTTATTTAGGACTAGATACGTTGCAAAATCCTATTCAGGTTGAAGACACTCTTAAACTTTACTATTTTGAGGCACCTAAAAAGGAATCGAAAAGAAAGAAAAAGAAAGATGGTCCGGAACCTAAGAAAACTCTATTAATAAACAATGCCTCCTCAACAGTTGATGTTAACAGCACCTTCAATTTTATTTTACCAACACCTGTTAAAAAAATAGATTGGAATAGTATTAAACTATACGAAATTGTGGACACTTTAATGCAAAGCATCGATTATGAATTTACTCAGGACTCAGCGCTTGCCCGACGATATTCAATCAATACAAAAACGCGCTGGACTCCCGGAGGAAAATATATTATCGCAGCAGATTCTGCAGCCATAGAAGACATCTATAATCTGGCCAGCGACTCTATTGCCAAACAATTTTCAGTTAAAACACTGGATAGTTACGGAACCTTATTGGTTAACATCACAAATCCCGGCGAAAACTGGCTGGTACAACTGATGGGCAATGGTGAAAAAGTCGTAACTCAAAAATATGTTCCTCAAACCGGAAAATTTGCATTTCAATTTATTAAACCAGGCTCATACTCCTTAAAACTTATCATCGATAAAAACAGAAACGGCAAATGGGATACCGGAGAATATGCAATAAAAAAGCAGCCAGAACAAGTTTTCTTTTATCCTCAGAAAGTGGATGTAAGAGCAAACTGGGATATTACGGTACCTTGGAATCCTGCTGAGTTTGATATTTATGATTATACGTTAAAAGACAGCAAAGATAAAGACAAGAAAAGTGGCAGATAAGCATTTATTTTAATGACCACTAAGCAAAAAACTATTATAGCTAAATATTAAATATTATGTCAGTACTAGTTAATTTCGCCATGTTTCCTACAGATCAGGGAACCAGCAAAAGTGAATCAGTAAGTAAAGTTTTAGAATTTATTAAAAATTCTGGAGTGGACTATAAATTAAGTCCAATGGCAACAACTGTTGAAACAGAAACCATGGAAGAAGCTCTTGCCATCATCAATGGTGCCTACAAGGTTCTTGAATCTGATCACGAAAGAATTTATTCAACAATAACTATTGATGCACGAAAAGGTGATTTAGGCAGAATGACCAGCAAAATAGATTCTATTGAAAACAAAATTGGAACCGTTAACAAATAAAACAAACGGTTTAAACTGAGCAATAAATAATAGCATCTACAATCATGTTTAAATGGATTCATTTTGTTACCGTAGGAATTACTTTATTTCTCATATATTCTACGCAGGCAAAATCTCAATGCTCAGTTGATAATTTTAGTTTTCAACCTGGAGAAACAGTCACCTATCACGCCTATTATAATTGGCATTTTATCTGGCTTAATGCAGGGATTGTGCACTTTAATGTTGAAGACCGCAATTATAAAGACACAAACTCCTGGTTTTTCTCCGCATATGGCAGAACATATAGTGGGTACGACCATTTTATGAAGGTTCGGGATACTTTTGAAGTGTATGTTGATAAAAACAACTTTCAGCCTTTATATTTTAACCGGGTTACCAAAGAAGGAAGTACAGAATCTCATCACAAATACTTTTTTGATTATCAGAACAATCAGGTAAACTCACAAATAAAAAAAGAAGAAAACACAGGATATAAGGATAGTACTCTTACGCTGCAAGATTGTACTAACGATCTATTAACAATGGTTTACAAGGCTCGCAACCTTGAATTTGACAAATACCAAAAAGATGATAAAATCCCCATTCGAATGATTGTAGATGGAAAAATCTATGATTTATACATTCGGTATTTAGGAAAAGAAACCATCAAAAACAGGGATGACAGAAAGTTTCGCTGTTTAAAATTCTCCCCCTTATTGGTACCCGGAACCATCTTTGAATCCGGTGAAGATATGACCGTTTGGGTTACCGATGACTTAAACAGAATCCCAATCATGGTGGAAGCCAAAATTCTAGTTGGGTCCATTAAAGCGGTATTTGTGGATGCTATTGGTTTAAGACACAAGATTACTGCTGAGGTTTTTGATTAACATCACTTGATATAGTGATTCTTCCATTTTATCTTTATAGGAATTAAGGTCTGAATATGATTTAAATTCAGATTGAATTGGTATTTAATAACCTGGAAGGATATAAATGTTATTACACAGCTATGTAAATAAGCAACTCATTGTTTTTGCAGACAATCTAAACATGGCATCTCTAAATCACAACGAAGATGCCATACATGACCTGCGAGTGGCATTGAAACAAGTGTTTGCTGTCAGAAACATTTTAAAACAATCCGTTCTTGATTACGAACATTCTTTTAAGCCACGATTTCATTTGGTTAAAACCTTATTTAAGACTGCAGGAATCATTAGGGATCGCCAAATCATGATGCATCTGGCACAAGAAAGGTTAATGCATAATGAGTATGTAAATTACAGAAGAAAATGCAATCGAATGATAAAACCTGCTTTTCTGAAACTTCAGGAGATTGGTGAATCCCAGAACCTAAAAAAGGAAATTAGATACATTACCAGGATATTTTATGCCTTAGATATTTTACGACCGGAATTTGTTATCAACATTTTCATAAAACGAATATCTGAAAACGAAAAACAAATCAAAGAACAACAAAATAAAGCAAACGCTAATTACCATCTGATTCGCAGATTAATAAAAGAACAATATTATCTTCTTTCTATTTTAAAAGAAGTATACAAATACAATTCAGATGAAAATCAAATTGCAAAAAAGAAAGAAATGGGCAGTAAACTTGGTGATTGGCACGATTTAAGAGTTTTTCATCATGACCTGATTCATTCTAAAATGACTGTAAATCCCAATACTGTTACAAGTATTGAAACCGAAGCCAAGTCATTCCTTAACAGCATTATTCCCCAACTCTAATATTTTGCAAAACGCTAAACAGACTAAAGCATCCTTCAGAAAATTACTTCACTTTTACTAAATCCCGTATTTCAAAGTCATATTTAGTCTCAAAATCAATCTTTAACGAATCAAATTCTTCATCCAAAACAAACTTATATCCGGGAACCTTATCCTTAGGTTTATCTTGTTTTCCCTTATATTTTTTAAAGTATGATTTTATGATTTTACAATCATCCCGCTCAATAGCAACCAAACATTCCAAACGTTGGTTTTCATACATTTCATAATCGCTTTTTATTGTTCTAAGCACAGTCATAACCACTTTCTTTTACTCGTAATAATATATTCTTTTCACCCTTCTGCTAATGCTGGTAAATATCTCGTAAGGAATCGTTCCTAAAGCTTTTGCCAAATCACTTACCGGCTGTGCTGGTCCAAAAATCTGAACTTCATCTCCCTCTTTGGCATTTAAACCTGTAACATCAATCATACACATATCCATACAAATATTGCCAATTATTGGCGCCAACTGATTGTTCACCATCATCTTTCCCACTCCATTACCTAGTTTTCTATTCAACCCATCAGCATAACCAACCGGAACTACCGCAATATCCGAGTCGTAAGCCAATTCACCTCTTCGCCCGTAACCAATCGTTTCATGAGCTTTAACTTCTCTGATTTGTGAGATATAAGATTTAAAGCTGGTAACATTCTTTAATTTTTTATGACCTTCAACTCCTATTCCATACATTCCAATGCCAACTCTAACCATGTCAAATTGAGATTCGGTAAAACGCAAAATCCCGGCTGTGTTCAGAATATGCCGGATAAAAGAATACCCTAAAGCTTCTTTCAACTCCTGCGTAACCCGATCAAATGTATTTATCTGAGTTTTTGTAAAATCATCAAATTGAACCTCATCTGAACCTACCAAATGAGAAAAAACAGATCTTACCCTAATTTCATTAAGATCTCTCAAAACCTCTTTTAACTGATCTATTTCTGAGGTCATAAATCCAAGACGATTCATTCCTGTATCTACCTTGATGTGAACAGGATATTGAGTTAACCCTTCATTCCTAAGTACATCTATAAACTGATTCAGCACCTTAAAACTATATATTTCAGGCTCCAGCTGATGTTCAATCATTGCGGGAAAACTTTTCACTTCAGGATTCATCACAATAATTGGTAATGAAACTCCGGATTTGCGAAGTTCAATTCCTTCATCGGCAAAAGCAACGCCCAGATAATCTACTTTTTGATGCTGTAATACATTTGCTATTTCAAAGGACCCACTGCCATAACTAAAAGCCTTCACCATGGCTAAAATCTTAGTTGTGTCTTTTAGTTTTGAACGAAAATAATTCAGGTTGTCAACTAAAGCATTCAAATTAATTTCCAGTCTGGTTTGATGATGCTTCTTTTCCAAAAAATCACTTACCTGCTCAAACTCAAAATTTCGGGAACCTTTAATTAAAATAGCTTCATTTTTAAATGTATTGTGCGATATCGAATCCAGTAATTCCGCTGTTGTGTTATAAAAAGATGCCTCCAAATCGAATAGCTGAGCATTATTTTTCAACACCTCACCTACTCCTATTAATCTTGAAATACCCTTTTTCTTTAACAAGTCATTTATCTGACGACACAAAACTTCTGATTCGATGCCACTCTGATAGATATCTGAAAGAATTAAAGTTCTTACCGTGTTACTTTTTCTACTTTGCTGAATTAAAAAATCAAGCGAAAGTCCCAATGACGAAATATCGGAATTATAAGAGTCGTTTACTAAAATGCAGTTGTTAACGCCCTCTTTCAACTCCATACGCATAGCTACAGGAACCAGTTTTTTAACTGCCGACTCCATATACTTTAAGTCATAGCCCAAATACAGCAGAACTGCTATTGCATGCATGGCATTTTCAAATGAAACCTCGTCAATAAAAGGTAATTCGAGTGAGCATGTTTTATTATTCCATTTTAATTCAACCTGAGAAGAAGATGATGCCACAACTTTCTTAACAATCTGCAATTCGTTATTAAGGTTAGTTCCCCATCTCAAGACATTTTTATGAGGATACATCTTACTAATTCCCTCCTCAACAAAAGGAACTTCTGTAGAAAATACTATAATTTCACTGTTAGCAAACAGCTTTAATTTTTCATTCAATTTCTCTTTACGAGAAGCAAAATTCTCCTGATGAGCTGCACCAATATTCGTAATTAAGCCAATGGTTGGTTCAATAACTGAGGCAATACGCTCCATTTCACCCATTTGAGATATTCCTGCTTCAAAAACAGCTACTTCAGTATTTTTATTCAGTTGCCAAACCGACAATGGAACACCTATCTGACTATTATAACTTTTAGGAGAGCGCACTAAAACTTTAGAATTTCCTATTAATTGCGAAATCCACTCCTTAACAATCGTTTTACCATTACTTCCCGTAACACCAATAACGGGACAGTGATACAAATGCCTTTTCTCAGCTACCAGCCTTTGAAAGCATTCTAATGTGTTATCTGCGATGATATAATTTGCATCAGCCAGTTTTTCATCAATAGCATAATGTTCATCCACCATAAAACATCTTACACCTTGCTGATATAAGGATGAAATATAATCATGTCCATTATGATTCCCTCCTGTTATGGCAATAAACAAAGACTTTTCAGGATAAGAAACAGACCGACTATCTGTGATAATATAAGATATTTCCAGATCATTATTTATAATTGTTTTAGCCATAGCCCATTCCGAAATACGACTAAATAAATAAGATTGCATCATCTTTTAGTTTTTTAACTTTGAATAACAAGCCCTGCAAAGCGGTTCATACTCCACTTTCTCACCTAACATCACCAACTTTTCTTCACTTGACAAACGATGAGAAAAATGAGCTAAGTCGCCACATTTCATACATACTGCATGTACTTTAGTTACATATTCAGCTACAGCCATTAACTGTGGCATGGGCCCAAACGGAATCCCTTTAAAGTCCATATCCAAACCAGCAATGATAACACGCACGCCCTGATTGGCTAGTTTTTGACACACCTCAGTTAAACCATGATCAAAAAACTGTGCCTCATCAATTCCAATCACATCCACATTTCCACTCAAAAGCAAAATATTTCCGGATGTTTCAACAGGCGTTGATAAAATAGAATTGGAATCATGCGACACAACCTCATCATTACTGTATCTTACGTCAATATGAGGCTTAAAGATTTCTACTCTTTGCCGGGCAATTTTAGCTCTTTTTAATCTTCGTAGTAACTCTTCTGTTTTACCAGAGAACATTGAGCCGGCAATTACTTCAATCCATCCATGCCTTCTTTCGCTATTTAACTTATTTTCAAGAAACATGCTCTATTTTAGGTTATTTGACAAAAGATAAAAGACTGTCTATTATATTTTAATATATTTTCTTGATACTTTTGTCTGAGAACTTATACTATATTTTGCAACTAACTTTGCAAAGTAAGTAAAAAAGCTTTTGTTTTGATATAATTAGGAGACGAACATGAAACGAGCCAATAAATTTGATCATCCAAATTCACAATCAAAAGGATAATTAAATTTAATGGAGCGCTCCGTCTGGCCGATTAAAATAAATTTATACAGATGAATAAAGAAGCATTACTAAACATTATTTTAAGCGACATTAATGAAGTGGAGACCTTGTTAAAATCATTTCAAGGTTCAGAGGAAATTCCGGCTGCTTTTATTGATCTTACTGAAAGAAAAATGACTCATGTTATAGAAGAGTTCGCCTTATTGAAATCGCTTACCCAAAATCCATCACCATCAAAACCTCATACAACAGTAGTAGAACAAAAAGCTGAGCCTGTTATTGTAGAAACTAAAGAAACTCAAGTTGAAGCACCTGCAACACCGGACATAAAAGAAGAAAAAGTTGTTGTTGTTGAAGAATTAAAAGAGGAACAACCACAAATTATAGAACCAGTTCCTGTTGTTACTGAAGATACTAATCCAATAGTTGAAGAAAAAATAATTACTGAAGTTACAACTGAAGAAGTAAAAGCTCCTGTTGAAAAAGTAGAGATTGAAGAAGAGGTTATCATAACCGCTAAGTCTGAAATTATTGAAACACCGGCTCCTGAACCTAAAAAAGAGGAAGTAAAAGAAGACACAGCAAAAACACTGGGGGAATCTTTGATTGGCGAAAAGAAATCGGTCAATGATTTAATTGCAAACAACAAAGAATCCAAGCTTCAGCAAACCTTAATGGGAAAACCTGTTGCCGATTTAACAAAAAGTCTGGGACTTAATGATCGATTTATGTTTCAGCGCGAATTATTTGAAGGCAAGGCTGATGTTATGAAACAAACATTACTTCAATTAAATGAAATGCCAGATTTTAACACTGCACAGGCATTTATATCATCAAACTTTAGTTGGGATAACGAACAGGAAGCCACGCAAGCTTTTTACAGTTATATCAAAAGAAAATATTATTAGACAAAGAAACCCATTTACCTGATGGCGAAATTATATATCATTCCAACTCCAATTGGAAATCTCGAAGACATGACCCTTCGTGCCTTAAGAATACTAAAAGAAGTAGACTTTATTTTAGCTGAAGATACTCGTAAAACAGGCTTTTTACTAAAGCACTTTGAAATTGAAGCCAAAATGTATTCTCACCATAAATTCAATGAACACAAAACATCAGAGATGATTGTGCAGAGAATAATGGCAGGAGAAAACTGTGCTTTAGTTTCTGACGCTGGAACTCCTGCTATTTCTGATCCAGGATATCTATTGGTTAAACATGCTGTTGATGAAGGAGTGGATGTGGAGTGTCTTCCGGGAGCAACAGCCTTTGTTCCGGCGCTGGTAAACTCTGGATTACCTAACGAGCGTTTTTGCTTTGAAGGCTTTTTACCGCAAAAAAAAGGACGTCAAAAGAGACTTCAGGCTATTGAAACTGAAACAAGAACAATGATCTTCTACGAGTCTCCATTCAGACTGGTAAAAATGCTTGAACAACTAGCTGAAGTTTTAGGTGAAGATAGAAAGGCATCCGTTTCGAGAGAGTTAACAAAGATTCACGAAGAGAATGCCAGGGGAACATTAAAAGAGCTGATTGACCATTTTAATAGCAAAACAGTAAAAGGCGAAATTGTAATTATTGTAGATGGATTGCACGAAAAAGTTGAACGTAAGAAAGGAAATAAGTACAAAGATATGGATGATGAATAAAAATAAAATCTTATTATTATAGATTGAAATAATCATAAACAATTAACACACAACACAATTTATTATGAAAAAAATACTTTTTTCACTAGTCTTAGCCGCAGGTTTTATAGCTTGTAACGGGCCTTCTTCAACAAAAAAATTAACCCAACAAAATGATTCATTACTGGTTGCCAATGCCGAAAAAGACAAATACTTAAATGATTTAGCCGGCTCTCTGGTTGCCATTGATGAGAATTTGCAGGCCATTAAAGAAAAAGAAAATCTTATTCAGGTAAATATGGGTACTCCTGAAGCTAATTCTGATCAGATTCAGGATAAAATCAATAACGATATTCAGGATATTTACAATTTAATGCTTGCCAATAAGGAGAGAATTGCAGAATTAGAACAACAGATTAAAAAATCAGGTTCTGACAATAAAAACCTTACCAATCTTGTTACACGGTTAAACAAGCAACTCAAAGACAAAAGCGTTGAAATCATTGAACTTAGAGAGCTATTAAACACAAAAAACATTGAAATAGCTTCATTAAACTTTACAGTAGAAGGCATGAGTCAGGTAATTGATTCTATCCGCAGATCTAACGAAAGAACACAAGCAGTATTAGACTCAACTACTATCGAATTGTACTCTGGCTATTATGCATTTGGAACAAAAAAGGAACTAAGAGAGCATAATGTGATTTCAAACGAAGGACTACCTATCATTGGAAAACAAAAAGTACTGACAGAGGATTTTAATGAAGATTACTTTACTAAAGTTGACATCCGTGAGGTGGAGGATATTCCTTTATTTCGTCCTAAGTATAAAATTTTAACCAACCATCCGGAAGGTTCCTACGAAATATTAAATGGAGAAGAGGATACAAAAACCATTAAAATTTTGAATAAAGAAGATTTTTGGAGTATTTCCAGATTCCTGGTAGTTCAAGTAAACTAAAATGTTTTTTACAATAATATTTAAACTCCGCTAAATGCGGAGTTTTTCATTTAAAAGCATTAGTCTTTCTTAAAAAAGGACGGTATCATACAAGTTTATAAATACCTTTGCACAAAATAAACTTCATAATGAATAAATACAGTCATATATTTTTTGATTTAGATCACACACTTTGGGATTTTGAAACAAATTCAATTCAAACGCTTGAAGAACTGTTTGCCAAATACCATCTCAATAATAGCTTTGATAGTTTCAACCAGTTCTATGAAAGATATGAGGCTCACAATGAACAATTGTGGGTATTGTACCGGGAAGGAAAAATCAATAAAGAAAGACTAAATTTTGATCGTTTTTATACTCCTTTTTCAGAGGTTGGCATTAAGGATGAAAGTATTGCAGCGCATTTTTGTAAAGACTATATTACAGTTAGTCCTACTAAAACAGCACTTATGCCCAATGCTATAGAAGTATTGACAGAATTAAAAAAGTGGCACAAACTTCACGTCATTACCAATGGATTTAAAGAAGTTCAATTTATTAAACTCAAAAACAGCAATCTGGAGCATTTCTTCTCTAAAATATTCATTTCTGAAACCATAGGTGCATCTAAACCTAAAACGGCTTTTTTTGAATATGCTATAAAAAGTGCAAACGCAAGAAAAAACGAATGCCTAGTTGTTGGCGATAATCTTGATACAGATATTGATGGTGCAATCAATTTCAAACTGGATTATGTATTTTTTAATCCAAACAAAACGCCTCACAACAGAGAGTTGATGCACGAAATAAGCGACTTAAAAGAAATTCTAGAGATTGTGAAATAAAATCTTCGTTTCAATAAATCATAAAAAAAACGAATAAAAAAAGGATTGAATAGTAGAACCTTCAATCCTTTTTTTGCTTTAACAAACCTGGTAATTTATTTTTTTAATACTTTATTTAGAACCATATCCTTATCTAACTTTTTAGTACAAAAAAACCAGTCTTTACATTCGTCCACATTACTATCATTACCTTCCATACGATCTTTTGCTGCACCACAAGAACCAGCTGGAGATATGATAACATCATCACCAGCTCTCCAATCAGCAGGAGTTGCCACACCAAATTCGTCAGCAGTTTTTAAAGCAATAATAACACGATATAATTCATCAAAATTACGCCCCAGACTCAATGGATAATATATAATCGTACGAATTATACCCATAGGATCAATAAAGAACACAGCTCTAACTGCCTTTGTTGTATCCTCATTTGGCTGTATCATACCATATGCTTTAGCCACGTTCATAGTAATATCTTCAATCAAAGGAAAATTTACTTCAACATCCTTCATTCCTCGATATTCTATTTTCTCTTTAATTGTTCGAAGCCATGCAATATGACTGTATAATCCATCAACCGATAGTCCAACCAATTTACAGTTAGCCTCAGCAAATTTATCTTCCATTGATGCAAAAGTCATAAACTCAGAAGTACATACTGGCGTAAAATCTGCAGGGTGACTAAATAATATAACCCAACTACCCTTATAATCAGATGGGAAATTTATTTCTCCTTGTGTAGTAACAGCTTTAAATTCGGGTGCAGGATCTCCAATTCTTGGCATACTTACCACTTGTTGCTCTTGAGTATTGTCCATATCTGTTAATATTTAAGGTTAAACATAAAAGCAAATCAAGTAACTATTTCAATACTGATAATCAGTTATAATTCACCCAATAAAATTAACCCTAAATGAATTAAAAGTCCAGATATATTGAGAATATTATCATTATATAAAACAAGAAACCCTGCACAAAAAATCATGCAGGGCTCATATGTTGAATATCTTTTATCCATTAAAACGGAACATCATTATCAAAAGGAGTTGGAGGTCCATCAGGGTAATTTGGTAATCCAAAATCATTACCCGCAGGTTGCTGAGCAAAACCACCATCTGTTGATTCATTCATTTTAGAGCCGTAAGTTACAGACTGTCCGCCCTGATCCATTCCTAAATCATCTCCAAATACACCAGTATCAGGATTTTCAAAACGAGCTAATTCACCACGGAACCTCAAACGAACATCTCCTGTGGCACCGTTACGATGTTTTGCAATAATAATCTCACCCATTCCTATCAGTGAATTACCTTGTTCATCCTCGGTAATTTTATAATATTCCGGACGGTGAATAAAACACACCATATCGGCATCCTGCTCAATCGCTCCCGATTCCCTCAAGTCAGATAGCTGAGGTCTTTTTCCTTCTGCTCCCGCACGCCCTTCAACACCACGATTCAGCTGCGATAAGGCAATAATAGGAATATTTAATTCTTTTGCCAATCCTTTTAACGATCGTGAAATCATACTCACCTCTTCCTGACGTGAACCTGGATTCATACCGTTAGCATTCATCAGCTGAAGGTAATCGATGATTACAACTTGTATATCGTGCTGTTTTTTTAATCTTCGACATTTTGCTCTCAGTTCAAAAACCGATAAACCGGGGGTATCATCCACAAAGATAGGAGCATCAATTAAGTTCTGAATTTTATGATCCAGTTGCTCCCACTCATAACTTGCCAGGTTACCTTTTTTAATCTTCTCTGCCGGAAGTTCAGTTTCTGATACAATCAAACGATTCACCAGCTGAACATTACCCATCTCAAGTGAGAACACTGCTACTCCCTGATTAAACTGAAGTGCCATATTCCGGGCCATAGATAATACAAAAGCTGTCTTACCCATCGCAGGACGGGCAGCAATAACAATCATATCAGTCTTCTGCCATCCGGAAGTAATTCTATCCAACTCTGTAAATCCGGAAGGAACACCACTCAATCCATCACTACGCTGAGAGGCTTCTTTAATCATTGCAATAGCCTCATCAATCACCGGATTAATTTGAGTAACATCTTTTTTCATGTTACCCTGACTCAATTTAAAGAAAGCACTTTCTGATTCATCCAATAAATCATCAACATCAATACCTTCATCATAAGCCTTGGTTTGAATTTCTGAGCTTATTTTAATTACCTCTCTCTGAAGATATTTTTGCCAGATAATTCGCGCGTGATATTCAATGTGAGCTGCGGATGCAACTCTACCTGTTAATTGAGTGATAAAGAAAGCCCCACCAATCTCTTCTAACTGACCTACTTTTCGAAGCTCCTCAGTAACAGTAAGCATATCTACCGGATATTCTTTACTATACAAATTCTGAATCGCTGCATAAATCTTCTGATGAGCTTCCTTATAAAAGCACTCAGGTTTTAGCAATTCCCCAACACTTGTAAAAGCTTCTTTCTCCAACATCAATGCACCCAGAACCGCCTCTTCTAATTCCAACACCTGTGGTGGCATCTTGCCCACCTCTAAATCTACACTTGGTACCTTTTTGTTTGAATAATTCCTTTTTTGTGCCATAACCTGTAATTCTTTTTTTCAAAGGGAGGACAAAGTTAATTAGTTTTTGCTATAATATATCACGATTAGCCACCCCATTCATCAAAAAAATTCATCTATAAATCCTTGTTCTTGATTCTCAATACACACCATGAAAATTAAATTTTGATGTGCCTTTATACTATGCCATGATGCTTAAATAATGGAGTTGTTTTACCATAGACAAAGATTATTTCATCCAACCTTAAACTTAAATTTGAAGACTTTAATATCTTTGAGCAATTTTAAAAATCTCACATTATTATATTTCTATGATCTGTTTTCCCAATGCAAAAATAAACATCGGTCTTCATGTCACTGAAAAACGACCTGATGGCTATCATAATCTTGAAACGCTGTTTTATCCAACAAAATTATATGATGTTATTGAAATCATAGAAAATAAATCCGGTGATGAGCCTTATTTGTGGAGTAGTAGCGGAATTGCTATTGATGGAAATGCTGAATCAAACCTTTGCATTAAGGCATTACTTTTGCTAAAACAAGATTTCGATATTCCTCCTGTAAAAATACATTTACACAAAGTGATTCCATTTGGTGCCGGTTTGGGTGGCGGCTCTGCAGATGCTGCATTTACACTTACCACATTAAACGAAATGTTTCAATTAAAAATCTCTGATGAAAAACTAATTAGTTATGCAGCAAAACTGGGTGCTGATTGTGCTTTTTTCATCCTTAACACACCATGTATTGCAACTGGCATTGGAGATATTTTACAACCTGTTTCTTTAAATTTAAAAGATAAATACCTCATGCTGATTAAACCCGATATTCATATCTCAACTCCTGAAGCTTACAGTGGAATCAAACCCGCATTTCCGGATATGAGTTTAACAGAAAAATTAAGTCAACCTATTAAAGACTGGAAAGATACTGTTGTTAATGACTTTGAAGCGTCGGTTTTCCCTAACCATCCTGGCATAAAAGAAATAAAGGATAAACTTTATAACTCCGGTGCTACCTATGCTGCAATGACAGGAAGTGGAGCGGCAGTTTTTGGAATTTTTAATGAGAAACCAAAGGTACTGTTTCCCGAATATTTTAATTGGATTGAAAAAATATAAGACATAAAAAAGGCCCTGAAGTATCAGGGCCTTTATATTTAATTGTTTCGAATAATATTACTCTTCAATAACAACCATCAATTCGTTTTTTGGAATTTTATCGCCTTCCTTAACACAAATCTCTTTTACTGTACCATCAAATGGCATAGCAATTTGATTTTGCATTTTCATAGCTTCTAAAACCAATAACGACTCTCCTTCTTTCACCTTATCTCCAACCTTTACGTTTATTTTAATAATCGTTCCAGGTATATACGATTTAATTTCGTTTGGATCTGGTGCTTGCCAGGCTTTTCTGTTGGCATACTTTTTAGTAACTTTAGTCTGGTACTCCATTGTATGTACCCTAAATCCAACCAATTCTTCTTTATCGCTCATTATCAGCTGTTTTTAAAATGGAGGAATACCATGTTTTTTGTCTGGATGTACAATATCTTTTCCTTCAGACACCTCAAGAGCATGTAATAAAATATTACGTGTTTCATTTGGCTCAATAACAGAATCGATATATCCTTTTGCTGCAGCCACATATGGGTTAGCAAATTTCTCTCTGTACTCCTGAACTTTAAGTTTACGCATTTCTTCAGGATTTTCAGCAGCATCAATTTCTTTCTTAAAGATGATATTAGCTGCACCTTCAGGACCCATTACTGCGATTTCTGCAGTTGGCCATGCAAACATAAAGTCAGCACCTAAGTGACGAGAGTTCATAGCGATATAACCACCACCATAAGCTTTACGAAGAATTACAGTAATTTTTGGCACTGTAGCTTCAGAGTAAGCATAAAGAACTTTTGCTCCGTGACGAATCACACCTGCATGCTCCTGATCTGCTCCAGGTAAGTAACCTGGCATATCCTCAAGAGTTACAATTGGAATATTAAATGAGTCACAGTAACGAATAAAACGAGCTGCTTTATCTGAACTATCACAATCTAATACACCGGCAAGTACCATAGGCTGGTTAGCTACAAAACCAATAGTTTGACCATTTAAACGACCAAAACCAATTACGATGTTTGCAGCAAACAACTCCTGAATTTCAAAGAAATCACCATCATCAACAATTCCTTTAATAACATCACGTACATCATAAGGGTTACGTGGGTCAGATGGAATAAGGTCTTCAATATTACCTTTATACAATGGTTCTTTTGGAGGGAATTCTTTAGCTTTTTTAGAGTTATTCCAAGGGATAAATGTGATCAGCTTTTTAATTTGCTCAAAACATTCCTGCTCACTATTTGCAAAGAAATGGGCGTTACCTGTAGTTTCTGCGTGAACACGGGCTCCACCTAGTTCTTCCATTGAAATTTCTTCACCAAGAACTGTTTTTATTACACCAGGTCCTGTGATAAACATTTTAGAAATGTTATCAACCACAAATACAAAGTCAGTTAATGCAGGAGAATAAACTGCTCCTCCGGCACAAGGACCTAAGATTACTGAAATTTGTGGAATAACTCCTGATGCAATTGTGTTTCTGTAAAAGATCTCACCGTAACCGGCAAGTGAATTTACACCTTCCTGAATACGAGCACCACCTGAATCGTTAATACCGATCAAAGGCACGCGCATTTTTAACGCATGGTCCATGATTTTTGTGATCTTACGAGCGTGCATTAGCCCTAAAGATCCTCCCGCTACAGTAAAATCCTGTGCGAACACACAAATAGGTGCTCCGTAGATTGTTCCTGTACCGATAATCACACCGTCACCATGAAGCTGCTTTTTGTCCATACCGAAGTCTTTAGCTTCGTGCTCAACAAAAAGATCATACTCTGTAAAAGAATCTTGATCAAGAATGGCAAGAATACGCTCACGGGCAGTCATTTTACCCATGGCCACTTGTTTTTCGATGGCTTTTTCACCACCACCCATTTCAACCTTCTCTTTTCTTTTACGAAGATCAAGGATGTGTTTTTTCAATGACATAATTAAACATTTTTAATTAACCTAATACAAATCAATGTCATAACACAGACAAAGTTTGCGAATTTCTGGGTATATAATAATTAGAAAATTATTTTTCAAAAACCGCACAAAGAACCGAAATAAAAAACGGATATGCAACAGGTTAGCTAATTATTTAACCTTTTACCAATTTTACTTAGGTGCTTTGAAATATAAATACACGCCAATTATTGCAAACACAATATTGGGCAACCACACGGCCAGTAAAGGATTCATATTACCATTAATAGCAAAAGTTGTTGATATGGTCATGAATAAAATATATCCAAAACTCAATCCTAAACCAACTCCAATATGTAAACCAATTCCGCCTCTAACTTTACGGGAGGCCAATGACACTCCAATCAATGTTAAAATAAATGCTGAAAATGGGTTGGCAAACCTTTTATAATACTCAATAATAAACGGCTTAACAGATCCAACTCCCTTTTGCGTTTGAACATCAATATATCTACTTAGCTCTGTATAAGTCATTGTTTCAAACCAATTATGCTCTGATTTAAAATCTTCTGGGGTCATATTAAAAACGGTATCCAGCTTACTTCCTTCCCGAATACTAATTCTATTATCACCTATAAAATCTTTAATCATATAGTTTGACAACTCCCACTTTTTTTCATCTTCCAGATACTTAATGGTTTTAGCTGTTAATTTCGATTTCATTTCAGTGCCTTCAAACCTTTCTGCACTAAATTTACTTCCTTTATTACTATAGCTATAAAAGCGTCCCATATATATAAATACGCCAGGTTCAAGCTGAAAGTGAATTTCTTTTAAACCGGTATCCTTTTTGCTCTTTTTTACATAAGTACTTTCAAACTCCAATCTTGTTTGGTTGGATGGAGGAATAACATATCCCCCTAAAAGAAAGGAAAATACAGCTATTATAAATGCAGAAACAAAATAAGGAAACATCAGCCGCTTGAAGCTTACTCCACTTGATAAAATGGCGATAATCTCCGTATCATAAGCCATTTTTGAGGTAAAAAAGATTACCGCAATAAATACAAATAACGGAGAAAATAAATTGGCAAAGTATGGAATAAAACTAAAATAATAATCGAAGATAATAGCTTGAACGGGTGCTCCATTTTCTAAGAAATTATCAATTTTCTCTGTGATATCAAATACTACAGCAATACTGATAATTAATAGAATTGCAAAAAAATAAGTACCTAAAAATTTACGAATAATGTACCTATCAAGCCTTTGTATAGCGCCTCTCATAAAAGTGGTATATTCTAATATAGATTACAAAAGAACAAAAATATAATGAACTATGCTACTTATTTGTGTAACAATAAAATAGTCATCAAAAAGAGCATAAAAACAAACTTACAACCGAACAGTTAATTGTTTTACCATTTGATCTTTCCAAACGGCAAAATCTCCGGCAATAATATGTTTTCTGGCTTCTTTTACCAGCCATAAATAAAATGCCAGGTTATGCAAACTTCCAATTTGAGCTGCCAGCAATTCTTTTGAAACAAACAAATGTCGTAAATAAGCTTTGGTATAGTGATGATCTACAAATGAAGTGCCTTCTGGATCAATAGGCGAAAAGTCGTCTTTCCACTTTTCATTTTTCATATTCATAATACCTCTTGATGTAAAAAGCATTCCGTTTCTACCATTTCGTGTTGGCATTACGCAGTCAAACATATCCACACCCAAAGCAATGGATTCCAATATATTTACCGGAGTCCCCACTCCCATTAAATACCTTGGCTTATCCTCCGGTAAAATTCCGGTTACTACTTCTGTCATTTCGTACATTACTTCAGCTGGTTCACCAACTGATAAACCTCCAATAGCATTTCCTTCTCTACCAAACGAAGCAATATATTCAGCTGATTGTTTTCTTAAATCTCTAAAGCCGGCTCCCTGTACAATTGGAAAAAATGTTTGACTATGTCCATACTTTGGATCTGTTTGATCAAAATGAGTAATACCTCTTTTTAACCAGCGATGAGTTAGTTCCATCGAGTTTTTGGCATATTTATGATCTGCATCTCCCGGGGCACACTCATCAAAAGCCATTATAATATCGGCTCCGATAATACGTTGAATATCTACCACATTTTCTGGAGTAAACAAATGTTTTGAACCATCAATATGCGATCTAAAAACAGCACCTTCTTCTTTTAGCTTTCTGTTTCCACTTAATGAAAATACCTGGTAACCTCCACTATCTGTTAATAAAGGTCTGTCCCAGCCATTAAACTTATGCAAACCTCCTGCCTTTTCAATAATATCCAGTCCCGGACGTAAATACAAATGATATGTATTACCTAATATAATTTGTGCTTCAATATCTTCCTTAAGATCGTTAAAATGTACGCCTTTAACGCTACCAACAGTTCCTACAGGCATAAAAATGGGAGTTTCAATCTCTCCATGATCCGTAGTGATTTTACCGGCTCTCGCCCTTGATTTAGAATCTGTTACTTGTAATTTAAAATCCATTTTTTTATTCTTTTTGGGGATGCAAATATAAACAGTCTTTAATTAGCAATCACAAAAAATATTGTAACACACTTCGCTTTTTTAAAAAACAATAGTATTTTGCACTTGCGCAAAACACAACATTTATATAGAATTTACATAAATACATCAGGTGGATTTATCAAACTTCATACCAACTACAGGAGTATGGCTTTATATTATAATATCATTAGCCATCTTGTTACTAATACAGGTATTTTACTATTTATTTTTCTTTTTAAAGCTTAACACGCACATCAAAAAAAAGGAAGAAAAACCCCTTTCTGAATATCCGCCATTGTCGGTAATTATATGTGCAAAAAATGAATCTAAAAATTTAAAAAATAATTTACCTGAAATATTTAATCAGGATTATCCGGGAATTTTTGAAGTTATTGTTGTAAACGACGCTTCAGAAGATGATACAGAATTAATATTAGCCCGTTTTAAAGAAAACCATAAAGAACTTTATTATACTACTATACCTTACGATAAAAAATTCAGACATGGCAAAAAACTAGCCATGACCATTGGTATTAAAGCAGCCAAATACAATAATTTAGTTTTTACAGATGCTGATTGTGTACCTGCATCAAAAAATTGGTTAAAACATATGGCCGCAGGCTTTAACCAAGGCAAAGAAATTATTCTGGGATTTGGAGGATATACAAAACAAAAAGGTCTTTTAAATTACTGGATCAGGTTTGATACATTTACCATAGCTATTCAATATTTATCTTTTGCACTTAGAGGCGTTCCATATATGGGAGTGGGCCGAAACATGGCCTATACCAAAGCGCTATTTAATAAACTCCAGGGATTTAAAAAACATCAGCATATATTGTCTGGAGATGACGATCTGTTTATCAGAGATGCTGGAACAAAAGATAATATTGGTATTGTTACACATCCTGATTCGTTTACATTCTCCCAACCATCACAAACTTTTAAAGAATGGAGAAGACAAAAAAGCAGACATTTAACAACTTCACCCTATTACAAAAGAAAAATTAAATATATAATTGGAACAGAAGTCTTTTCGAGACAATTATTTTGGGGGCTCTCCATTGTTTCTATTTTTTTTCATACTTTTGTGGCAAGTATCTTGGCATTGATTTTTTTGAAAATAGTACTTCAACTATTGGTACTAAATGTTCTTTCGAAAAAATTTAATCAAAGAGATTTAACTTTTGGAGGTATTTTATTTGATTTTACATTACCTTTAATTACCGGTTTATTATTACTCGGCGGAAAAAGACAAGCAAAAAAAAATAAATGGACATAAATCCTAACTTATCCGATAAAGCAAGACACGATTACAGTCTGGTACAGCTGGCAGTAGAGGGAGATCAAAAAGCCTATGCTGAGCTAATGGGACGCTATCGCGACGCGATTTATTTTATGCTTTTAAAAATGGTTAATAATAAAAGTGATGCAGAAGATTTAACCATTGAAGCATTCGGTAAAGCCTTTAAAAACATTCATCAATATTCTCCTAATTATGCTTTTAGTACCTGGTTATTTAAAATAGCTTCGAACAATTGCATTGATTACCTTCGTAAAAAAAGAACCAATATTGTTTCTATCGATGGTACTCATCTTAGCGAGGAAAAAGAAAATGATCAACCTATCCACCTTAAAGACGAAACTCCAGATCCGGAAGAAGGTTTAATCAGACAACAAAAAGCCATACTTATGCGCACTGTTGTTAAAAAATTAAAACCAAGATATCGTACTTTAATTGAACTTAGATATTTCAACGAGTTTTCATATGAAGAAATTGCGCAGGAACTAGACCTTCCTTTAGGTACAGTAAAAGCACAACTATTCCGTGCCAGAGAATTATTATTTAACACGCTTAAAAACTCTGACGTTAAGCTTGACTAATCATTAAAATCAACAAAGAGGGACCGATACACAAGATGGGCTTGATCAAAAAATACTTTCCTGATTTATCAGAGGAAAAAATTCAACTATACCAGAAACTGGAAGAACTTTACCCGGAGTGGAATGAAAAAATCAATGTTATTTCCAGAAAAGATATTTCTGAACTTGGTATCAGACATATTATTCATTCTTTAGGCATTGCCAAATTCATTAACTTTACACCAGGAACGAAAATTATAGATGTGGGTACTGGTGGAGGATTCCCGGGTATTCCATTAGCCATTTACTTTCCTGAATGCCAATTCCATTTAGTGGATTCCATTGGAAAGAAAATAAAAGTAGTACAAACTATTGCGGAAGAGCTGGGTTTAAAAAATGTAACCGCTCAACAGGAACGCTCTGAAAAAATAAAATCTAAATATGATTTTGTAGTCAGCAGGGCAGTGACTGCTTTCCCCCGGTTTGTTTCTTTAACCCGACATTTAATAAGTGACAAAAATAACAATGCCATATCAAATGGTATCCTCTATTTAAAAGGTGGTGATTTTATGGAAGAAGTAAAACCCTTTAAAAACAGGGTTACCGTAACTCCTTTAACAGACTTTTTTGAAGAGGAATTCTTTGAAACAAAAAAGTTAATACATCTAACCTTTTAAAGATTCCATTTGTGCCCTAACACAAAAATTAAGAAATACTTAAATAAAAAGTATTTTTTTTTGGAAAAAGAGAATAAAGATGTATTTTTGCAGTCCGAAAAAAGAACATTAAAGAAAGTCGTAAGATAAAATAATACTAAGATGAAAAGGACATTTCAACCTTCGAACAGAAAAAGAAGAAACAAGCACGGATTTAGAGCTAGAATGGCTAGTGCAAATGGACGTAAGGTTTTAGCTTCAAGAAGAGCTAAAGGAAGAAAAAAACTAAGCGTTTCTAGTGAAAAAAGACACAAAGCATAAGTAATTGCTTAACTGAATATAAAAAAGGATTCTTTATGAATCCTTTTTTTTTGCCTTAAAATCAAGCCATTTCTAATTCAAGATTATAGTAATTATATTATTTTTGAGCTCATCTTGATAAAACACAACAATATGTCTGTTCTCAAATTTTTTATCAGCAAAAAGTTTTTTGCTCATATCGGTTTAGCATTTGCAGTATTAGCCATACTGCTTATTATTACTTTTACAGGAATAAGTATTTATACCAACCACGGTGAAAGTTTTGCCACACCTGATTTTTCAGGGTTAACCGAACAACAGTTTATTGATTTAATTCAACAAAAAAGTTTACGATATAAAATTATCGATTCAGTACATGTTGATGATTTAACTCCTGGAGTGGTGGTTGAACAAACTCCAAAACCGGGTAACTTCGTTAAAGAAAACAGAACTGTTTTCTTTACCATTAATGCATATACTGCAGAACAGGTTCCTATGCCTCAGCTTGCAGAAATATCTTTACGTAATGCTCAGGTTACTTTAGAATCTTATGGCTTACGTGTTGGACAATTAATTTATATCCCTTCAGAATACACACAGTTGGTTTTAGGTCAGCATTACAAAGGAAAACCTATTGAACCAGGTACCCTAATTGCCAAAGGATCTTCCATTGACCTTTTAGTGGGACAAGGTTTAAGCAATACAAAAACAGAGGTTCCGGATTTACAAGGCATGACACTTGAAGAAGCTCTGGCTCTTTGCCAAAGCAACTCCTTAAATATTGACGTAACCATTTATGATGATACAATTGCCACACAGGAGGATAGCTTAAGAGCTTTTATTTGGAAACAATTACCAGAAGCTAACATGGGTAAAAAACTTCGTTTAGGCTCATCTTTAGATATCTGGTTAACCATTGATTCTTTAAAAATACTTCCTGATACTTTAGTTACTGACAGTTTAAGTACTGATATTTTAACACCAGAACCAATACAAGAATAAGAAGCATAAGCAATGATTGAGGAGAACGACAAACAAGAAGAATTTGATGATATAGAAGAAGAGCAAAATGAAATGTTTGAGCATTATCGTTTTGTTACTGATCCGGGACAAAAACAAATCCGAATAGATAAGTTTTTAGTGAACCGGTTAGAAAATGCTTCACGTAGTAAAATTCAGGATGCTGCAGCTGCAGGAAACATTCGCGTTAATGATGTTTCTGTTAAACCAAACTACAAAGTAAAGCCTAACGATGTCATTTCAATTGTTATGGAATACCCAAGGCGTGAGCTTCAAATTATCCCTGAAGATATTCCTTTGGATATTCATTACGAAGATGATCATCTTTTGGTTGTGAATAAAAATCCGGGACTGGTAGTTCATCCCGGCCATGGTAACTACACAGGAACACTGGTTAATGCATTGGCATGGCATCTTAAAGATCTGCCTCTGTTTAATTCAGATGATCCTCGTCCTGGCTTAGTGCATAGAATTGATAAGGATACATCTGGTTTATTGGTGATTGCCAAAACAGAACAAGCTAAAAATCATTTAGCACGCCAATTCTTTGAAAAAACAACAGAAAGAAGTTATGTAGCTCTTGTTTGGGGAAATGTTGAAGAAGACGAAGGTACTGTAACCGGTCATATCGGTCGTAGCCTGAAAAACAGGATGCAAATGACGGTTTATCCTGAGGGCGAAATGGGTAAACACGCCGTAACGCACTATAAAGTGTTAGAAAGATTTGGCTATGTTACACTTGTTCAATGTATTTTAGAAACAGGACGAACACACCAAATCAGAGCACATATGAAATATATTGGCCATACTCTTTTTAATGATGAAAGATACGGTGGTCATGAAATTTTAAAAGGTACTACTTTTACAAAGTACAAACAGTTTGTTCAAAACTGCTTTAAGGTTTTACCTCGACAAGCTTTACATGCCAAATCATTAGGTTTTGTTCATCCTCATACAGGTGAAAAGATGAGTTTTAATACAGAAATTCCTGATGATATGATGCAATGTATTGAAAAGTGGAGGACATATGTATCAAACAGAGATATTGAAGAATAAAATATCAATCAATGGATAAGAAAAATATTGCAGTAGTTTACGGAGGCGATTCCTCTGAAATTGTTGTTTCACGAAAAAGTGCGCAAGGTGTACTTTCTTTTATTGACAGTTCAAAATATAACACCGTTGCAGTATTAATCACTCTCGAAAAATGGGTAGCCGAATCGGATGGTTGTGAATACCCAATTGACAAGAATGATTTTTCGTTTACTAAGAATGGTGAAAAGGTTTTGTTTAACTGCGCTTACATAACAATCCACGGAACTCCGGGTGAAGATGGAAGACTACAAGGGTATTTTGATATGTTGAAAATTCCTTATTCTACATGTGGCGTTTTAGCAGCATCATTAACCTTTAATAAATTTGCCTGCAATACTTATCTTAAAGGCTTTGGTGTTTCTGTTGCTGACTCGTTGTTGATTAGAAAAGGAACCGAATATGCGGGCGAAAATATTGCAGATAAATTAGGATTACCTTTATTTATTAAACCCAATGCCGGAGGTTCAAGTTTTGGTATTTCCAAAGCAAAAACCTTTGAGGAAATTGAACCTGCCATTCTTAAAGCATTTGAAGAAAGTAACGAGGTTATTATTGAATCGTTTATCAGCGGACATGAATTTACTTGTGGATTATATAAAACACCTGAAAAGGAATGTGTATTTCCTATTACAGAAGTAATTCCGGCCAATGAATTTTTCGATTTTGAAGCAAAATACAACGCCGAAAAAGCTCAGGAAATCACCCCTGCCCGTTTACCACAGGAAACTACCGATAGAATTCAAAAGATCACTTCTTTGATTTATGATATCTTAGGTTGTAAAGGAATTGCCCGTGTAGATTATATGTTGAGCGATAATAAAATATTTTTACTTGAAGTAAATACTACTCCAGGAATGACTCCAACAAGCTTTATTCCTCAACAAATCAAAGCTGCAGGTTTAGATATCAAAGAAGTATTTACAGATATTATTGAAGACTCTATTAACAGAGCCAACTAAAGCATAAAATATTAATTTCATTACTCAAAGCTGCATTTTTTTAAGTGCAGCTTTTTTTATTATTAATCTTTATTTCAAAGATACGGCTCAAAGCCGGATGTAATACAACACAGCATGACGCTAGGCCGAACTGTTCTTTACACTATAACATTTTTCGAAGCCAAAGTGCTGGTGCAACAATCGTTCAGCGAAGCGTCTCGCTTCGTTGCTTTACAATCGGCCTCTGGCCGGTATTTAAATTGTGTTCCAACTTCTATCAACGATAACAACATCCAAAACACTTGACTCTTCAGCATAATTCGTAGCGCTACTATAAATATAATCCTGAGGTTCCATAACAAGTCCAGCTCTCACTGGATTTTCATGTATATAATCAAGTTTTTGGTCGATAAATTTATCTGAATACAGTTGAACTGCATGATTTTCATGAGTAAAAACCTGATATTGACTATTTCTGTTATGCTTTTTTGCAGCCTTTTTAAACAGCATTAAAAGCCATTCTCTCCTACTCTCTACTCCATTCACTATTCTACCAAGCAAGCATTTACTTGTATAACTTTTAAAATCTCTGAGCACATTACTCAAATTATTTTCTTTTGCTTGTATAATTAAATGAATGTGATTACTCATAATGACATAAGCATTAATAACCAATCCTTTTTCTTTCTGACAGTATTTCAGATTATCAATTACTATATTTCTATAGTCAAGCCTACTAAACAAGTCAATCCAATTAACTATTTGTAGTGTTACAAAGTAAATTTCACCTTGCTCTCTTATTTGATAAGCTGTGCTCATAGTATAGTTTTTAATTGAATTAAGGTATTATTTTGGTTAATTATATGAATAGCTGCTATACATCTAATGTAGATTGAGGCCAGAGGCCTTTTTTAATACGACATAGCGAGACGCTATGCCGAACCATACCTTTAATATATCAATAATTAATTAGAAAAAGAAACTGCTAACAGTTATTTACCATTATGTTAGCAAAGACGCTATGCCGAGCTCCTGCGAATGGAATCTATTACTATTACTTAATCATGGTTATGTTCGCTATGCAGGGCATGATATCATATGACTGAATGTTCTGTCAACTTCTTTCGATAAATAATTCAACTGTTCATAACATTAACAATGTACTTGCTTTGGGTAGAATAGGTATAGGCAATGATACTAAGTCATATTTACGTCATATATTCAACATATAAAAGCCATACCAAACTCATTGTTTAATGAGTTTGGTATGGCTTTTATATAACTTTCATTTGACTTATATCTGTTTTATAATGCTACCAATCCCAAAGCTATCCCGACTACATCCCATAACAGACACCTTAATTAAAGGCATAAAAAAAATGCCGCTCTAAACTAGAACGGCATCTTTTCAAACCTCAATTTTTATTTATTAAGTAACTCGTATTCTTCAGGAGAACCACAAGTACACATTAAATTTCGATCACCAAAGGCATCATCTACACGAGCCACAGTAAGCCAAAATTTATTTTCTTTAATCCATTCCAATGGGAATGCAGCTTTTTCTCTTCCGTAAGGATGAGTCCACTCATCACAAACTACTTTGTAATCAGGGTGTGGCGCATTTTTTAATACATTATTAGTTTTATCTGCTTCACCTGATTCAACTTCTTTTATTTCTGCATATATAGATTTCATTACTTCCACAAAGCGATCCAACTCTTGTTTTGATTCACTTTCAGTAGGCTCAACCATTAAAGTTCCGTGTACAGGGAACGATAAAGTTGGAGCATGAAAACCATAATCCATCAATCGTTTTGCAATATCCAATTCTGTAATACCTGCACTTGTTTTAAAATGACGGCATTCTAAAATCATCTCATGAGCTACTCTGCCTTTTTCTCCGGTATACAACACACCATACTCTTCTTTTAAGTGATGTGCCAGATAGTTTGCATTTAAAATAGCTATTTCAGTAGATCTCTTTAATCCGTCACTACCCAACATTTTTATATAACCGTAGGTAATTGGCATTACACTGGCACTTCCCCAAGGTGCTGCTGCTACAGCAGAAATACCTCTTCGTCCGTTTTGAACAACAGGGTGAGTTGGTAAAAAGTCAACCAAGTGCTCAGCCACTCCAATTGGTCCAACACCAGGACCTCCACCACCGTGAGGGATAGCAAATGTTTTATGCAGGTTCAGGTGACATACATCAGCACCAATTAATCCCGGATTTGTTAAACCAACCTGAGCATTCATATTGGCACCATCCATGTAAACCTGACCACCATTATCATGGATAATCTTACAAATTTCAACAACCGAAGCTTCAAACACACCATGAGTGGATGGATAAGTAATCATCAAACATGATAGTGTATCCTTATATTTTTCAGCTTTGTCTTTTAAGTCAGCTACATCAATATTTCCTCGCTCATCACATTTAACAACCACTACATTCATACCTGCCATTACAGCACTTGCAGGGTTAGTTCCATGAGCAGAAGAAGGAATAATAGCCACATTACGTTGATCTTCGCCTCTGCTTTGATGATAAGCTCTGATTACCATTAATCCGGCATACTCACCTGCAGCACCTGAGTTAGGTTGTAAACTAACATCAGCAAATCCGGTAATTTCAGCTAAGTCTCTTTTTAATTCAGCAAAAAGTAAATGATAACCTGCAGCCTGATCCACCGGCACAAATGGGTGAATTCCACCAAACTCAATCCAGCTTAATGGTAACATTTCTGTTGCAGCATTTAATTTCATGGTACATGATCCCAACGAAATCATAGAATGTGTTAGTGAAATATCTCTACGCTCCAATTTCTTGATGTAACGAACCATCTCTGTTTCGGAACGATACAACTTAAATACTTCTTGCTGTAAATACTCTGATTTTCTTAAATAAGCCTCATCAATAGTACAAACTTCATCAATATCAAGAATTGTTGGCACATCGCTGCATGCTGCACGAGCAAATACTTCAACAATCCAGTTAACATCTTCTAAGTTGGTAGTTTCATCAATACTGATACCTACATCTCCATTTTCAAAATAACGGAAGTTCATCTCCAACTCAAGAGAATACTTTTCTATTAATTCAACAGATGCATGCTTAGCCATAGAAAAACGGATGGTATCAAAGTAGTTTTCATTCAACTGCTTGTATCCTAATTTTTCTATCTCTTGCGTTAATAAGGATGCAATATTATGTATTTGACCTGCTATTCTTCTGATACCTTCAGCACCATGATATACGGCATAAAAACTGGCCATAGTAGCTAAAAGAGCCTGTGCTGTACAAATATTTGATGTAGCTTTTTCTCTTTTAATATGTTGCTCACGGGTTTGCAAAGCCATTCTTAAAGCTCTGTTTCCATTGGCATCTTTAGTAATACCAATGATACGTCCTGGCATATTTCTTTTTCCCTCTTCTCGAGCGGCAAAATAAGCTGCATAAGGACCTCCATATCCCATTGGAACTCCAAAACGCTGTGTAGATCCAAAAACAATATCTGCTCCCCACTCACCTGGAGGAACCAACATAGATAAGCTTAATAAATCGGCACCTACCGAAATTTTACAACCTGCTTCGTGAGTTTTAGTAACCAACTCTTTATAATCCACTACATTTCCATCTGAGTTTGGATATTGAACCAACACTCCAAAATGTTTTTCAGATAGTTCACACGCTTTCCAATCACCAAATTGCAGTTCAATTCCAAGAGGGTTCGCTCTTGTTTCCAACACGGCTCTTGTTTGAGGCCATATTTTTTCATCCACAAACATGATATTTGCATTAGCTTTTACCATGGCTCTTGGACGCGAATTAAACATCATTACCATAGCTTCAGCTGCAGCTGTTGCTTCATCTAACAATGATGCATTGGCTATTTCCATTCCTGTTAACTCGCAAATTACAGTCTGAAAATTTAATAAAGCCTCTAATCTACCTTGTGAAATCTCGGCCTGATAAGGCGTATAAGAAGTATACCATACAGGATTCTCAAGAACATTTCTGTGAATTACAGCAGGAGTGATAGTATCGTAATACCCCATTCCTATATAAGTATTGTATACTTTATTTTTTGAGGCTATATCCAATATTTTTCTGAAATACTGTCGCTCTGTTAATCCTTTTGCCAAACGCAAAGGCTCCTTCAATCTGATACTTTCAGGAACTGTTTCATCAATCAATTGTTCCATTGATTCTACACCAATGGTTTTAAGCATCTCTTCAATCTCATAATCGCGAGGCCCAATATGCCTTGCAACAAACTTATCTGTAGCCATTATAAATTATTTATTTAAAAATATGAGAGTTACACTTTATTATAGCAACCCTGACACACCTTTTCAGGATGGCTTTAAAGGTAAGATAATAAGAATATTATAAAAATGACAGACACTTCTTTTCAAGATGATTTTTGTCATTATGAGAAGGGCGAATAATCGACGAAAAACATCTGTTGGTACAACTCCATTGCTCAGCGAAGCGTCTCGCTTCACTGCCTTACAATCGGCCTCTGGACGTTCTAATTTACTTGCAACAATAAACAAAATACATTAATGATCTTTGCAAAACCACATCCGGCTGGAAGCCCGGTATAAAACGACATTGCGAAACGCTATGCAGAACTGAGGCGATGCCCTATGCTATAATATATAAGTCCTTTCAGGCCTTTTTCTGTATTTTTACGAGTGAGTTATCTTCCTGCTTTTTTATTACTTTATATATAAGTTACAAGTATTATTAATCTTTATTCAACTACACTTGACTGGAAGCCGGGTAAAAACCAACATAGCGGCACACTTTGCCAAACTTAGCTAGCCTGACGCTCTGCTTAATTCAGTAACTACTTTACCAATACTACATACATGATAAATTTAAACTAAAATCCACTATACTATATTAATCAATGCTTCAGAGTAAAAAACTATCTTTGCAGCAAATTAAACAAGTAGATATGGATTTTAAGGATCAGATAAAAGAGTTAACTCATAAATACTTTGATGAAATTGTTGGTATAAGACGACATATTCATGAAAACCCGGAATTATCTTTTGAGGAATACAATACCTCAAAGTACATTTGCTCAAAATTAGATGAATATGGCATATCTTATAAATCAGGATATGTTAAGACCGGTATCATTGGAAAAATCGAAGGTAAAAATCCTGATAAAAAAATCATTGCACTTAGAGCTGATATGGATGCCTTACCAATCCATGAAAGCGAAGATCATTCAGTAAAATCATGCAATGCCGGAGTGATGCATGCCTGCGGACATGATGCACACTCTGCATCATTATTAGGAACAGCTAAAATACTTAGTGAACTAAAAGACCAATGGGAAGGAACCATATTACTTATTTTTCAGCCTGGAGAAGAAAAGTTTCCTGGCGGTGCCAAATTAATGATGGAAGAAGGTGCTCTTGATCATCCTAAACCTGAAATTATTATTGGACAACATGTACTGCCTGATATGGAAACCGGGCATGTTGGATTTAAAGAAGGTATGTACATGGCCTCAGGTGATGAAGTTTATTTAACGATTAAAGGTAAAGGCGGACACGCTGCGATGCCTCATACTTTAAATGATAACGTTTTAATTGCTGCCAATATCATTGTATCACTACAGCAAATTGTTGCCCGCATGGTTCCGGCCAATATTCCTACAGTGTTATCGTTTGGACGTGTTATTGCTGATGGAGCAACCAATATTATCCCTGAAAAAGTTGAAATAGCTGGTACTTTAAGAACCATGAATGAGGAATGGAGAGCTAAAATAAAAGCCTACATCAGAAAAATGGCCAGTGAAATTGCCCAAAGTATGGGAGCTACCTGTGAAATTAAAATCAATGATGGTTATCCTGTAGTAACAAACTCAGAGTACGTAACAGAATTGGCACATAAGTCGGCTTGTGAGTATTTGGGTCAGGAATATGTCCATAAAATGGATATTAGAATGACTGCTGAAGATTTTGGCTATTACACACAAGAGTATCCTTGTACTTTCTACCGATTTGGAGTTAAACAGATGAACAATAAGCCTACAGGTGGGTTACACACCCCTGGATTTGACTTAAATGAATCATCCTTAGAGACTTCTGTAGGATTAATGGCATATATAGCTTTAGATGTTTTAGCGCAATAAATAACTATAAATAAGACCAATAGAAGTTTTTTTATAACTTTTTATTTATTTAAAAACATTTCAAATAAAGCTAAAACAGATAATATTGTTTTTATATAAAAAAAAAGAAAATAATTTTGTTAGCTGTAATACTAATAAAAACAATAAAAAAATGGCTTACGTTATAAACGAAGATTGCATCGCATGTGGAACATGTATCGATGAGTGTCCAGTAGACGCTATTTCTGAAGGAGATATCTATAAAATTGACGCAGAAGCTTGTACTGACTGTGGTACTTGTGCTGATGTATGTCCTACAGAAGCAATTAAGCCTGCTTAATTGCAGATTGAAAATACACAAAAAGCCTGCTTAATCAGATTAAGCAGGCTTTTTTGTTATATCATATTTCTAACTGTGTTTATCCCCAAAATACCTGATCCATTTTTACATCATGTGGTTCTATCGGTACTTGATTCAACATCTGGCATTTATAGGCTACACCTACCTTTGTGGCATTAGCTAACAATGGTAATAGGCGATCGTAATATCCTCCTCCTCTTCCCATTCTGTAACCGTCAGTTGTAAAAGCTACTCCGGGAACGATTACTAAATCTATTTCATTATAATTAGAGATAGCACTACCATTAGGCTCCATAATACCAAAGGCCCCCTTTTCCATTGACGCTTCACCACAATAAGGAACAATTTCAACTTCATCTCCAACTACACGAGGCAGATAGATGCTCTTATTTTTACAATACTTATTTACAAAGTAGTGCGTATCCAACTCATCAAAAAGCGACCAATAACATAACAAATGTGTAGCATTTTGAAATATTGGAGACGCTTCAAGTGCTTTAAAAACCTCCATAGATGAAGCAATACGCTCTTCTTTTGACAGATTCTTTTTTCTTTTCTGAATAACTTTCCTCAATTCATTCTTATCCATCTCAATCATTTCCAGTTATGGTCGGTAATGTGATGCGGCTAATATTTTACGTCCATCCTCCTCAAACATTAAATCCTGCAGCGTAACATCATCGTTATTTTTCATATAGGCCTCAACAATTTTATAACCCAAAAACTCACCACCCCTGGGTGCTGAATTCTCGCCAAAATTCGCTGTAAAAGGAGCATCTCCAGTATATTTTTGTATTAACATACGATCGTTGCTGAACAGGTGCTTCCACTCCACTAATGAAGACCACATGTTCTCTTCATTATCCAAACACCATTTCATTTGATAGGCAGAATAATCAAACAACAAGGTATCCGCTATATCAGGAAACATATGCTTGACAAAATATTTGATCTTTCCAGTATAAACCATATGATTGATTACATCATCTTTTTGTCTGTCGTAATCATAATTTGTTAAAGCCATGGCACGTAGCACATCCGAAGCCATTTTTTCCTTAGTCATACCTTTTCGCAAATATTTTGCAATACCTAACCACTCATAAAATTCACAATCAGTACCTAAATATTTTTCGATGCTTACACCTACCCAGGCAGAATCAACAGCAATACTCTGGCTAAAACCAGATACCATTAAAAATATATCGGGTACATGAGCATTAGGAAAGTAATGTTTATAATGCTTAAATCCACCTTCCAACTCTTGTTTGAAACCATCAAATGACGGGAAGACTTCCTTTGACTTCTTAATAATATCCTGATTGGCATCGTAATTTACAAAACTCATTAATCGCTGGGGATAATCTACTCTTTCATACCCTCCTATTTTTATAATTTGCTTATTAAATGCCTCTAAAAATTGAGGATACTTTTGTCGTAATGGAGCTATAGAAGCTCTGACATCTAAAGAATCCAACTGATTCAACTCCTGATAAAATGGAATTACCTTAAAATCAACCTGCACATCAGACACATCCGGATGTAAAGATTTATTTACACATGAAGCCAGTCCTAAAACCAACAGTGATATAATTGAAATTTTATAAGAAATACGCATATGAACTACATTTTGAGAACAAACTTAAAAATAAAAAAGCATATTTTTGCTTCCTGAATAATCGATTACACACTTACGAATCTAACCTCACGCAAATTCGCATTGTTTTAAATATCAACATATATATGCTTAAAAAAATAGATCTTTTTATAGTTGCGTTGCTCAGTATGATTGGGCTCGCCTATTTTATACCAGGTATTGGAAGCGCTGATCCGGTCTTTAATCTTGAAAATATCTCAGGGGTAGGAATCTCATTAATCTTCTTTTTTTATGGATTAAAATTAAGTCCTCGCGATATGAAAAAAGGACTTAGTAATTACAAACTTCATATTTTGTCGCAGCTATCCACTTTTTTATTTTTCCCTGTACTGGTTCTTTTATTAAAACCATTTATACAAAACGAAGATCAGGAACTTATTTGGCTGGCAATATTTTTTATGGCTGCATTACCCTCTACCGTATCATCATCTGTAGTTATGGTATCCATAGCCAAAGGAAATATTCCCGGTGCTATATTTAATGCCAGCATTTCAGGATTGATAGGTATTATTATCACGCCTATGTGGATAGGTCTTTTTATGAGTTCTGGTGCTGCCGACTTTAATTTTTGGGAAAGCATTTTAAGCCTGGTGATTAAAATATTATTACCTGTAGCATTAGGATTATTTCTTAATCACAAATTTGGAGCTTACGCACGTAAATACAGTAAATACATTACCTTATTCGATAAAAGTATCATCCTGTCGATTGTATACAATAGTTTTAGCAAATCCTTTTCTGCTAACATTTTTGATTCAATTAACATGAGTTACTTAATCGTTACCGCCATTATTATAGCCTTCATATTCACTGCAATATATGGCATTATTTTTGGTATTTCAGGATGGTTAAATTTTTCAAGAGAAGACAGAATCACTGCAACTTTCTGTGGTTCAAAGAAATCATTAATCCATGGTACTGTAATGGCAAATGTACTCTTTAAAAATATGGCTTCACAAGGTATATTCATTGTTCCCATAATGATATACCATTCATTACAATTAATTGTAGTAAGTTTTATTGCTCAAAAATTAGGAAAACAAGCACAGCATTAAACACTTGAAGCGAACTACAATTTTATTTATGTTTGCAAAATCAAATTACTAAACACATATATGATGAGAAAAATAAGTTCTTTACTTATACTATTACTGATGATCACAGGTTCTGTTTTTGCTCAAACAGACAGAGAATCAGATCTAAGATTTGCATTTGTCCTGAGTCCACAAATCAGTTGGTTAAAATCAGACCATGGCTCAGTAGACAGCAACGGAAGTTTATTTGGATATAACTTTGGTGTTGAAATGGATAAGTTTTTTGCAAAAAACTATGCGATATCAACAGGTTTAACCATTAATACTACCGGGGGTAAATTAAGATATCAGGATGAAACATCCTTTAAGGTTGGAGGTGAAACACTAACCGAAACAAATAAAACCTTAGAATATCGCCTGAAATATCTGGAAGTTCCCTTTAGATTAAAACTTCAAACAAGTGATTTTCAGAGAAGTAGCTTTTATGGTGTTTTTGGTGTTACCACACAGTTTAATATCAAAACCAATGATGGTTCAGGTAATAACATTAATGACGAAGTAAGATTTATCAACTTTGGTTATCAGTTTGGCGGAGGAATGCAATATTCTATTGGAGGAGATGCCTATCTGAAATTTGGTTTAACTTATAACCAGGGATTAACAGATATTACCGAAAATGCAGATACGAATGATAAAACAACATTAAACAGGTTAGTATTTAACTTTGGTATTATATTTTAATCGAACAGAATATTTAGTATATAGGTCATTAGAAATGAATGACAGACAATATTTTGAGAGGGTTTCAGTAATTTGAAACCCTTTTTTATGTTTTAACCCGTAAATTCATAAAGCATTTCTGTTTGCATCTTCAATTCTTTGATGTTTCTTTGTACTTCCAAAATCATATAGACAGATGCATACGATAAGAATTTGAAATAAATCAAGCTCTGAATATCGTTTCCATCTCGTAATTAAAAGTCTCAAATATGAAAATAGCACTTGCTCAACTCAATTACCATGTTGGAAATTTTGAGTCCAACACGAATAAAATAATTGATGCAATAAATAAAGCACAAAATGATGGTTGTGATTTAATCGTATTCAGCGAATTGGCTGTTTGTGGATATCCTCCTCTTGATTTACTGGAAAGAGAAGAATTTATTGAGCAATGTTTATTTTATGTAGAAAAAATAGCAGCAGCTTGCAACAACATTATGGCTATTGTTGGTTGTCCAAGTATAAATCCGGAACCAAAAGGAAAGAAACTATTTAATTCTGCATTTGTATTGGCTGAGGGCAAAATAAATTCCGTACACCACAAAACATTATTGCCAAACTACGATGTTTTTGATGAGTACAGATATTTTCAACCCAACAGCGAATTCAATTTAGTTGAATATAAAGGCCAGAAACTGGCTATTACAATATGTGAGGACTTATGGGATGAACAGCCTGTATTTAACTCCTTTGCCAAAAGTAAGCTTTACAAAAAATCACCAATGAAGGAGTTAAAACAATTAAATCCGGATATGGTGATCAACATTGCAGCTTCTCCTTTTTCGTATAATCAAGGACAAATTCGTCAACAGATTATTTCACAAAAGGCAGCTAAGAATGAGATTCCATTCTTTTATGTAAATCAGATAGGCGCCAATACAGAACTTGTTTTTGATGGTAGTTCATTAGCGGTAAATAACCGTGGTGAAATCATTAAACAACTCCACTCTTTTAACGAAGATATTCAGTATTGCGAGTTGGATGAGATGACTTCTGATAAAGCCATTCAAACTAATCCTAAAGAAAAAATTGAGTTAATTCATGATGCTTTGGTATTAGGTGTTAAGGATTACTTTAACAAGATGGGCTTTAAAAAGGCTACTTTAGGTTTATCGGGAGGTATTGATTCTGCAGTAACTGTAGTTATTGCAGAAAGAGCCTTAGGAGCCGAAAATGTCAGGGTGTTATTACTTCCTTCAAAATATTCTTCTGACCACTCCATAAAAGATGCAGAAGATTTGGCAAATAATCTGGGGATTCAATATGATATTGTTCCTATTAAAGATATTGTAGAAGGATTTGATAATACATTAGCACCATTATTTAGTGGGTTAAATCCGGATGTTACTGAAGAAAATATTCAGGCTCGAATCAGAGGTACTTTATTAATGGCACTATCCAATAAATTTGGTCATATTCTTTTAAATACATCTAATAAGAGTGAAGCTGCTGTAGGCTATGGAACGCTTTATGGAGATATGAACGGTGGCTTATCTGTTTTAGGCGATGTATATAAAACAGATGTTTTTGATTTGGCCAGATTCATAAATAAAGAGCGGGAAATTATACCTATTAACACTATTGTAAAACCACCTTCAGCAGAATTACGCCCGGATCAAAAGGATAGTGATTCACTACCTGATTATGATGTTTTGGATCAAGTACTATTTAATTACATCGAGAAAAATGAACATCCTCAAAAAATCATTGAACAAGGTTTTGATAAAGAAGTAGTGTTAAAAGCAGTTCGTTTGGTAAATATAAACGAATATAAACGCTTTCAAACGGCACCTATCATCCGTGTTTCATCAAAAGCATTTGGTTTAGGACGAAGAATTCCTCTGGTTTCCAAGTTTTAAGAATTTATTTTACTTAAAATAAGATAAAAAAGTCTGCATTACAACTATAATAGTTGCTAGTATGTGGGCTTTTTTCTATTTTTGGACTCAATATGTTATAAAACATAAATCTAGCTGAGCTAATAATAGATAAGATGCCAAGAAGAATAGATAACAATTTTAACGCTGAACCTACTATAAAAGATATTTCTCAAATTTATGATGTCCTTACCGATGAAGAAAAAGAAAAAGTTCTTAACAATCATTCTGTAAAGCATTTTAAGAAGAACGACGTAATTTACCAGGAAGGCGAAATTCCAGACAGTTTATTATGTCTTGGTTCTGGAAAAGTTAAAGTTTATAAAGTTGGATTTGGTGGACGTGACCAGATTGTACGTATGGCTAATCCAACCAGTTTTATTGGTTATCGCGCTTTTTTTGCTGAAGGTCCGCATGTTGCCTCAGCTGTAGTAATTGAACCCTGCACCATTTTCTATATTCCTAAAGCTATTGTATACGAACTACTTGAAAGCAATCATCAGTTTAGTTTAAATATTATTCGCTCACTTGCTCAGGAGTTAGGTTTTTCACGTTACAGAACAGTTACACTGACTCAAAAACACATTAGAGGTAGACTTGCTGAAAGCTTATTAGTATTGAAAGATATTTACGGCTTTGAAGACGATGGCATCACATTAAATGTTTATCTATCTCGTGAGGATCTGGCTAACTTCTCAAACATGACAACTTCTAATGCCATAAGAACATTGTCAACCTTTGTAAATGAAAAGGTAATTACCGTTGACGGTAGAATAATTCGAATCTTAGATCAGGAAACATTAGAGAAAATATCAAAACTTGGATAGGTTTATTTTGAATTTATCCAGGTTAATTTGTGCCAGATTGTTTCCAGTGGTCCATGCTTGAACTTTTTGGCCCATTGAGTACAAAATATTCCCAACAATATAGCCAGTGCTATTCCTATTATTACACTATAAGTGGCTCCTGTAAATTTGTACAATCCCAATCCAAAACCATAATAGATTGAAGATCCGATCATAGATTGAAACAGATAATTTGATAAACTCATTTTCCCTATCGGAGAAAAAACATTTAGCACCTTATTCCCATATTTTGTTTGAAACAACAGTACAAAACCAGCTACCAACACTAACATAAAGCTAATATTAGTAAATGCGGTTTCAATTGTTTCCAAAGGTCTTTTAATCACCTCTGAAGTTATTAGGTGGGGCAGATTATTCTTTAATATATACAACGGAATAAATACCAATATGGAAATAGTAAACATTCCAATCCAGATCTTTTTATTTTGAGTATTCCAGGCAAATAGTTTTTTTCTACCGGCTAACATTCCAAAACAAAACAGGGCCAGTATATGAAAAAACCGTCCATTTTCCCAGCTCCAATGTAGAACAGCCATTTTACCATTAGTTAAATTCCCTCTAGCTGTATGCAAAAATGAACCATCCAGAATATAATCATTCATCTTACCAAAATAAGTCCATGAAACAGGGTTTTCAAGTGAAAGATCCGGGTTATTTATCCCTTGAATTAATTTAACCCACTCAGTAGGTAACAACAATAAAAGAATTGCAGAAAAAAACACCCACTTGCTTTTCATTTTCGCAAAGGGAATTAACAGAAAACCTACAAGTGCATATAATGTTAATATATCTCCCTGATAAAAGACTGAATTAATGAGTCCGAACCCGAATAGTAAAACAAGCCTCCATGCAAAACGCCATCTGAAATCCTTACCCTTCTGTTCCTGGTGATCTGTTTGAATAAAAAAGGTTAGTCCAAATAAAAGTGCAAAAATAGCATAAGACTTACCTCCAAATAAAAAGAACAGGCTATCCCAGATGGTTTGATCCAGAGTTACCATCCTGGAAGGCAAATCCTGTGGTTGAAAATAAACATCAAAATGTTCGATATTATGAAGTAACATGATGGATACTATTGCAAAACCTCGCAAAGCATCTACCACATGCAATCTCGTAGCGTTTTTATTGATCACTGTTATTTTTCTTCTTTTTCAAAAACAAAAACGCCACAAACGCCCTGTTCATCTTCACTTGATCCAACTATTTGTCCATTTTGATTAATAATACCTTCTCTTTTTTCCGGGAAATATTCAAAAGGTTCAACGGAGATAATCTCGTAATCAATCATTTCAAGTGAAACTTTATCCCCGTCAACTTTTCCTTCCAACTGACATTTTACCTGGAATGGTGTTTCATTCTCTATATATTCTGTAAAATCTAAAACACCATAAAGCCGATCTCCTGCTTGAGCCAGAATTGCAACACCTTCGTCTTTGCCTGAATCAAATTCTTCTCTAAAAATCCATCTACCGGTTAAGTCCATATCTTTATATTTTAATATACAATATAAGAAATTAACAAAATACAGAGCAATATTTTACAATTGCATTACCGGTTTATTTTTGAATATTATCAGCAGACAATTATTCGTTTTTAGCTATGAGTTCAATATGAAGCATTTATTAAAACACTTCATATTCTTCTTTCTCCTTTTTGCTCATTTTATTAACAGTAATTGAGTTACTGTTTGGAATATGAATTTTATTAAAACTCATATTTCTTTTTACTTCGGATTTAATCTTAGTATTAATTTTCGTATCAACTCCTTCTTCCAACTTAAAATATTCAATCAATTGACGTAATTGAATGGCCTGACTACTTAACTCCTCTGCACTACTCGCCATCTCTTCACTTCCTGCAGCGCTTTCCTGAGTAGCCTGGTTTAATTGTTGAACCGCACTATTTATTTGACCTGCTCCTGTTCGTTGCTCTTTAGAAGAGGCCGCAATTTCTTTCATAAACAAGTTTGCCTTATCTACTCCTGGTAAAACAGATTCTAACTTTCGATTGGATGCCACAGACAGATCATTACTTTCCTTAGCCAATTTAACAATTTCATCTGCTGCTTCCTTACTTCTTTCAGCCAATTGGCGTACTTCGGCAGCCACAACAGCAAAACCTTTTCCATGCTCGCCTGCTCTTGCCGATTCTACAGCTGCGTTTAAAGCTAATATATTTGTTTGTCGGGCGATCTCACTTACCACATTAATCTTTTCAGCAATCTTTTTATTGGCCTCCATTGCTTTTCGTGATTCACTGCTCACTTCAGCAATATCAGTCATTGTTTTATCTGCCAATTTCTCACCTTCTTCTGCATTATCATTACTTTGCTCAATGTTAGCCACCATTTCTTCAATAGCTGTTGAAACCTCTTCTAACGAAGCAGCCTGCTCACTTGAACTTGATGATATTGATTGAGAATTGGTATTTAGCTGTTCACTTGCAACTGTTAATTGCTGCGAACCACTCATAATCTCCCCTACAACTTCTTTCAATTTTTCACACATTTTATCCATTGCCATCGTCAATCTGCTTACTTCATCTTTACCTACAACTTCAATTGTATGAAATAAATCTCCCATCGACATCTTTTCTGCCAGCCTCACCCCTTCTTCGAGAGGTTTTGTAATACTTCTTGAAATACGATTAATTACAATTGCCACTAATATTAAAGCGATAACAATAACAAATATAATTTGGTTATCAGCACTTTGCACAACAGCTTCTTCTGCTGCTAAAATATCTTCAACAAGTTTTTCACCCAACTGAGCCACTTCAGCGCCTTCCTGCTGCATCTCAGCCACTTTTGCACCTTGCTTTACAACAGATTTGGTATAATCATTAAAAGCAATCTGATAATCTGCATATTTTGACACCAGGTTATTAATGATCTTACTATTTGATCCATAAATACTTTTGTTAGCCTCCAATAAGGAAATACAGTCATTTAATCTAACCTTTACTTTACTAACCCCATCTGAATTAATAGAACCATCGGCACTCATAGGATTAGCAATAAACTCCCATGCAGATATTCTTAATGAGTTATGTGGATTAACTAACTTTTGAATTAAAGAAGCATTTGCCTGATTATCTGCAGTGATTAACTTACTTAAATCGCCACCTACTTTATACCAATTATTGAAAGTTTGCTCTTTCTTATTCTCCAGATTGACATATTCATTAAAAGATGCCTTATAATTTTGAATATGAACTTTAAAGTCATTTCCATTCTCTATTCTATTACCCGATTTTTCTACAGCCAAATCCACATTTTCAATAGCTCTATCCAGATTATCAATGGCTTTACTTATTACGCCAGAATCTGAAAACCGTAGAAAATACATTACATTTAGTCGTGCCCCCAATAAATTACTTTGAACGTCTCTAACCTCATTTGACACTTTAGCTATGTTTGTTGTATTTTTTAAACCAATCCAACCAATAGCACCAACAACAATTAAGCATAACACCAGAATATTAAACCCCAACGCTAATCGAAAACGAATTGAAATGTTACGTAAATTCATATCTTCCCTACAATTAAAAATTTTGATTATTTGTAAATGTCTTAACCGAATAAAAATCACCCCCACAATCAAAAATCGAATATTCAAGCGAATACCCCCTGATTTTTGACCAATAAACTTTTACTCTTATTTGTTCATCTTTTCTGCTACAAATATAATTGAAGGAATAGTTGGCTAAAATTATTCGAACAATCTTTAATCATAGTCCAGGCTATTTTCATCAAATTCGAACCTATATTTCACCTACTATATATATTGGAAACATAGGAATAAGCTACTAAAAACAAAGAAGAAAAGGCATGAAACAAGCTACATAAAACACTATATAACAACACTCTAAAGATACGACCATCCTATTACATTAAACCTCACACCTTTGTGCATACAGGCACTCTATTACCTTAATTCGATTTCAATTTAACAACAGAACTGCAATAATAATTAAACAATAAAGGGAAGTGTAAACTTAAAAATGCTTCCTGAGTCCATTGAAGTTTCAACCCAAATATCGCCACCCATTTTATTTATATAAGCTTTACAAATAGCCAGGCCCAAACCTGCACCACCATATGATTTATTTGGATCCTTTAACTGAGCAAATCGTTCAAAAATATTTTTACGCTTGTTTTCAGGAATACCTATACCAGTATCCTCAACAGAAATAACAATATCAGTACCTTGCACTTCATAAGCAATTTTGAGGAAACCATTTTCTGTAAATTTCAAGGCATTACTTAAAAGGTTATCCAAAATCTGACGTAATTTAGTTTCATCTGATTTTAAAATAGCATCCTTATCAGGTAAAGGAAGCATTGTAATAATTTCAAGACCCTTACTTGCAATATCGGGCTTATAAAAAGCAGCGATGCTCCTTATAAGTTCATTAATATTAACTTCATTTTCGATAATATCAACTTCTCCAATCTCAATTTTTGAAATATCGATAATATCATTTACAATTCTGAGTAATTGCTGTCCACTCGACCTGATAATATCACAATAGTATTCCAATTCTTCATTTTGGAGCGCTGTACTTTTCAACAGGTCAGAAAATCCAACAATACCATTCATTGGAGTTCGGATTTCGTGCGACATGTTACACAGAAAGGCTGTTTTTAAACGATCACTTTCTTCCGCATGTTCTTTTGCTTTACTTAATTCCTCCTGTGTTTCCTTTAGTGTAGTAATATCGTGTGCTACAGAGTATGAAATACCCTTTTCATAAATAGGTTGTACCATCCACGAAAACCAAACAGAGCTACCATCTTTACAAACATATCTATTTTCGAATTCAAGCAGTTCTGGTTGCTCCTTAATTTTTTCACTAATATAGTCTACTGTTCTCTTTAAATCATTGGGATGAATCATTTCAAACATAGATCGTCCCTGTACTTCCTCAGATGTGAAACCTAATATTCTATAGAATGCAGGATTGGTCTTTATAAAAACACCATTTATATCAGCGATGCAAATAGGATTGGCAACCAAATTAAAAATACGTTCATACTCTAACAAATCCTGCTTTTTATTGAGCATTCTTTGCTTGGTAATAATAAGGTCTGTAATATTATTTGCAACAACATATACTCCTATCAATTGGTTGCTATTATCACTTATAGGATTAAAGTCAAGATTAAACCACATGTTTGAACCATTATATTCAATTTTATCTATGGAATTAAGTGCTTGATTTGACTTTACAACCTCTTTAAGGTTTGGAAGAATTAAATTATAGTAGTTTTTATAACCTACAGTGGTTAAGTCCACAACATTATGATCTGCAGTAAGAAATGTAGATTTAAAATTATCATTATAAAATGACAGTTTGAGATTTTTGGAATAAAAACAATTTAAAGCTCCTGACTTTTCGTAAAGCACCTTACACACAAGATCATTAGTGAAATTGTCATCATACTTATCATTAAATTTTAGATAAATATTTTTTAAATCGACCTCTATTAGCTCCTTGATCTGCAGGCTTAATTTAATAGCAGCCTGATCAAAACAGTCTTTCTTTTCATCCAACAAAATAATATATCCCATGAGTACATCATCCGGATAAAAAACAGGAACTACTAGTATTGACTTAAACTTTAATTCACCAACATTTTGGAATCTATCAAAGTTCTTTAATATATAGGTTTGATCAGAAAGAGATTCAACATCTCCTATTAAAGATTCTAAAGAAAGGCCATCTGTTATATTAAGTTGGATAGAATTATTATGACAGGTGGGTAATATTTTCAAAAAGTCTCCTTCTCGTTGTGTTAAGATACAAGTCGCTGATTTATAGAAATCAGATATCAGACTTAAATTATTACGCCATTTCTTAAGATATGCCTCTTCAATACCAATGGTATCATTAAAAATATTTGATAAATAGATGTATTCCATATCTAAAAAACGACAAGACTGACAAATAATAAATCGGGCTTTTAACAATACATTAATATAATAACATATTTTCTTATATCAAATACACAATTTCCGTAATCACCTAATTTCCATATTTTTCTATACTATTCATTTATAGGAACTGTTATAAAAACAATCATCCTGTATACTTTTGAGTTACTATAAAAAAGAAAAACCCGATGACACAAGCCATCGGGTTTTAATATATAAGGTTATTATTTTAATTAAGCTACAGCTTGTCCAATTAAGATAGCAGCCACTAAAGCTAAAATCGCATATAACTCTGGGAATACTGCAAGAATTAACGACTTACCAAAAACATCGTAACCAGCACCAATTCCAGCAATACCATTTGCACAAACTTGTCCCTGACGAATTGCAGATAATAAACCAACAATACCTAAAGCTAAACCAGCACCAAATACAGCACCAGCTTGTAACCATGACATATCAGCTTGTAACAAACCTGCTAACATAAAATATCCGATAAATCCGTATAATCCCTGAGAACCAGGTAAGGCACTCAATGTTAAATAACTACCAAATGCAGATTCATTCTTTTTCATTGCACCAATAGCAGCATTACCGCCCATAGAACAACCATAAGCGCTACCAATTCCTGTTAGTGCAACCATTAATCCAATTCCAATATAAGCAAATACAATAGCTTCCATAATTATTTAAATTTAAATTCTGTTTAATTTATTAGTTAACTTGTTTTTTAAAAGGATTATATGCCTTACCTCCACCTTCAAAACCTGCGTTTTTGTAGAACTCTACAAAAGTTAAACGCAATGGGTGAACCATAGAACCTAATCCTGACATAAAAATATTAATAGCATGTCCTACAACCAGAATAACCAGCATTAGAACAAAACCGACAATTTGCATTACAATTCCTGCTTCAGGGTTTATCAATTTCAAAGCAAGATCATTAAAAACCAATCCAAGAATAGCACTTGCTAAACCTAAGGCAAACAATCTTACATAAGATAATAAGTCACCAACACCACCTACAACAGTGTTATATGTGTCCCATAACCCTGATCCAAAATTGAGTAAAAGACTTTTCCCCGGAGTATTCATAAAGAAAATTCCGATCAGACATATTCCGCCAATAATCATATAAGGAATGTTCATAAACTCAACATTCATTTTATCTGCTACCAGATAGTTTACAGCAGAAGCTATGATTAGAAAAGCCCAACCTAGCGTTGAAACAGCATGTATAAATCCAGCTTGTTTAATCTCCTTAGCTGCTCTCAGGAACATTCCAAATAACATTTGAATCAGACCTAAGATCAATGAGGATTTAAACATGATATCCTGAACTGTAATACCTGACGCTTCCATTGATTTTGCCAAATCCCTGTATACAGGCAGATTTGTTTTGTATAGCTCGATACCGAAAAAAGTACCTCCCAATATACCAAAGAACATGGTGGATGCTCCCAATAGCTGAATCAAGGATAAAATAGGATTAGCTTCTTTTTGTTTGGCTTTTACAATTGTTGCAACCAACACAAACAAAAGACCATACCCTGCATCACTAAAGCAGAAACCAAAGAATAACAAATAGAATGGCGCCAAAAACGGAGTCAAATCCAATTCATTATAAGATGGTAATGCATACAGATTACTAATGGTTTCAAACAAGCGGTTAAACCTGTTATTTTTTAGTTGAACCGGAGGTTTATCTGCATGATTTGCTTCACTCTTCAGATAATAAACTGATGCATTCTCCAAATAGGCATCCAACTCAGCAAGCCTGTCTTTAGGCGCCCATCCTTCCATCAATTTTACCTGACCTTCAAGCTCATCGCTTGTATGATGCACTGCTTCACTTGAAGCCAAAGCATCTTTTAATTCAAGACTATAATTTTCAAGAACCAGAGATCCTTTATTTGCATAAGCATGTAAAGTTGCTTTCTCCTGTTCCAACTGTTCTGTAAGTTCTTTTAACTGACCTTGAATTTCACCGATTGATTGTTTTGGAAGTTTTACTTCCTCTGCATCAATATCAGGAATAGTCTGGTCGTTTTCCAGAACGAGTACAAAATAGGTATAACCTTTATCTTCAGAGATTTTTGTGAGATTATACGCTGCCTCCCATTCATCTTGAAATTTCTTGGTTGAAACGTAGAAAAAGTACATTTGAACACCAGCTTCATTTTCAAGCTGCTCAATTTTACTCCATGAAAAATTACCCCATGGCAATAATTGGTTCAACTCTTTGTTCAGAATACTTATTTGCTGATTGTAATGTTCAATATTAGTTTGTACACTAGCTACAGCTTCCATTATTTCATTACCTGACTGAGGAATTTGTACCTCATCATATGCATTCTCATCCCTAAAAGTGCTTAAAGTTTTCATTGTTTTTTCAACTTCATTCACACGACGATAAGCATCCAGAATTTCAATAGATGGTTCTTCCTTTTTCTGAATAATGTGAACAACCCCCAACTTTTTTAAGTCTTCCAAAAAGGAATTGTAATCCAAATGATGAACCAAGAATGAATATTTAAACATTGGTACTATCATGATGCAACCTCCTTTTCTTGTTGTTGACGGTTTTTCACAATCTTTTGTGCCGATTTTGAAAGGTTCTCTTCATCCTCAAGGAATCGTTTAATCTTTCTAATGGCATCCTTATATCCCGGAATTTGAACTTTTTCGTACAAGTTCACTTTTTGCGTTGTTTTTTTTCTGGCCACATCAAGTAGTTCCATTTTACGAAGAAATACTTCTCGCTCAATGCCTACTTTTGCCAGATCTTCTATGATTTTAACACCGTCAAAAAACCATACCGGCTTACTAAATAGTGCAAACGGCTCTTTTTTAAATACAACATCTTTTAAAATAGGAGTTTGAACACCTGCAATTTTTTTACTTTCAAGAATAACATCCTCAATAGAAATGATTTGCATATCAAATTCTCCCCAAAGTCGAGACATTTTATCTAAACCAGCCATCTGGGTTTCAAGTTCTTGCCCGAGCTCATCGGCTCGTCTTTTTGCTTTTTTTACTTCTATACGCAATGCAGCCTCCTTATTCTGAAGCGTAGGCAATGCACGCTCCCGAACCTTAAGCTGTTTATCAAGTTGCTGTTGAGAAGTTTTATTATACTGAAACTTTACGGCCATAAAAATTAGATTTTAGATTTCAGATAAGTGATTTTAAGATTCAACTTATCCAATTCATCTATTTATCATCTTTATATTACTAAACATCATCTATTAACTAATAGTCTACTGTTTAGCTCCTTTCCAATATTTTGCAACAAACTCTTCACGTACTACTACCTCTTCGCGAGCAAAATTTTCGCTAAATAATTTCCAGGTAGTATCTAACATTTTCTCCGTATCAATATTAATATCAACAGCTAAAATATGTTCTGAATATTCTCTGGCAAATTTTAAAGTACGCTCATCGTAGTCTGTTAAATCAAAACCGTTATCCTGCTTGGTTTTAGCATTTGCGGCATCAGCATACAAACGGATTGCAGCATTCATCACCTGAGGGTGATCTTCGCGGGTTTGTTTACCAATTACCAACTGCTTCAAACGTGATAAACTTCGGAATGGATCTACAATTACCTTACCTACATCTGAATCCATACGTAAGAACAACTGTCCTTCTGTGATATAACCAGTGTTATCAGGAATCGCATGCGTAATATCACCACCATTTAAGGTTGTAACCGCAATAATAGTAATTGAACCTCCATGTGGGAATTGTACCGCTTTTTCATACAATCGGGCTAAATCAGAATATAATGAACCCGGCATACTATCTTTTGATGGAATTTGATCCATACGGTTTGATACGATAGATAAAGCATCTGCATACAAGGTCATATCAGTTAATAACACCAATACTTTTTCTTGCTTTTCTTCTGCAAAATACTCTGCTGCAGTTAACGCCATATCCGGGATCAACAAACGTTCTACCGGTGGATCATCTGTTGTATTTACAAAACTTACAATACGATCCAATGCCCCGGCATTGTCAAATATGTTTTTAAAGTACAGGTAATCATCATTTGATAATCCCATACCACCCAGGATAATTTTATCTGCTTTAGCTCTTAAGGCCACGTTTGCCATTACCTGATTGTAAGGCTGATCAGGATCCGCAAAAAATGGAATTTTTTGTCCTGTAACCAATGTATTGTTCAGGTCAATACCTGCAATACCTGTAGCAATTAATTGAGATGGCTGCTTTCTTCGAACCGGATTTACAGAAGGACCTCCTGTATCAACAATTCTTCCCTCAACCTGTGGACCTCCATCAATCGGATCACCAAAAGCATTGAAAAAACGACCTGCTAATTGATCACTCACTTTTAATTGTGGGGGACGACCTAAAAACACCACTTCGGCATTTGTAGGAATACCTTCAGTACCTGCAAAGATCTGAAGAATAACCTCATCGCCCATAATTTTTACCACCTGCCCCATACGACCATGTACCATAGCCATTTCATCGTAGCCTACATCAGTAGCCTTTAATGTTACGGTAGCCTTTGTCAGGTTAGTAATTTTTGTATAAACTTTTTGAAATGCTTGAGTTTCCATGCATCTATAATTTTCAAAATTAATTTAAGCGTTCATTCATAATCTCTTCCAACTCTTTTTCATGAGTTTTAAACTTCTCAGATTCCCACTCACTGTAGTTAATCTGCTTAAGCTGGTTGATGATTCGCTTAAAGAATCCGTTTACTTCTTCAAAAGTCTCGAATTTGAATTTTTTGTCAGTGATTTCTAAAACCTTCTCCAACATATATTTCTGACGAGGCATTGGACAGTTTGCATCAATCTTATCAAAAGAATCCTGCTGAAGAATTACCGCATCAATTAACTCTGAATTCCAGAATTTTTCATGGAATTCCAAAGGCACACCATCATCACCAAGAATGTTGATTTGCTCCTGAGCTTCTTTTCCTCTTAATAATAATGTTTTTGTTTTAAGAACATTATCTAACCAGTTTTCACCGATATTTTCTTTCAAATACTCTTGTACTTCAGGATATTCAAGATATTTTGAATAACTATCAATTGGATCAATTGCAGGATAGCGCTTACTATCTGCACGTCCCTGATTTAATCCGTAAAAACATCTTGCAGCCTTACGTGTAGATTCAGTTACAGGCTCTTTCAAGTTACCACCTGCTGGCGATACTGTACCTATAAAGGTAATGGAACCTGATTCGCCATTATTTAAGTATACGAAACCTGCACGAGCGTAGAAACTTGTAATAATAGCAGTTAAGTCCATTGGGAATGCATCCGGTCCGGGAAGCTCTTCCAAACGGTTACTCATCTCTCTAAGTGCCTGAGCCCAACGAGAAGTTGAATCGGCCATTAAAACCACTTTTAATCCCATTGAACGATAGTATTCACCCAATGTCATGGCAGTATATACAGAAGCTTCACGAGCTGCTACCGGCATGTTTGATGTATTTGCGATAATTGTGGTACGCTCAATCAAACTACGACCTGTTTTTGGATCCTCCAATTCAGGGAACTCAGTAAAGATTTCCACCACCTCATTGGCACGTTCACCACAAGCTGCAATAATTACTATATCAGCATCAGCAAATTTTGAAATCGCATGCTGCAATACCGTTTTACCTGTTCCAAATGGTCCTGGTATAAATCCGGTACCCCCTTCAGTAATTGGGTTTAATGTATCTAATGTTCTGGTTCCTGTTTGTAACAGTTTAAACGGACGCGGTTTTTCTTTATAGGCCTTAACAGCCATTTTAACCGGCCACTTTTGAACCATTGTTAGTTCTATATCATTGCCCTCTCTATCTGTAACAACGGCAACCACATCATCAACAGTATATTGACCTGCAGCTACAATGCTTTTAATTGTATATGTTCCCTGAAATTTAAAAGGAACCATAATACGGTGAGGTACACTATTTTCGGGCACTTCTCCTAACCAGCTTCCGGCAACCACCTGATCACCTTCTTTGGCAATTGGAGTCCAGTCCCATTTCTTTTCTCTATCTAAAGGATCGGTATAATCTCCTCTTTTTAAGAAGACCCCATCCATTTTATCTAAGTCGTTTTGCAGACCGTCATAATTTCTGGATAAAATACCCGGGCCTAAGCTAACTTCTAAAAGGTGTCCTTCAAACTCCACCGGAGTTCCAACCTTTAATCCACGGGTACTTTCAAAGACCTGTACATAAACATTTTTACCCAAAATCTTAATCACCTCTGCCATTAGTTTATTCTCAGGGTGAGATATAAAGCATATTTCGTTTTGGGCCACAGGACCATCAACCTCCACAATTACAAGGTTGGCAATAATACCGGCTACTTTTCCGGTAGTTTTATTTTTTCTTTCCATGGCTTAATTTATATTCTTCAGGAAATTCATAACTAGATTCCAACTCACTAAGTAACTTACGGAACATCTTTTGACCTTCTTCTTCATCCAGGGCAATCCATCTTTCTACCATAAATTGTTTAAAGATGAATCCAAGCACTTTTTCAATCGTGAAATAATGAAAGAAAGTAGCTTCATCAAGATATTCCCACTTCAGTTGATCTATTTTTAGTTCTCGCTCCAACAAACTTTCATTCTCATATGTCTGCACTAAAGTTTCTATCTGATCAAATTCACTGGCTAAACCAAAATCTCTGGAGCGACTTTTAACAAGTGCTTCAACAATTTCGCCTCCTCCTATCAATTCTTTTTCATACTCGATTCCGTATTTTTTACCGGTTAATGCTGTAAATACATTTTTCACATTCACCTCGTAATCAACAAAATCACTTAAAAACTGATTTGAGAATGATTTTAGATAACCTATGTACTTTTTAAATAATAAAACTTCAGCCTCTGTTGAAGAAATCTTTTCTTCGGCAAGTAATATTTCTTTAACAAACTGGATCATATACTGAGGGTAATTCGAATTATCGATATCCTCAATATTCTTTTTATCCAACATAAGTTCAAGATCCATCAGAGTAAACAAGCCCCTTGGGTCAAATTCTTTTTGTTGGTTAAATAATAAACTTATGAGATTATAATGATCGAAGGGTAAGTAGAGCGCTTTAGCCATTTCCAGGTCTTGTGCACTCAATTCATCAAGCAATGATTCACACAGAATGATTGAGTTGAACAAAACTTTTTTATCACCTAATACAATATCAGGTAATCCGGCAATTAAACAATAGTACTTTTTACCCATGTTTTACTCCTCTTCAAATAATAATTGATTTGTTTTAGGACGTAAAAATGATTTAAAAAAGTTTTGGAAATCGCCTTCTTCAAAACTAATTACATAGCTTCCATCAGCAGGTCCTACTTTAAATCCAGCTTTAACAGACTGATCCGATTCAAAGCTTAAGCCTTTATTCATTTCGGCAGCCAAATTATTCTTCAAGAACTTTTCCATTTCGGCCTTATCCGACTCAGATAAAACTACATTAATATCAAAGTTTCCTGTTTTCGACCAACCTTCTACAACTTTAAGAATAAGCGATTGCACATATTCCTTATCACTAAACACCTCTTTTAATGAAGGTTCAGCAACTTGAACGGCTATACTTTGTCCTATTTTTTGCTGCAAAGATGAGATTGCTTGTTGAGAGGCCAGCTTTATTTCTGCATCAACATTACGTTGTTTTTCAGCAGCCTTCTCATTCGCATCTTCAATAATACCGGATGCCTTACTTTTAGCTTCAGAAAGAATTTCCTCCGCTTCTTTTCGGGCTTTTTCTAAGATAGCTTCTGCCTCGTGGTTCGCTTTCTGAACCCCTTCTGCATAAAGCTTATCTGTTAGCTCTTGAAGTTTTGATTGCATAATTTTGACTCGTATTTTTTTTGATAAATACCTAAGTAAATCAGGCATCTATCTATTAACAAAGAATTAGTAAAATCTATATAAATATATACTTTATATTCCAGTGACAGTTTGATTATAAAATCAAATGTTAAATTTTAGATATGGACCAAAAGAATTTCCTGTTAAAAATAACCAAACCGAAAATAAAACAACTTGACCAATATCATCCGGAAATAGAATTGTAACCTATATCCAACTCTATTTCCAGATAATTGTTTAAAACTATTAATTTTTTTATCTTTTTGTTATAATAATTTTAAATTTTCCGCATGTTTTATAACACGCTGCAGATTCCGCTAAATATCTAATTGACCGATTGTTTTCAGATATTTTGACTGATTTATTTTATAATTCACCTTAGCGGAAATAAAATCAGAATTTGCCCTTTGCCATTGCACCTGAGCATCCAACACATCTGTAGTTGTAACCACACCCTGATTTAAACGATTCATTTCTAATTTTAAATTTTCATCTGCCTGAGCTAATGAAGCTTTTGTAAACGAAATTTTAACCAGAGATTCGTTTAAGTTAAAGGCACTTTGCTGAATTTGAAGAATAATACCTTCTTTGGCTTTATCGTAGCTAAGTTGTGCTTTTTTAGTAACCAGCTTCTTTTTTTCAAGTGCTAACCCTTTTTCTCCCCAATGAAAAATTGGTACAGATAAAGAAACACCTGCTACCCAGGTTAACTCCGTTTTATCTTCTGCTTTATGATCGGGATTTTGAAATCCATAATTAGCAAATGAAACCAATTGAGGCATATAATCTGCTCTGGCTATTTTTTCATCAACAGAAGTGATTCCAACTTGTCCTTCAAGCATTTTCAACTCTTTTCGGTTAGATGCAACACGTTCTATTTCGTTGATAGAAACCGGATTTGTATCAGGGATTATCACTGAATCTGCTATTGCTATTTCATCCAGAATACTATTACCAATACTCTGATTTAGTGCCATTTTAGCCAGATGAATATTATCCTTCATCTGAATTAAAGCCAGTTTTGCATTATTTAGCTCAACCTGAGTTTTCAACACCTCATTTTTTGTAACAATACCAACTTCAAATCTGTTTTGAGTTTCACGAACAACATCTTCCAAAAGGTTTACGGATTTTTGAATCACCAATAAATTTTCCTTTAATGATACCAAAGCCCAGTACTTTTGATCGACCTCCAACACTAAATTTTCTTTAGTATTTTCTACATTTTGCTCAGAAATCCCAATTCCATAAGACGACATTTTTACATAGTTTCTTAATTTACCTCCTAAATAAATAGGTAAACTGAAATCAATTCCTCCATCATACATATTATGATAGGTCAGTTCTTTATACAAACCTGTAAAAAGTACTCCACTGGGTGTACCATCCATATTAGGCAATTGCCAGCTTGGCACATCCATCACCTGTGGATCATTCATATAAGTATAAGAAGCTGAAAAATCAAATTGTGGTAACATTGCTCTCTTACTCATTTTATGAGATGCAACGTTTATAGCTAAATCAGCCTGTGCTGACTTAATATTTTGGTCATGTTCCAATGCTTTTTCCCGGCATTGCTCAAGCGTAAGATGATCCTGCGCCTGCACAACATAGCTAAGAGAAATAAACATTGCCAGAATAATATATTTATGCATTTCTTTATTTTTTAATGAAAACGATGAATTTTTTGAGATCCCGGATTTAACTTCTCTCTGATACAAGCCAGTAAAAAAGCATTTTCCTTTTGTAAGGACTGTTCAAACTCCTCAAGATTGTCGATGGACTTTGCCATTTTTGCGGCTTCAATTTCTGCATAGTTGATTTTTACAAACCTTTCAGCCAAAGCATAAACTCTATCCGCAATTTCCTCTTGTGTAAAAACTTTATCCACCAGGTTATTACTCAAAAACTCCTGATAAAACACTTTATCAGAAAGAAATAACAACTTCACAGGATTAATATTTGCCACTTTAAAATGATCATACATAATAGCACCCTTAGGCACATTAACCATCATTTCATTATTGTTGTCCAAATAAAACTCATTAGTAACAACTCTTACATCAGATATAAGATTGAAGTTAAAAAGCATTGAATTCAGGGGACCTGTGATCATTGAAATAACAACCTTTTTTAAAGAATAAAGTCTGATTACCAATTGATCAAAAATCCGGAATGCTCTTAACACATTATCTTTAAGATCTCCTCCTTCAAAAAAGGAATTCCATAATTGCTTATATTTTTCTAATGAAAAATCAGGATGATCATTGGTTATTATCAGCACATTAACTTCTTTGTCGTTTGATAAATCATCCAACAAAGAAAGTAACTCATCCCTATATTCGTAAGTTTTACTTTCCAGAAACAAGCAATAGTTTAATTGTAACTGAACAATGCCTTGTTTACTTTCTATATTATAATACTGATTACTCGTATAATTTGCCATTGCTTAAGATTTTAGTTTGAAGGTTTAATTTTATAGAACAACACATAGAATAATGGTAAAACCAACAAGGTTAAAAATGTAGCAAAGAATAACCCGAATATGATGGTTACGGCCATTGATCCATACATGGCATCAGTAATTAACGGGAACATACCAAAGATTGTAGTTAATGCTGCCAACAAAACAGGACGCATTCTACTTACAGCGGCATTAACCACAGCCTCATAAGGACTAACATTTTCCATATTAAGGTTAAGATTAATCTCATCCATCATAACTATGGCATTTTTAAGCACCATACCAATCAACCCTAAGAAACCTGTAATAGCCATAAAACCAAACGCTTTACCTGTCACAAACAATCCTATGGAAACTCCAATAATTGAAAGTGGAATAATTGCCATTACAATTAGTGATTGACGAATACTGTTAAACAGCATTACTACAATTAATACAATTAATAACATGGCTAATGGCATGTAGGTTCCCGTTGCCTCATTCGCTTCAAGAGATGGTTTGTATTCTCCATCCCACATAAATGAATACCCTGAAGGCAACGGGATTGCTTCTAATTTACTACCAACTAAATCTTTTAACGAAGCCCCACTCATATTTGGATCAACAGGATCACATTGTACTGTAATAGCTCTTTGACGATTATAACGTTGAATTACACTATTTTCAAACGATACTTCTATTTGATTTTCCACAATCTCTTTTAAGGGAACAGATGCCTCACTATTGCGTCCCCAAATCTGTGTATTTACAATTCTGTCCAGATTATTTTGTGCTTGCTGATCTGTTTTTAAGAAAATAGGTCTCATAACATCGTTATCACGATATAGCCCAACACCTAAACCTGTAGAAGTAGAACTTAAAATGGCACTTCCCAAATCAGCTCTTGTAATACCAGCTTTACCAGCTTTAACCTGTGAATATTTTGGTTCCCACACCAAAACTTTATTACGCCAATCGTTGGTAATATCGCCACATGCAGGTTCTGATCTTAAAATTTCTTCTGCCTGATTTGCCAAATCACGTAACACAGCCGGATCCGGACCGATAAACCTTCCTTCTACTTTATATTCAATTGGAGGTCCTCCAATATATCCCTTAATTCTGAAACGAGCATCCGGATAACGACCTGCAACCTTATTGCGAATAATGTCATTTACAGTTTCTATTTCATCCAGGTCATGTGTTTCAATCATTAACTGACCATAACTTGAATTATAACTCTGTGTTTGAGCACTTAAAATATAACGAGGAGGTGTCTGTCCAATACTTGTAGTAACATTTTTAACCTCACTTACACTATCTAACAGATAAGCTTCTATTGTAGCTAAGTCACTTGACACCTTATGAATATTACTTCCCTCAGGCAACCAATAATCTACCAGCGTATAATTTTTTTCAAGCGGCATAAAAAATGCCTTTTTGGTATGACCAAAAGCAATGATGGCTCCAACTAACAAGATCAAAACTCCAGCCAAAGATATTCTGCGGTATTTAAGCAACTTCTCCAATACGCTTTTGAACATTTTATACCATTTCCCGTCAAAAGGATTTTGAACATCTTTAGATGGTTTTAAAAATCGTTCACAAACCAAAGGTGTTTGAGTCATGGCAAAAATCCAACTTAAACCTAATGAAATAGCCAGCACTTTAAACAAATCCTCATTAATTTCACCTGCACTATTAGGCGCTAAAAACACAGGTAAGAAAGCCAGAATAGCAATAAAAGTTGCTCCCAACAATGGCCATGCAGTTGATTTACCAACGTTTACAATAGCCTTTCTCACTTTAAGTCCTCTTTGCAATGAAACCAAAATACCATCAGTTACCACAATTGCATTATCAACCAACATACCCATTGCAATAATAATTGCCGACAAAGAGGTACGGTGCAATGAAATATTGAAAGCTTTCATGGCTATCAGTGTTCCAAAAATTGAAAATAACAGACCACTACTAATCAAAATACCAGATCTTAATCCCATAGAAACCAATAGAATCACAATCACAATAATTATGGATTCTATCAGGTTAACAATAAAAACATCATTGGCATTATTTACCTCTCTTGCCTGATCATATATCGTATGAAGCTCCAAACCCACTGGAAGTTGTGCTGTAACCTGCTCTAACTTGGCGTTAATATTTTCTGCCATTGTTAAAACGTTGCCTCCGTTTATTGTTGAAATTCCAATACCTACAGCTTGTTTATTATTAAATCGCTGCATACTGGTTACAGGTTCCAGATACGATTTTTTTACCTGAACCAAATCTTTTAGATAAAACTGTTCCGGACCAACATTAACAATGGTATTCTTAATATCCTCAATGCTATTAAACGCAGTGTTTCCTGCTACTCTAACATTTAAATCATTTAACTGGATCGTTCCGGCCTCAGCAACTGTAGACTGTGCGTTTAGTGCTCCAATAATTACACCTGGATTTACTCCAAGTTCCGAAAGTTTTTCATGATTAATAACCAAATCCACACATTCAGTTCTGTCACCAAATAGGATGATTTTTCCAACCTGACCCACTGTTAACAATTCACGTTGAATAAAACGTGCATAGTCATTGATTTGATCCTGAGAATAACCTTCACCTGTTAATGCGTAGAACATTCCATACACATCTCCAAAATCATCAACTACAGTTGGAGTCATAGCTGCCGGAGGCAATTCTCCCCTGATATCATTTATTTTTTTTCTTAAAATATCCCACTCCTGAGGCATTTGTTTTGCCCTCATGCTTTCTTTTAAATCTATTTGTATAATAGATAAACCTGCATACGAACTGGAATAAATCTCATCTATATTATCCATTTGTTGAGCAGCTCGCTCAATCTTTTCTGTCACCTCCTGCTCAACTTCATATTGAGATGCTCCAGGATATCTTGTTACAACCAGTGCAGTTTTAATGGTAAACTCTGCATCTTCTAACTTTCCAACATTGAAATAAGATACAATACCTCCAATAAATACCAACACCAGAATAAAGTATACAAAAACCCTGTTCTTTAAAGTATATTCTGCTAAATTCATTGTAAGATTCTAAAGTTGATTTCCTTTATTTGTTGATGTGAAACCCTTATATATATTCACATTTTCACCATCATGTAAATAGTTAACACCCGCTGTCACTACGATTTCATCTTCTCTGAGTCCGCTTTTAATTACGACTTCTTCTGTCGATAAAATTTGTCCCAACTCAACAGGTCGTTTTACCACCTGGTTATTTTTATAAATCCACACATAGGTTTCTGCAGCTTTTGAAAACACAGCCGTAACCGGCACTACACAAGATGAATTGGTGTCTTCTGAAGCTTTGTAAACCTCAAGTTTTGCTGTCATTCCGGCTCTTAACTTTAAATCTTCAGGAGCATTGATTACTGCAGAAATTGGATAGGATTGCTTAGTAAAGCTTGCTTTTGAACCTAACTCTAATAAAGAGGCTGTAAAACGATAAATAGAATCCGCATCATTAATTACACAAACAAATTTTGTATTTGCATTGATAGTTTGAGCATCTTCAACCGAAATCCAAGCATTAATTTTATAACTGGATAAATCTAAAAATGAAACTATTGGCTGACCCGGGTTTACCTTTTCATAGTTTTCAACATAAACCATATCAACATATCCGGAAAATGGTGCCTTTAATTCTGTATCTGTTAATGCATTTCTGGCGTCTTCGAAGTTTCCTTTTGCCAAAATATACTGAGCTTCCATTTTATCAAACAAGCTCTTTGAAACACTCTGTTGTTCTAAAAGTGTTTTATACCTTTCATACTCAGCACTTGCAAGCTTATAATTTGACTCAGCCTTTGACAAACCAACTTTAAAATCCCGGTTATCAATACTTGCAACCACCTGACCCTTTTCAACAAAACTACCTACAATATTATTTAAAATAACAAGAGGCCCACCAACTCTGAAAGCAAGATCCACCCTTCTTCGTTCATTAATCGTTGCCGGTAAAGTCAGCTTATTTTTGCTTTGCTCAAGCGATGTTACCTTAGCAACCTTTACACTTCTTACAGTTTTTTCTATTTGCTTGCTTTCTTTACACCCAACAAGAGCAACAAGTAGCAATAGAATCAATTTTCCACTTCTCATTTTGTTAATTATTATTTAGTAATTATTTATCTAAAAACACCTAGTAAACTATATTTGTATTTATAGTTTACTTTTGAATAAAAAAATATAAGGTTAAGAAATCCTAATTCCACGGATAATGATTTCTAACTCTGGCTTTAATTTTTCTCTAAATTCTGCTGAAGATTGTCCCGAATTAATATTTGCTGTTATAATTACATCTATAAAGTTGCTTATAAACGACGGTTTAATGGATTTATCAATTAAACCTAATTTTTGACCTTGCTTAAAAAAGTCTGTTAAAATATTATTCAGATTTTGTTTCCTTGTTTTTATCATATCCTCAATACGAGGATATTCTTTTGTTATGTCTCTTGCATTCAACAACACAAAATCTTCAAAGTTATTGGCAAAAAAACTTCCAAACGAATCCAATTTTGAAACATAGTCATCTACTCCGTTTAAATACTCCCTTCTCTTTTCAATCTCACTTAAAAAATTAACTTCAATAACCTTATATAACAAGTCTTCTTTGTTGCCAATAATCTTATATAAAGTACGTTTTGAAACACCACACTCCTTTGAAAGCTCATCCATATTCCAGCCTCTAACACCATATTTTACAAGCATTTCCTTTGTTGTTTCAAACAATCTTGTTTCTAATTCCAAGTCACCTACCTTAGCCATATGTATACTATTTAAGTTTATCTGGTTTACTTTTCAGTATGCAATTTTAATAATTAATTTTAAAACTGAGATACGAAATTCACGCTCAAAATAATTTTTAACTAAAATTCACAGACTCGAATATTATTTCGAAAACAAAATATTGAAATGATTGTTTCTTTATAAAAACACAATATGGACTTATTAAAACAACTAAATTGGAGATATGCCACAAAGCATTACGACTCCTCAAAAAAGATAAAAAGTGAAGATTTAAATACGCTTCTAAATGCTGTTAATCTTGCGCCTTCATCATATGGATTACAACCTTATAAAGTTTTAGTTATTGAAAATGAAGAGGTAAGAAAAAATCTTCAAGAAGCAGGATATCATCAACCACAATTTACAGAAGCTTCTCAGGTGATTGTTTTTGCTGCAAACAACAATATTTCAGAAACTGACGTGACAGAATTTATGGAACGTACGGCTGCTGCAAGAAATATTAATGTGGATGATTTAGCTGACTACAAAGGAATGATAATGGGAAAAGTAAATAATGCTTCTAAAGAATTCCTTACAACCTGGGCCTCGAAACAATGTTATATTGGTTTAGGCTTTCTGTTATATACAGCAGCTCAATTGGGAATTGACGCTTGTCCGATGGAAGGTTTTGATGCGCAAGGCTTTGATGAAATTCTGGGTTTAAAAGATAAAAATTTAAGCTCGGTTGTAGTTGCTACTGTTGGTTATAGATCAGAGGAAGATAAATACCAAAATTTAGCTAAGGTAAGATATCCATTAAACGAGTTTGTTATTAATTATTAGTGCTTTGTTTGTTATTACTGTAGTATGATAGCCACTTATATTCATTTGTAAGTGGCTATCTTATTTTTGTTCTGTATAAAAAACTTCCCAACGCAATAAAAGCTACTATTATTCCTAAAGAAACTCCGAGTTTAACATCTAAGCCAAACCCTCCGTTTGCAAATGGAGCAACCAATAAATAACTTGCACAAACAGTTGTCATAAACATGGCTGGTATTGTAAGCAGCCAGTGATTTTTGCCTGATTTTTTGAGATACATAGCCACAGTCCATAACATTACAACTGACAAAACCTGATTGGACAAACCTAAAAACTTCCATATCGTTGTAAACTCTAACTGAGTTAAAACAAATCCAATAATAAAAAGTGGAATACTTATAATCAGTCTGCTTTTAATGCTTGTTTGACTATAAGAAAACACATCTGCCAAGGTTAGTCTTGCACTCCTAAACGCAGTATCTCCGGTTGAAATTGGCAATACAATAACACCCACAATTACAAATATTGCTCCCACTTTACCCATCCAATGCTCCGAAATCATGTTTACCACCCAAGCCGGATTATGAGCCTTAGGTAGCATAGCTTCATTCAATCCATTGGCATCACCAAAATAATTCATAGCTGCGGTTGCCCAAATAATAGCAACAATTCCTTCTGCAACCATCGCTCCATAAAAAGCATATCGTCCATAGCTCTCCTTTTTTAAACATCTGGCCATCATGGGTGCCTGGGTTGAATGAAAACCTGATATGGCACCACACGAAATCACAATAAACATCATTGGGAAAAGAATATTTTGAGCGGGATTCTGATGTAGATTTTTTAATCCTTTTAATGACAATTCCTGCATTTGAAAATTTCCAGACCAGTAATTAATCATCATTGCGGCGGCAATTCCAACTGCCATAAGCAATAAAGCAACGGCAAAAAAAGGATAAATCTTTCCGATGATTTTATTAATAGGTAATAAAGTAGCCAACAGATAATACCCAAAAATAATATAAACCCATATTTCAAAACCTCCATTGGTTTGATAGGCTAATAAACCTGCAGGACCAGAAACAAAGGCTACTCCAACAAATATTAAAAGTAGCAGCGTAAAGACTCTTAACAATTGTCTAAACCCGTTCCCAAGATATTTACCTACCAATTCAGGAACGCTTGCTCCTCCATTTCTTAATGACAACATCCCTGAAAAATAATCATGGACTGCTCCCATAAAAATACAACCAACAACAATCCAAACATAAGCCCACTGACCATACTGCGCTCCCAAAATAGCACCAAACACAGGTCCTAAGCCTGCTATATTTAAGAATTGAATTGTAAAAACTTTCCAGGTTGGAAGAGGAGTAAAATCAACACCATCAGTTTGAGAAACTGCCGGAGTTTTAATGGAATCATCAGCTCCAAAAAACTTTTCGATAAACCTGCCATAAAAAACAAATCCTAAAACCAATAAGGCAATAGAAACTATAAAAGTAATCATCTTACATACGAATTAGACTAGCAAAAATAAATAAAAAATGCACTTTAGATTGGTATTAACCGCCCTAAAGTGCATCATTCAAAATGCGTGGTTATATTTTATTGTTTTACAAGTCTAACAACTTTTCGTGATACTAAATCTTCAACAACAATCTGATAAATTCCACTTTGTAAGTTTGATACATCAAACTGATCAACCATACCTGCACTCAATTCAAATGCACTTACAGTAGCTCCTGAAAGACTTACTACTTTTACCTGAACAGTTTTTGAATCATAGCTGGTTAAATCTATATTCACTAATCCTTCTGTTGGGTTTGGATAAACAACTAAATCACTTTCTGCAACATCTGGTAAATCAGTTGTTAATTGAGAAGACTTTAAGCTAAAAGTATATGCATCTGGAGTAAAGATTTTATCCCATTTAATTAAGTAAGCTTTACCTGCTTCTACATCTAATGATATTTCAGATTGTAAACCATTTTCGTCGTCACTATAAAATGCTCTCTGCTCACCACAGCCTGTATAAACCTCTAAGTAAGTATCTTCTGCAGTTAAACCTACACTTGTAATTGTAAGGTCACCATCTTCTCGAGCAATAAATCTATACCACTTGTTGGTTGCAGACTCATGATCTATAACATTACCTTCAGAAACATCTATATCAATTGGGTCAATACAACGCTCTCCAGCTTCCCAGTTACTTTCTTCAATGGTCCACTCAATTTGACCATTAGAAGCTCCATTTTGCCAACAAACAAGATAACTTTCACCTTCAACTGCATCAAAAGCAATCTTACTTGGGTTCCAACTTTGATCATTATTTATTGAAGAAGTATAGCTACAATCATCAAAAACAGCTACTCTGCAATCATCAGCATTATCACCGACTGCTCTTACTGTCACTTTTCCATTTCTTGAAGCTGTAAACTCAAACCAACGGTATTTATTTTGAGGAGCATTACTTACCATATAACCTGCTGTGGATGCTAGCGGAAAACTACAAAACTCACCCTGAGCCAGTGAAGCTTCTTCAAGACTCCATTCGAACTCCTGGTTTGTATAATAATTTCTCCAGTTAATGTAATAAGTTAATCCACTAATTACTTCAAATGAAACCTCTGATTGCTCGCCAATGAAATTGTCACTTAATGTAAAAGCATCCAAATCACAGCCATCATAAATCTCTACATAAGTATTTGCAGTAGTTAATCCGACAGAGGAAATGGTAACCTTACCATTCATTGTTGCAGTGTAAGTAAACCACTGATCGCCGGAAGCATTATTACTAATATTTATCCCTTGATTTGCTGCTACAGCTGCAGTACAAGATTCTCCTCCTTGTCCAGATACGATCTGAACAGTCATTCCCCACAAGATAAGTGAAAGTAAAATAAGTTTTTGCATTTTGTGTTGTGTTGTTGTGTTGTTGTGTTGTTGTAAAATTTTAATTCATTCGTTCTTTTTTATAATTAGAGCCTGTCAAATGATATAAATAACTTACTTTCCCCAAAACAAATTATTTATTTCATCACAGCTGTTCAGTTCATTAGTTCAGTACTTAAAAAAACATTAATCAACCATTTTTATGCATTCACATATTATTTTTGGTCATTTATCAACTTATAACGAAAGCTCTTTTAAAAGGTTTCGGTTTTTAATTGTAGAACTTTGATTTTAATTAAAGTACAAACCTCCCTTTGATGTAAAAAACCTTTATAAAATGGGATTTTTACATGCACATTTTTCTTTTTGATAAATCTCAAAAACATTATGATTTTTTTCGCTCTGACATCCTTTTCAATTTTATATTGTCCCCACTAACATAAAATTGTAATATGCAAAGCTAAAGTATCTCTTGAGTATGAAGTAGTAATAGGAGGCACAAAAATAGAAAAGTTTTTAAAACTACCGTCCTTTTATTAGTATATTAATTAAGATTTTAACTTTATTTTAACCAAACCATCTTTTTGTTTTTAATTTTGCACCATTATTAAAATATGAGACCTTTGAACCAAAAAGTATTATTAGTTACTCCACCATTTACTCAGCTGAATACCCCCTACCCGGCAACAGCATATTTAAAAGGATTTTTTGACTATAAAAAAATCGCATCTACTCAAATTGACCTGGGTTTAGATGTTTTATTAAAGATCTTCTCAAAAAATGGGTTGGCTCATATTTTTGAAGAATCGAGTAAGAAAAAAGAGACCTTTTCGGAAAATGCCCAAAGAATATTTTCATTACAAAAACATTATATCAATACAATTGAAGATTCCATTTCTTTTTTACAAGGAAAAAATGAAATGCTTGCTCATACTATTTGTAATGAAAGTTTTTTACCTCAGGCTTCCAGATTTAACCAATTAGACGAACTGGATTGGGCTTTTGGAAATATGGGTATCAGAGATAAAGCGCGACATCTGTGTACCTTGTTTTTAGAAGATCTTTGTGATTTTATTGTAGAATGTATAGATCCGCATTTTGGATTTAGCAGATATGCAGAAAGAATCAGTTCCTCTGCTTTTAGTTTTGATCCTATTTACAACGAACTGAACAAGCAAAATTCACTTATAAGTGAAATTCAAAATAATCTGCTTTCTGAATATATCGATAAAGAAAAACCATCATTAATTGCCTTTTCGGTACCTTTTCCGGGCAACCTTTTTGCAGCATTAAAGTGTGGACAATTTATAAAATTAAAATACCCGGAAATAAAGATCTGTATTGGAGGAGGATATCCTAATACAGAATTAAGATCTCTTAGTGACCCAAGAATATTTGAATTTATTGATTTTATTACTCTTGATGATGGAGAAACTCCATTGTTAAATTTGATTGAATATTTAAATGGAGAGAGACCTCTTGAAAAATTAAAAAGAACTTTATTATCCTCAGAAGATAAGGTTTATTATATCGATGAATCAGAAACTGAAGATTTCTCTTTTAAAAATGATGTAGCTCCAAACTATTCTGGATTAAGAATTAACGATTATATATCTGTTATTGAAATCATTAATCCAATGCACCGATTATGGAGCGATGGTTTCTGGAATAAATTAACCATGGCTCATGGATGCTATTGGGCCAAATGTACTTTTTGTGATACGTCTTTAGATTATATAAAACGTTACGAACCTGTATCTGCAGAAGTTCTATGTAATAAAGTAGAGGAAATCATTAAGCAAACAGGTAATTCCGGATTTCATTTTGTTGATGAAGCTGCACCGCCTGCTCTAATGGTAGCCTTTGCCAAGGAAGTTTTAAAAAGAGGTTTAAACATTGCCTGGTGGACAAATATTCGTTTTGAAAAACAATTTACCTTTGATGTTTGCCGACTTTTAAAAGCATCTGGTTGTATTGCTGTTTCAGGTGGTTTAGAAGTGGCTTCTGAACGTATCCTAAAACTGATTAATAAAGGAGTTAGTATTTCAACCGTAGCTGAAGCCTGTTATAATTTTACTAGTGCAGGTATCTTAACTCATGCCTATTTAATGTATGGATTTCCAACTCAAACCCAACAGGAAACCATAGATTCATTGGAAGTAGTAAGACAATTGTTTGAAAACAGTATTCTACAATCAGGTTACTGGCACCAATTTGCAATGACAGCTCATAGTCCGGTTGGTCAAAATCCCGAAAACTTTAATGTAAAGGCAGTTAATAAATCAATCCATCCGTTTGCCAACAACGATCTGGAACACATTGACAACAAAGGTGCTAAACACGAATTATTTAGCGAGGGTTTAAAAAAATCATTGTACAATTTTATGCATGATATTGGCTTCGATTTACCCCTACAAGATTGGTTTGATTTTAAAGTTCCACCTACAAATATTGCTCCTGATTTTATATACAACACGCTGCAACAATCAATTACAGACAAGCACAAAAACAGCAGTAAAATATTATGGATCAACAGCATTCCTGAAATAAAATACTATACTAAAAAGAAAAAGGGAAAAACAACTCCAATGGCTGAGATTACCATACACCTAAAAAATGATGTAATCTCTCTAAACGTAAAAGAAAACACTGCAAATTGGATCATTAATATAACAGAACAATGTCAGGTAAATAACAAAAACACGCTTACTTATAATGATTTAATCAACAGCTTTGAACTTGAAAAACTTGGAGATTTTAATGTTTTTAGCAATGGATATGCTTTTAATCAACTTAGAGAATGCGGACTTTTAATATTATAAAACCTATATTTATTTCAGTTATCCTTATTTTGAGTTTTCTTTCATGCACTCAAAAGAAAATAGATAAGGATCAATACAAACAAAAAATTTTTGACACAGAAAAAGCTTTTGAAAGAATGGCTAATGAAACTGGCATAGCAGAAGCTTTTAAATTTTTTGCGGACGAAAATGGAGTCATTCTTCGCAATAATCAAATTATAAAAGGCAAAGAGAACATCTTCAAATCCATCAAAAACAACAGTCTTTATGACAGGGCCACACTAAAATGGAATCCTGATTTTATAGATGTATCTGATGATGGTGATTTGGCCTACTCTTATGGCAATTACACATTTGAATTTTATAATAAGCAGGATGAAAAACAAATACAAACCGGGATTTTTCATACCATTTGGAAAAAACAAACTGATGGTTCCTACAAATTTGTTTGGGATTAATTATACATTTACTCCATATTAAACACAATAGCATATTCGTATGATGAAATATATATTCCTTATCGCAATTCTTATTATTGGAAATAACATTAAAGCAGAATCATTACAGGATTTTTTATTCCCCAGCCCTAAAAAATTAATGATTAAAGATGGGCACCTTAACCAAATTAACGATTTTCAATACGATTCGCAGAAACTATTTGACCTGATAGAAACACTTGAAACAATAAATATTCAAGGAGAATTAAAAGAGCTTTGCTCTCCCCTACAATTTAATACTATTAGTTTTTCTGTTGATAGTTCATTACCCAATAAACAGCAGTATATTCTTTTGATCGATTCAACAAATATTAAAATTACAGGTAAAGATGAAGCTGCTTTGTTTTATGGGAAACAAACTTTAAAGCAACTTATTGAATACGGTAAAACTACCAACAAAGCCATCCCTTGTTTAAAAATTGAAGATTGGCCCGACTTTGAAAAAAGAGGTTACATGCTTGATATTAGTCGTGATAAAGTTCCTAACATGGAAACATTGTACCATATCATAGACATTTTATCAATGTGGAAAATCAATGAATTTCAACTTTATACAGAACACACTTTTGCATACAAAAACCATAAAACAGTATGGGAAAAGTCCAGTCCAATGACGCCTGAAGAAATTCAAAAACTGGATACCTATTGCAAGGTTCGTTTTATTGATCTGGTTCCCAATCAAAATTCTTTTGGACACATGGAAAACTGGCTAAAGCATGATGAATATTTAGATTTAGCAGAATGTCCAACGGATTGCCAAACAATTTGGGGAATGCGCAATCGCACCAGCCTCAATCCCACTAACCCTGGATCTTTAATTTTAATGAAAGAACTCTACGCAGAGTTACTACCCAATTTTTCAAGCCAGTATTTTAATATTGGATGTGATGAAACTGTTGAATTAGGTTCAGGATTATCAAAAGATTCTTGCGAGAAATATGGAAAGGGGAAAGTCTATCTTGATTACTTAATTAAACTAAACAAAGAAGTAAATTCAAATGGAAGACTAGCCCAATTCTGGGGAGATATCATCCTAAATCATCCGGAATTAATACCTTCTATACCTAAAAATATGACGGCCATGGTTTGGGGGTATGAAAGTAATTTTCCTTTTGTTGAAAAATTACCTGAATTTCAAAAAGCAGGTTTGCAATATTATGTTTGTCCCGGAACCTCAACCTGGCGAAGTATTATCGGAAGAAATCACGATGCATTTTTAAATCTTAAAAACGCTGCTGTGAATGGAAAAAAATTTAAGGCAAAAGGTTATTTAAACACCAACTGGGGTGATTACGGTCACTGGCAGCCTCTTTCCGTTTGTTATGCCCCTATGGCAGCAGGTTCTGCCTATTCATGGAATGTAGATTCCAAACCTGAATTAAAAATTGAATCTGTTCTGAATCATTATATTTTTAAAGATCCAACTCAAAATACAGCAAAAGCAATTCTTCAATTAGGAGATGCTTATTTAAAATGTAAAATTCCGGAAGGTAATGCCAATGCTTTTCATTTAATGCTCAGAAGATACAAATGGACCATGAAGGGACAATATCAAACAAAGCTGTTAAAAATTGATAATCTTAAATCATCGGAAACAGAAATCAATCATGCATTAAATCTATTGAAGCAAGCTCAGCCGACTTGTAACGATTCTGATATCATAAGGAAAGAAATCAACCAGGCATGTAATCTGGCAAAGCATGGTATTCATCTTGGTATAGCACGCTTAAATGCTGCAAAGCAAGACACTAAAAATATCAAGGATGAAACCAAACTAACTTTAAAGCACGAATTAAAAGGTATTATTGAAGGTCATAAAAACATCTGGATATTAAGAAACAGAATTGGAGGATTAGATGCTTCTACTGAAAAAATGGAAGATTTATTAAATTATTACGATGAATAAACTTTATTTACCAATGATTTATACTTAATGCTTCAAAGGCCTTTGTGATTTCTTTGATATCCATTTTAATACCCAACCAAACCTTAGCCTCTTCTATTGAATTAAAAACATAAACGTTTCTTAGCAAACCACCTACCAAAAATCGGAATATGGAAGCCATGGCAATTTGTTCTGTGCTTTTTACAATAATGGCATATTTGCGCTTACTTAAAGCTGGAAAATTCTTTTTAAAATGGTATGAAAACTTATACGCCATATAGGCATCTCTGGTATATTGGGCTTCTCTTAAATCTACAATAAAATTAAAATCTTCAGATAAATCACAACTATTCATTAACTCTTCCACATAACCGTTCAAAGAATCATAACGAATTAAACCTACATGAGATATGCATATCAGTTTATCCTTGTTGTATATTTTATATGAAGACCTGTGTTCCATTACCTTTAAGTTAAAACAATCTCAATAAAAAAACAAAAGCCCATTTAATAAAAATGAGCTTCTATTCGATATAAGACGAGATATATCTTACATCAAAACATATTTATTTTCAGACTATTTAAATTATTTTGTAACAACAATAGGGTCTTCTTCAATTAATTTAGTAACAACTATTGGATCCTCTTCAAAAAGTTTTGTAACAACGATAGGATCTTCTTCTGTAAGCTTTGTTACTACAATTGGGTCCTCCTCAAATAACTTGGTAACAACAATAGGATCTTCTTCAACTAATTTAGTAACAACGATTGGATCTTCTTCTGCAAATACTGAAGGAGTAATGATTAACATTAATAATAGTGCTGTGATTTTTGTAAGTGTGTTAATTGCTTTCATGATATTTGTTTTTGTAGTTCACAACAAATATCTATATGAAAACAAGCACTTTACGCTTTTTTAGCGTGACAAAAACGTGACAAAATCCATCACTCTAAGTACCAGTTAATTATTTCTAAGCCAAAATCTTAAATCTGATTAATTAATTTATTAATATTTCAAAAAAACATAAAAGCACGGCATATTTAGACCTATAACAACATAGAAATCGGACTCAAAACGGACTATTTTGTCATATCTGAAATCAATCTTTCACGATAATTTTGTAAATAATCTTCAATATTACTTTCTACATTTAGTTTGGTTCTGATACGCTGTTTTGCTTTTCGAATTGATGCTGGTTGAACATTTTGCACTTTGGCAATTACTTCCATAGGTAGTTTTAGGCACAACATAACCGCATATCTGACTTCTGTTTTTGTTAACTGAGGAAATGAGTCTGTAAACAAATTTATAGTTTCCATATAGCATGAATCAAAACTATCTACAATATCACCTGTACTGTTTATCTTACTAAATTCTTCTTTTTGTTTTTTCAGTAATTTCTTATCATGACTCAAACGATGTTCCAATAATTGTTTTTCTCCGATTCCTATAAGTAAATTATGAAACTCTTTATTTAGCTCAGCAATCTTCGCCTTTTTATTTTTCTGATATAAATAAACATATACACCTACTGCACTAAGTATTCCGATGGTAATTACAATAACCAGATACAGCATAAACTCACTGGCTTTTTTTTCAACTTTTAATTTAACCAACTGACTTTTGATAAGGTCTATTTTATTGTTTATTTCCAAAACCTTAGCCATCCGTATTTTTTCAAAAGACTTTGTTTCTTCTAATAACTGCTGATAGGTATTAAGATCATCATAAGCTTTTACATAGTCATTTTTAGCTATGTCTATTTTATGCAAATAGCTATAGGAATACAACATTCTGTGTTCTTGATTTAAGCTTTTGTATAATTCGAGCGATCTATTAAAATACACTTCTGCTGTATCAAACAACTTCTGCTTAAAATACAACACGCCTTTAAACTGATATAATGCGGGTTTAATTAAGTCTCCTATTTTATGTTTTTCACATATATCAATAGCTAAATCACAATAATGATGAGAGTCTTTCAGGTTTCCTTTTGCATTATAACTGCTGGCTATTACTTTATAAGCACTTGCAGCTCGCAAATACAGCTTCATATCTAAATATTTAGAAGCCAGCTCATTTAACTTCTGTGGAGTTTCCTGATTAGACAGATCAAAAAGCAGCTCCATAAATTCTGCAAAAAGTTGAATTTCCAGCTCTTCAGCATCCTTTAGTATTTGAATTCCTAAACTAAACTCTTCCTTATAATCTTCTTTAAGAACTCTTTTACATCTAGCAACACCTATGTAAGCAAAACCGGCATCAACACTTGATTTTTCACCGATAGAAATTGCTTCGTAAAAATTAATTTTAGCTTGTTCATACAATCCCGAAACTTCTGCAATCTGCCCCAATAAAATTTGACTTTTTGCCAGCCATTTTGAATTTTCAGACACAGAAAAAGATGCCATTGCCTTTTCAATACATACCAATGATGAATCCATTTCAAGATCTGAAAATAAAAGTAATGCATCTGTATAATTCAGATAACCATCATACTTGTATATATCTCCTTCTGAAATATGTTGCTTTAAAGATTGTAAGTCATGCTTTGCTTTTTCCGGATAATAAGTACCGTTAAAATCCATTTGGGAAAATAACTGATCTAAATCCAGCTCTGTTTTTTTAGATTGTGAAACTACATTAAAAGAAATAAGGAAACATAAAAACATCCCTATTATCCACTTAACTTTTAAGTTTGATAATATAATCATCATAAATAACTTTCTTTATAAAGATATCACAATGATAATAAAGATAATTTATTTATAACTTATTCTATATTTAGAATGCAGGATATATGTGTAAAAATCACTTTTTTGTTAATAGAGGGAGCTTTTCATTCGGAAATCTTTTGGCATATTCTTTCCAAAAGTTTTTTACTTCAAACTTCATTTCTTTATGCAAGACAAAAATACCTATCAGGTTTGGAATAGTCATAAAGGCAATTGTTATCCCGGAAAAAGTCCATATTAAGGTTGTATCCATAAATGAGGCGACAAAAAAAGCCAGTACATAAACAACCCTGTATAGCCAAATCCCCTTGCCTCCAAAAAGAAACACAACAGCTCTATCGCCATAATACGACCATGAAATGGCAGTTGAGAAGGCAAATAACAGCAATCCAATGGAAACAATATATTTACCAAAATCACCAAACCAGCTTTTGGTAAATGCCATTGTAGTTAAGGGAGCACTATGTAATAATGATTTTCCTTTCAGTACAATATCACTATCAGAAGTTAAATTACCATGCAAAACATTTAGTTCTCCTGTGTATAAAGAATCTTCATCGTAAACTTTAACATATTCAGCTAATGATCTGGCATGTATTAAGGATATATCTCCCTGCATAACGCCATCCTCAACATGAATATTACCTGAAAACAACGGAATGGTATCTTTTCCTGTTAAATGATTTGATAATAGCTTCTTGTCCGATTCAAGATGATCATTATACACGCCCTGAATAAATTGCATGTCAGCACGTTCAAAGTCACACTGAAACTTCTGAGTCCAGACACCTGATGCCAGAAGTGTTAAACCTGTTAGAGAACAAATAACAATGGTATCAATAAAAGGTCCTAGCAAAGCCACCATACCTTCAGACACCGGATTTGTAACACGAGCTGACGAGTGTGCAATAGAAGCAGATCCCTGCCCCGCCTCATTTGAAAACAAACCTCGGTTAACACCCTGATTAAACGTAAAAGCTACTGTTGCACCTAAGAACCCGCCTACCGCTGCAGTGCCTGTAAATACATCAGCAAAAACAGCCACGATGGATGGTAAAATATTTTCATAATTATATAAGATAACCGCTACTGCACCTATAAAATAAATGATAGCCATTGTTGGTACCAACTTAGAAGTTATGGTTACAATACGTTTGATACCTCCAATGATAATAACTCCAAGAAGAATAGATAACACCAATCCTGTTATCATATTCGGAATATGAAAAGTAGTATTAATGGTGTCGGCAATACTATTAATCTGAGGAAGGTTACCTGTACCGAAAGATGATAAAACCGTGGCTACCGCAAAAATAACGGCCATAACATGACCTGTTTTAATTACTTTGCCTGAAGGAAGTTTGATATCCAGTCGTTTCTTCATAAAATACATGGGACCTCCGGACATTGTTCCATCCGATGCTTTTTCCCTGTATTTTAAAGACAAAGTAACCTCCACAAATTTTGTGGTCATACCAATCAATGCTGTTACCAACATCCAAAATAAAGCTGCAGGTCCGCCCTGGTAAAGAGCCAAAGCAACTCCTGCAATATTTCCTGTTCCTATAGTACCTGATAATGCAGTTGCCAATGCCTGAAAATGAGAGGCATCACCTTCACCTCCTTCTGTATCCATTTTACCTCGCACCATTCTTACGGCATACTTAAAATACCTAAATTGAGGTAAACCCAAATACAATGTAAAAAACAGACCTACGCCCAGCAAAAGATAAACAAACCATTCACTACTCCCAATATATGAGTCAATAAGTACTAAAATTTCATTTATCTCCTGCATAAACCCTTTATTTTTTATATTAACAACTTATAAAAAGGCAAATATATAATTTTTAACCCATTATTCTAATTTGATTACAAAATGAAACTAGAGGCCTTTCATAGACAACTGTATTCTTTTTCGAGCCATGTCCACTTCAGTAACTCTTACTTTAACATGTTGATGTAAGCTTACAATATCATTAGGGTCACTAATAAAACGATCGGCCATTTGGGATATATGAACCAATCCATCCTGCTTAACACCCACATCCACAAAAGCTCCAAAGTTGGTAATATTGGTAACAATACCAGGAAGCTCCATTCCTATTTTTAAATCTTCAATGGAATAAATGCTCTTATCAAACTCAAACACTTTAATAATCTGGCGAGGATCGCGACCTGGTTTTTCCAACTCGCTTAAAATATCCTTTAATGTTGGCAAACCAATTGTATCTGTCACATAATTATCAAGCTTAATTTTATTTCTTAACTGTGCATCTGTAATCAGGTCCTGAACCTTACATCCTAAATCCTTTGCCATTTTTTCAACTACAGCATAAGATTCCGGGTGAACAGCTGAATTATCCAATGGATTCTTTGCTTCTGTAATTCTTAAAAAACCAGCTGCCTGCTCATAGGCTTTAGCACCTAATCTTGGCACTTTCTTTAATTCGTTTCTTGAACTGAAAGCACCGTTATCTTTACGATACTCAACAATATTTTTTGCCAGCTGAGGACCCAGACCTGACACGTAAGTCAACAGGTGCATACTTGATGTATTCAAATCAACACCTACCTTATTTACACAAGACTCTACTACCTGATCCAAGGAAGATTTTAAACTACCCTGATCCACATCGTGCTGATATTGTCCTACACCAATGGATTTTGGATCAATCTTGACCAATTCTGCCAAAGGATCAATCAACCTGCGACCGATAGAAACAGCTCCACGAACAGTTACATCATATTCCGGGAATTCATCTCTGGCAACTTTACTAGCCGAATAAACTGATGCACCATCTTCACTCACTACAAACACCTGAACATCACGACTGTATTGTATATTTCGAACAAAAGACTCTGTTTCTCTCGAAGCGGTTCCATTTCCAATGGCTATTGCCTCAATTTTGTAAGCATCCACCATTGAACTGATCTTTTTTGCCGCCTGCTTGGTTTCTCGCTGAGGAGCATGAGGATAGATATTCTCATTATGCAACAAGTTACCCTGAGCATCCAAACACACCACTTTACAACCCGTTCTAAAGCCCGGGTCAATGGCCAACACTCTCTTTTGTCCCAAAGGCGACGAAAGCAATAATTGGCGCAAGTTATTTGAGAACACTTTTATGGCTTCAGCATCCGCCTTTTCTTTTGAAAGGTTGGCAAACTCAGTTTCAATAGATGGCTTTAACAATCGTTTATTGGCATCTTTCAATGCAAGCTCAACCTGTGCAGAAGCTTCTGTATTTCCTTTTACAAAATACCTTCCTAAACGATGTGTAATTTCCTCATCTTCGGGAGATATAGTGACCTTTAAAATTCCTTCCTTTTCGCCTCTGCGTATGGCCAGCAAACGATGACTCGGACATTTTTTTAAGGGTTCAGAAAACTCAAAATAATCTTTATATTTAATCCCCTCTTCCTCTTTTCCTTTTACTAAAGATGAAGTTACTATTGCGCCTCGTTCAAAAACACTACGTACAATATCGCGGGCTACACTATTCTCATTAATCCATTCAGCAATAATATCACGAGCACCTTGCAGGGCCTCATCCACATCCGCCACATCCTCGTTAATAAAATGTGATGCTTTACCCTCTACATCACGTTCATATTGCTTCATGATCACTTTTGCCAATGGCTCCAAACCTTTTTCTTTAGCTTTAACAGCTCTTGTTTTTCTCTTTGGTTTAAATGGCAAATAAATATCTTCAAGTTCTGTGGCATTAAAAGTATTCTCAATTCTTTCTTTTAATTCCGGAGTAAGCACACCTTGCTCATCCATTGATTTCAGAATGGATTCTTTTCTTTTTATTATTTCCTGAAGTTTCTCGTATCGTTCTTTAACAGCAGCAACATTTACTTCATCCATACTACCGGTTCTTTCCTTACGGTAACGACTAATAAAAGGAACGGTAGCACCTTCATCCAATAATTCAATGGTATTAACAACATGATTAAGCTGCAACTGCAACTCAGTGGCTATAATTTGACTTATTTGAGCAGACATTGGGTAATTATTAATTCTATTAAACAAAGAACCGCTCTCATTTGCCTTTGGCATAAATAAGAACGGCTCGAAATATTTTTATGATTTATGATCTTTCTTTCTTTTGGGGCGAAATCCATTTGATTTCTTTTTTCGATTTTTACCGCCCTTTTTCATTTTTGCCTCCGGATTATATTCAGGACCATCTTCATATTCCGGCGGCAACGGTATTTTATAGATATTTGTTTCTATCAACTGTTCTATCTTATAAAAATCAACCTGATCTTTTTCATTCACAAAGGTAATACCGACACCAGTTGTTTTAGCTCTTGCTGTTCGTCCAATACGGTGTACATAATCCTCTGCATCATTAGGCACATCATAATTAATAACCAAATCAATTTTTTCAATATCAATTCCTCTGGCTACAATATCTGTGGCAACTAAAATTTGCACATTCCTGTTTTTGAACTCTCTAAGAACTTCTATTCGTTCATTTTGATCCAAATCGGAATGAATGGCTCTGGCATTAAAATCATTCTTTCTTAATGCTTTTACCACATCATTTACGATGGCTTTTCGCGATACGAAAATAATGATACTCTGCAGATCCTTACCCTTTAACAAATCAACAATCAGATCATTTTTCTGATAATCATGAACAACATAAGCAGCTTGCAGAATTCCTTCTGCAGGTTTTGAAATAGCTATATTTATTTCTTCAGGATTATTCAGCAATTTTTTTGCTAAATCTCTGATCTTAGGCGGCATTGTTGCTGAGAACAATAAGTTCTGACGGTTTTCCTTTGGAAGAAAGCTTTCAATTTGCATAATATCTTCATGAAATCCCATATCAAGCATTCTATCCGCCTCATCCAAAATAAAGTGTTTTACCGACTTAAAATCGACATAACCCATATTCAGATGCTGAATCATTCGGCCGGGAGTGGCTACAATAATATCAGCACCTTGTGTTAAAGCCTTTTTTTGCTGATCCCAAAGATCTTTATCATTACCTCCATAAACAGCCAGAGAAGTAACAGATAAAAAGTAACTAAATCCTTCTATCTGCTGATCTATCTGCAAAGCCAACTCTCTTGTTGGCACCAGAATAACTGCGGATGTATTTTTTTGATTTCCATTTACCAATCGATCTAAAACAGGAAGCAAATATGCTGCTGTTTTTCCGGTTCCGGTTTGTGCACATGCAATCAAATCAGCTCCAGATCGAATTACCGGAATGGTTTGTGCCTGAACGGGAGTTGCAGTTTCAAAACGCATCGCATCCAAACCATCCATTACTTCCGGGGTAAATCCAAATTCTTTAAATTTCATAAATTACTATTTAGATAAGGATATGAGATATAAGGTCTCAGCATATAGTCTTCAGTCTACAGGTCTCAGTCACCAGTCTTCAGTCACCAGTCTTCAGTCTTCAGTTCCCAGTCACCAGTCTTCAGTTCTCAGTCTACAGTCTCTGCCTACTGTGGACTGTGGACTATGTACTGCCTACTGTGGACTGCCTACTGCGTACTGATGACGGTCTACTATTCAACGTACAGTACCAATCCTTTTAAATACTCACCTTCCGGATGATAGATATTTACAGGGTGATCTGCTGGTTGAGTTAGTTGGTTTAATATTCTCACATTTCTACCTGATTTAGCTGCAGCTGAAAATACTGTTTTTCGGAACGCATCTTTACTTACAACCTGCGAACATGAGAATGTAAAAATAATTCCACCTGGTTTAATTTGTTCAAATGCTTTGGCATTTAATCGCTTATATCCCTGAAGCGCATTATTTAAAACATTGTTATGTTTTGCAAATGCAGGTGGATCCAATATGATTAAATCATACTGATCTTTTATATCATCTAAGTATTTAAACGCATCTACAGCAAACGCATCATGACGCTCATCTCCAGGATAGTTTAACTCAACATTTTCTTTGGTTAGTTCTATAGCACGTTCTGAACTATCAACAGAGTGAACCAGCTTAGCTCCACCTCTCATGGCGTAAAAAGAAAATCCTCCGGTATAACAAAACATGTTTAATACCGATTTTCCTTTACTGTATTTTTCCAACAAGGCTCTGTTATCTCTCTGGTCAACAAAGAATCCTGTTTTCTGACCCTTTTCCCAGTCTACTCTGAACTTTAATCCATTTTCAAGAGCAATACGTGTTTCCGATTTACCAAATGTATATCCGTTTTCCGGATTAACCTTAGCTTTATAAGGAATGGTACTCTCTGATTTATTGTAGATGGCTTTTAACTGATCGCCAAAAATCTTTTTTAATATTTCATCGATGGTATCTTTAATTAAAAACATACCTACAGAGTGCATTTGAACTACTGCTGTATCATCATACATATCAATGATCAGTCCTGGCATATTATCGCCTTCAGCATGTACTAAGCGATATGCATTTGTTGTTTCATCATCGACCAATCCCTGATCAACTCTTAACTGGTATGCCTTCCTGATTTTATCTTCCCAAAACTGGTCATTTACTTCTACTTCAGTAAAAGAAACAATTCGAACTGCAATTGAACCAATCTGGTAGTGTCCTAAACCTAAGAACTCATTCTTATTATCAAAAACGGATACAATATCACCTTCTGCAGGCTCACCGTACATTTTTTTTATCGCACCGCTAAACACCCACGGATGAAATCTGCGTAAGGATTGATCTTTACCAGATTTTAAAACAACTTTTATATAAGACATGAATTATTTTGTAATTTATTATTCTTAAAACTGTTATTGTTGATTTTCGATTTCAACATCAATAACTTTACTTGAATCTAACACCAATAGTTTTTTATATATCTCAAGAGCTACCCACGAATCTGTTGCGGCATAAACCATTTGCGCTTTTGAAAGTGTTTCTGCTTCCCAGTTTGATAAACGCTGACGTTTTGAAACTCTGAATTTCAACAAAATACCTGCTAGTTTTTTTAGAGAAAAATCTTTTAATCCTTTTTCAATAGCAAGAGATTGCAGCTCAACAAAACCTTGTGGTTTAAAAGGTACTAACTTTTGCAAACCTCTGATATCATCACGGATACCAACACCTACTTTTAAAACGGATTCATCTTCTAACAAACCTTTTAAGGATTCAGGAACACCTGTTTTATTAAGTCTGATCAAATAAGTAGAATCTTTTGTTGAAAGCTGAAATAATGCAATTGAGTTTGTAACACCCTTTTTAAAAGAAGGACGGGTTTCCGTATCAAACCCTACAACAGTTTCACCTTCTACCTCCTTCATCACCTGAGCAATTCCGTCCTCATGTTCTACCAATACAATCTCTCCTTCGAAATGTTGTAATGGTAATTCGTTTAATACTTCGTTACTTATTGTGTTTTTAACCAAAACTCTTCTTTTTAATTTTCCTCATCGTTCCATTGATCCTGAAAACGGCTAAACCAATCATTATCTTTCAATGGGTCTCCACTTTCTGATCCTCCTAAAATATCGTCATCTAAATCCTCAGCACTGTATAAAACGTTATGACAAGCCCTTAGCACGTTAACCAACTTTTGCCCCCAGTACATTTCAAATGAATTGGTTACTTCAACCAAAGCATCATTCATGATATCGGTAACTCCGATTCTGTAAGCAAACAAGAAATCTTTCAAATCCTGGTATATATCTGTAAGATTTTCTGAAATACTACTCGCCACATCACGTTGATCCAGTTCGTTATCCTGAACAAACACTTCCAGAAAATCATCATGTTGTCCCAGAATATTTAATAATGTGTGCTGAACTCTGATATAATCCTCTTCTCTTACCGTTTTTTCTATATTTTCCTCTAAAACAAAGTCTGTTTTAGGAAGCACTACTGCTTTAATATACAATAGTGGTAAAATTCTAACCATAATAGTAAGCAATTCCTTTGATGTTTTATCAAAAGAATTCTCTAATTGATTACAGTACTCATTTCCTACGGTAACAAATTCCAATACATTTTTGGAATATACAATATGATCTAACCCTTCTTGTTCCATTTATCAAATAGGATGACTATATATAAATAATGTGCAAAACTAGTAATTTTAAAAGCTAAATACTAATGCCTGAGACACAAACATTAATTTCTAACGCAGAAGCCACTTTTCATCATCATTTGGATAGATTACCTGATTGTCTGCCATCCAATTAAAAACTTCAATCCACTCTTTTTGATACGATTTCATCATGTCTTCCAATTCACTAAAACTCATTGGTTGTTGCAGATGTTCTTCAATTTTATCCTCCATTTCATTGGACAGATCTGAATTGATACCCCGTTTCTTTTTTTCAATACATACATCACAGACACCACAATTTTTAGCATTCTTTTGTCCAAAATAATTCAACAGGAACTTACTCCTGCACATATGAGTGTAGTCGCAATAATCAATCATTGCAGATACCCTGTATTCCATATCCTTCTTTCGATCCTTGTATACCTCATCCGGAAGTTTCATGTAGCGCACTTCTTCTCTGGATTGTACATATCTTATTAAAGGCGTTTTTTTCTGGGGAATATAACGTATGATTTTCAGATGATTTAATTTATTCAGATACTGATAAACCAATTTTATATTAGCATTAGCCCTATTGGCCAACTGCTGTTCATTAATGGCAACATATTCTGTAAAAAAACCAGTATAGGAACGCAAAAGCAATTTAATAAATCCGTCAAACTGTGCATTGGCCACCTGGAATCGATACAAATCTGTTTTTTGTGCAATAAAATGAACTCTGGATGGCGTGTTACATTCTTCTTCGTACTCAATGTATCCGGCTCGCTGAAGTATTTTCAGACTATTGAAAACCGTTAGCAAATTAAAATGATAAGCGGAACAAAAAGCCACCATATCAAAATCATAAACCAAATCGGCACCATGACCCGATGCCAGCTGAAAGAAATTACCCAAGGCATCATAAACCCTAAAAACAACTTCTTTTTCAGGAAACGAAACCGTTACGTTTTTCTTTAATCTTACTTTATCTGCATTAGACCACAGCATCACAGCATAGGCTTTTTTGCCATCACGACCAGCACGTCCTGCCTCCTGAAAATAGGCTTCAATAGAATCCGGTGCATCCATATGAACCACAAGCCGCACATCCGGCTTATCTATTCCCATTCCAAAGGCATTGGTGCAAACAATTACCTGAACTTTATCTTCCATCCAGTCTTTTTGCCGCTGGTCTTTTGATTCCTGCGTTAAGCCTGCATGATAATTATGAGCCGTAATACCATTTTCCCTGAGCCAAACTGTATATTCCTTCGTTTTTTTTCGGTTACGAACAAAAACTACAGAACAACCATTAATGGATTTTACAATTTTTACAAGCTGATTTAATTTGTCCTCGGTTTCTCTGACGATGTACGCCAGATTATCCCGTTCAAAACCTTTTTGAACAACATTCTTTTCTTTAAAAAGAAGACGTTCCTGAATATCTTCAACTGTTTTAGGAGTTGCTGTAGCAGTTAATGCCAGCACCGGAACATCAGGTAGTTCCGACCTTAACTCAGCAATTTTTAAATAGGACGGGCGAAAATCATAGCCCCACTGACTAATACAATGGGCCTCATCAACCACTATCATACTTACATTAAAATGTACCAGTTTTTCAAGAAACAAAGATGTTGACAGTCGTTCCGGAGAAAGATACAAGAACTTATAATCGCCAAAAATACAATTGTCGTATGCTATATTTATTTCCTCTCTAGATAGTCCGGAAAACACAGCAACTGCTTTTATTCCTCTCTTTTTTAAGTTGGCAACCTGATCTTTCATTAAAGCCACCAAAGGAGTAACCACAATACACACACCCTCTTTTGCCAGAGCAGGAACCTGAAAAGTAATTGACTTTCCTCCTCCTGTTGGCATCAATCCCAGAGTATCTTTACCGTCTCCTATTGATTGCACAATTTGATCCTGCATGGCCCTATAGCCATCAAATCCCCAATATTGCTTTAATACTTTTAGGTATTTGTCCATCTATTCTAATACATGTAATTCGAGTAACAAAGCTATATCTTTTTTTCAGTTCACCTTCTGTTCTAAAAAAAGTTAGAGCTGAAAATAATGGCAGACTTCAATTCCACCATTATGTATAGTATTAACTAAATCATATAAAGTGCTATCTATTTAAAATACAACGACCTCAAGATGTAACCTTTTTGACATAACATATGTATAAACCATCAATATGAATATTTGAAATATTTGTTTGATTTTTAAATTTATATCAGTTCAATAAACACTAAGGCTAATATATTTCCGTTATAAATCAATATTTTAACTTTTTGTTAAACATATATAATTACAAATGATTGAAATAATACATACTCAAAATCAAATACACATGCAATAGTACGATAAACTAATTACGAACTATGAAAAATAAATCTTCCCAAAATATATTTGCAATAATAATAACTACTTTATCTCTGGTTAACATATATGCTTATGGTCAAAATCTTGATCAAACAAATAAAATTGTTGCTTCTGATCGATTTTCCTATGATAATTTTGGCACTTCGGTAGCTATTTATGGAAATACAGCTATTATTGGTGCCCCTCAGAAAACTGTATACACTTCATTTACTGAATTTACTGCATATGCCGGCTCAGCCTATGTTTATGATATAGATGAAAATGGAATATGGAAGGAAACGCAACAACTCACTCCTTCAAATACTGGTGATGGATACAATTTTGGTCAGAGTGTTGATATATATGAAAACTTAATAATCATTGGTGCAAAAGAACATACAGGTTCAACTGAAGATGTGGGTGCAGCTTACATTTTTGAACGAAATGAAATCGGGGTATGGAATGAAGTTACCCGATTACAACATGCCGATGCAATTGCCAATGATAACTTTGGCTCCTCTGTGTCTATTAATAACAAATTTGCCATAGTTGGCACCTTTAAAAAAACTGTTGAAGGCAAAACAAATGCAGGTGCTGTATATGTTTTTAAAAACAACAATGACAATACCTGGACTGAAAGTCAAAAAATTACGGCCTCAGATACTCAAGCAAATGATAATTTTGGCAATACTGTTTCCATTGATAAAAACACCTTTTTAGTGGGGGCTAAAGGTAAAAACAATAATACGGGATGTGCCTATTTTTTCACTTACAACAGCTCTAATCAACTATGGGAAGAACAACAAAAGGTTAGTGCAGCGGATGTTGAATTGGGAGATAGTTTTGGTTTTTCTGTTTCTATCACAGAAGATAAAGCTATTATTGGTGCTAATAACGAAGGAAACAACAGCTCATTGATAAAAGCTGGTGCTGCATATATTTTTAAACAAAACAGTTCCAATCAATGGATTGAAGATCAAAAAATAGTTGCAGATGATAGAAGCAGCGAAGATTTATTTGGTTCTTCAGTAGCGATCTTTCAGGATTATGCTATTGTTGGAGCAGAATACGAAGATGAAGACATTTCAGGTAGCAACACGCTCTCCAATTCTGGAAGTGCTTATTATTACCATTTAAATTCATCTGGTTCCTGGACTCAGATACAAAAGATAAAAGCTTCGGATAAAACTGCCGGAGACAGCTTTGGTTGTGCAGTTGATATATTTGGTAACAAAGCCATCATAGGAGCCTTCAACGAAAGTCATGATGCAAATGGCGCCAATCAGTTTATTAACGCAGGTTCAGGTTACATGTTTAGTATTGCCAATACTCATGTAATAGAATCGGTTGCCGGACCAGGAGGTAACATTGAACCTTCTGGGTTTTATATATTGGAAGATGGGGATTATGTTACTTATACCATAACTCCTGAGAATAACTTCATCATTAGTGCTATAAAAATTAATGGTGTCAGCACTGTTATACAAAACACTATGACAATATCTGATCTTACTTCAGACAAAAAAATTGAGGTAAGTTTTGACATTACCTCTTCCATTAATTCAACAGATGAAAATAAGGCTATTTCAATCTACCCAAATCCTGCACATGAATACATTACGATATCTGTTGCAGAACCTTCTGAAAATAAGAAAGCTCAAATCATAAACACTAATGGACAAGTAGTAAAGGTTATTCCATTAAACACAAATAAATCAACTACAACCTCTGTAAGTGAGCTTCCCAAAGGAACCTATTTATTAATTATAAATAAACATATACCTAAAAAATTCACGGTAATATAAATCATCCCTTAATCAATATTCAACATACATTTTTTACACCATGCCAAACAAATACACAACACTCACAGTCTTTATTCTAATGCTTTTATATTCATCAATAAAAGCTCAGGTTGATACAGAATTTTGGTTTGTAGCTCCTTCTGTCATTCAACAACATGGCGATGCTCCAATTGCATTTAGAATAACCGCGCTTGATCAACCAGCGAATATAACATTAACGATGCCTGCCAACCCGGGTTTTTCCAGAACCTTAAGTCTTGATGCATTTGAACAGGATAAAATAGAGTTTACCAGCAGGTCTGATATTAATGCCATTGAAAACTCACCGGGGAACAGTATTAACTCAAAGGGGATTTTAATTACTTCGGATAACAAAATATCTGTTTACTATGAGGTGGCCAATAGCAATAATCCTGATAAATTTACGCTAAAAGGAAAGAATGCTTTGGGTACTGAATTTTTTGCTTCATCCCAGACAGAATATGCAAATAAAGATAATAATTATAATCCTTTACCATATGAAGCTATTGATATTGTAGCCACTGAGGATGGAACGGTTGTTGAAATAACACCTACAGCAGATGTTGTGGGGCATGGTGCAGGAACAACTTACACCATTACTCTTAACAGAGGAGAGACCTATAGTATTGAGGGAAACAGTATTGATAAAAATTATACACTTTCGGGAACTTATATAAAATCGAATAAAGTTATAGCTGTAACCATTTCTGACGACTCCATCAGAGATGAAAAAGGAGCATCATGGGATTTAATTGGTGACCAGACAGTTCCTGTATCCATTACAGGAACTGAATATATTGCTATGTTTTCAGGAGCTCCTCAAGCCAATTCATGGTCTCTGATGCCCATTGAAAAAGTATATATTCTTGCTACAAAAGACAATACTACAGTAACTGTTGATGAAACCGACTCCAGTTCAGGATCTTTCAATTTAAATAAAGGTGAAAGCATTTCTTTGGATATTTTAGAAAATTCTTCACTACATATCAAATCAACGGCTTCGGTATATGTATATCAATTGGCAGGGTTGGTAGGTAGTTCAAACGAATTAGGTAGTGCTATACTTCCTCCAATAAAATGTACAGGTTCCTCATCGGTAACCTTTACAAAAATATTGAATGCCCGCTTTTTTGTACAGATCTTAACACAATATAAAAACATTAATGATTTTACCTTTGTTGATGACAATGGAAATACTAGTAATGCTTTAAGTGGGGTAAACTGGGTTAAAGTACCTAACACAGGCGCTGCTAATGCTGATGATACATGGTATTTTGTAAACAAACGACTGGATGGTTTTGATACAAACAAACCACATACACTTTCTAATTCACAAGGGCTTTTTCACCTAAGTGTGTTTGATGAAAACTCAGGTAGTGCAAGTTTTGGATATTTCTCAGCATTCAACAATCTGGCAATAAACGGACCTACAGAACAATGTGCGGGTAATGTAATTCAATTAAGAGCCAGTGAATCTCTAGGTACTTACAATTGGTTTAGTGAAAAAACAAAAGAGCAGATTATTTCAACCGACCAGGTTCTTGAAGTTACAGAGTCGGGTTTATACTGGGTGGTTGCTTCACGAATGATTAATTCAAACGAAGGATGTGAACTTACGGATAGCATTGAAGTAGAATTTAACTTGCCTGAATTTGATCTGGGTGCAGATACAGAAATCTGTTTTAACGATACTTACGTGATAACACCCACACTTAACGAAGGTACATTTTATTGGCAGGATGGTTCTTCTGATTCAAATTATACCTATACATCAAATACGAATGGGACAGATGAAATTTGGCTTCAAATTACTGATGAAGATGGATGTAGTGCCACTGATACAATAAAAATAACTACTAAAGAAGAAATACCTATTGATTTAAACGTTGAAGTAACATCGCAGAATTTCATTTGTACAGGTAGTAGAATATACAACACAACCACTTTAGATAACTATGAATGGAGATATGGAGATAAAACATCAGCTATAATAAGTACTGATCCATATGTTAATGTAAATCAAACGGGTTGGTATTATCTCACAGCCAGTCAGGATGGATGTTCTGCTGTTGACAGCATCGAAATAACCGTATCACCATTACCAACCTACACTTTAAATGATGAAATTTTATGTCACGATGCTACTTATACCTCTCCTGTAAGTTCCAATAGTAATTATGATTTTGCATGGACAACGATAAACTCTGGTATAAGCTCAACTGATGCACAGATATCATTTAATCAAACAGACAGTGTATATGTTAATATTACAGATAACACAACAGGCTGTTTAGCAAAAGACAGTGCATTGATTACCTTAAGAACAGAAACCACAACAACACCCAAAACCATTACAATCTGTGGATATACTGACGTAAGTTTAAATGCAGATGCTGATATATTAGCTGGCTATATTTGGGAATATAACAACACAACATTAAGCGAAACCAGTGCAACACTCAACCTGGTTAACGTGTTGAAATCGCAGGAAGGAACTTACACGGTTACCGGCACAGATATTAATGGTTGTTCAGTATCTCAAACCTTCACATTAAATGTAACACTTGGTGATCCCATTGATTTAGGTAGTGATAAAAATATATGCCAAGGTGAATTTACCACGCTGAATATCGGGTCTGCTTCTGCTTCTGCCTTTAGATGGTTCGATCAGGATCCGGAAACCAACACTGGTTTAACCCCATTGGCCACAAGCGCAACGTATTCGGTAAATACATCAGGCACTTATTATGTAATGACAACACATTCAAACGGATGCTATAGTGTTGATCATGTTAATGTAACAGTAAATCCTCTTCCTAATATTAATTTACCTGATATTGCTGATGAATGCCAGGGTGAAACGGAAACCTATGATGCTGGTACAGGTTTTAGTTATTTGTGGCACGATGGATCAACACAGCAAACCTACACAGCTGTAACTCCTGAAGAAGTGGCTGTAACCATAACAGACAGTAACGGATGTGTTAACTCAGACAACACCACTTACAATTGGAAAACTGTAAACATATTTGCTAATGATACCATTACTGCATGTCCAACTGTTCCATACACTATTACTACTAATGCAGGTATCTCAAATATTTCATGGTTCTTTAATGACGGAAGTTCTACTACTGACCTAAACAATAACATTGATTCTTACACCATTAACAATGTATCTCTTTCGGATGCAGGTAAGTACGTTGTTCAGGCTAATGAAAACGGTTGTAGCAGTGTTTTAGATACCATTAACTTTTATGTGGTTGATGTGGGTTCCATAAATCTTGGACCGGATAAAACCATTTGTAATGGAGATGTGATACAATTAAATGCCAATGATGGTTTTGATACTTACCAATGGACATTACAAAATGGCGCTAATTCAGGAATAAAATCAACCAATCAATCAATTGAAGCCGGACAATATACCGATGCCACTTTATCTGCTGAAGATTGGGAAATTTATGCGGTACATTCCAGCGGATGTTCTCTTACGGATAATATCACTGTACATAAGGTTGCTGCTCCTGTAATTTCTTTAACAGATCATATCGAACCTTGTGCTAACGATGTGATCATACTAAATGACTTAATTGATTTTAATAATACCAGTTCTAATTCAAATCATCCATTTTTCACCAATCAAATCAATTATTTCTGGAATGGCAGTACAGCCTCTACAACAGATCCCAACACCATCCAGATTGATGCTTCCGGAGTTTACTCTTTAGTAATTTCAAATACCAATGTTGATTTTTACGATACCAGTGCTCCTTTTCATTGCTATTCAACAACAGAGGTAAATGTTGACTATCATGATGAATTTGTTATTCCTGCATTATTTGATCAATATATCTGTCAGGGTGATGCTACGGATTTAATTACGCCAAATGAAGTTAAAAACTACAGTGAATTACAGAGTTATCAATGGGTTAAGCTCGATGCAAATGGTAATATTACGGAAAGCAACCCAACTGATCAGGATTGGTTAAACACCAATGATCCTGCAGCGTACGCTTTAATGGTTGAATATACTAATGAGGCTTGTATTGCTTCTGATACGATGTCTTTATTAACAAAAGCAAATCCAAGTATTACTATATCTGGAGATCAGGAAATTTGTCAGGGAGATACTACTCTATTCCAGGCTTCTCCATCTACTTACAATAGTTATTTATGGTCAACCGGATCTACGTACGATACAACAAAAGTAAGCACTGCCGGAACCTATCAATTAACCGTTGAAGGATTAAACGGATGTTCAACTACAGAAACCGTAAGCCTGACTGTTAATGAATTACCTAACATTAGCTTAAACACAAATTCGTTAGGATTATGTGACGGATCATCTGATATTATTTCTGTATCATCTGTAAAATATTCAAATGGATCAGATGTTAATAATCCAACATTTTTATGGAACACATGGGAACAAACCAGTGCTATTACAGTTAATACTCCAGCCACATACACTGTTGAAGCTACTGATGCTAACGGATGTAAAAACACTAATGATGTTCAGGTGGTACAATATCCTAAAACAATAATAGATCTTTCAGGAATTAATACTCAGGGATGTACCAATGAAGGTATTTTATTGGAATGTCCTTTAACTGTTGGTACTGACATACAAAGCTTCCAGTGGACGAAACAGGGAACCACAACCGGAAATCCAAATCCGGATACAAACTGGACTGTGAATGAATCCGGCACTTACCTGTTAACCATCATTGATAATAACCTTTGTGAGGAATCTGATTCTGTTGAAATCATCATCTATAATTCTCCTTCGATAGAATTAGGTTTAGACAGAAATATTTGTGTTGGTGAAACATTGTCGATACCATCACCGCAAAACTATACATCCTATATCTGGAATACAGGATCAACCGATTCTTCTATTGAAATCAACAATGCAAGTAATCCGGTTAATTACAGTGTTACAGTTTACGACCAAAATGGATGTTTTGCTACAGATGACATCAATATCAATCCTATTCCATTACCTGTTGTAACGCTTCCTAATACGCCTGCAACATGCCCTGGAACTGAAATTGAACTAACACCACAAATTGCAAACAGGCCGGCATCATACTCCGTGTGGTGGTCTACCAACTCTAGTAACGAAACCATTAATGCAGGTGCGGGAACGTATCATGTATCAGTAACTGATGACCAAAATGGATGTTCAGGTTCTGCTACTACAGAAGTAAAATGGTACGATGCTCCTAAAGTAACTTTAGGCAGTGATACACTGATTTGTCCTTTAATTGATGTTTTGGCCATTTCGCCAATAGAAGGGGATATTTACAACAGCTATTTATGGCATAATAATGAAACAAGCTTTGCTATTAATGCCGATATTGGTGGTATTAATACGGTTAATGTTACTGATGCCAACAATTGTAGAACATTTGACCAGCAAAAGATTCAGTACATGCAAGTGGAAGATACAACTTACAACTTCACGCTTTGTCAAAAAGATACTACAATATCATTGCTTGATCTGGATTCGGAAGCTGATAATCATACCGGACAGTATTTATGGTTGAGCGATAACAGTACTTCATCTTTTAAATCATTCTTTGAAAATGATACCAGCATTGTAAACATTGGTATTAGTATCAACAATAGTACAACCACATGTTACTTTAAGCAGGATACGGTTGTAATGAATTTTTTACCACTTCCTCAAATAGAAGTACTGGATACCACAATATATCGTCAGGTTGTTTTAAGAATGGATATGGCAAATGAGCCTTACCAGTATAGTCTTGACAGTATTTTCTGGCAAAACGAAAATACTTTTTCTAATCTGGAAGCCGGAGAGTATACAGCTTACATACTGGATAACAATGGTTGTACCAATTCACAGGTGTTTTATATTTCAGATGCCATTGATATTGATGTTCCAAACTTTGTAACACCTAATGGAGATGGCTACAATGATAAATGGAGAATTGACGGATTAGAAAAGCTTCCGGAAGCTGCAGTAAGAATATATGACAGGTATGGAAAACTGCTGGTGATGTACAATGGAGCATTTGCTTCTGAGTATGGTTGGGATGGAACCTATCAAAACAAGCCAATGCCTTCAACTGACTATTGGTACGTGATAGAGCTCTTACCAACTAAAAAATTACTTAAAGGACACTTTACTTTAAAACGCTAATCGAACCTAAGAAAATGAGGAATTATATATTAATACTATTAATAATAATTGTATATGGTCAGGCCGCAAATGGTCAGGAACATTACATTACTAACTTATACGTGTACGATTGTTTTTTAATGAATCCGGCAGCTGCCGGAGGCGATAAAAGCTGCAATACATTTAATGCCTATTATCAAAAACAATGGTTTGGAATGGATGATTCTCCTTCTACTCAACTTTTCAGTTATCAGTTTGGTATTAGCAGTCAGTTAGGATCAGGCACCTATATCTACAACGATAAAAATGGTTATACCAGTCAGTTGGGATTACAACAATCCTTTTCATACGAAATAAAATTATTAGATAACATGCGCCAAAAATCGAGTATTCAGTTTGGCCTTTCGATAAATGTTGCTCAATCAAGATTTGATCAATCTGCATTTATCGGACAAGATCAACCTTTTGACCCGGTAATGAGCGGAGGAACAGAAAGTGGATGGGGAATAAATTCAAATACGGGATTCTTCCTTAAGTTTAACAACCATCACCTGGGCATGTCATTAACAAATTTGCTACCTCAAAATAATCCTTTGTACAACAACGACTACGATAATGAATTACCAGCAGATTTAAATATACATATGGGAACCTGGTTTAAATTATCATCCCGGGACGTATTTTTATTTCCGGAATTAATGTACCGAAGAAATAAATTTGCCGATACAAGGTTTGATATAAACCTAAAACTAAAAATGCCAACCTACAACCAAAAACTTGCCTATTGGACCATTTTATGTTACAGAAGAAGTATGGATCATAAAATTGGAAGAGACCTATCATCAAGTATTACTGCTGGTGTAAATTACGACAGAATGAGCTTTGGAATAGAATATCAAATGAGCCTTTCTGGCACTCAAAACTATTATGGAAATGGAGTTCAATTGGTTGTTGGCTATAAATTTAACTGCAACAATTTTAAAAAGGGAGCTGTTCCTTGTAGTTTTCAGGATGTAATTTACGATGGTATTAAACGAAAACACTAAGTTTACCATAATTTAAATGAATACAACTCAACTATAAAACGTTAATCATCATTATGCAAATAATGAAAACATATTCAACACTCTTTTTACAATTAATAAGCTTAACGCTTTTATTTATCAACACATCATTTAAAAATCAAAATACAAATGCTGTATCTGTTAACGATGATTATGCCGAAGTTAGCCTTAATAAAACAGAAATAATAAACATTATTGAAAATGATTACGGGTTTGCTGATGGTATTAGTTCGCTGAAATTAGTTGAACAACCAGAGCACGGAACAGTACTGATCAATGAGGATCATTCCATTTCATATACACCTGAGATCAATTTTACAGGTGAAGACAGACTTGTTTATGAAATTTGTAATATGTATGGCGACTGTGGTACCGGAACTGTTGAAATTAATACCATTTATAAAGATTATATTCCTGTAGCCATAAACGATACTATATCAACATACTGGACAATGGAAAAAATGATTAACTGCTGTGCCAATGATTCCAACCTGTTAAATTTTCCGATTGAATTAAATATTGAAACTGCTGCTGAAAAAGGTGATTGCTATACTTTAAATGATACAACCATAATTTATGCACCAGGAAAAGGATATTCAGGTGCTGACTCCATTCAATATTCGGTTATTGATGAAGATGGCGATTACAGTTCTGCCTGGATCATCATCAATTTATTAAGCAATGACTCCTCGGATGATATCTTTATACCCAATGGATTTTCACCCAATGGAGATGGCATAAACGATTTCTTTACGGTTCCTGATTTTGAAAATGCATCAAATGTTCATTTAAGTATTTTTACCCAATGGGGCGATATTATATATGAAAATAAAGATTACAAAAACGACTGGGATGGAATTGCTAATTCAGGTTCCCAATCTGGAAGTAAAGTAAATGTTGGCACTTACTTTTACAGGTTTATTGTAGCTGACCTGGATTTAGATTTAAAAGGCTATATATACATCAATTTTTAACACAACAAGCTATAATTACTTGAGACTATTACAATCCATATTACTCTTTGTTATATTTTTCTTTTTTGCAGGAGAATCCTTTTCGCAATGGGATCCCTCCTTTTCGCAATACATGAATAACCAGTTATGTATTAACCCGGCTTATACAGGTATTCGAAACACCATATCAACAAATCTTAATATTAAAAAACAATGGATGGGCGTAGAAGGCTCACCCACTACATATATGCTAGGCATCAATGGCCCTATTAACAAAACCTATAATGCAATAGGCGGATTAATATCTAACCATAAAGTTGGACCAGTAAATACTTACAATGCAAGTTTTTCATATGCTCATTTGCTAAAGTTAAACGACCAACTTCATCTTTCATTAGGTTTAAATATTGGAGCTATTTATCAGAACATTACCCTATCTAAAATCAGCATCGTACAAAGTAATGACCCCATGTTTCAAAGTGATTTATCAAATCAGATCAACGGTGACTTTGGAGCAGGAGCTTTTTTATATTCTCCGATATTTTACGTGGGGCTTTCATTCCCTCATCTTATTCAGACTCATTTTTCAAAATACGACAACATTGAGGTTCCCGGTTACAAACGAAACGCATATCTTTCTTCCGGATTATTAGTAGGTTTAAATAAATCCCTATCCATAAAACCATCCATTCTGTTTAAGATGAATGATGATGCAGAAGCTAATTTAGATATGAATGCATTACTTTCTGTTAATAAAAAGTTTATTGTTGGAGCATCGTACCGAATAAAACATACTATGGCATTTATTGTAAATGTTCAGCTCTCAAAAGAACTACTATTGGGTTATTCGTACGATCTGAACAGAAATAACTCTGGTATCGGTTACAATAGCCATGAAATATCTATCTGCTACGATAACTTCACCTATTATCGAAAAAACCGTAAACGTATGTTCAAAAAGAAGAAAAAGAAACAGGAAGAAGAAGAAAGTATCAGGTCTATCAGAAACTTTTAATTTCACATTAACTATAACATCTGGTTAAAAATCAAAATTTGACTATGTTGATCACATTGCTTATAGATGCGTCTCGCTTCTATGAACGATTTCTTATCTGTCATTTTTTGTTTCAGACTTTCAGCCTGAAAAATACCTATGAGATTAATCTACAGCTTCGAAACGAAATTAGCATTAAATCGAACATAGGCTGAAGGCCTATTACATCACAACAAGGTGGCAACGCCCCTTGATGTTGACTCATTGCTCAGCGAAGCGTCTCGCTTCGCTGTTTTACATTGGCCTCTGGCCGTTCTAAATCTATTTACATCAACTAACAAAACATATAATTGATCTCTATTCAACTACATTGGAAAGGATATGGAATATAAGAAAACATTGCGGGACGCTTTGCTGAACTTGAACGATTGCTTATCTGTCATTTTTTGTTTCAGACTTACAGCCTGATTATGCACTACATACATGCACTTGGGGTGATACCCCAAGCTATGATATTTCAGGCTGTCAGCCTGAGAAATACCATGAATATTTTTCTACAGCTTCGAAATGAAATTAGCTTTAAATCGAACAGAGGCTGAAGGCCTATTACATCAAAACAAGGTGGCAACGCCCCTTGATGTTGACCTCTGATAAATATCAGACTGAAGGTCTGAAACCCTATGCTTG
>NZ_JAPDPJ010000140.1 GCF_026013605.1 Plebeiibacterium sediminum
AAGGAAGAGGTTCTTTGGCTAAAAATATTACTGGAAATATACATCAAAACATATAGCATAGATCCAGTAATTATTTGTTCGTAAGGATTAACTAACTAATAATGAAAAATTTTGAAGAGGATTTTCCTCTTAGATTAAAAGTAAAAACGAAAAAAGAATTTCGTCTTAAAAAAGCATTTGGATGTTGTTATTCTGGAGTAGTTGATATCCCAAAAAAGTTCAATAATGTAAGAATTTCAAGAATTCAAAACTATATTGAAATGGGTGGTTGTAAGTATTGTTTTCCTCATGGCAGAGAAACACCCAACTCAACTATTTCAAAACAACGAAATAAAAATTGGAAAAGATACCGCAATACAAGATGGAAATGATTTAAAAGGCATCAGTTATGGTGCCTTTTTTTAATAATATCTGGCTTTTTTGTATTCCATATTTACATCTTCAATATCTGAATGTACTTCTTTATTTGCTAATGAAAGTCTTGCCTTCAATCTATTTTTTTTATTTTCAGATCTGTTATGAAGTGTTTTTATTCTGCACCATTTACACCCACAATTTAGTGAATGATTTTTGCTCAGATAGTTTGTTCCCCTGTATCCCCAACCAAAGGAATCCCATAATTTCTTTCTTTTTTCTGCGTAATGACGGTCTTTGTTAGTAAGCATCAAGTATAATTTAAATTATATTTCAAAAAATGCAGCGTTTTTAAATTCATGATGTTCACCCAAATGTACATATCCTAGTTGATTTGTAACTAAATTTGTACCATTAATTTCTTTTTCAGGCATATTATCATGATGATGGCCATAGATCCAATAATCAACATCTAAATCATGAATTAATGGATGTAATTCTGTTACAAAAGCGGGACTGATAATTGATGTTTTGTATTTCTCTGGATTACACAGCTGACTTGGAACATGATGAGTAACAATTACTTTTTTAGAGGCTTTAGAGTTGACAATTGATTGCTGAAGAAATGCAATACTTCTTTCATGTAATTCATTAAAAATGTCTGTATTCAAATCTTTTCCATGATATTTGATTTTATAAAAATCACTTACATTATTTTCAATATATAGAGATTTATCATTTGGTATATTTGACCATAAAGTGCTAAAAAAGAATTCCACTCCTTCAATAGCAATAGATGTGTTGTTAACCATCCATATATTTTCCCTTATGGATTCAAATACAGGTTTATCAATAATCCTTAAATCTTTACCGGTATAGAACTCATGATTTCCCGGAACATAATATACTGCTTTAAAACGTTTCGAAATATAATCAAAGAAAGAGTGTTTAAAATGCTTCTTTCCCCAATAAGTTATGTCTCCAGCCAGAACTAGAATATCTCCAACTGAATTCATTGGATTTTTATGAAGATATAAACTATTCTGGATAAACTCCAGATGTAGATCGGAACAATATTGAATAACCATAAGGGAAAAAAGGATTTGAATTCAAACAAAATAAATAAAAAGTTCAATAGTCAACAATGATTTACTATTTTTGAGGCTGAAATATTAAAATAATTGTTGCGTCACTGACGCTTCTCCTTAGAAAAACGACCAATTTTATCAAGAGAGAGAAGTCAGAAAGTGAATGCACCCTGATATGGGTGTGTTCCTTTCGCTTGTATGGTTCTCTCAGGTGCTTGGTCGTACCTTCTAAGGCTATATAAAGCAAAGGTTCATGCCCACCTTCATTTATAGGCGGTAGTGAACCAATAAAGGAACGAGCCTATGACCAGTTATCATTTCGATGAATCAAAAATAGATCCGTATTTTAGTAAGTTATCTTATGATGAACTCAAGGAGGTAATTTGCCACTTTCATAAAAAAGATTGTACTCTTCCAAAGATTATGGAAAAGTACAATCTTGAAAAGGTAACTAATACTCAATTCCTAAAATTACTGCCACCAATTGTACATCCAGATAATATATGCCCAACATGTGGAGAAACCTCTCATAAGCTTCATATTAAAAGAGGAAAACTATCTAATCCAATTTGTCCATCATGTCATAAAGAAATGTTTTCAGAGGTTGATCCTTATGAAAAGTTATTTCCGTATGACGATCTTTGGGAAGATGCGGCTTATTCCTACAAAAAAGGCAATGTCAAGACAATAAAAATATCCCGAGAACAATTCGAAACACTTGATCTTGATGTCAAATTATTTTTGGGGAGTTTAATTCATACAGGTATTTCGAAGGACTTTAAAGTTATAGGTGCTAGAACTGTAGGAGATGGGGATCCAGCACCCAATATATTTTACCTTAAACATTTAATGACAGAGCTAGGAGTTGGAAACCATTCTCCCTATGCAATTTATATTGAAATTGAAGAAAATATAGCTAGAAAATATTTTATGCCATTTAGAAGACTAGACCTTTCATTGGAAGAGCAATTGGAACTATGGAGGAAAGTTGCATTAAACGAGGTGATTGAGATTTTTTATGGTAGTCTGGACTCTAGAGGCCTTGTTACAAATCAAAAAGAAGCAATCGCTCCAATTATGGCTGATCTGCTCAAGCTATATTCTGTTGGACAAATGGTGAATCTGATATGGCAAGCGTTAAATTTTAAATATGATGAATACCTAAAAGGTATGAGAGACAAAAATCATACTGCTAATTCCATTATTTACGCTTGTCTGAACTTTGGAGAATCTAAGAAAAGGCGAAATCAAAAAGTTCAATGTTTTAATAGACCTGCACAATTTCCTCAATCAGAATTATCAAAATATCTTTTTAATGATGTATTGAAAATTGGAGATGTTGGATACAGAGAGATTCCTTCTGAAATGGAATTAATGAAAGATCTGATTACAACAAAACAAGGAGATATTCACACATTTAATACTATAAAAACTAACAAATGAACCAGATTAATCTTATTACGAAATTATTCGTAATTGTACTACTAAGTTTATCGCAATTTACAAATGCGCAGAAATTTGAAAAAAGTGATGATCCTTTTACTGCTATAAATGGAGTTACGTATCACCTTGGAGATACGCTTGTTGTATGTTCTCCTGCAGATTATAGTGATACATACAAATACTATTACATTGGAAAAAATCTTACTCCACAAAAAAGAGGCGCTTATAGAAGTGATGTAATTAACAAAGGACAAGACTTTGGAGGGAATTATGAAGCTCATATCATTAAACAATTTAGAGTATACGATGATAACAGAACTCTAGCAATAACCAATAAGATGTTCAATTTCGGTATTGATATTAATAATGCATTGCAGACAGGAGAAATTGCCTGTCCTGAATATTATGAATATTGGGAAGACACAACGAGATTCTTTACTCCTAAGAATGCATTTATTGCATCGAAAAAACTCAGTGGCGAGATCAATAATAATGTGATAAAGGAATATGCATTCAGATATGATAGAAAAGCCTATAAGCAAAATTATTCTGATGAATTTTCATTTCATTCCTATGTTTCAACTAAGAAAAAAGAATTAATAGATGAAATTGAATGCTTCGAAATTGGAAGAACATATATACAACCAGTAACGCTGGAGTTTGGAAGTTATGATTTTGATACGGAATCTTTTCCAATGAATTGGGATGGAGAAAGTGTACGGTTTTTAAAAGATCAGACAGAAACATTAATTGCTGAAGATATTAATGGTCAGGGAATCGATTTAACAGACTTGTGTATTTACTTTGAAAATACAGATGCGTTTCAAAAAATTAAATTGAATCCAAATAAAGCAAAATTACTTATAGACTACCGTAAATCATCAAGCGGTAGAGTTGATCGCACTATTTCTGCTGGGATTTGGTTTAAGATTAAACATTTAGCAGATGAACAATATTGTGCAAAAAAAGGAATTAAAGATTTGTCCAAACAATATCTTGTTTGTGAAATCCAAAGAATCGATTTTTTTGAAGATAAGACCTGTAAGTACAGATATTTAAGTACTTCTAAATAAATTTACAGGAGAGTCTTACTCTCCACTTTTTGGTTTTCAAGGGAGGCAACGGCCTCCCATTTTTTTTATATTAATGATTATGAAAAATATACAGTAAAATTAATTACTCAAAAAGAAGATAGCTTGGTTTTACCATTCCCTGAAGAAATTATTACCGAATAAGGTTTTCATTAAGACATGTAGTCTCAATTATTTAATTGATAAAGTATGTGTGATTAGGTGGGTTATAAAACCTATTAAACGAAAATGCCTAATATATAAAGGCACAATAATAGATTATAAATAAGAACCATGTATAATTAGGTGGGTTATATTGTAAGAATTGATAGTTATGTAGATAATTCAATGATCAAAAAAAAGAGGATGTAAAATAAACACTGTCTGTAAGCAACAAATTATTAATATTGTGACTTATGGCAGAAAAGAAAAAAGAATCCCCAGAATATATTGCA
>NZ_JAPDPJ010000141.1 GCF_026013605.1 Plebeiibacterium sediminum
AGATGTAATTTTGTCACACTAACCATTTTTAGTTACCCAAATCCAAGGGGGTCAATATGACCGGAATGAGGGGTCAACATCACCGGAATATCTACAAGTTTTTTAAATGTGGTAAGACGAGCAGCAGCTCTATCAGGTATTAAACAGAAGTCGGTAACTATTCATTCCTTACGACATTGTTTTGCGACTCATATGTTGGAGCGAGGAGTCAATCTGAAGCGCCTACAATTACTGATGGGTCATGCCTCATTAAAAACAACCTCAGGCTACTTACATCTGGTACATCCGTATTATGGCGAGGTTCCTAATTTGCTTCAACCTATAACTCCAAAGTTATGATTTCTCAAAATCAAAATCAGAGATACGGGTTGGAAGTGTCAGATGTAATCGCATCCTGTTATAATGAGCTTTATACTCGCTACAATATATCCTATGAACAGGATAAGGTATTAGATGCACTATTACGTTGTAGAACCTCTAAGGCAGGAGGGCATATACTAAAATGTAATCACTGTAATTATCAACAGCAATGCTATAACTCCTGCCGAAATCGACATTGCCCCAAGTGCCAGTATTTAAAACAGCAACAGTGGGTAGATCAGTTGCAGAGTCGACTGGTTCCGGGTCGATATTTTCATATCGTTTTCACCATTCCAGATACTTTGCATCCATTGTTTTATATCAATCAGAAGCAGTGTTATGATATACTTTTTCAATCTGCATCAGAAGCCTTACAAAATGCGGGAAGGAATCCTGATTTTTTAGGTGCAGATGTTGGCGCATTATGCATATTGCATACCTGGGGCCAAGCTTTAACTTACCATCCTCATATTCATATGTTAGTCCCCGCAGGAGGATTAAGTAGTGATGGAGCGGAATGGATTGCCTCCAGAAGAAAATTCTTTGTTCCCATAAAAGCACTATCCGCTATGTTCAGAGGAATTTTAATAAAGAAACTCAAAAGCTTATTGGATAATGAGGAACTGAATTTACCATCCAACTATGAAGGTTTTAAGATTATAAAAGAAAAGCTTTATGAAAAGAGTTGGAATGTATATAGCAAAAAAGCTTTTGGAGGAATCAATAGTGTATTAAAATATTTAGGAAGATACACACACCGTGTTGCAATATCAAACAACAGATTATTGGCATTAAAGGATAAAACCGTAAGCTTTAATTATAAGGATTATCGAACTGGAACCCGAAAGGTTATGTTGTTAAGTACAGTAGAATTTGTACGACGTTTTATACAGCACGTGCTACCCAAAGGATTTTTTAAGATCAGATATATTGGGATATTTTCAATAGTACATATTCATGGAAAACGAGAACAGGTCATCTCTTTAGTTGGAAAAGTGATGTATTTATCCCAATTAGAAGGCTTGTGTGCATACGAAATACTAAGAGAGATAACAGGTAAAGATCCATCAAGATGTCCAATTTGTAAACAAGGTATTATGGTTCAAATAAAAAGAGTCAGGCAACTTGAATGACAGTATGGGTACAACGTTCTTTGCTTTTTGAATTGATTTCAAATGCTTTTGCTTAAAGGCATAATGGAAATGTTATGCTTTATCGATTAGTTATAATTGATCATTTTTAATAGGTAGTAACATGAAAAACAAGGTAACCATAAAAAATCCACAAAAGAGTCTCCTTGTTACAGCTAGTTGCAGGAATGAATTACCCATAGTTATAGCCGCCATCGTTCAACTTTATTTTATCCTTAATAACCACTAAGCATATTCTATAATTTTTATTTTATAATTAACGCTTTGTTATTTTTATTATCTTGCTCCTGGTAAGGATAAAATCCTTATTAGTTAGCCACAATTGAAAAACAGACTTAAACATTAGCCCAACAATGAAAGAATTAAAAAAAGCATTTTCTCTAAAGACATTTTCGTTTCCCTTGAAATCACAGAGTAACTTGTCTTATTATAAAACATTGAAAAAAGGACTAGACTTATTTGAAGACAAAATAATAAAGCTAAAAAGTAATGATGAACTCAGCAGAAGAATTAAAGCTGAATTTGAAAATATTGAAGCCAATAATAAAAAAATTTTACAGGTTATATCATCTTATTTATTGGGAAACTCAGGGAAAGCTTATAATCTCCTTGAAGAACTGTTGGAAAGTAATTTTTATAGAGAAAAGATATCGTTTCTAATTGAAAAAGATAATTCTTCATCGAATGGCAATTCTAAATTGCTTAGAATTAGGGTTTCTGAAGAACAGTTATCAACAAGAGAAGAAATGTTTCATATTCCATTCTCGAAAAGACATTTAGTTGCAAATCAAAGATTTTCCATAGCTGGGTTGCCATGTTTATATTTGGGCTCTTCAATTTATGTTTGTTGGTTAGAACTTGGCAGAAAAGATTTCGGAGAATTGTGGATTTCAGGTTATCAGTCTCAAAATAACTTTAAGCTATTAAACTTAGCATATGACTTGAATATTATAATAAATCAATATGAGAGAAATGAAATTGATTCCGAACAATTGATTAATTACTTTTTACTTTGGCCACTTGTAATGGCTTCATGTTTTCAAGTAAAATATCCTAAAGCACCATTTCATGAAGAATATATTATTCCAAGTTTACTTCTTCAATGGATTACATTTAAGAATGATAATATTGTAGGATTAAAATATCTTTCAACTAAATTAGAAAGTTATGAGAATTTTGAATATGGTATTAATTATGTTTTTTCGCCACTAGAAATTACAGACGAATATGACTTCTGTCCTAAGTTGAAAAATAGATTTAATTTATCAAATCCTTTATCATGGGAATTAATGTCAATTCTTCCGCCTGTAGATGTAGCTGTTTGTGGTGAGGGTATCAAAGCTGAGAATATAGAAGATGCTCTTTTGAAAAATTATAAAATATCAAGATTTGGTTATATAGAAAAGCAAGTGTTTAGCATGCAGTTTGACCAAATAAAAAACCCAAAAGTGGCTAACAATATGTATAGTGCATAGCTGTTTAACTGCAAGCTTTGGAGTTCTTCGCTCGCCCATATTTCTGTGCTATTTTGAAAGTGAAAACTCACGTAATCCGCTACGACACCATACATGAACCGTTAGCGATTATTGTGAAGGACATCCCAGTAAATGGACAAATGACGTAAAGATGACATAATGAAAATACAAGAATCCTATTTGATTTGATATATTTTTGTCATCAAAAAATAATATATGGAAAAAGAAAAGTTGGCACAAGCAGTCAAACAACTAAGGAAGATTAAAGGATTATCTCAGGAGGTGTTGGCTAATAAAGCAGAGGTATCACTAAGAACTGTTCAACGACTTGAAAAAGGTGAAACAGAACCCACAGGAGATACACTCAATAGAATATCTGCTGTTTTTAATCTATCGCCAGAAGAATTGTTAGAATGGAATTGTACTTCTGATACATTAAAAAAGACAGTTAGAACTAGATTTGAATTTTTACATATTTTTGAAAATAACTTAGTAATCACTAAATCTGAATGTATTGATGACTTACTTGATGATTATGGGAAATCTGTTAATAATATATTTAAAACCTTAATGGTTTTTTTTATTGGGATTCCAATATTTACTATTCTAGCATTTGTGGGTTACTATATTATTGAAAATATTGGCTTAGCATTATACGCTAGTGCGTTTGCATTCTTATTCTTCGTTTTAGCATTTTATTCAATACTGTTTACTTCTGGTTCATCTCTAATAAAGAAGGAAAATATTACTAAGCTGATTATAAAGAAATCACTTTATTTTACAACTGTAGTGATTATCCATGTTGAGTCAGGTCGACTTAAAGAACGAAATTTAATACTTAAGAACGATCAGATTGAAGTGATGAAGGATATCTTGTTGTCGGAAAAGCTTATAGAGGAGAAGGATGTTAAATTAAAGACAGGCATATTTAGTTTTCAAACTTTGAATTTAGCACTTCCTTGGATTATTTTCATTTTTGTGATGATTTACAAGAAAATTGACCAGATGATGATATATTATGGAGGAATAGTTCTATTTGGAAGTTTTCTTTTGATTTCTAAAATGATACAACGATCAATAAACATATCAGGGAGAAAAACAACAAACCGCTAATTGAGTAGCAAGCCACTAGACTAAAAGCCTAGTGGAGAAGCTCTCACACCACCGTACGTACGCGATCTTCGCTCCTTCCTTCCATTTAAAAAGTCCACTGGACTTTCAAAATGGAGGAACATATACGGCGGTTCTCTACATGATGGGGAATAATGAATTAGAATTTGAAGCCAAAGAAGAGTGCAATTGATAATACATATCAGATAAAGCAATATAGCCACGTTTTTGAAGTCGTTCTATGGTTATGGTTGTTCCTAAAATA
>NZ_JAPDPJ010000142.1 GCF_026013605.1 Plebeiibacterium sediminum
CACACCCGATGTTTATCACAAAAGATTTGTATTTTTAAACTTTTTCAAGAACTTCGGGTGTGGGTGCACTGCTGCTCATGCAGGGCACACACACGCTGGTATAAAGCATAGCTCGGTCGGCTCGTCCTGACGCCTTTGTCTACTGTCTTAGTCTCCCTATCGGGTGACACGACACCACGACTAACGCGCCACGACTTCATCCAGCAAACGTTAGCAGTAAGCTAAAAAAACAACCCTGCAACTATTTTTACAAGAAAAAAACATTATATGAACTTTTTATGACTTATATTTGTAATCTATTTACAAAATAGCGACTAAAAATGATAATTAATTTCAAAATTCGGAATTTTGGTTCTGTAAAAGACGAACAGATACTTTCTTTTGAAGCAGATAAATCTACTCATTTAGAAAGTCATTATATAATTAACTCATGTGGTTATCGCCTGCTAAAGTTAGGTTTGATTTATGGTGCAAATGCATCTGGAAAAACAACAATACTAAAAGCACTAGAATTTTTAAGAGATTTAGTTTTAGACCCCGAAGAAAAAAAAACTGACGAATTAGATTTTAGTCCTTTTTTATTTGATAATGAAACACCTAATAAGTCTACTGTTTTAGCAATTGAGTTTATTCAAAACAATGTAAAATATGACTATGAAGTTGAATTTTCTAGGCAATCTATTATTAGTGAAAAGCTAGACCATTATCAAACAACTAAGGCTAATGTTTTTAAAAGAACAACTGATTTAAAAAATCAGTTTACCGAAATCAAGTTTGGAAGTAAAATAAAGAAGGATAAGACATTTAAAAAAACACTTGAGTCAAATACCTTATGGAACAACACTGTTTTTGGAGGATTTCTAAAGACAAATATTGATTTCTATGAATTAAATGAAGCTATTGATTGGTTTAGAAATTATTTAAAACCGTTAGTTTATACTAGAACTAAACTAGAAGGGTATGTTACCTCTAAAATTGATAAAAAAGAGTTGTCAAAAAAAGACATTGTAAGTATCCTTCAGAAAGCTGATTTACATATTTCAGATATATTAATTGAAGAAGAAGAGCAGGAAATTCCTCAAGGTTTTTTCGAATTTCTTGAAAAACAGTTAGAAACTTCTGATGATAGAGTGGAAAAGTTAAAAGAAAAAGGAAAAATTTCTGCGGTTAATATTGGTTTCGTTCATACTGTTAATGGGAAAGACTATACTTTACCTATAGATTTGGAATCATTAGGCACTAGAAGATATTACGGTTTTGCAGGTCTATTAGCGTTACTAATTAAAAACAATCATTTAATTCCAATTGATGAATTAGAAGCCTCTTTGCATCCTGACTTATATGTTCATTTTATATTATCATTTCTTATTAACTCAGAAAACTCTCAATTAATTGCAACCACGCACAATAGAGAAATCTTGGGCAATAAGGATATATTTAGAAATGATGCAATATGGTTTACTGATAAATGCGAAAGTTGCTCAACAGAATTGTATTCGTTAGCAGACTTTGATACATCTGTTGTAAGAGACACTACAAACGTGTTGAATGCCTATAAAAGTGGTAAGCTAAGTGGTAAACCTAATTTAGGTGATTTCTATTTTGAACTTGATTAGGTTATGAGGAAAAGTAAGAAGATTAAGTTAAAAGGACAAAATACTTATGCTTTTGTTGTGGATGGTGATACTGAGGTATGGTATTTACAAATGTTGAAAAGAAATGAAAGAACCTTATCTGTTAATATAGAACCAAAACTTCCCACCAAGAAGAGTATTTCTGAACAATTTGAAATGGTGAAATCGCTAGCAGAAGATTACACAAAAGTTTTTTGGATTGTTGATTATGACGTAATTATTAAAGAAACAAGAGAAGCCAAAAAAGGAGTCGAAACAGCAGAACAATTATTTATTCACCTTAGAGATGCGGCAAACAAGATTGAAAATGTTGTTGTAATTGTCAATAATCCTTGCTTAGAGTTCTGGTTTTTATTGCATTTTGAAAGAACTTCAAAATTATTTACTGCCTGTAGTTCTTCTGAAAAGCAATTAAAGAAGTATTTGACAGACTATGAGAAGACAAAACAGTATTTTACAAAACAGGGTAGTGATATTTACTTAAAGTTAAAAGGACATATTAGCCAAGCTATTGATAATTCTAGCAAGCTAAATAGTTTTGATAAATACAGAACTAGTCAAGCATTTTGTGAGATGAATTTATTCTTTAATCTTTCAGAGATTAAGAACACTGTATGCGGCAAAAAGTAAAAAAAGCCTACTGCTAATCGTAGATGGCCAGTGAGCTAATAGCCCACTGGTGCACCTCTCTCACCACCGTACGTACGGGTCTCATATACGGCGGTTCTCTACATCAAGGGGAATAATGAATGAGTATTTGAAGCTAGCATAGAGTGTAATTGATTATACATATCAGATAAAGCAATATAGCCACGTTTTTGAAGTCGTTCTATGATTATGGTTGTTCCTAAAATAGGACTTTGCCAACATTAAACTTATTTTATTTGGTGTCGGCGATTTCCACTTTGTTCCAATTGAGCAATTGCCCAACCACCCATTACTCATAAATTGTTTATTAGTTTTGGTATTCGTGATTTCGTTCCTCAATCCTGGACTTGCACCCTATAGATAAAAATTATATCCACAACCAATTTTTATCTCAAAGGATTTGTATTTTCAAACTTTTTCAAGAACTTGGGGTGTGGGTGCACTTCTGCTCATGCAGGGCACACACAGGCTAGAACAAAGCATATGGAGCCTTTGATTTTCAGGAAGTTGAGTGGAGTTTGCATACACCTCAAAATCTTTGATTTGCCGTTAATTAGGAAAAGATAAAAACAAATAAAAGCTTTGGCTAAGATGCTGTTTGGGAGGTATGGTTCGGTTAATCTCCGCACGCTTCATCCAGCAACTGTTGTGCTGCATATTAAAAAAGACACTGTAACTATGGCAACGAATGAAATATTAAGAGAACAGATTTTTGAGATTTTAAAAAATCAACTCAGGGACAATGACCCGCCTGAGACTAAAATTACATATGACAGATTAATAAAAAACGGATTTGATGATTTCCAAACCAGACAGATGATAGGACAATGTTTAGCTGTTGAGTTATTTGAGGTAATGAAATTTGGTAAACCGTATAATAACGAACGATATACTAAAAATTTAAAAGCGTTACCAAAAGAACCATTTGAATAGTTTAAATGAAAAAAACTCCGAAAAGAGAACGTAGGCTTAATTCTGCCAAAAATTGGATAAAAACTTATTCAGGTAACAACCTTGTGAAAGGATATTCAAAAAAATACTCTGTTGACAAATTGTGTGCGGTTAAAGAACTAAGAATGATTGGAGTTGAAATATCAGAAGAATATGAGACGCAATTAATTAATTCAATGGAAGCTCTCAGAAAACAAAGGCTATCATCCAAGAAAAAACGAGAAGATGAATTAAACCTTTCGTGTGGATTTGAAAGTGATGAAAACTTCGCTCTGATTATAGGATACACAAGCAGTGGATTTCAATACGGTGTGACTCATGAAGAAATGGAAGAAATAGCAATTGAAAACGAAATTGATTAAATATGCCAGCAGGACAAGCAAATACAACTTGGTTTCCAGAATTAAAGGACATTCTAAAAGAAAAATGGAATTCAAAAATGTCAATTGAACAGCACTTTGATTTAGTAAAGGAATTGAATAATACATTGAATCAGATAAGAACAGACTTGAATATTCAACCTCCTATGATGTGGTGTCCGAAATGTCAGAAACGAGAACGTTCAAGATTTACAGAGGTATCAATTACAGCAATGTATTACGCTTTAAAAAGGTTTGAATTATGCAAGGATGATTATTTAAAAAAACTATTACGAGATTGGAAAAAGCATTCAAAAACTGAGAACATTGATATTTACGGCAAACCAAAAGAAAAAGAAGAGAAAATGAATGATATACATGATTAAATGAAAGTACGTCGGTACAATCGTAGAATGCCGATAGACTACAAGCCTACCGGAGGACCTCTCTCTCCACCATACGTACGCGATCTTCGCTCCTTCCTTCCATTTAAAAAGTCCACTAGACTTTCAAAATGGAGGAACATATAGGGAGGTTCCTTAAATCATGGGGATTAATGAATGAGTATTTGAAGCTATAAAGATAAAAAAACGGGATACCACAATGGCTATCCCGTTTCTGTTTGGATATGTAAGTATAACTCTGTCTGATTGATTTAGATTATTCAAATTAAATTATCTTTTTTCTTAAAACCAATTCTCAAAAGCTTTATTGAG
>NZ_JAPDPJ010000143.1 GCF_026013605.1 Plebeiibacterium sediminum
ATTAATTTTTAAATACAATTGTAATGAGTAGAGAATCTTACCTACAACAAGCTTGTAAAGCAGTTCCTGAATTTAAACTTATCAGCGAACAATTTATGCGTAACTACACCATTGCCGGAAAATCAGAGTCCTGTACCCGTAATTACCTGATGCAGATTTCTAAGATGGTGTTGTATTTTAAGTGTTCGCCCTTGGAGCTGTCCATTGATCAATTTGAAGCTTATTTATTTGAAATTCAAATCAACAAAAAAACCAGTCGCAGCTCTTTCAAACATCTGGTATATGGTTTAAGAGCCATGTTTTCTATGTTTAAAAATGAAGAACTATAACGCAAAGACTTAAAATTAACTTTTCATAAACTAAAACTTTCAAGTGCAACAAATGAATAAAAGGGTTCATTATTAGCTGAAATATCACAAAAATGACAATGATAAAACCTTATAAAAAGCTTTAAAAATGCCATTTAAAACACTTTAAGTAAAATCACATGATTAACACCTTACATATTAGTTGCTGGAATATTGTTTAGTTCAACAAACCCTCCAATTTGTAGGGTATGCAAGCAACCCTACATTAGAGGCTAAGTGTTATACAAAGTTTTTATATCAAATCAATAAAATGTATACTCATATTTGACTTCTTCTCTTAGTTTTTCTGTTGTCCTTTTATTGCTAAAAAACTCTTCGCTTTTCGTTATTAATCCGTTTTCATAATGATACTGCTTTTTAACAATGGTAAAGCTATCAGAACCTCCAAAATACAAAGTTTCAGAATTTGTTATTATGTTTCCATTTGAATATTCCAATCTATTTACTTTCCATTCCTCTCCACTTGCATGATATTTAGTAATCTTTTTTAATCGGTCTAAATCATCGTACTCAAATGTTATTTTGTAATTTTTGAATTCGAGACTGTCAAAATGGTTAATTCGAATCTGTTTTAAAAGTCCGCTTGGATAATAAAAGTATTCCTTGAATTGTCTATTAGCATAATTTGCTCTATCCCATTTTATTCGATTGACTTTTGTAAATCTTTCACCATAGATGTTTATTTCCTTCTCCAATACTAATCTGTTAGTAGAATCATAGTCAAATTGTTTTATTCCTTGAATCTCTCGAAGATTACCTATTGTATCATATAAATAATTTTGCATAGCTCTATATCTTCTACGAAAGAAGCCTCTTTTGTCAATCTCAATATAGCTAACCAGATTACCACTTTTATCATAGTTGTAGAAATATAGATTCTTGTATGGTTTCTTATCTGGTAAGGATTTTACAAGAAATGATAGATTGTTAATCTCATTAAAATAACTTACTTCTCGAATCTGCTCTTGTTTGTATATTATTCTTACGTTTTTCAAGTGACCTGTGCTATCAAATAATTCAGTCTTTTCATCAGAGGAAGTCTTATAAGTTATAGACTTAATTCTATGCTCCTTAATTAATTGAGCTCTAAATTCAGGATTTTCAATTAAGTCCTTCGGTTTGGCATCAAACAAGCAATATTCCTGCTTTGCATTATAATTTATATCCAACAAATTATCCTTAATAATCAACAAGGGTTCATTGGTTATTTGACCATAAGTATAAAATCTTGAGAGAATCAAGAACAGAGTCAGTAATATGTTAGTTGCTCGTTTCATTTAAATTTTGCATAACGTTTGCTGGATGAAGTCGTGGCGCGTTAGTCGCGGTGTCGTGTCACCCGCTAGGGAGACTAAGACGGTAGACAAAGGCGTCAGGACGAGCAAACTGCGCCATGCTTTATGCCAGCGTATTATGCACTGTATTTTTTTAATATTACATCTAATATTTCTAATGTTTTGTTTGTATCAAGAAGATTGTCGTATTCAATCTTAAAAACTTCGTCTTTAAATGCTATTGTTCTAATTTCTACCTCGTTTTTCAGATATTCAAACAACTCAAGAGGCATTATCCATCTTTCATTTAATTGAACAGATGATGAGATTGAGTAGTGCTTGTCATACAATAACGGTTTAGTAGTCTGAAACAACCTACTGATCAAATCAAATTTATCCTTTTTCTTAATTTCCCATTTTTCATTTTGACTCTTAATTTTATGAACTTCAATCTTCGATGATGTATTAATTGCAAAATGTTTGTCTAACGGACTACTGTAATGACTGTCGAATTGTCTTTTCCCTATTATTTCAATTTCCTTATTACCTCTTTGAAAATTGAGTTTAAACTCTAGTATGTGTCGGTTTACAATGCCAGATATTTTGCCATTTAAATCAACTGAGAACTTCTCCCATGAATGTGCTAATTCCTCATGCAATAAGTAATGTCTATGATCTTGTTCTCCTGTTACTATAATTCTTTCAATCATATCTCTGAGGTCGTGATTTCAATATTATACATATCGGTTGCCATTAATTTTGAGGCAGTCTGCGTACTGCGTCTTTGTCGGCATGGACAAAGACAACCTGCGGGAGCTGAACTACCAAAGTACAGCTAATTTGCCTTTAAATTACATGGCGTGTTATGGCTTGTGTCTTTTTCTTTCTAGCTGTAAATCAAAAACCTGTAACGGTCCTAATTTTTCCGTATTGTTTTAAAATTCGGTTTACTAAGCTGTAAATTATATTTTTATTCTAAGCGTTCTGTAAAATTTCTTATAGGTTATTTTAAATCTGTTTGTAAATCAAGTCTAGCCAATGTTTTTCTGAAAAATATGTTTTCATTTTAAAACTGGTTTAAAATCAATTGTTGTTTTTTTAAATAAATTCCAATTTATTCGAACAGTAATATCCCTCTGTTTGTTATTTTTATTTTGATAAGAAATATTTCTATAAAGTGTCATTTTAAAATTTCCAAATTGATTAAATGGGTTCATAGAAATTGTATGTTCAGGAAAATTTCCTGTTTTCATAAATCCTATTCGTTTAATTGAAATAAATTGAAGACTTAATTCTGTCAATTTTGGAATAATTAGCTTATTAACAGTCTTTCTAATTATTGCATTAACAATTAAAATATTCATTGAAATAACAATCAGTATTGCTGTTATTATTATTAAAAAATCCATTCTACTAGTCGTTCTGTATATTTCTATTTGTGTTTTAATTCCAAAAGTAAAGCAATTCTTTTCAGTTTTACATTTTTTATTTATTCTCGATTACATGAAAGGTTTTGCGTCTTCGACATAAGCCATAACTACTTCGGTTATTTTCATTATGCCATATGTAATTAAGTTAGCTAATATAATTTATTTTTTAAACATTTAAGTCGTCTAGTGGACTTTGAATCTGTTGTAAATATTTATTGCTCACGTGAGTATATATTTCGGTGGTTTTTGATGAATTATGCCCCAATAGCTCTTGTATATAGCGTAAATCCGTGCCCGATTCCTATAAATGTGTGACAAAGCTATGACGTAATGAATGTAAACCACCTCGTTGCTTTAGGTCCGCTCACACAACAACTTCAGTATATCATAATAAAGGTTGCCATTATTCAATACCAATAGTCTACTAATGCGAATCAATAGTTAAAAAAAAGAATAATACAGAGACACAGTAGACACAGAACGTATTGCATATATATATATCATACAATTGGTGCAAATTAGAAAAAGAGAAGTAATCAAACACCATTATTATGAAATTACAAAGAAGTTCACAGATGTAAATCCTTATGGGTTTAATGAAGCTTATCAAAAATATCAGTGTCTCGGTACCTACTCCACGTTCATTTTTAACACTTAATTGACATTACTAGTACAATAGCTTAATTAATAATCTAATATCTATTGACCTACTGACCAAATCATCTAACAACCTATTTTACACCTGCTTCTTTATTGGCTACCTATGGTATGACCAGGGTATGACGTTGTATTGACTATGGTTTTACTATGCATGTTTCATGATCTTTCTTCGGTTCCTTAGAACCAATGAATAACCAAACAAATACCAACCACAACCCATAGACATACCAACCACAACCCAACCACATACCAAAGAATAACCAAAGAAAACCAAACAAATACCAAAGACATACCGAAGAGAACCGAAGAAAAGTAAAAAAATGGAATCCAAAACCATCGTTTTTGGCCAAAAG
>NZ_JAPDPJ010000144.1 GCF_026013605.1 Plebeiibacterium sediminum
CTCATTTACTAGTGAAAAATAACTACATTAGCCCAACAAATAAACGAAGTACATAGGCAAAATAAATAGCAGTCTATGACAGATACTGAAAAGTTAGGCAATATTAGAAAGAAAGCAGTGCCAGATTGTAAAACTCTTTAATATTCTTACTTTTGATTTAAATATAATTTAATGATTTACAGATTTTTAATATCAATTATTCTATTTCATCTGATAACCTTGCTATCATTTGGACAATCAGTCACAGACACTATGGTTATAGAATGTTCCAATAAAGTTACTATACCACAGGATTTTTCGATAGAACTTTCTGATACATTAAATATTAAGCAGATACCTTTTGAAAATGAAAAGAAATCTTTTGTAAGCAGAAATATTTCGTGGATAACTGCAATAATAATTGCTTTTATTTCTGTAATAGGTAATCTATGGGTAGCTAGAAGACAAGCCCAAAGAAATTCAATAAATTTAAAAGCGCAAATTGAGAATAATGAAAAAATTCTTGACAAACAGATTCAAAATTCTAAAGAGATTGCAATAACTGAATTTAAAGCAACCATTGCAGCAAATAACAGACAAGGTTGGATTAACGAATTGCGTGAAACAGTTAGTGATTTTTTAACTAATAGTTTAAGTTTAGCTCCTGACGATATATTTTCAAAAGAAGAGGAATTGAAATATTATAACAAGCTGTTCTATACAAAGTTTAAAATTGAACTGTTGTTAAATACAAAAACGGAAGAACATAAATTATTATTACAAGCGATTAATAAAGTAATAGAAGTTATTAGAAGCAAGGAAGATTACAATTTAGAAAAACTGCAAACAGCAAGGGATGTCTGTTTAGAGGCATCCAGAAGGATAATAAAAATCGAATGGGAAAAAATTAAAGCCTTAAAATAATTAATTATGCACTTATTTACAGTTACTATTCACACAAAGCTATTCTGTCAAAAACAAAAATATGAATTTCTTGAAAAAGTCGCGAAACAGTTGTTTATTCAATTTAAGGCTTTGATGGTTAAACATGAACTTGATAAGAATGTAGAGTATAATGTCTATTGGAGAGAAGGATGTGTAGTGGATGATATAGTAATCGAATCAAAGGACCCTGATTTAATAAAAAAGTATTTAAAGTTTCAAGACAAATTCAAACAAACAGATGATTATAAAAGCTTACTTGATAGACTTCTCTTAGTAAAAGATGAAATGTGTGGAGAAAAAATAGTTGTTGATAAATTAAGTATTGAGGTTTTGAAGGTTTTGATTTCGAGAGTGGATTTTCCGAGTAGAGGTAATAGATTGGATAAGTTACTATAATAACATTGCCTAACATTTTGTATAAGTAATGGCAGGCGATGTGGTAAATTTTGAGGTTTGTAGCCCGCTCAAACTGCATAGCGGTTTGACAGGAAAGAAGCCCGCAATCTGCCACTACTCATACAATTTACCGTTGTGGGTTATGTAGGGATGTTCGAAATGAAAATTAGTTATGGGAAATGTATTGAGTTTTTGATTTAATGAAAAACAATTTACTTAATTTTATGAATATTAAACTTGCAGATATACTTAAGACTAGAATTATTATATGTATAATACTGTTATGTCTATTATTAGCTTTGTTGTATAAATCGTACCATGGAATTATTGCTTATGAATTTCATTCAGGGATAACGCTAAGTTTTGGACAAGTTTTAAAAGTGATGTTTTATACCCTAAGTTTTAAAGTACCAATTGTAATTGTTTTATCTATTGTAGGTTTATTTATACCAAGACGGTTAGGTTGGATTTTTGCAAACGGTTACTTTTCATACATATTGTTTAATATGAGTTTAGTAGTGCTTCCAAATGAAAATGTGGAATGGTATTATTATAGTATTGGTTTTGTTCCATTAGGACTAATTGTACTATTGAATAGACAAAAAATAATAGAATATTATAATATCAAAAAGACAGAATTATTTACTATGAATTTACTAGTATTAATGCTTGGTTTGATATATACTTTGGGAATTGGCTACTTGAACTTATATTATCGAATAAGTCCTTTAGATGTAATTTACAATCGACTCTCGTAGAAAGTATGTTTTTGAGTTCAAATAAATAAGATTGAAAAACACAACCCACAACAATCTGGAATAAATCATAAATGTCAGCATAGATTTGGGAGGTTTGCGGTAAGTTTGAGCACCGCCAAAATTTCCATTTATACATAGAAAGGTGTAAGTTTAAAACAAAATAAAAATTTTGGCTCTGTAGTGATTTGGGTGGTTTGTTTTTCAAATCATTTACGTTTCATCCAGTGAACGTTGCCAGCAATTAAAAAAAACGACATTGCAAAATGATAAAATGTCAATCTTGTAACATAAAATCAGTTGAAATAATTGAGCCGAGTGATAATGAAAATTATCCATACCGATTATGCAAGGATTGTCATCGTCGATTGATAAATAGGGCGTTAAGACCTTTGGAGTATTTTAACTTGACTTCAAAGCATGGAATGACACCTCTACTACATGATGATTTTTATGAAGAAAATGGTGAGGCATGCCAACCTGAGATAAAAGTGAAAAATGAAAAAGCGCTTGCTTTTCCTGACTTTGACTTAATAAAAAATGACCTTGAGAAATTAATTGATTATTCTATCGTTGTTTGGTGGCTGACTGATAAAATAGTTGATTCCTTAAAACGGTTTGAAAAAACAAAGATTCTTGATTCATTAAAACAACGAATAAATGATAATAGAGTATTGGGGTATCGACTTTATGAACTTGCGGCAAGAGTATTAGAATCAACTGCAGCGGATTGGATTAGAGAGGAATGGAAATACCATAACCTTGATAATTTAATGAATTACTCTGAGTGTTTAGCGAAATGCTTACCATTAAGTGAAGGATTTTATCACTATACAGACGTGCTTGATAAAATTGACAATCCAAATGTTTTTTCGGAAAAACTAAATGGACTAATTAGTTTTCAATCAGATTTATCGCTCGACTGGATTGAGAAAAACATAAATAGAGTTAATAATATTTCAAGCTCTTGGGGTTATTTAGCTGTAGCATCAAAATTCGATTGGAAAAGGACTAAGAAATGGCTTGACTCGGGCAGACCATTAAGTTTAGTGGCATTGGATACATTAGTGAATTGTTCTGTTACTTCTGAAACTATGAATAGTACGTTTTGGCTAAAAGAAAATCCTCAGCGACTTTTAAATCCTGACTCAATTGATAATATGAATGATGTGTTAAATAATTATCTTGCAAAAGACAAGGTGACAAGAGTAAAAAATAGCATAAAAAAGATTCAAGAGAATTGGGACAAAATACTAAAGATTAATGAATAACTACCCACAACACTTACAATATAATTAATCATGAGCATCCAAAGAAAGATACCTACCATGATGAAGGTGATTAAATATATTTTAATGATAGGTATAATTTAAAAGGTCATTAAGAACGTTGTTTTGTTGTTGAACGGAACCGGGAGAAACGATCCTACATTATGGAGATTGATATTGGAACCCTTAGAGTTTTAGTTGTCGGAAGTATCATTGTAAGCGTAAAAATATCAAGGTTTGGTTATAAATCATTAAAAAAACAGGCGCTAATCCGCTTCAATGTATTCATTGACAATTGATTTTGCTCTGTTTTGTTGACAACAAAACATACCTTTTCCATGATACCTATATGGGTATTTATTATATAGATTCAGGAATGGTAAGATTTGAAGGATTTCCGGGTGCAGGACAAAACAATTACTTTTTGTGAAAAACGATTACTTTTTATGTTGTATCGTGAAAAACAGTTACTTTTTGTATCGCTTTGGTATGAACTACTGCTTTGAGGTGTCTTTTATTTGCAGATAAAAAGGGATCATGTAAAAAAGTTGGGTCTAAATTGTATAATTAATAATCATGCAAAAATTTTTGTTAACCTAAACAAGAAGAATTTTACATCTGAAACACCCCTGAACTGCCTTCTGAATTCTTTAATTTTAGCATTAAAAGATTCTGCTGCTGCATTTGTGCTTCTATTATTAAAATAGTTAATAATATTG
>NZ_JAPDPJ010000145.1 GCF_026013605.1 Plebeiibacterium sediminum
CTGTTAAATAGAGACTATAAACTGGCCTGTTTTAAACCGAAATCATTGGCATACACCGACCGATATTAGTGGCATAAATCAAACCGAAATAGCCATTTAAAATATATTTATAATACTCTTGGTTAATATTTTCGCTATCAAGCACCTTTATAATAGACTCGTTTTCAAAGTATATCTTTTCAATATTTTCCCAATTCGATATTATTGCTTTCCAAAGTGCATTTTTATCCCCATTCCACAAATTATATATACGTCGAATATTCCTTTCATGCTTTTTTGTATTAGATGAATCGAAATTATCTGATAATGTTTTTAGAAAAGAGTACCCAATTGGTATCTCCATTTTAAGTTTGTCAGCAATTTCTTTAAACCTATTTAGCCTAATGTCAAAAATAGAAGATGTGTTACCGACAGTTTTAAAATGGATATATTTCTTATCTAAAAGCAAATCTGAAAAATATCTTTCAGCTGATGTGGCAATTTTTTCTCTATATTTTTGAATTAAATTAGCGAACACAAGAAAATTAGCGGTTCTAAAAACATATACAATTGCAATTTGCTTTTGAAATGAAAAATGTAGATCTATTACTTTTTTTGTAGAATATTTTTCTAACTCATTAATAAATATCTTACTAATATAGTCGTTATGAGACATTTCGTATAAGAAAGATGATAAAAGTATTTGAGGATGTTGAAAAAATGACACGTCATTGTTTTCAAGGTAGTCATCTATATTATCTAATGTGAAAATTAATTTACACTTTTCCTTACAGATAATATCATCTCTTTGGCAGAATATTTCAAAGAAAATTAGGAAAATAAAGAAATTTCCACAATTATCTATATCAATCAATGAAGTTACATTTTCCTGAAAACATTCTTCGATAAAGTAATTATCACCATAATTACCATATCTCGTTTCTTCTAGATATAAATTAATGTTATGATTAATAAATGTAAATGTTTCAGCAACAATATCAGCTTGCGTGAATTGATTTTCAGAGGTAAGAGTTTGGTGAAATTGATTAATAAAAGAGCCAAAATTTGAAATATCTTTATTTAACGTTTTTCTGCTCTCAATTTCTTTATTTAAAAACTTCCTTTTGTAAATAGATTTTACTTTTTCAATAAATCCACCTGCTTTTGTCTTTTCGAAGTCAAAAGCAGTCAACTTTAAATGGTCAAAATATTTTGATTTTTTAAAGTCTCCTGTGTTGTGTCTGTAAAGAATATGATTAATGAATGTTGTTTTTCCATTCTTGGAATATCCATGAACTATTTTAAATTGGCAATCATCATCAAATGATTTATACAATTGATTTTCTTGTTCTTTAATTTTTGAATTTGTTACAAAGAAATACTTGTAAAATAAGTCTTCAAGATTATTATGATTATCTATCTTGATTATACTTTTTAATGCTGATACGGAATCACTAACATTAATATTTAACCTATTTTTAAGTTTATCTAAATCTTTTGATGTTATAGGATCCATAGAGTTTAGTTTTCTGGTTTAGTTGTCGAATATATCTTTAATATATTTAAGTTCATTCTCAGCTTCATATAAGCTTGAATAAGGTGAGTTTAATTTTTTTCTGATAATTGACACACTCTTACCTTTGTCTTTTAGGTATAAATCGAAATCAGTCAAAGGTGGTAATATATAAACGCTGTTTTCTTTGTAATTTGTATCAGCCAGTTTTTCATTATATGCAACTTCTAAACTGTACTTACCATCTCTAATGTTTTTTATTCTTTGTCTTCGCCTTTTAATAAAGTAGTCAGTAATTAAGGTGCTTGCAATTGCACTGACGATACCTAATAATGCAACTAAGAATTTTTCTAGCACAGGGTCAATTTGAGGTTGAGTTACTTGACAGTGTAATAATGTTAAGAAGAATATTTTCATAGTGTATTGTTTTCAGCCTTGCAGGTAACTTATTTATAAACGATTAACAATCTCTTAAATATAATATGTAATAACGTCATATTATCAAATTCCAATAGATAAATTTCCATTTTCGTGGATCTATCTCTTTTACACTCCTTTTGTGAGACAATATTATACCTAATAAAAAAGGCTTTTTGTATAAATTGAACATTTTATTATTTGACTATATAACTTGAATACCTATTTTAGTAAGTTATTAATAACGTTCTGTAGAAGAAGATAAACGCTTTTAAGCGCTTATAATTGGATAATTTTATATAGGTGCTGATATGTAGATAGTTATAGGCATTAAGAAGAATGGAGCGTTTATAAACAAGTAGCGGTCAGTGAAAGGACTCAACTGGACAATAGAAAATCATAATTGTAAAATGAATTTAAATTATTTATATACACCGATTCAAACAAATGTTGACCCACCAATAGATACTAAAGAACAAGAATTACCTTTAGAGAAATTAGCTTGGGAAGACTTTGAAAAACTATGTTTAGCTGTTGTCCAAATTGATTTTACAATAAACGACTGTGAAATCTATGGTATCAAGGGACAAGCACAAGAAGGAATAGACATTTATGCTAGGCAAACAAATGGAAGATATAGTTCATACCAATGCAAAAGATACCAAGAATTTGAGTTAAATGATATAAATAAAGCTGTTGAATACTTTAAGAGTAAGACGTTTTTTGACAGAAGTGATAAACTATATTTATGCACCTCTTGCGAATGGAATAAAACACAAGTTCAAGATCGATTTGAAGAATTAAAAACTGAACTTGGTAAGGAGAACATAACTTTAGTAAAATGGGACAAAATTTAACTGTGTCGACTTCTTAAAGACGAACCTCAAATAGTGTTTGATTTTTTTGGTTTAGAATGGGTGAAAAAATTTAATGGCGAACCCGCTCGGCAACTAATTTCAGAAGCAAAAAAATACGATGCTAAACAAATTATAGAATTCAGAACTGAATTATACGAATTTTATTCTACGATTTTTAACAATCAAGATCCTGGTATTCCTATAAAAGAACTAAACAGTCCATATACTTTACAAGAAAGATTTATTATTCCAGACATTCTTTCAAGCGTAAAAGAAGAAGGTTTTGAAAACAATCGTGAAACTTCTTTTTCAATCTCAAATCAAAACGAATATTATTATGACGACTATGGTTATGGATATGTTGAGGACGAATTACGACGAAGAAATTTCAATAATCAAAATGAAGTAGAAGATAGTAGCATTGATATTCGAATAAAAACGGATGATGCGCTTATAACTCACAATAAAAATATAATTATTGGAGACCCCGGAGCTGGTAAAAGTAGCTTACTTAGATATATAACACTTGACATATTAAGTTCGGAACCTCAATTAGAAAACATTTCTCAAAAATATGGTAAAACCTTACCAGTTTGGTTGCCCTTTGCTTTTATAACAAAACACCTCAGCAAAGACGATTCATTAAGTATCTCTGAAATACTATACCTTTGGTTTAAAGGATTTGGCAAACCTCATTTATTCGAAATTGCAAAAGAAGCATTAGATGATGAACGATTATTCTTAGTTATTGACGGGATTGATGAATGGAGCAGTTTTTCATCTGCACAACAAGCCATATCACGCATCGAAACAATAAGGAGTTTATATGATTGTAAAATTCTTTATTCAAGTAGACCATATGGTTTTAGAATGTTAAAGGATATTTTTACAAATTTAAACTCATTAAATTTAGCAGGTTTTTCTAAAATCCAACAAAGAAATTTTGTTGAGAAATGGTACAATAAATGGGCTTCATTGCAAGGTGATACTCAAAACGAAGATTTTTCAAAAACACTAACTGATAATTTCCTAAGTACATGACAAAAGTTTATAACATTCATCTAAATCGCTGTTATTTATTGGATTGATTAACGCGTTTGCGATTCTAATCAGTCCGTATTTAA
>NZ_JAPDPJ010000146.1 GCF_026013605.1 Plebeiibacterium sediminum
ATGTTGTAAAAAGTTTCGCAAAATCAATTTACAACTTTGAGGGGAAACCGAAAGGAAGTACCCTCTTTTATTTTTTTACTCGGTCACTAGTGATACCTATACTTCTTTTATTTCTGCTCTCCAGAATATTCTCAAAATCTAAAGTTCCTTAATATGATAAACTCTTAGGTTCTTTAAAATTATTCATTCTCACTATAATATAAAACACCATAGGTTAAATCTGAGATATGAAAATTTGATTTTGCCTACGGTGTTTTATGGTGTCGACTAACGGTCGACTTGACTAATAACAAAATACTAATGTGTGGAAACTAATTATTTATTCTTTTTAACAATACTATAATTAGGATATTATTTAATTCTTCTGTTTTTAAGATCTGTTTCTATTTGTAATTCCATGGTTTTATTAATCTTATAGAAAAATAACATTCCTACACTAATAAAAAATGGGATGGAGGCAAATACACTAACTAACATTTTAGCTCCCATTGTAACAGTTTCTGGTTGTATAAGTTCCTGTGCCGCCTTTGAAGCATCCACATGTATATAACCATATAACCCTAAAATCCAAGCTACTAAAGAACCCCCGATAGCTAAACCTGCTTTTAAACCTACCATCATTGCTGAAAAAATGATAGCTGTTGCTCTTCGATTATTTTTCCATTCAGAATAATCTGCAACATCCGCAATCATAGCCCATAGAAGCGGTGTTGTAATACCATAAAAGAATCCATGTAATATTTGAGAACCAAACATTAAAAGCACTCCTTTGGGAGGAAAAAACACAAAGGCTAATACAAATAATGTAGAAATAAACAATGAAACTCCAAATACGTCTCTTTTACCATATTTATCCGCTAATTTTTTTGAGAATCCAATTCCTATTAACATAAATATGATACCGCCCGCATTAAATAAACCAAAGCCTGCAGAAACCGGATCTGAACCAAAAAAGTTGATTCCTATGGCATTCATAAAATCAAGAATGGGACTTATTAATTTAGTCAACGCTCCTTCATCTACATAATAATTAAAATAATATACATAGGATCCTCCTTTAATCGATAGTGTTATAAATACCAATATCGTCGCCACTAACATAATAATCCAGGGACGATTTTTAGATAAATCAAGTAAATCTTCTTTCAAAGAAGATTTTTGCTCCAAAGTAGGTACAATTCTTTCCTTTGTTGTAAAAAAGGTTATTAATAGCAAGATTGTACCTATCGCTGCCATCCAGGTGATTACCTCCTCAATTCCGGCAGCTTTATCTCCTCCTCCAACATACTCAATAATAGGTAACATAAATACCTGTACAAAAAACTGTGCAAATAATACTGCAACAAAACGAATAGAAGAAATACTATTGCGTTCTTTCATACTACCTGTAATGACGCCACTTAATGCTGAATAAGGTAAATTGTTTGCTGCATACATAAGCAACAATAACGTATAGGTACCTGCAGCATAAATTAACTTACCTTTATAAGAAAAGTCTGGTGTTGAAAATGCCAACAAAGCCATGGCACATAGGGGAATTGTTGTAAAAAGTATCCATGGACGAAATTTTCCCCATTTGGATACGGTACGATCTGCCAATACACCAATAACAGGGTTAAAGGCAAAAGCTCCGATTAATCCCACAACAAGCATAATTAAAGAGGCATCTTTAGGATCTAATCCATATATATCGGTATAAAAGAATGCCAAATAAGTTATTAATGTTTGAAAAACAAGATTAGCAGCCAGGTCTCCCAAACTATATCCTATTTTTTCAATAAGTGAGATTTTTTGTGATTGTAAATTCATGATCAATATTTTTTAATAGGAAGATAAAGAGACGAATAGCTAATAACGATGCACTGTATACAATTACTATTTGATAGTATGCGTGCTTTCTTAAAACACTATTCTTTGTATCTCTGAAAACTCTTCTTAGTTAATCTTTAAACTCAATGATTTTTTGCGGCAATTAATATTTCATTTACTATTTGTTTAGCTTCGTTATTACGATCAAATAGTAATGGAAAATCAGTTCTACCAGGAATTGGCCAATTGTTTCTCCATGAATTTCCATCATTTACACCCCAAAGTGTTACCCTTGAAATATTTTCCTGATGCTTTAAATACAAATTAAAGAACTCCATATACCTTTTATTAAAAGCTACCACAGCAGAATCTGGCATGCCATCCTTATAGGGATCCATTGCTTGTGAATACTTAAATCGGTTACCAACATCCGCCCCATCATTTTCAAAAGGTGATGGAATTACGGAAAGATCTAATTCTGTAATCATTACATTTACACCAAGTTCTGAAAAAGCCTGCATACTTTTTTCATATTCTTTGATGTCAGGATATTTCATAGCAATATGTGACTGCATCCCAACACCGTCAATTCTAATCCCCTGTTCCTGAAGTGACTTTACCATGACTACAACTCCATTTCGCTTTCCTTCTTTAGCCATTGAAAAATCATTGTAATTTAATTCTGCTTCAGGGTCAGCCTCGTGTGCAAACTGAAAAGCCAGTTTAATAAAATCCTCTCCTATGATATTGTAAAATTTACTTTTTCTAAACGAACCATCATCTAAAATTGCTTCATTGACTACATCCCAACCTTTTACTCTACCTTTATATCTTCCTACAACAGTATGAATATGATTCTTCATTCGCTCAATCAAGACTTCTCTTGAAACTTCGTTTCCTTCTTCATCTACAAAAAACCACTTTGGAGCCTGTGAATGCCAGATTAATGTATGCCCAATAATATACATATCATTAGCCTCACCAAAATCAACAAACTGATCTGCCAGATCAAAATAATATTCATTTTCCTTTGGGTGAATTTGCTCACTTTTCATGCAGTTTTCTGCAACAATAGAATTAAACTGTTTTTTTATAACCTTTAGTGATGCAGAATCTAAACCTAAAATTTGTGAGTGATTCATTGCTGTGCCAATGTAAAACTTACCCTCCAAAGCACTTTTTAACGAAGGCTCCTCTTGTTTTTTATTAACCTGACAAGCTGCAAAAATTAAACTTAAAATTAATGCCGTTGATGTAAGCCTTATATGCTTATTCTTAATCATTATATTATTTCTTTTAATGTATTAGTATATATTTATCTGTCTGTTTATAATTTCAATCTCATTTTTTAAATCATAGATGTATTAATCTAAGTTGAAATGAATCTTTCTTGTTACAAATAGGTTACTTTACAAATGTAGTAAAGGGGAATATTAGCACTTATCATAATGGTAACAAGCTATTGTACAATGGTTACTATACTTGTCTCCTTGTTACATAATGTTGTCTATTCGTTACATTAGGCTTTTATTCTGAAGTTTAAAGATGTCTTATGAAAAAAAAATATGCAAGACCATCTTAAGGAATCAACAACAGTTTTTTAATCCCCAATTTGAATCAAATTTTAAATGATTATGATGCTATATTTATTAAATGGCTGGCAAGCCTTAAAGCTAAAAGGAAAGATATAAAGTCAGATTCCAGAATTAAAAATTATAGTAGTTCCTGGTATGATCCTTGACTATTAACCTGATAGAAATAAGTTATAGATGAGAAGTTAGATCATCAATATATAAGCCATTCAACCAATATAAGAACTACCTGTATGTATTGAATCTTTCAATTTATGATTATGAGATAGAAACTTAGGGTTGGATGGTTTACAATAATCAGATAAACACACAAAACGTAGTTCTAAAGACCATTATGACTGTAAAACATTACTATAAATTACTTATCAATATAATCAGCGAGGATGTAAAATAAACACTGTCTGTAAGCAACAAATTATTAATATTGTGACTTATGGCAGAAAAGAAAAAAGAATCCCCAGAATATATTGCAAT
>NZ_JAPDPJ010000147.1 GCF_026013605.1 Plebeiibacterium sediminum
TGCAATATATTCTGGGGATTCTTTTTTCTTTTCTGCCATAAGTCACAATATTAATAATTTGTTGCTTACAGACAGTGTTTATTTTACATCCTCTAAATTATTATTCATCATATTTACATTACTTATGTCTCAAGCCGACAGGCTTTTCATTTTTGCCTTCAGCTGCAAAAACAGAAACAAAAAAAGCCGCCGCTGACATGGAAAAGCTAAAAATCATTGCTCTTCGCTAAAAGAAAAGAACTCGCTAAAGCTCAAACAGCTTTTCTTTTTTAACGCTTCGTTTAATGATTTTATTAACGCTTTTACATGAAGGCGGTTTAATTACCCATACATAGCGCTTAATTATACAACCTCCTCGTATTCATATTAATAATAAACCCTTTTTAAAATTAGTCGGTTAGTAATGTAAAATATTTAAAAAGTCTATTGAAGATGGTAATAATTAAGTATTCTTACATTTTTAATAGACTTTTCTTCTTTTCAAATATGAAGCGTTAACCTTAATATGATTAATCCATTGTGGGTTACTTATTCATGAAATTTTGATGCTGAATTATAACTACCTTTTCCGGATCTACAGAAGGGGTATATCCATAATCGTAGCAGAAGTAATATAGTATATTGCTGTTACTTTTCCATGTATGCGTTAAATATTTAAAATTCATACCCAAGGTTTTTAAGAACTTCTTTCTAACAGTTGCTTTTCCTTCAGGACATGCTTTTTTTAAGGCACTTCTATTTATTCTTAGTTGTTTATTTATTGATCGTATTTGATTTTCTGTAGATTGCGTAGAATTGTAATTATAGGCATTTCTGCATTGTTTATCACAGAATTTTTTATCAGACCTTCCTTTAATAGTTTCATTGCAGAATAAACATGTTTTGGCCATTGGGTAGTTTGTTAGGTTAAAAAAGCTTATTAAGCGCTTATAAGCGCTTATAGTCGCTTAATAAGCCCTTAAAAATAATAAAATTATTTACTTGCTAATAAAAAAATGCAAAAACCAGTCATTTATTTAAATAAACAAACTGAGGCGGATGAAGATCTATGTGTTTTGTATTTTAAATCCAATAATGATATTCTCAATCGCATAAGACAGAATGATTGGATAACCTGGAATCCCAAACTACATAAATATGTTGTTATTTCAACACCCCAGACAATAGGATTATTAAGTGATGTACTTGAAGATATAGCCATAATTAATACTAAATATTATCAAGCTCAATTAAAAAATAACACGGATGAAGTAGTAATTGGTGATGCTACTTATTTTACCGGAATATTAGAACTGCAGGATAAATTAGGAAACGTGATGTTAGTTCCTTTTAAAGAGGGAGATAGAAGGTGCATTATCATAAAATATAAATATAGTAAAGCAATTAATCAAATATTAGTTAATGATGTAAATTGCAAATGGGATGCCGAGTTAAAAGATTTTGTTTTAAGGCCACGAATATCAGAAGTTACTGATTTTATAGAGAAACACAACTCAAAAATTAAAATTCAATTGCATAATGAATTAATAATCAGAGATTGTAAAATACTCCAGCTATTGCTTGAACAAGCCTATAAACGCAATGTGAATTTTAAAAGTGTTCCTAAAGATTTTTTGAAGTATATGATTTTAAAAGGATATAGCGTAAATACAATTAGGACCTATTATTATTTTGTTTTAAGATTGTTAAATTGTTACAGGGAAAACAGTATTGAACAAATAAATATGTTTTCAGCATCTAAAGTAAATGAATATCATCAAATGATGTTAGGTGAGAAATCATACTCATTTCAAACACTGAATCAATCAGTAAACGCCATAAAACTATATTATCAAGGCTATTTAAAACGAGAAATTGAATTAGAAGATATAATCAGACCAAAAGTAGGAAGACAATTACCTAAGGTTTGGAATAAGGATGAAATAAATAAAATACTAAACACAGTAGTAAATATAAAACATAAAACGTTATTGTCTTTAATTTATGGAAGTGGGTTACGTATAGGAGAAGCGCTTAATTTAAAGTTAAATGATATTGATTCGAAACGAATGCAGATTCGTGTATTAGGCGGAAAAGGAAATAAAGACAGATATACCATATTAGCAAAATCATTATTAAAGCTATTGCGAGAATATTATCGGGAATTTAAGCCTAAAGAATATCTGTTTGAAGGGCATTATGGAGGAAAATATTCAGCTACCAGTGCAGGAAAAATTTTATCTAAGGCGATAGAAAAGAGTGGAGTGCCTAAGCGCGGTGGTTTACACTCTCTACGTCATAGTTTTGCAACACATTTGTTAGAATCAGGCACTGATTTACGTTATATACAAGAACTTTTAGGTCATAATTCATCAAAAACAACAGAAATTTATACCCATGTTAGTAATAAATACTTACAACAAATAAAAAGTCCTTTAGATGATTTAGGTGTTTAAAAAGAGTATGGATGTTAGCAGTTAATAAGGGATTGTTAAGTATTTAAAGTTCAGTTTTTACTTTTTTATAGTAAAATATGTTTTAAAATATAGAATTAGTTAATTGATTAATTTTGTTAAATACAAATAGATAATTATCTTTAACGTTTGAGATTGAAAAATGAGAAGAGGGCTACATAACATTTTAAAACCAAACTTAGAACGGGAATAATACTGTGTAACTGAGTAGACGAAGTGTATAATATAATCACTTAATAATATGGTATATAGGTTTTTAAACAATGGATTTATAGTAATGCGTAGTATGAGTAAATACTTTTTTATCCATTGTTATAAACTATAGACATAAGCGATATAACCACCACTCTATGACGGTTACTGAATAGTTAGCGGGCATAATAACGCGAGAATTTATATCGTGATAGGATGATTTTAACAACTTCAAATAATAAAAAAATCTCTATAAAATAACTTAAGCTTTTATTCCAAAAAAATAGATTTATGAATCGTTTAAAAATTTACACAACTGGATTTCTTTTGCTTCTTCTTTCAATTGGATTGAGTTTTTTAATATTCAAATTTAGGTCTTCAGTTAATTTCGGAAGTTATATTGACCCGATTTATCATTTATGGTTATTTGGACCAACTTTAGCATCAATAGTTTTCATATTCGTAATTAAAAAGGATTCTTTCAATTTGATTTCTTTAAAAAATATTCAAAACAAGAGGAGTTTCTTTGCCACGATAATTGTTATGATATTTTCAGTTTTACTCGCAACTTTGATTCAATATATTCTTGGATATACAGAATTTCAAAGAAGTAATCAATTGTTCTTTCTTTTTAACTATCAGTTTTCTCCAATGGCAGGGTCGATTTTGTATTTAATGTTGCTTCTAATTCACGCAGGATTTGCGGAGGAATTTGCATGGAGAGGATACTTGTTTTCAAAATTAAAGACCCTATCTTGGCTTGAAATGATTATACTATTAAATTCTATATGGGCAATATGGCATTTCCCTTTTATGCCTTTTAAAGAGTGGTATCAATATTTATTATTTTGGATTCTTTGCATTGAATTTGGTACGGTTTTAATTTATGTTCGAATTAAAACGAAATCCGTGCTTTCTTCAATGATTTTGCATCCATTAGTTGTTTTTACTTTATCAGTGCTTTTTGTGCCATATTTCAATATTATAAATAAAAATGGAGCAGGATGGCCAAACTATATAGTAGCCTTGATTTTCTTACCAATAAGTATCTACTATTTTAAAAAGGGACAAATAATATATAATAGTTACGCCCGCTAACACTTAGCCTCTAATGTAGGGTTGCTTGCATACCCTACAGATTGGAGGGTTTGTTGAACTAAACAATATTCCAGCAAATAATATATAAAGTAT
>NZ_JAPDPJ010000148.1 GCF_026013605.1 Plebeiibacterium sediminum
GATGTAATTTTGTCACACTAACCATTTTTAGTTACCCAAATCCAAGGGGGTCAATATGACCGGAATGAGGGGTCAACATCACCGGAATATCTAAAAAAACATAAAAACCTTTTTTTTCAACTTGATTCATCGGATTTTTATAATGAAATTGATACTCTTAAAATACATATTAATCAATATAATGACTTTGAGATAATAATAAAATTACAACAAATTATTGCTAAGGCAGGTGATAGTCATACTAACATTGATTATTATAGTATTTCAAAGAGAAAAGGACAAATTCCAATTGGAATTATGTGGTTTAAAGATGGTTATTATCCCATATTAATTCCTGAAAATGGACAGGATATAAAAGGGAAAAAACTAATTGCCATTAATAAACATTTAATTAATGAAGTTGTTGATTCGCTTTCAACTCTTATTGGTGAAACCAATGAAGCACTTCTTAAAAAACAATTTCCAAATTATGTTACGCACATAGCATTGCTGGAATATTTTAAATTCTTGCAAAATGATACAATTCAATTAATATTTCAAGGTGAAAATGGTGACAAATCGAGTCTGATTTATTCTAAAGACATTAGAAATAATATTTTAAAATACGGCATGCCAAAAATGCTTCAAACTAACACCAGTCCACTCTATTGGTCAAATATGGATAAGATATTTTGGATGGAAATCATTGACTCTGAAAACATACTTTATGTTGGATATAATAAATGTTTCGGAAAAGAGGTTGCGACTTTATGTGGTTATAAGAATGTTGAAAATCTTCCTTCTTTTCAAGAATTTACTCAAAGACTATTTAGTTGTATAGATACATCAAGTTTTGATAAACTAATATTTGACTTAAGATTAAATGCAGGTGGCTCTTCTATCCAAGGAACAAAACTTATTGATGAATTAGCCAAATATGATGTAATAAATACAAAAGGAAAGTTATTCGTTGTAATTGGTCGAAGAACTTACTCATCTGGACTAATTAATGCATTGGATTTCAAAAACAAAACAGAAGCTATATTAGTTGGGGAATCAACAAGTGGGAAACCAAATCATTATGGTGAAGTGAAACAATTTCAACTTCCAAAAAGTGGAATCAATATTAATTATTCGAGTGACTATTTTAAATATCTAAAAGAAGACCCAAATTCTTTATGTCCTGACATTTATGTTGAACCAACTTATAATGATTTTGAGAATGGAGAAGATCCTGTATTGAAAATAATATTAGAGTATGAAGATTAACTGGCGAGAACACGGTATATAAAACATTTGGCGGATAGTGCTAATTTTAAGAGCAGTACATTTAATAAACATAGCAACGGTTTGATAGGAAATCGCTTTGAAATGCCAAACGTTTCATATACCCATCCGTTAGGCAACATTGTTGACTTACAAAATATAAAAAATAAATTTTATGAAAACTACATTTGTATTAATCTTTAGCATTCTTGCAGTTGGATTTATTTGGAGTCAGAAGAATGAAAACACTGAAAAATCATATGTAACCCTTAAATCTGAATATATTAACAATTTGAATGGTAAAGTTCTTAGTAAAGTAAAATCGGAACAAGAACTCAAGTTGATTATTTCGGTAACTAATTCTTCAATAAAAGAGTTAGTACTATACAATACTTCGGATAATTTAGCGCTATTTGAATATGCTAGTAAGGATGATAAAATTAATTGTAGTATTAAAGATCAAAATAAAAGAATCGCTATTTTTAAAATCACCCCCAACGGCGCAGATGTTAGAATATTTTATGCTAAATAGAAGTCGATCAAAATTAAATAGTGCGATTTGCAAAACAAAGAGAATAGAACATCCAAATACTATATTCACATTTTACATAGTCCCATGAAATCAATTATTACAATTATATTATTATTTAAAATCGCATGTACAATTAATGCTCAGGAAGTTTATAAGAACAAAGCACAAGCTAATGCAGAACGATTAATCAAAGCAGTAAATGAAGATGATTATATTACTTATGCAGATTACTTCACACCTGAAATATATCCATGGGAAGATAAAACAAACTTGTATGATACATGGAATAAAATGCTTACCAGAGATACACGTATATTTTCGGATATTAAGTTAGAAAGATTTGGCATTTTTAATGATACTCAACAAGCCTATTTTAGTTTAAAAATTGGAGAAGTAGATGCATCAATTATCGGCATTTCTTTAGATACTGGTCAAACATGGCATTTTACTAACTTTATTACTGTATTTAATTTCAAAGATATTAAGGAAAGACAGATGCATCAGTTGGATATTTCATTTGCCGACCTTGATGTTAATTATAATAATAGAGTTTCTTATGAAGAAGGTGAATCCATTACTCCTTTCGAGTTTACTGATTTGCAGGGTAGAACATGGAAATCAGATGAATTAAAAGACAAAATTATCGTGTTGAATTTTTGGAGCACAAGTTGCCCACCTTGTATAAAGGAAATACCTGAATTAAATAAACTAGTCGATAAAAAGTCTGATAAAGATATTGTCTTTATCGCTGTAGCATTTCATTCAGACAAAGAATATATTTTGAATAGTTTTTTACCTAAAAATCCATTTCTTTATAACATTGTATTGGCAAATGGGAATGATTATCAAGTCAATTCATTACCAACTAATATCATAGTTGATACGAATCAAAAAGTTGTTGGAAAAATAATTGGATACAGTAGCGAGAATATATCAAAACTTAAAAGCATACTTGACACTTTATAAATAACGTTGCCTAAAAAGCCATCATAATACATTGCGCGTGAGGTAATTGAGGTTAGTGAAATTAGGAGGTCAGGCAAAGATAATTAACTTTGTGGAAGAACGGAAAAGCACAACGTATCATATGGCCAATCCGTTGGCAACAAGCTAAAGCAGCACTCATGAAACAGTACGGTACAAAAATATTATATGGAATTTTAATTATTGGATTTATTATTTCAATAATTCATGCTTTTAATGACAGTGGAGGTTCTGCATTTGGAAATATAATAGAGACTCTAATTATCATTTCTTTATTGATATTTATAGTATCAATTGCTTATTTACTATTCTCATTTAAGTACTATTCAAATAAAGTAAGTTTTTGGATTCTTTTTCTTGCATCTTGTCCTCTATCAATAAATTATATCAGATACTCAGCTGCTGAATTATATTTAGAATTGATTGATACTACAACTCCCAAAGAGTATGTATATAATTTAAAAGTTGACTCAAGTAAATACCAAGCAGATAAAATTAGACTTCAGAATCAAGTTGACAGTTTAATCAAAATTAAAATAATACAGAAGCCATCAGAATTAGCTAGAAGGTACTTTAATGGTCAGTTTTTTAATGATTCAATTGAAAGAGATTGGGCAATAGATTTGCCAACTGGACTTGATTATATGGAGACTGTTATTGATACTTTGTTTTATGCTGAAAATGGAAATGATGTTATTGCTGGACTATTAATAAATAAAGTATATAATGACTATATGAATTATCCGAACGGAGGTGTAGAATTCATCGGGAGAGGATTTATATATGATAAAACTGAAATTAAACCTTTTAAATTGTTAAGGAATTCGGTATCGGGTCATGAAACATATGAAACTTGTTCAGATAAACTAAGATATTTCTATTTAAAAAAGATAGGGTCTTATAAGAATCGGTTGAATATGAATGATATAAGATTTCTTTATGGAGAAAAGTAAGAAAAGCCAGTTGCCAACACTTAGCCTCTAATGTAGGGTTGCTTGCATACCCTACAGATTGGAGGGTTTGTTGAACTAAACAATATTCCAGCAAATAATCTATAAAGTAT
>NZ_JAPDPJ010000149.1 GCF_026013605.1 Plebeiibacterium sediminum
GTATTTACCTATAGATTTGGAGGTGATTTTGAAAGTTCAACAGGTGAACAATGGACCGCTAAAGTTGCTTTTACTGAGGATTCATTTAATGATGGTAGTAGTTCTGCAACTTCAGGAAGCTACAGTATAATTGAGAGAAAGAGATATGAAACTAATCACGATTTCTACTTAAACTATAATACACAATTAACTTCTGACCTTGGAATGAATGTGCTTGTAGGAGCAAACTTGAATGAGCGCAATTATAGTGAATTAACAGGAGCTATTTCTTCTATTGATGTTGATGGATTTTATCGCTTAAGTAATAGTTTGAGTGATGCTATAGCAGCACAGGATAACTCTAAGAAGAGAATGGGGGGAATTTATGCTAGTGTAGATTTTGATTATAAGAATTTTCTTTACTTAAATGTTATAGCAAGAAATGATTGGTCATCAACTTTACCATCTGATAACAACTCTTTTTTCTATCCTGGAGTAACAGGTAGTTTTGTTTTTAGTGAATTACTTAATAAGACAGGTAATTCTCCAGCTTTTTTAAATTTTGGAAAGCTTAGAATGTCTTATGCATTGGCAGGAAATGATGCTCCAATGTATGGTATTTATTCTAGATATTTTTCAGGAGAAATGTATTTGCCAGGATATCCTGATGTGGATGATTTAACTATGCCTTTAGGAGGGGTTAATAGTTATGAGGTTGGAAATACTTTAGGTAGTCCTGATTTAAAACCGGAGATTTCAAAAGAATTTGAAGTTGGTTTGGAATTGTCAATGTTTAAGAACCGTGTAGGTTTAGATCTTTCTTACTATGATAGGTATACTGATGGTTTAATTGATTATTTACCAATAGATCCAACATCAGGATATACTTCTCAATTAAAGAACTTATGTGATGTAACAAATCAAGGAATTGATATTGCATTGAATCTTACTCCATTAAAAATTGGAGACTTTAAATGGGATTTAACTTATACATTCTCTAAAAACTGGAATGAGGTTGTAAATAGTCCTGTGGATGAAGTAAATTTAGGAGGTTTTGGTGGAGCAGGAATATATGCTGTAGAAGGAAAGGAATTGGGTATATTTAAAACTTCAGTTGCCAAAAAAGTTCAATTAGATAGTAATTATAATATAGTAGCTAGTGGGGGGCAGGATTATTATGTTGTAGATGGAAACGGAAACGTACAGCCCTCAACGGAAGAAGAGTATACGAATAAGTCCATAAACGAAGATTTTGCAATGGGTCTTCAGACAACGTTTTCATGGAAAGGTTTAAGTCTTGGAGCTACTTTCGATTATCATAAAGGAGGTTATTTATATTCAGCAACTAAGAATTATATGCATTGGGTAGGTAGTGCAATTGAATCTACTTATAATGATAGGAATCCTTTTATTGTGCCAGGATCTGTAGTTCTAAATGCTGATGGTTCATACAGTGAAAATATGAATCCAGTAACATCAAATACTTTTCATAATTTTTATAATGATTATGGTGCTTTTGAGTCTGCAGAGTATGCTATTATAGATCGATCGTTTTTGAAATTAAGAGAGGTTAGGTTATCATATACTTTACCAGCAAAAATTACTGAAGGTATTGGTATTACAGATGTTAAGCTGTCTGCTATTGCAGGTAATATATTGTTATGGACACCTTCTGATAACCCATATGTTGATCCTGAAGTGACAACATTTGGAAATGATGTAGAAGCAAGATTTGGTGAATTTATGTCTAATCCAACAAGTAGAACATATTCATTTACATTAACGTTAGGCTTTTAGTATATTATTTTTTAATACTAAAACAAGAGTTTAAATCTTTAAACGTAAAAGCGATGAAATTAAAAAATATCATATATATATTATTTATATGTATTCTCACCATTACCTATGGGTGTGAATCAGATTGGATGGATGTTAACCACGATCCAGATAGTCTTGGAGAAATAACTGATCCTGAAATACTAATGCCAACAGCTGAGGTATCATTAGCAAACCAATTAATGGGTTGGGATATGGGTATAACTGGAGCCTTTTGGTCACAGTATTTTACTCAAAGTCATACAGCTTCTCAGTTTCGTCAAATTGATCAATATTATGAAACAGATTTTTCAGGAACATATACAGAGTTAACGGCAGGAACCTTAAATGATCTTGCATTTATGAAGGATGCAGCGACAAAAAATGATAATGTAGGAAGTTATTTAATTGCTGAAGCATTATCTATATATACTTGGCAAGTTGTTACTGATACTTGGGGAACTGTTCCTTATTTTGAGGCTTTGCAGGGGAGTACAGGAATTTTTTCACCTAATTTTGATTCAGGTGAATCTATTTATGCAGACTTATTGTTAAGATGTGATAATTTATTAGATAATGCTGATATATATTTAGGAGGTTATGTTACTCCGGAAAAAGATTTTATTTATGGAGGACATCTGGAGGATTGGATATCATTTGTGAAATCTTTAAAGTTAAAACTTTTATTACGTCAATCTGAGACTAGTTCATACAATAATGTTGAAGTTCTACAATTTGTTGAAGATAATAAAGCTGATTTCTTAACCACTTCTGCAATGATTGATGGAGATACTTATTTTGAGAATAAAAATGGGTCTAGACATCCAATGGCAGAATTTGAGATGGATGGAGCAGGGTACTTTACTACAAATGTAATTGCAAGTAAAACCTTTCTTGACTACTTAAGGTTAAATGGTGATACTCGATTAGCTTCTATATTTATTCCAGGTGAAAATGGTCAAGTTGGCGCTTTTCAAGGTGATTTCTTTTCAGATGAAGATTCTGATGGTAATGGAACCCCTGATGATGAAGAAAGTTATAGTACTTGTGAATTTAGCTTTAATGATAATCTTTATTTAATGACTACTTGGGAAATTAACTTTTATATAGCTGAGGTTTATTCCAGAGCTAATGATTTAGTTACTGCACAAGAATATTATGAAAATGCAGTTTCAGAGTCATGTGATTTCCATGGAGTTGATGCTGATATGTTGGGTTCAGGAGAATATGCAGAGTGGGTTCCAACTACTACTGAAGAAGCTATTCATCTAATAGGTATGCAAAAATGGGTAGCTTATGCTAAAACTCAACACTGGGAGGCATTTTTAGAGAGAAATAGAACTAAATATCCTTCTGTTAATGAAATAGATATTGCCTCAGATAGGCAGAGTGCTTTTATTAATTTTCCAGTTGGGCAATTTGTAATATCTGTTAATGGTAGAGCTAAATTGAATGGTAACTTACCATCATCACCTACTTATCCGCAAAGTATTTTGACCAGGAATAACAGTGAGACAGTCCCAGGGCAAAAATCTGATGTAGGAGAGAAAATTTGGTGGGATCAAAAACAAGGTAAATAATTGAAATATTATAGATATGAAAAAAATACTATTATATAGTTTGATGTTTATCATGACTACATTTTTTGTTGGTTGTGATAAGGATTCAGAAGGATTATCTCATGTATCTCCATCGCCTTCATTTGAGCTAATTGGTAATAGCGTTGAGTTAGTACAATTAGGTGAAAATTATAGTGATGCTGGGATTACAGTGACTGAAACTGTAGGGGACGAAACTACTGAGTTGACAGATGTTACAGTTTATACTAGTTTAGATACTAGTTTACCAGGATCATATACAGTTAGTTATTCTGTTAAAAATTCGTTGGGAGATGTATTTTATTCAGATGTTCAAAGAACTGTTGTTGTTTATAATGATGATATTACAGGAGTTTATGAAGCTTCTGTTTCAAGAGACGGGAG
>NZ_JAPDPJ010000014.1 GCF_026013605.1 Plebeiibacterium sediminum
TTGATTATAAAGCAGGATTTGCAATCCGGGCATTAAATGTTACAATCATACAATCCAAATCTCACAGCAATTATTTACAGCACTTTCGTGGCACGGATTGCGCTTCACTTCTAAATCCGCAGCTACAACCGTATTTTATTTGATAAGATTTACAGAATTGAACAGATCGATTTCTTATCATGTAAATACTGTTTCAGTATGAAACATTTAATCCTGAAAATCCTGTGAATCCTGTCTTTTTATTTTTGGACAAGATTTACAGGATTAACAGGATCGATTTATGTGCTATAATTCGTTTTTAGGTTGTCTGATAACTACTCTCAATAAAAATAAGCTGCACCAAGTTGGCGCGGATATTCATCCGTGCAATTTACATCTTGTAAGTATCTATAATTATTTCAATGATAAACTATCTGGCTCTTTTGATTAGTTGCCAGGATTAGCAATCTGGTATTATAAAAAATAAAAACAGCGAGGCATAACACCTCGCTGTTCAGTCTAACACAAACTTGTTACTAAAAACTATTTAATATCAAATCTTTTATAACCTAAAACTTTAAAGCTACCCTTAATTACTTCAGTTGATGAAGCATCGTTATCACCACTAAAACCAGGTTGCTCACCTCCCACATAAATATCAAATGTACCAGGTTCAATAACTCTTTGAGTCTTTTTATTGATCATAGATAATTGTCGTGGTGTTAATGTAAACTCAACAGTTTTGCTTTCGCCTGCTTTAAGATAAATACGTTTAAAACCTTCAAGCTGTCTTATTGGTCGTGCCGTAGATCCTTTTTTATCTGTAATATAAAGCTGAACTACCTCATCACCGGCAAGCTTACCGGTATTGCTTACTATAACCGTTACTTTAATATCGTCACCAGCCTTTACGCTCGATGGCACTTGTAAATCAGAGTATGCAAAGGTGGTATAGCTTAATCCATAACCAAACGGATACAAAGGTTCACCTTTATAATATCTGTAAGTTCTGCCTTCCATATTGTAATTTTGGAAATCGGGCAGTTCACTTAACGATTGATAATAAGTAATAGGTAAACGACCGGCAGGATTATAATCTCCCCAAAGAACATCGGCTAAAGCATTACCGCCTTCCTCACCCGGATAACCAACATTTACAATGGCGTCAATATTTTCTTTTGCCCAGTTAATCGCTAAGGCACTACCTGCATTAATAACCAATACAACCGGTTTACCTGTTTCTTTAACTGCTCTTATTAATTCTTCCTGCTCTTTAGGTAATGAAATATCTGTACGGTCACCTCCCTCGCCTTCTAAACGTTGCGATAAGCCTACCACCACAACAGCAACATCAGCCTGTTTGGTAATTGCTACGGCTTCATCAACTAAATTTTGATCTGGTCTGGCCCATAGCAGACTAGCCTGCGCATTAGTTTCATCGGTATAAAATTCCACCGCTATAGCATATTTCTTACCTCCTACTAACTGTAACCTGTCTGTAGCATATTTTGAATGATGTATAGATCCCCGGCCATTTGAAATTTCTTTACCCTCGATTTTTACGGACATACCACGCTTTGCCAATAAACCAAGCTCATAAGTTCCATCTGCAGGTGGTACCAGGTATCCTTTCCAACGAACGGAAAATGTATCAATTAATTCCTTTGAAACCGGAGCATATTGCCACGAGAAATCTATTTTATCATCTACCCTTGTAAATGCAGGTTCTCTTGCAAATTGAGTATTGTTATAATAAGCACCATCCAACCCCTGACGACCATCTTCTGTTTGCAGATATACAGATGGAATAGGCTTGAGGTTTAATGTTTCATCGTTTAGATGCGAACCCTCAGCATAAAGCACTTCTATTTCCGGTTCTACTTTATTTTTAATACCGGTTAAAAAGGTAACCGGATTTTTTGGTGTTCCATGATAATTACCAACTAACGATTCCCAGTTATCAGCATTAGGTCCGATTACTGCTATCTTTTTAATCTGGCTTTTTGAAAGAGGAAGTAAATGATTACTGTTTTTTAACAAGATGATACTTTCCTGAGCAGCTTTTCTGGCCAGACTGGTATTGGCATCAGAACAAACTACTCCAATCGGAATTTTTGAAAAAGGTACTACCTCATCCGGATCAAACATTCCCATTTTAAAACGTGCCATTAATATTCTGCGCAATGCAACATCGATTTGATCTTCGGTAATAAAACCTTGTTCAACAGCCTCGCCTAAACTTTTATAATAACTTCCGCAATTTAAATCACAACCACCTTTAACTCCTATTGCAGCAGCTTCTGGCTTACTATTGGCAATATGATGGCCTGTTTCAATATCACGAATAGCCCCACAATCAGAAACCACATAACCATCAAATCCCCAGGTATCACGTAATACCTGATTTAACAGAAAATCGTGTCCACTACACGACTCCCCTCTAAAACGATTATAAGCTCCCATTACCGAGTATACTTTGGCATCTTTAATGGTTTTATAAAAGGCTGGCAGGTAAGTCTCATACAAATCCTTATCGCTAACATCAACATCAAATGAATGTCGTAATTTCTCTGGTCCGGAATGAACGGCAAAATGCTTAGAAGTAGCAATGGTTTTAAAATACTTAGCGTCATTTCCCTGTAATCCTAAGATAAACTCAGTAGCTAATTCTCCTGTTAAATAAGGATCCTCACCATAGGTTTCGTGTCCTCTTCCCCATCTTGGGTCCCTGAAAATGTTAATATTGGGAGACCAAAAATCCAAACCTGTATAAATAGTTCTTTTATTCTGACGTAAGAATTCATGATGCTTTGCACGTGCCTCATCAGATATAACCGTACCAATCTCTTCCAACAACTCTGTATTAAATGAGGCTGCTACAGTTATTGATTGCGGAAATACCGTAGCATAACCCGCCCGGGCAACACCATGTAAACATTCATTCCACCAGTTATATTCAGGAATCTGCAAGCGTGGTATAGCTTTTGACTCATTGGTCATTTGACTGATTTTTTCCTTTAATGTCATTTGATCCATTAATATATCTACCCTTTCTTCAAAAGGAAGATTATAATCCAAATAACTAAAGTCCACTTCCTTTTCCTGCGCATTACCTGTTAAACTGCTTAAAGCAATGGCTGCATATAAAGTATATTTACCAACTTTTTTAAGTTTTGAAATCATATCTAAATTAAATCGTGAATGTTTATAAAACTTGTTTCATGTGTCAATCAAATGTCAATAATGAACACAGAGGCACTGAGACACTGATTCTTTTTTAAAAAATTAATTAAATCCACAAGGATTAACCTCTGTGGACTTCTTTGTAATTTTATAAAAATGGTGTTGCATTACTTCTCTTTTTCTAATTTGTGCCATTTATAAGAGTTATATATGCAATACGCTCTGTGCCTACTATGTTATTCTTTATTCAACTATTGATTCGCATTTCTTACTAATTGTACTTATTACTCGGTTATCACATTATTTACCGGAGTACCTATAATCTTTATATACTTTTTAATATCCGGATTATTATTCAGGTTAAAATAAACCTTACCTGTTGACTCTCCTTTTACAACAACATTATGATTTTCTAAATCAGCAACTTCACTCTTAACAAATTTAATGTCGTCACTATTTTGCACAATAATCGACTCAGGTTTCTTTACATCTAGCGTTAATCCTTCTAACTCTACATCTTTAGCGTAACGCATTAAAATACCTTCGTTTGAAACGATATTAATATTTTTGATTTTAATGTTTTGCACCGGCATTTCAGGAATACCATTAATGGTAATTGCTTTTTCAACATTATAACATTCAATATCTTCGAAAGAAATATTTCTAAAACAAGGCGTTTCCTCTGTCACAGGTTCTTTAGTTACACCAATAATATTTCCGTTTTCATCCTCATTGATTTTTCCACCGTAATACAAGTTAAAACGAATGGCATCAGTAGGGATGTTAGTCATACGTACTCCTTTTACATATATATTTTCAACAACGCCACCTCTACCTCTTGTACTCTTAAAACGCAAGCCACAATCGGTTCCTAAAAAGGTACAGTTTTCAATATACATATTTTTTACTCCCCCTGACATTTCGCTACCTATTACAAAGCCTCCATGACCATGATAAACGATACAATCGCGAACAATAACAAATTCGGTAGGTACCCCAATATCTCTTCCTTGTTTATCTTTACCTGATTTTATACAAATTGCATCATCACCCACATCAAAAGTACAATTCTCAACGATCCCGAATCTACAGGATTCTAAATCAAGACCATCTCCATTTTGTGAGAACCAGGGATTTCTGACATTAATATTTCTAACTGTAATATGGGTACATAATAAAGGATGAATATTCCATGCCGGTGAGTTTTGAAATGTTGGTCCGTCCAGTAACACATTCTCACAACTGATAAGGTTGATTAACTGAGGTCTGAAAAGATCTTTATAGGGTTTAAGCGCCTCTACATCATTGTAATCAATCTTTCCACTACGCAGTAATTGCTCTCCTTTAAAATATGATTCAGAGGGATACCAGAGTCTTTCGTTATAAACAAATCCTCCGCTTGAGATGACTTCATTCCATTGTCTTTCAGTTAACTTATCCTTCTTTATTGGCCTCCAGGCACCACCTTCACCATCAATAATACCTTTTCCTGTAATTGCAATATTCTTTAGATTCTTACCTGAAATAGGATTTTGACATCTTGGATTTTTCTTTCCTTCATAAAAATTATCTAAAAGTGGGTATAAACTACGGTCGCCACTAAATTGAAGTAATGCACCCTCTTCTAAATGCAGATTTACATTATCTTTTAATACTACAGGTCCTGTTAACCAAACGCCCTTTGGTATTAATACTACACCACCATTATTTTTTGAGCATAATTCTATGGTTGAATTGATCACTTCGGTATTCAGAAACTTGCCATTTGAAATAGCGCCGTATTTTAGAATATTAAATGTATCTGCTTTAAATACCGGAACGATTACTTCTGGCATTTCAAAAGGTAAATTTAATCCCAGCGATTTAGATGCTGACTTTTTTACTTCAGAACAAGAGGTAAATACTACTGCAATACCGATTAGTAATAAAAGCTTATTTATTTCTTTTGAAAGGTTATTCATTCTATTTATTATTTAGTGGTTGCAAGAAAACTTTGGAAATTTAAGTCTTTGATAATGTCAAAGTTTTTTGAGATTCTTGTTCCCGAACTTTCTGAACAAGAATCTATTTAGTTACTCTAAACCAATCCACATCAATCCAGCCACTATCTTTATTATATTCATGGCGATTGATAAATAATCCCATTTTAGCACCAATCCATTTACCCTCTCTTGCTTTAAAAGGTTGTCCTATATTTGTAAACTTCTTACCATTAAAACTGTAGCTAAACTGACAATCGTTTTCGCCTTGCATGGTAACTCTTAAGTAAATAGGTTTGTCGTTTTTAATCGTTACTTTTTCGTTTATAACCTCTGTTTTTCCATTATCAGCACTTTTACAAAATCCCTGAGACAGCACAATACCGTCTTTAGTATCCTCCAGAGCCACAACACCATAATCACGTCCCATAATTACAAACCCGGCACGCTCACCATCATTATCTGGATTCGGTTGAAATGTCATTTTAACTGTGGCTGTAAATTCGGGTGCAGGAATCTTTTGTAAAAATAAATTCGGAACGTCCCATAAACTCTTATAATCTTCAGGAGTTAATACAGAATATAGACGCATATAACCGTTTGTAGCATCATTAAAAATCCAGAATGGAGCGCTATTACCATGCCATTGCCACTGGAATCCGGTTTTTGTATCGTTAAACTCATCGCTTTCGGCAGGTGTTATTATTGGATAAGTTTTACCCACATTTGGTTTTTTATAGGTAAGAACAGGATCTCCACAACCATCGTTATCTTTATCAATGCCCATTACCGGCCATCCATTTTTCCATGTCATGGGTTGTAAGTGTACAATACGACCAACTGCACCTACATCCTGAAAGTGAATGAACCAATCTTCGCCAGTTGGTGTATCAACCCAACCTCCCTGATGCGGACCATTAATCTCAGTTTTTCCCTGAGCCAATACAATTTTGTCTTCGTAAGGACCATATACATTTTTAGATCTCATTACAATTTGCCATCCTGTTGGAACGCCACCTCCCGGAGCAAAGATGTAGTAATAACCATCCTTTTTATAGAATTTAGGTCCTTCAATTGTAGGATGCTTTCCATGTCCGTCAAAAATAATAACACTCTCTGTTATGGCTTTTGTAGCATCCTTATTTAACTCACATACTGATAATACACTTTTAAAAGAAGCCCTGCTTCCTGCCACTCCATGTACAAGATATACACGACCATCTTCGTCCCATAAAGGACATGCATCAATTAAACCTTTACCTTCTTTTACTAAAGTTAATGGAGCCCATGGACCAGCAGGATCTGTTGCTTTAGTCATATATATACCATAATCAGGATCACCATAAAAGATATAGAATTCGTTATTATGATAGCGAATAGATGGAGCCCAAATACCGTTACCGTGTTGAGGTTTAGAAAATACATCAGCAGGAGGTAAACCGTAAGGAACTGCAGCACCAATTAATTCCCAGTTTACCAAATCTTTAGAGTGTAATATTTGTAAGCCTGGAATACAATTGAAACTTGATGAAGTCATATAGTAATCATCACCGGCACGACAAACATCCGGATCGGAATAATCTGCATATAAAATAGGATTTTTATAAGTGCCGTCTCCCTGATCAGCCACCCATACTTCAGAGGTAAAATTTAATTTATCCTGAGCCGATATGTTAGCTACTCCCACAAATACTATCATCACTAAAAATGATAATACTCTTGATTTCATTTGATAATTCATTACGTTTCTTATTTCCTTAGTTTATAACTATAATTCGAATATTAAGTATCTACAATCCTGGATTAAAGTCCGGATTATTCTCTACCATTAAACAAGTCATGATAAGCGGACCAATGGCCTTTCCATCATTTGATCTGATCTTTTCTTCTATATAATATTTATAAGAACCATCTCTTACCGGATTGTCTGCAGGACCTAATCCGGCACCGGCACAACAATTGGTAATTTCGAGATTTCCATTTTGATCTTTGCGTACAAAGTTTTTAAAAATACCCTGGTAACCTTTTTTTGCCGCATCAAGGTATTCATCACTCAGGATTCCGTTTTGAATACCTTTAAACATGCCGAACACAAACATACAAGAGGCGGTTGCTTCAAGATAGTTTCCTTCTCTGCTTGGATAATTAGGAACCTGGTACCATACTACTGTTTCTTCCTGCTGAAATTGAATAATGGCATCTGTTAAATCCTGATACATTAATACCAAATTTTGATAGTCTTTATGATCCTTAGGTATATAATCCAAAACATCAACTATAGCCATGTATAACCAACCAACTCCTCTACCCCAGAAGTTTTGAGACAATCCTGTTTCCGGATCAGCCCAGTAAACTTTTTTAGTGGCATCCCAACCATGATAATAAAGTCCTGTTTTATCATCCTTTAAGTTTTTTTGTACAAGTAATAATTGGCTTGTGATATCATTTAAATTATCCGTGTTGCCATATGTAGTTGCATAATGCGCATAAAAAGGAAGTCCCATATACAAACCATCCAACCACATTTGATTGGTATAAATCTTCTTATGCCAAAATCCACCTCCCTCAACACGGGGCTGATCTTTCAATTGATCTCTTAAAATATCAATTAGTATGCGATAACGTTCATCGCCGGTTTTACTATAAAGGGTAAAGAGTAATTTACCTGAGTTAATGTCATCCAGCTTAAAACTATTTTTATTGTATCTATTAATATGACCGGAAGAGTCAACTACCATATCCACGTAAGTATTTTTCACATAATCAAAATACTTTGGTTCATTATATTGTTCCGATACTTTTAATAAGGCCTGACAAACTAATCCCTGCACATAACCCCATTTGGGTTTACTTTGAAAATCGGTCATCCATGCCTTTGGATTATTGTACATAACAGATTCTGCCAGTTGAACAGAATAAAGAGGCTCCTTATTCTGATTTGTTTTGCACTGCACAAATAATAACAAGAGACAACTTAGAATAAACACTCTATTCATAAATTTCATCTTTTAAATCATTTATATTTTTTATTCCCCATTTTTACTATAACTCCTTACAAAACTAATACAGGCTTTCTTTGTAAAAGGGAGACAAAAAATCAAAACATAGGGGGAATATTTATAAAATGGCAGAAAATTCAGCATATACACTCATATTTTAGGCAAAAAGACAAGATATGAAATAGAGAAACACTCTTATTTTGCAGCCTAATCTGGGAACTGGAAACTATATAAAGAATTAGAGGAAGTACAAAAGCACTTCCTCCAAATTACTAAATCAAATAAATAATTATCGGTTATGATATAAACTCCTAAACCAAAATTCTATGAATTGCTCACTACAGTTTGTTAAATAGCTTAGGCGTATGATATCATAACTTAAGTTGGTAGACTTTATATATTGATAATACATTATTTGCTAATTTTTATTACTTATGCTGAGCACTAATTATCGCACTCAATAAACATAAAATAATTAGGGAGACACATTTATTAACTTTCATATTAAAACACCTTTCCTAATTTATATCGATTACTATTTAATGAGTACTTTAATTTACAGATAAATTTCTTTGTCTAATCATATTACATAACCAACGCAAAATCATCCATAGTGCCAGGAATTTTTTTTTTAATTTAGGGTGTATTAATTCCAAAACCATTTAGAATTTTAGAGCAGTAACAGAAAGAATATAAACTGGTTATCACATATTAACAATGATAACCAGTTCTTCTAAATAAGTACTAACAATTAAAAATTAAAATAGACTTCAATTAATAACCTGGATTTTGTTCAATTTCTGCGTCATTTAAATTAATAGCATTTTGAGGTATAGGTCGATACAGTTTTTGATTACCGTCTGCACCATTAAATGAATTTTCTCCATTGATTAATTCAGGGTTGTAAGCAATATTGTATTCTACCAATTTTTTAGTTCTTCGAAGATCACACCAACGAAGTCTCTCACCTGCTAATTCAAGTGCTCTTTCATCTAATATATCATCAAGGTCAACATTTGACTTTTCATATTCACTAGCAGTTAAACCACTACCTCTATAGGCACGTTCTCTAACGGTATTAACCATTTGGTCTACTTCAGCCTGATGTCCTCCTGCTTCAAGATATGCTTCTGCTGCAATTAAGTAGGTTTCTCCTAATCTGGCTAAAACAATATCTCTGTAACATGTATTATTATTAAATGAAGATTCCGGATCATCAAACTTACGTATACATGTTAATCCAAATACATCTAACGTAGCAGCCTCATAATAAGTATATGGTGTTACTTCATCAGTACTTAATGTTATTGATGTCATAGGAATAACTTTTGTACTTGCTCTATGAGCAAGATCTTCATTTCTCCAGGCTGCAATATCATCCGCTGAACTCTGATAATGTGCAGGATAATAATAAGAAATATCGTCATCTTCCGCAGTTCCATTATATGGAGCATAATAATCACCTGAATATTGATCATTTACATCTGTACAATAAAGTTTTGTCATATAAGTAGCCTCATATCTTGAATCTCCGGGTTCATATAAATACATTAAATGTTCTGAAGGACAAAAATTAGACGATGAATATTTATAATGATTTTCTTCTCCTCCATAATAAGATCCAAAGGGTGTTTGTAATTGATTACCATTTGAGGTTTCCGATAAACCTGCTGCTCCTGAAGAGATTCTGTCGTACTGTAAAGCAAAAACTACTTCCTGATGCATATTATCTCTTGATGGATCCCATAAGTCTGCATATGTTTCATCTAAACCTGAGCCTAAAGCAATTGCTTGTTGTGCATAATTGGCAGCAGTTGTGAAATATGTATTATTATTTAAATCCCATCCTGCAGTTAAATATACTTTTGCCAAATAATGATAAACAGCTTGCTTTGTAATACGTCCATTTAAGTCCGTTTCTTCCAAAGCACTACCACTTCCAACTATAGCTTCCATCTCAGAAATTATAAAACTATATGTTTCCTCTAAAGTGTTTCGAGGCATGGTAGTAACAATGCTACTAATGTATTCATCCACAATAGCAACCCCTCCAAAATGTTGTACTAATTCAAAATAAAAATAAGCCCTGATAAATCTTGCTTCTTGTGATCTTTTAGAAACTAAATTGTCATCAGCATCAACACTATTTGCATAGAATAAGGCACAATTAGCTGCCTGAATACCTCTATAACAATTCACATAAAAGCTATTAACTGTTCCATTCTCAGCATTCAAGGATGAATAGATCTGTAAATCCGTGTCAGGCATAGAATTTCTTCCTCTATGATACATATCTGTACCACTACATTGCATTGTAGGACTTGCATTATACAATGGCTTAAGTTGCGCATATGCATAATTGATCAATGTTTCAAAACCTGCTTCTGTATTAAAGTATTCATCTGAAGTTACATTTGATTTGTTGTCTGCATCCAAAAAGTCATCACAACCAGTAACCGTTAGCAATGCTATACACGAGAGCATTACTATATTTAATATTTTCTTCATGTATCTTAATTTTATTTTTAATGGTCAGATGAAACTTGCCAAAATTTAACGTCCTACTTTTTGAGAAACTATTGTATTGACTCAGTTTCATATGCCTATATTTTTTTAAAGAATTTAATATATTAACATATAACGCATTAAAATCTAACATTTACACCAAACTGGTAAGTCACTGTACTTGGTCCTCCATTTGATAAAGAAGCCGAAGCCCATTCTGGATCAAATCCCTTATAATCTGAAAATACAAAAGGATTTGTAATATTTGTATAAACACGTAAATAGCTAATACCTACTTTATCCAAAATCTCAGAAGGTAATGTATATCCTAAAGTAATGTTCTTAATTTTTGTATATGATGCATCAACATATTGATTTACATTACGGTAATAATTTCCTGATCCACCACGACCAGCACCTGAAAAATTGTTTGGATAAGCATATTTTCCATAATGTGTTGATTCTTGTACACCAACTGTTCCGTCAGACAATAAAATCGGAGTACCTGCAGGAATATAATAATCCATATTAATATGCATTCTACCACGGTCTCCATAATCCTGATATCTTTCCAGGAATCGTGATCTCACCATATAATTTTGTTTAGTGTAAAGGCTAATTCCCAAATCAATATTCTTATATCTTAAGGATGTTGAAAAACTTCCTGTCCAATCAGGTTCTGCATGTCCAATAATAGACTCATCGTCGCTATTAATTTCTCCATCATTATTTCTGTCTTTTACAATAGGCATACCCTCGTACCATCCATAATATTGATAATAGAAATCATATGCATGGTCAAATGATTGTGTCTGATTTGTTCCTGGTAAAGTAACAGTAATAGGTTTATCGCTAACAATTCCATCCAATGTATAGTTATAAAATACATCAACAGGTTCACCTACCCACCAGTTATTTCCAATATCTTCAGAAGTTCCATCACCATATAACTGTTCAATTTCATTTTTATTTTTTGCAAATGAAAATGTTGTTTCCCATTGCCAGTCGTTAGTTTTAACATTAATGGTACGTAAACTTAGTTCAATACCTTTATTTCTTACCTTACCGATATTATCTCTAACTACTGCACCACCTCCTGCTTCCACAGGTAAACTACGATTCATAAGAATACCATCCGTTAGTTTATTATAAGCATCAAAAACCAGACTTATTCTTTGATTAAATACTGACATATCAAAACCAAAATCAACTTCTTTGGTTTTCTCCCACATAATATCCCTGTTTACAATTCCATTAGGACCATATCCGTATGCCATTTCAGAACCAAAAGCATAATAAGCCGTTGAACTAGGCATAGTTGCAATATCATAATTTCCAACAGCATGACTACCTGTTGTACCATAACTAAGGCGAAGCTTCAAATTACTTAACCAGTTAAATTGTTTCATAAAAGATTCTTCTGATGCTCTCCAGGCAACAGCTGCAGATGGAAATGATCCCCAACGCTTACTTTCTGAAAATCGAGACGACCCATCAGCTCTAACAGTAGCCGTTAATAAATACTTTCCTTTATAAGAATAATTTAACCTTGCAGCGTAAGACATCAAGCTATTTTCGGTATAACTACTTGTACTTGATAGAACATTAGCTGCAGTTCCCATATTATAATAGCTGGTATTTGCAGGAAAATCTTCTCCATATTGATTGAATCTTTCATTAGTATATTTATTCATACTAAACAATCCCATAATACCAAAAGAATGATCTTCTATATCTAAAGAATAATTAACCTGATTATCCCATGTCCAATCAAATGAATTACTTGCTCTAACTGATGCATAATCCGTTCCTGCACTAGCTCTGGCGTCAGTTTCTGCTGTTTGGTAAAGATGTTCTCTTCCCTGATATAGATTTGGTGAAAAAGTAGATTTAATTTGAAAATCTTTAAATGGTTTCAATGCTACATATAGATTACCCAGAATATGTAATTTTTTATCACCATGAGTAGTATTGGCAATATCAAGCATTGGGTTACGAGAAGAAGTAAAACCACCAAAATCGCTATTTAAAGCCCCTGCAGATCCAGGCTGAACAACCAACTCTCCATTACTATCATATGGCGCACAATATGGATTTAATCGAAAAGCATTTGAAACTCCATCATCACTACCCCAATCATTTTCTGTTCTGGCAAGATTTAGAGAGATTCCTGTTGTAACATGATCACTAACTTTTGCATCAATAGCAGCTTTAATATTAAATCGATCTTCCTGATCATTAATAATAACCCCTTTATCCTGTTGATAACCAAAACCAAAATGATAACTTACATTTTCGCTTGCTCCGCTTACATTTACGAAATGATTTTGTTGAAAACCGTTACGAGTTACATAATCTCTCCAATTCACATCCTCCCCATTCATCATCATTCTTTCAACATTTGACATCTGAGAATCTGGATCATCATAATAATTATCATGATAGTTACTACCTACCATATAATTACCATTACCATCAACCTCAGGTAGATAATTTGCAATCAAAGTGGTTCTTAAATTAGGAGCTGTAATACCATAATTTAAAGATCCAACATCTGTAGCAGACCCGTCTTCAGGAAGAGTATACCTTGCAAAACGATATTTCATAAAATCTATACCATTCATGAAATCAGGCATTCTGGCAATACTTCTTGTACCTACATAACCATCATAAGATACTACAGGCTTTTGTGTTTTACCACCCAATCCTTTACCTGATTTAGTAGTTACAATTACAACACCATTAGATGCTCTGGACCCATAAATAGCAGCAGAAGATGCATCTTTAAGTACATCAATACGTTCAATATCTGCTGGGTTTAACATTTGAATATCACTAACAACAATACCATCAATTACATAAAGTGGAGAACTGCTGCCTCCTATTGATTGATTACCTCGAATAGCAATGTCAAAGCCACCACCTGTTCTTCCACTACTTTGAGTGATTGATACTCCAGGAACCTGACCTTGCAAAGATTCCATCATAGATGGTGCTCCTTTTTTTGTTAATTCCTTTGGTGAAACAGTACTAACAGAACCTGTTAAATCTGTCTTTTTTACAGTACCATAACCAACAACTACAACCTCGTCAATATCCTTGGTATCAGCTTCCAATACCACATTGATAACGCCTTGGCCTGAATACACAGTCTCTTGCGTTTTTAATCCTATAAAAGAAAATAGAATTACAGAATTAGCAGGCACATTTGACAAGGTATAATTACCCTCAACATCTGTAATGGTTCCAATAGTGGTACCTTTAACAACAACAGTAGCTCCAATGATAACCTCACCACTGGTGTCTTTAACATTTCCCTTAATTACACCCCCATCCTGAACAATTGCACCTGCATAAATACTTTCATTAGGAATTGCAGAGGTTATAACCAGAGTTAAAACAATAGCTTTAAATAAAGCCAAATTTGATTTCCATATTTTGTTCCATATGGAAATCAATGCATCATTTTGTTTTTTCATAAAAATAGATTTTTGAAATATTACGATAATAGTTTATCCAACATTTATGTAAGGCTGAAATAGATTCCCCAAAGCACTATCAAGTCATATTCTTATCATACCCTGAATAGTCATTACAATTATATTTAGGAATTTTAACATTTAAGGTGGGCATATTACAATTACAAAAGGGTACAATTACATAAACAACAACCAATCATGTATGAGCCGATTCATCAAATACCCATAAAATCAAGGCATACTCCTCTATACACATTTGTAACTCAATAATATTTTAACAATGTAACAACAGGTAAATAACACAACCCGTTACACAGGGGGCATTTTACCATTTATATAGGGTCATTTTACAAGTAAAATATATTTAACACCTATTTTGTATCATTTTGTTAATGACGGTTGTATTTTTATACAATGGAAAAAATAAAACTCATTTTTATTGCCCTGCTCTTAACATATACAGGTATTATATTGGGTAATGATAGCTACAAGGTAACCTCAATAAAACAGTATTTAGTTGAGGATGGCCTTTCGCACAATTTGATTAATGAAATCATTCAAGGTAATAAAGGTTTTATTTGGTTGGCAACATATAATGGACTATGTAAATTTGACGGATATTCTTTTACTCAATATTTACCTCAACCCTCTGATTCTATTTTATCAAAAAACAACAGAATAGATAAAATTACACAAGATAAATACGGAAGAATCTGGACTAAATCAATAATATTTAACCCCAAAGTCACCTGTTTTGATCCCTCTACACTTAAATTTTGGGGTAAAGAATTATTAAACAAAAAATCGCTTCGGGATTTTCCATTAACAAAGATTATACCCACCAATTCAGGACCTGTTTGGCTTTTATCTGAAACCAATGGCTGCATTTGTATTGCGGATACTAATTATACACTTATTGAGTTTAATAAAAATGAAAAGAACCTAAACGCACAGGCTGTATATAATGTACATGAAGATAGCGATCAAAACACCTGGCTTTTGACAAACAATGGAATCATACAGTTCCATCATAACAACATGAATACTCCTAAGTGTTATTTTAATATAGAAACTAATAATTCATTATCATTTTTTTCGTGCATAGAGTTTGATGATGAAATATGGTTTGGTGGCTCATTAGGAATTATCGCAAAATACTCAAAAGCAGAGGGAACTTTTAAAACTCAAAAATTACCCATAGACAGCGATATATTTAATCTTTATTTACTTAAAGATCACAAAATATTAGCCGCATCCAATCAACCTGAATTTTGTATAATCAATCAGTTTACAACCGAAACTGAACTATATAATTCAAAAAACATAAATATTAATAGTATAAATCCATTAGCTGTTACAAACGGTTCTCAATTTTGGTTTTACAATAAAAATACCAATGGTATATTTCAATTCGATCTGCAATCGAAACAATTTAAAAATTTCCCGGTAAATGAAACCAGTAAAGACAAATTAAAAAACCAAACAAACCCATTGGTTCTTACTGATAAAAATGGACAAGTGTGGGTACAGCCTCGTGAAGGGGCTTTTTCTTTTTACGATCAGGAATTAGATCAACTTATACCCTTAAAACCTCATTTAAATACTAATTCGTACAATACTTTTTCAAACAAGTTTCATGCTGTAATTTTCGATGAACAAAACAATTTATGGTACAACAGTTATGCAGCCGGATTAGGAGAAATTGTATTTAGCAACAATCATTTTAAATCATTTCAACTTAAACCCAACAAAAATGTTATTAGTAATGATATCAGGGCTATTTATCAGCTAAAAGACAGCACAATATTGATCTCCAACAAAAAAGAACAGATTTCAATACTTGATAAAGACCTTAATTATATTGGGCAACTGTCCATGAAAGGTGAAATAACAAATAATGCCTTTTGGACAAAATCTGCTTATAATTTTCTAGAAGATTCAGATAACAATATCTGGATTGCCACCCGCGGTGATGGTATATACAAACTTGTACCAAAATTAAAAACACGTTCCTACGATGTAATTCACTTCTTGCATAATCCCAATGACCTATATAGTTTAAGTAATAACGATGTTTATTCTATTTATGAGGATAGTAACAACAGAATATGGATTGGAACTTTAGAAGGTATAAACCTAATAGATGACTCTGATGATAAAGTAAAATTTGTTAATCATAATAATAAGCTAAATATCCCATTATCAAAAGGAGGTAAACGAATTCGGTGTATTACAGAAACACCAACCGGACTAATCTGTGTTGGCTCTATGGAAGGCTTTTACATTTTAGATCCAAATACAAGTGATTATAAAAACATCAAATGGAAATCATATGAAAACCAATTAATCAACAATCAAGGCTTGGTCTGTAATGATATAATGGACATCTGTATAACAAGTAAAAAAGAGATTTTTCTAGCAACATCTTATGGTGGCATTTCTAAAATTGATTCAGTTGATCATTCCGGATATCCTGTTTCTTTTACAACATATACAAAACAAAATGGACTACCTTCTAACAATACACTCTCACTGTTAGAAGACGTAGATGGTAAAATATGGATCAGTACAGATTTCCAACTCTCTCGTTTTAATCCTGAAAATGAAACATTTGAAATTTTCCCTGAAATAAAGACACTTACGAACTGGAATAACTTTTCTGAAGCTACAAAATTCAGATTAAACTCAGGAGATATATTATTTGGATATTCTGATGGGATTATTCATTTTAATCCTAAAAACATTGAAACCTATCAATATACCCCCTATTTATCTCTTGCAAACTTTAAAATATTCAATCAAAAGGGTTCGTATAAAAATCAAACACCTATTTTAAAGGATATCGATAACTTACATCAGATTACACTTTCGCATAGTGAGAACTTTTTTAATATTGGATATGCTGCACTGGATTACAAAGACTCTAAAAACATTAAATACGCATACAAACTGGATGGATTTGACAATTATTGGAATTATGTAGATAAGCAACGAACCGCTATTTATACTAATGTACCTAAAGGAGACTATATTTTTAAAGTTAAATCGACCAATAGCCAGGGAGTATGGACCAACAACCAAAGAGAATTACCAATTACTGTGTTACCCTCATTTTGGGAAAGCAGGTGGGCTTATTTTTTATATACAATTAGTATCCTGGTGATATTACTAACTATCAATTACACTTTATTTACCATTTATAAGTTAAGATCGAACATAAACATTGAAAAAAAGATGTCGGGCTTAAGACAAAAGTTTTTCATAGATATTTCTCACGAAATACGAACCCCATTAACAATGATTACGGCTCCTATTGAGTATTTAATAAATGACTCAAACACCCCGGAAAGAGTAAGAAACCAATTAAACTATGTAGCACAAAGTTCATCGCGTATGTTACGCCTGGTAAACCAAATTTTGGATTTCAGGAAAGTGCAGGAACTTAAATTACAAGTATCTGAAATTGAAATAGGAAATTATGTGAAGGATATATGTAATGATTTTGTTGAAATTGCTCATGAACAAGAAATCTCCTTTTCTTTTGAAAATAATGCCGAGGGTGTAAAAGTTTGGGTTGATCTTAACAGCCTGGAAAAAATATTGATGAACTTACTTTCTAACGCCTTTAAATATACACCACAGGGTAAATCAATTTATGTTAGGGTTTTTAATGACGAAAAGAGCGTAACTATTAATGTTAGTGATGAAGGTATTGGTATTTCAAAAAGTGTAATTAACAAGCTGTTTACCCGTTTTGTTTCTTTTAGCAACGATGAAAATAAACCAAGTACAGGCATTGGTTTATCTATACTTAAAGAGGAAGCAGATAAACATAGAGCCAAAGTTATGGTACAAAGTGAGCCCGGAAAAGGAAGTACATTTTCTGTTCAGTTTAAAACCGGTAAAAATCATTTTGCTAAGGATATAGAGTTTCTTGATCATATACCTACTAAAAACCTTACCCCTGATCTTGCTCAAAAACAACCATTATTTGATATCAATCAAGACGGAGATAATAAAAATACAGTCCTTATTGTTGAGGATGACGAGGAACTAAGGTCTTTTATTAAAAACATTCTTGAACAATCATATGATATATTATTAGCCGAAGATGGAGAAATTGGTTTTAGCATAGCAGTTGATAAATGTCCCGATTTTATTATAAGTGACATCATGATGCCTAAAATGAATGGTATTGAATTACTTAAAAAACTCAGAGATGATATAAAAACCAGTCATATACCCATTATTTTATTAACAGCTAAAACCAATATCGAAAGTAAACTGGAAGGTTTAACATACGGAGCAGACGATTATATTACCAAACCATTTAGTGTGACATATTTTAAAGCCAGAATTGAAAATCTCTTACTACAAAGAAAGAGATTACATGAAATATTTACTCAGGGAGACAAGACTAAATTCATAGATTTTAATCCTAAACCATTTCTGGTTACAAATAAGGATGAAGCCATTATGGAAAAACTTATACAAACAATTGAGGAAAACATAGATAATACAGAATTCTCAATTGAAGATTTAGCTGGCGAAGTAGGCTTAAACCGTACAACCATGCTTAACAAAGTAAAAGGCTTAACTGGGAAATCTCCTGTTGAATTTGTAAGAGATATTCGATTAAAACGATCTGCTCAATTGATAACAGATACTCAACTCCTTATAAAAGAAATAGCCTTTATGACAGGCTTTCAGGATCTTAAGTATTTTGGAAAGTGTTTTAAAAAGAAATACGAAATGACACCCATGGAATATAGAAGGAATAACGTAAATAAATAATATTCTTATGGCTAATATAAAAATCTGAATCACAAAGTAAAGTTTGCAGGTTTGGCATACTATAACTTTAACTTACACCTGTGCTTTATTTCTTTTAGGTGGAATAATTTTGTATTATTCCAAAGCGTATCATCGTTCAAAACAATACTTTATTTATCTACACCCCCAAAAAAATAACATTCTTCAATAAAGGCCATAAAAGTACATCAATTACATTTATATTATACTATTTTTCAATTTCTACCCTATCCTAATAGGGGTACAATTCATTTTTATACACTATTTAATTAAAGAATGATTTTTCTTAATCACTTTTCCTCACCCGAATTGTAGAATAGGTAGTATATAATTAATGATAGAGAATGAATAGGGATTTAGACTTAGGAATAAGAAGTAGTGCTCAGAAAATATACTCGGAAATGTATATCACACTTAAATATTTTGCGATAAGAATATTGAAATCTGAAGAAATTGCAGAAGATGTTATTCAGGATATGTGGCTTAAAATATGGACTAAAAAACCATCTTTCGAAAATAAACCTCAACTAAAATCATACCTGTATCAGGCATTAAGAAATACAGCACTTAACCATATCAGACAATCGAATACGCAAAACCTGTTTATTGATCAAGTGCTGATTTCAGAACTTGAAGAAAACATGTACGACGAAATGATTGAATTTGAAACGCTGGCTTTAATCAATAATGCCCTTGACCAACTATCAAACTCTGCCAAAAGGGTTTACGAAGAAAAACTTAATGGTAAAAAATATAAAGAAATAGCAAAAGATTTAGATATCTCTATCAATACCGTAAAAACACATATCACTAATTCCAATCAATTTTTACGTAAAAAACTGTTACCATACGTATCGTAATTTATGGCATTAACATGAAACCATAAAATAACAGTACCGGGAATCAATACATAAAACCAACCCTACTCAAATACACTTTAAATAAAGACAACCCCCACAAAAAAAGATGGGTTAAATTAATTTATTTAATTTTTTTGAATTTTTTCCATTTTAAACTAGGGGTACATATACTTTTTATACACTATAAAGACAACAGGAGTTAAAACATTAAAACTTAAAAATTTTATTCTTATGATTAAACGTCTTGCTTTTTTTGCAACTATGCTTTCTTTAGCATCTTGTGCTCAAACAAAAAGTCCTTCAGACACTAAATTCAGCGTTGAAGGAAAAATTGAAGGAGCACAGGGTAAAAAAATTGTGCAGATCATGTACTTTGATGAAGGAGAGCGAATTTATTTAGCAGATACCATTGATGATGGCATCTTTCATTTTGAAGGTAAAGTTACCTGCCCGCTAAAAGGTAATTTAAGAGTCAATGATTTGGATCCTGAAACCGGCAGAATTAAAATGACTATCGGTGATGCAGGTATGACTCAGTTGTATTTGGAAAATACAGCCATTAATGTCTCATTTAAGGAAGGAGATATTAAAAATGCATTAATTACAGGTGGACCTGTACAAAGCGAATTTAATGAATATAATAAATTCATTGAAGAACCAGCTTCCAAACAACGTGAACTAATGGAAAAACTTTACGCTGGTTACAGAAGTAAAAATCTCAAACCAGAAGATTTCCAGGCATTACAAGCTGAAATAGGAACACAAGTTGAAAAAATTACTGACCTTTCTATTAATTACATTATCGAGCATACAGATTCATATGTTTCTGTGGGGTTATTAGAAGAAATTGCAAGAAGAGAAGGCAAACCTGTTGACGAACTATTTGCAATGTTTAACAACATGAGTGAAGCTGTTAAAACCAGTCATGTAGGCGAAAAGTTAAATCAATCGTTAACTTATTTAAAAGCCAGTCAGATTGGAAATGTAGCACCTGACTTTACTAAAAAATCTATTACCGGAGAAGATCTTACGTTAAGTTCTTTAAGAGGTAAATATGTTCTTTTAGACTTTTGGGGAAGCTGGTGTGGACCTTGTCGTGCTAGTCACCCTCACTTAAGAGAAATAAACGAAAAATATAAATCTCACGGTTTAGAAATAGTTAGTATTGGTTGTGAAAAAAACAGGAGCCTTGAAAAATGCGAAAGCAGCTGGAAAACTGCCGTTGAAAAAGATGGTATGCAAGATTGGAAACATGTTTTGAACAACTATGATAAAGATAAGTTTGACTTACCATCAATGTTTAGTGTAAAAGCATATCCTACAAAAATATTGTTAGATAAAGACGGTAAAATTGTAGCCAAACATATTGGAGGAGGTAACAATGAAGAATTAGATCAAAAATTAAAAGATTTAATCGGATTGTAGTTATCATTGCACATTATCAATTGAATAAGTCATACAATATTTCATGAAAGACCCATTATCTATAAACGAACTAGCACACAAAAAGCTAAACGGCACTATTAGCGAAGAAGAAAATCGTTTGCTTGAAGAATGGTATCAATCAGAAGCCAGCAATAGTGATGCAGATTGGACCAGAGAAATTCCTGAAGAAAAACTTCAAAAGGAAATGTTTGATAAGATTATGCAGCGTGTAGACAGTTATGAATCTGCAAAATCAAGAAAAACAAAAGCAAAACATATTATTCGCCGATTTACTGAAGTTGCTGCTATATTAATTTTTGTTGTTGGTGGATATTGGATTTACACTGAAAGACAAAAGGCTGAAAGTATTGCTCAAGTAGAGCAAAAACAAGATATTTTACCTGGCACTGAAGATGCAATACTCCGCATTGGAAACAATAAAGAAATTAATTTGAGCAAAGTTTCAGATGGCCGTATTGTAGATAATGGAAAAACTAGTGTAGATAAAAAATCGGGATTATTATCATACGCAGCTGCAAATAGCTCTGTTAATGATATGGTTGAAATTCATGAGATAATTACCAAACGAGGCAATCAGTATCATTTGGAATTATCTGACGGAACAAAAGTATGGATGAACTCAGCAAGTTCTCTTAAGTTTCCTGAACGTTTTAATTCGGACAAAAGAATTGTTGAACTTGAGGGAGAAGCATATTTTGAAGTGGCCCACAATGCATCAAAACCTTTCTTAGTAAAAGTGGACGGCACTGTGGTCCGGGTTCTGGGTACTCATTTTAATATCAGTGCATATAAAGATGAGAAAGAAATTAAAACCACATTACTGGAGGGTTCTGTACAGGTTTCAAAAGATGAAAACGATGTTATCATTAAACCTGGAGAACAAGCTATAGTTCAAAACTTTAAAAAGGAACCTATACAAGTAAATCAAGCTGATTTAGCTTGTACAATGGCATGGAAAGATGGTTTTTTTGAATTCGACGGTGTACAACTTCCTGTTATTTTACGTCAATTAAGCAGGTGGTATGATGTAGACTTTGAACTAAAGGAATTCTCTACTAAAGAAACATATGGTGGTAGAATCAGTAAAAACCTTAAACTTTCTAAAGTGTTGGAGTTATTGGAAATAAACAATGTTTCCTTTGAATCAAATGGTGATAATTTTATTGTCCGTATTAAAGAATAAATCCCTAAAGCTTATTCAATTGGCATAATTAATAATCCAATAAAGACAACCGAAATCTGTTGGCGCAGACTCCGGTTGTATAACATTTTTAAGAGAATGCATGTCAAATATTAACTTAAAAATCAACGAAAGTTATGCATTTAATTCGTAAAAAAAGTAACGACACAAATAAATATAAGCGGCAGTATCTTAATCTTGCCGTTTATATTCTGTTTTGTTTATTTTCGTTCAACACAAATATCATGTCACAAACCCAAACGGTAGATCTTTCTTTTAAAGATACCCGAGTGCAGGATGTGATTAAAGCAATATCTCGTCAAACTGGTGTTTCTATTATATATAGCGACTCATACTTTGAGGGTGTTGCCCCGGTTTCAATAGAAACAAAAGGAGAAAGTATACTTGATGTACTTCATAAAATACTTAACGATAGCAAATTTGCTATTACTATGGATGGCGATGTCATCAGTATTAAAGAAAAACCACAAAGTGTTCCTTCACAACAAATCAACCAGCCGGTAATTATTATTAGCGGTAAAGTTCTTGGACAGGGCAACGAACCATTACCAGGAGCTGCAATTGTTGATTTACATTCGGGAAGAGGTGTTATTACCAATGTAGATGGTGAATATAACCTAAGACTACCAACAAGAGAAGGTGCTGTATTAAGAGCTAAATTCCTTGGTTATAAACCTATGGACATAGAAGTTGGCAAGCAGACTAATATCGACTTCAACCTTGAGGTTCTTAATAACGACTTATCTGAAGTGGTTGTAACTGGTATCTTCGATTTTAAATCAGAAACATTTACAGGAGCTACTCAAACATACAATCACGACGATTTACAAGCTGTAGGTAATATTAATGTTATCCAGAGTTTACAAAACCTGGATCCTTCGTTTATTGTAACAGAGAACCTTGCTATGGGATCAAATCCCAATGCAATGAACGAACTTTCCATACGTGGACAGTCTGGTTTTCCTGATTTAAATAATGAATATTCTACTAGTCCTAACCAACCGTTATTTGTTTTAGATGGATTTGAAACAACCATGGAAACAATTAACGACCTTGACATGGAAAGAGTTGAATCTATTACTATTCTGAAGGATGCTGCAGCTAAGGCTATCTATGGATCTAAAGCGGCCAATGGTGTTATTGTAATTGAAACACGCAGACCTCAACAAGGTAAATTACGATTAACATATAATGGAACAGCAAAAATTCAGACTCCTGATTTAGACAGTTATAATTTAACCAATGCATCAGAAAAACTTCAGGTTGAACAAAACGCAGGCTTATACGATGGTGGTATTGGTGGATTTATCAATTCGGTAACCAATGCAAATTTCCAGTATATATCAAGAGAAAGTTACTATGATTTATTGGATGAAGTATACAGAGGAGTTGAAACAGATTGGTTGGCACAACCAGTTCGCAATGCTGTCGGACAAAAGCACACCTTATATCTTGAAGGAGGTAGCGATAAATTTCAATACGGACTTGATTTTGCCTATAATAACGATGCCGGTGTTATGAAAGGATCTAACCGTAGAACCATTTCAGGTGGTATGACATTCATTTACCGCTTCAACGATTTAAAAATCCGAAATCAATTACTTGTTGCCAACAACAAAGGAAACAACTCTCCCTGGGGATCATTTAGCGAGTATGCGCTTATGAACCCCTACTTAAGACCTCGTGATGAAAATGGACATTTGATTCAAAGCTGGGAATTGGAACGTGCAAATTCCACATTGAGATATGTAAACCCTATGTGGAATAGTACTATCAATACAAAAGATTTTACTGAATACAACCAAATTACCAACAACTTTTATTTGGAGTGGACAGGTATTGAGGGTCTTAAAACAACCTTACGTGTAGGATTAAACCATTCCGACAACGGATCAGAAATTTTTCATCCTACAACGCATACCGATTTTATTACCTATACCACTGAAGATTTAATTGCTCGCAGAGGAACCTATGATTATATGGATGGAAAAAGTAATAAAATCACAGTTGACGCTATTGGTAGTTATACTAAAGTAGCCGGAGATCATTTCTTTCTGGCTAACCTTGGTTGGAACTTAAATTCTCAAACTGAAGAAAGAGTTTCTTTTACAGCAGAAGGTTTTCCTAATGATCAGTTAGATGATCCTGGTTTTGCCAGACAATATGCAGAAAACACAACTCCTTATTCGTTTGAAAGTACAACAAATGATGTAAGTTTTGTTGGTGCGGTGAACTATTCTTTCAAAGATCGTTACCTAATCGACCTTTCTGCTCGTTTAAATGGTTCATCTCAATTTGGTGCTGACAACCGTTGGGGTAATTTCTGGTCTGCTGGTTTAGGGTACAATTTACACAAAGAAAATTTCTTAAGTGATGTTGAATGGCTAAACCAATTAAAATTGAGAGGATCTTTAGGTTATACAGGTTCACAAAACTTTAACTCATATCAGAGTAAAACAACTTATACTTACGAAACTGAGTATTACTATAATCTGAATTCAGGAGCCTATTTACTTGGCTTGCCTAATAATAATTTAGCATGGCAACGTAAACAGGATTTAAATATTGGAGTTGATTTTACACTATTAAAAAATCGCTTAAGTGGTCGTTTTGATTACTATGTTTCAACTACTGACGATTTGCTTACTGACGTTACCATCCCTTATTCAACAGGATTTAATTCATATAAAGAAAATTTAGGTAAGGTTGAAAATAAGGGAACTGAAGTTTATTTGAACTATAGAGTTTTTCAAAACACATCTAAAAATGCGTATTTAAACGTTTTTGCTAGCGTTGCTACCAACAAAAACAGAATTAAAGAGATTTCAAACAGCCTTGCCAGTTACAACGAAAGTCAGGTTGAAGAATTGACAAACAGACCTGTAACAAGATATGAAGAGGGTCAATCAATGAATGCCATCTGGGCTGTAAAATCAAGAGGTATCGATCCTGCTACAGGACAGGAAATCTTTGTAAGAAGAGACGGAACAACAACAACAGAGTGGTCTTCTGATGATATGGTGGTATGTGGTGTTGCTGAACCGGATTTAAATGGTATCGCAGGATTATCATTTGGTTACAATGGAGTTCGATTAAATATTAACCTGAATTATTCTTTAGGTGGAGATTTGTACAATCAAACGGTAGTGGATAAAGTTGAAAATGCTGATCCTTATTATAATGTTGACCGAAGAGTATTCTCCGACAGATGGGTTAATCCTGGTGATATTACAAGGTTTAAAAATATCGAAGATCAATCAACTACTTATCCAACAAGTCGTTTTGTAGAAAAAAATAACTATTTAAATATTTCCAATATCAATATTAACTACGATTTAAATAAAATTAAATCAATCAAAGCTATTGGACTACAACAACTCCTTTTGGGTCTTTACATGGATGACATTGCTCGTTTTTCTTCTATTGATATAGAACGAGGTACTGATTATCCTTATGCTAAAAGTTATTCATTATCACTTAAAGCAACATTTTAAATATAAAGATTATGAGAACAAATTATATATCATATCTACTCATTTTATGTACGATACTTTTTGTGGCGTGTGATGATTTCTTAGATGTTCATCCTAAAACAGAAGTAGAAGGAACAGACTTATTTGATGATGAGGATGGTTTTAATGATGCATTAAATGGTTTGTATATAAAAATGACTTCAACCTCTCTGTATGGCAGAGAGTTAACGTTTGGATTTTTAGATGTAATCGGTAATTGCTACTATGATGCAGGAATACAGACATACAGTTATGCAAAAGATTATGACTATGCAAACGCTGATGTGGAATACATTATCAATAATATATGGATTGAAGGTTATAACATTATAGCCAATGCCAATTCATTGATTGAGAATATTCAGGATAAAGATCCATCTTTCTTCTCCAATGGCAATTATAACTTAATTTATGGAGAAGCATTAGGCATCAGAGCTTTTATGCATTTAGATTTATTACGTCTGTTTGCACCTTCGTTAGCTTATGATCCGGAAGCTGTTGGTATTCCTTATGTTAAGGCGTTTTCATATAACAGAACGCCATCTTCCAGTGTTACTGAATGCTTAGATCTTGTTTTACAAGACCTAACAGAGGCTGCTGCATTATTATCAGAGGTTGATCCTGTTTATTTAAGTAGTGAAAGTACTGAAAGATACTACTATATGAATTATTACGCCGTAAGAGCTTTAATGGCACAAGCCTATCTGTGGAAAGGAGATAATCAAAATGCACTATTAGCTGCTCAGGAAGTAATCAATAGTACAAAATACCGTTGGACAGCTTCCAATGCCTTATCTACATCTTCAGATGAATCTGTAGACCGTACTTTTACTCCTGAAACAATTTTTGCATTACAAAGCAATCAAATTGAAAACAACATATTGGGATATTTATACGGGCAGTCTTCTGATAATACCGCTCCTATTTTTGCAACGCACATAGATTGGTTGGCTAGTATTTTCCCTACCATCACTCATTCTACTGATTTAAGATATAGTATTTTGTTTGAAGCCGGAGGTAGTGAACCTAATTACATGGTATCAACAAAATTATGGCAAAAAGATTCGAATGGTGATGATTTAAGAGATGAATTTATAAAGAGATTACCTCTTATCCGTTTACCTGAAATGTATTTAATATGTGCAGAGGCTGACATTGATAACGCAGCTCAATACTTAAACGTAATCAGGCACAACAGAGGTGTGGAAGCTCCGGTAGAATTAACTACAGCCCCTGAGCTTTATGATGAGATTTTATTAGAATATTATCGTGAATACATAACTGAAGGTAAGCTGTTTTATTATAGTAAAAGACACAATCGTCAGTATATCGGAGGAAGATCTGCTTATAATCTGACTGCTGAGTTTGATACTGATAATTATACGCTTCCTATGCCACAACAAGAAATTGAGTATGGAAACAGATAACTTAAAGATTTTGAAGATGAAAAGATTAATCTATATTAGTTTTTCGCTCCTGCTTATTTTAGCTATAGGATGTGAAAATGATGATTTTGTTTACAATGGAGATGCTGGTATTTACGTAAGTAGCCTAATGGATCAATCTTCAAGTAACAATGCTGATTCTGTAGTATTTTCCTTTAAAAGCGTAGATGCTACTGAGGATAGTTATCCTGTAAATATGTTTGTTCACTTACAGGGAAGGCCATCCAGCCATGATTTATCATTCGATTTTGAAGTGGTAGATTCATTAACAAATGTACCTGCCTCTGCTTATGAAATAACAAATTTCACTTTACCAGCAGGTCAATTTAATACCGCTGTTCCTGTTGTTGTTCAAAAAAATATTGAAGGATTTGATCTTACTGAAGAAACAGCTCGTGTAACTTTTAAGATTAAAGATACTCCTGATCTGGAACAGGGCTTATCCGATTTTCAAACCTTTAGTATTGTATGGTGTGATTTTCTTGTTCGTCCGGAATCATGGCGATTTATTGAATACTATATCGGACCATTTTCTCAGGCACGATATAAATTTATTATTGAAAATACCGGCTATGAAACCTTCGAGGATTATAGTGGTAATTACAATATGCAATTCTGGCTTCAGGGAACTCTAATTAGACTTTTAGATGAGTATAATAGCAATCCTGCAAATGAGGGAAGACCGGAAGGATGGCCCTATCTTGACGATGATGGTGAACCATTACGCTTTGGTGCAGGTATTTAATACAATAGATCGTAAGATTTTAGATAAGAGATGTTAGACTGATTTACATTATAGCATAGGGATTCTTAGCTAAAATATTCAGCGATTATAATTAATTAATTAAAAATGAATATTTATGAAAAATCATAAATTAACAATATATCTGGTAGGTGTTTTTATATCTTTGGGATTGTACTCTTGTGATAATGATGATGGTAATTATGACTATCACGAACTTGCCGAATTTAGAATTGAAGAAAGTGAAGCCAATCAAACACTGGCAGTTAATCAGCTTGATTATGTACATTTAACGCCAACGTTAGTATACGATGAAGATCTTTCTGACATTGAATATACATGGTCTATCTATTCTTCAAATATTGATGCATATAACGATATTCTTGCAGATACAATCTCAAAAGAAAAGAATTTGGAGTATCAAATTGTAGAAAAACCAGGTTCTTATGTTATAGAATATGCTGCTACTGTTATGTCTTCAGGCAGGAGAACAACTACCCGATACTTTTTAAATGTTGAAGGTATCTTTGGAACATCCGGTTTATTTGTTTTATATGATGATGGATATACATCCGACTTTGCTATCATTAAAACACCTGTTTTTTCAGGAACTGCTCAGGAGGGGTCTGTAATATATGATATCTATTCGCAGGCAAACCCACAACGTCCGTTATTAGGTGAGGCCAGAAAGTTGGGTTTCTTCTTTAATCAAACCAGTTCGCGTGTGTATTTGCTAACGTCAGAAGATATGGTTCGCTTGTCAACCGATAATTATTCTGTTGTTGGTGATCCTCAGGACGGTTTATTCTTAACTCCTCCAACAACAGTTAATCCGCAGTTTTACTATACTCGTTTACAACCTAATTACCCATTTCCATGGGCTATGTATATACCAATAGAGTTTATGGTAAACGACGGTAAAATACATGGTTTGCTGACTGATTATGCAGGTGAATATCCTTATTTTATGACACCAAAAGTTGTTACAGGCAGTAGTTATGTAGCCAGTCCTTATATTTCTTTAGTGGGATCGGCCATAAATGCTTATGACGAGCAGAATGGAAGATTCTTAATTGGTTCAACATATAGTAGTGAATTATTTGAATTTGCAGGTACAAATGCTGAAGCATCCCGTAACTTAAACAGAACACTGTTGGATTATGAACCTATTCAGAATATGAATCTGGCAGCTATTATGAAAGACAATGATAATGATGCTTATTATTTAACTGCTGTAACAGCAAGAAATGCTAATACTGCAGGAGTTGTTGCCGATATTAATATTAGCACTCTAACAAATCTTTCTGAAGCTAATTTGTTTGCGTTACATCCTCTTGCTCCTGTAGGATTTTATGCAACAAGTAGCACGTTGTATAATTTCAATTACAATACTTATTCAGCCTCGGCAAACCCAGCTTCAGTATGTTGGACTGCTCCTGATAATGAAGAAATCACAAGTTTGTATTTAATGTCGAATGCAGGTTCTGATTTAGGAGGATTCATGGAAAATGATAAAAATCCTCAGGGAAAATACATGTGTGTTTCTACCTGGAATGGAACTGAAGGAAAGATTTACATCCTTGAGTTAAGTCTTGCTACCGGAGGATTTGTTGATTTAGTTGATTCTTATGAAGGATTTGGTAAGATTAAAGATATGAATTTCAATATTGGTCGTGTAGTTATGGTATTACCTGGTCAGTAAATAGAAATCGCTTATAAATGAAAAATCCTGCTTTGAATAAAATATTCAAAGCAGGATTTTTTTATTTAGAAAAATACAAAGTAATAAAAACATAAAAGGATGAGCGCAATAGCTTTAAAGCCTTAGTCATGTGGTTTTCAACTGTTTTCACAGATATACTAAGTTCCTGAGAGATTTCTTTCTGTGAGTAACCATGCATACGGCTAAGCCGAAAAACCTGTTTGGTTTTATAGGGTAATTGCTGTATTAACTGTTCAAGCTTAGAATAACTTTCGGTATAATCAAACCACTCTTCTGTAGTATTAATGCCAACATTGGGTATTTCATCTTCTGAGGTATGAATAACATCATTTTTGTAACGTTTTGCCAGTTGTGCAAACACCTGATACTTAACTGCAGATGACATGTATGTAAAAAAACTATAATTAATATCAATAGCACTTCTTCGTACCCAGATATCTAAAAAAACATTTTGTAGTACTTCTTCTGCTTCAGAATATGAGTTTAACTTTCTTTCAGCTTGGAGCAGCAGTTTTTTCCAATAGCGATTATACAGCGTTTCAAAGGCTAACCTGTCATCGTTATCCTTTAAAAATGCCAGTAATTCGCTATCTGCACAATTGCTGTACTCCTCCAATTTTACTCCCATTCCCATATATAAAGAAATTATATACTATTAGTTTTATATTAAAACTACATAACCCCTATTGAGTATTAATCTATAAGATCTATCCCAAAAATAGAACAAAATCAAAAGATAATCGCTTAAAAAATGTTATTTTTTAACACAAACCCATGTTATTAAAAGTTAACTCTATTAGGGTTATTTTCATGATCCCTGCAAAAGAGTACATGTATCAGATCGTATGATTGAAAAATACCTAGCTCTAAGCAAAAGAAGCAATAGGAAAAGAAGAATTAATCCTACTCATTAAAAAATGATATTCAACGAGAAAGAACCAAATAATGAGGATATTAATAGTATTATTCTTATTATACAGAAAACAAAATGAACCTAACAGCAGGACGTAACCCTAATTTATTTTGTCCCCGTACATTCGCCCGGGGAATAAATTCTCGTGTACATCTGAATCCGGAATGAAAAGCCCTATTTTGTCACATCCTGGCTGGAAAGAAATAAAACCTGCTCTGGTTAAAAATTCATTAATTCATAAAAAGCTCAACAACGTGGGCCACGCCATCCTCATCGTTTGATAAAGTAACAAAATCAGATACTTGTTTAACCTGATCCTGAGCATTGGCCATTGCAACACCAAAACCTGCAAATTCAATCATGGTTAAATCATTGAATCCATCTCCACAGGCAAGCATTTCTTCACGGGTATGACCGGTGTAATCCAATAACAATTGCAGCGATTGAGCTTTATCAATATTCAAAGGATTCAATTCTAAAAAGAAGGGTTCACTGCGATAGATATTCATCTCTCGACTAAACTGCGCTTTCATTTCCTGTTCCAGTCTTATTAAAATTTCAGGATTACCAACCATCAGGCATTTAGGCACCGGAAGTTTAAGTGCTTCAGTAAATGAATCCACCTTTTTAATTGGCATTTTATTTAAAAAAGCCTCATACTGAATATATTCATTCTCTGTATTTTCTGAAATAATACTTTCATTTTCGTATGAAATAATGTCGACCTTATTGTCTCGGGCTATTTCATGCAAAACCGGTAAATTTTCAGTATTCAATGCCGATTGGTGAATCACTTCCTTTGTTTGCCAGTTAATAATAGTACCACCATTAAACGACAAAATATAGCCACCATATTTAGCCAACTCCAATTCCTCTGCTAAAGGCACAATACCATAAGTTGGTCTGCCCGATGCCAATACAATCTTCACCCCTTTTTGCTGCACTTTTAATAAGGTAGCTTTTGTTCGTTCCGAAATTTCTTTTTTTGAATTGGTTAAAGTTCCATCTAAATCAAGCACAAGTAACTTATACTGCATTATTCCCCCGGTTTTATTATTTTTTACAGATTAATTTAAATACATACAATGTTTTATGTACTTAAAATAGCTTGCAAAAATAGAAAAATTGTGGTGATTAAAGAGTATTATTTTAAACAATGGAAATAAATGTATTTTTGATTTTGCTCTATGGCAAACAGTTACTATTTTGTGTCCATATCACCCTATTGAAACTGTGGTTCTTTAGAATATACTTGTTAATTATGACAATACAACAATTAATCAATATGATACCCTTTGAAATATTAAAACGAGGGGAATCATACTATAACAATAAAAAAATCCTGCAACTAAATCAGGGAAGTGATCAAACCTGGTATGCAGAGGTTGAGGGTAACTACGACAACTATGAAGTAGAGATTAAACCAGACAACGATAGCAATTCTGCTGATTATTATTGCGATTGCCCCTACGATGGTACTATATGTAAACATGTTGCAGCTGTTGCTCTGGCTATATTCGATAAAAAAACTATTCCTATTTCTTCAAATGATAAAATTCCTGATGAAGAAAGTTGGGAAGAATTAATAAAGGCGGCCAATTCTGAGGATTTAAGAAATTTCATACTTGACTTTGGAGTTAAAAATAAAGATTTCAGACATCAAATTAAGCTTACCTTTTCAAAACCAGCTTCTGTTCAGGATGCGAATAACATTCCCTATTATCAAAATCAAATAAGTGGAATATTTGACAATTATGATTACAGGGGTTTTATCGACTATCGAAATAGTTATAAAGCAATGAATGATGTTTCTGAATTCCAGATAAAGGCTGATAATTATTACTCCGTAGGAAACCTTAACGAGGCTTTTTGTATTTCGGCTGCCATTGCAATGGAAAGTGTTAAAGCCATTCAAAATATGGATGATTCATCTGGCGAATGTGGTTATGTAATTTCTGAAGCATTCAATGTTATTGCTACAATCATTAATAACAACCCCTCAAATAAACTAAAAGAAAGAATTTTTAACTGGCTACATGAACAGGTACAAAATAATGATTACAATGCTTATGGTGTTGGAGATTGTTTAGAACCACTATTTTTCGATACAGCTGCCTCTTTAAATAAATTAGAAATTGCCTATAAATTTATTGATACCAAAATCATTGATCTGGATAAAGAAGACAGTTGGAGCAAGAAATATAGTTTACAAAATTATATTGGCCATAAGATAAATTTGTTACAATCAGAAGGTCGTAATTCTGAAGCCGAAAATATCATTGATTCTTATCTACATTTAAAAGACTTTAGACAAACACGAGTAAAAGAAGCTTTAGCAACAAACCAGTTAAAAAAAGCTGAAGATCTCATTCAGGAGGGAATAAAAATAGCTCTAAAGGATAATGAACAGGGTACTGTTCGTCAATGGAAAGACCAATTACTTGAAGTTTACAAAAAACAAAACCAAACAGTAAATTACAATAAACTAGCCAAGGAACTCTTTATTGAAAATACCTATGAAATAAAGTACTTTAAGTTTTACAAAGCAACCAGCCCCAAAGATGGTTGGGAAACAAAACGAAATAAACTTATTGCAGAACTAAAAAACAATAAAAGAGGTTATTACGGAGGAATACCCATTGATAATTTGGCTAGTATTTATATTGAGGAACAAATGATTGAGCAACTCTTTGCTTTAGTTAGTTCTTCAAATAGCATTCATACAATTATAAGATACACTAATCATCTTAAATCGAAATATACTAGCGAACTATTAGAATATTATAAAGCTGCTATTGAAATAGAAGCAGAACAAACCGGCCGTAATGTTTACGAAACCCTGGTACAATACTTAAAGCAGATGTCTAAACTTAAAGGAGGCTTACCTGCTGCAAAAGCTCTAAAAGATTCTTTATTAAACAATTATAAAAATCGCCCGGCAATGAAGGAAATATTTAAAAAATTAAACTGGAACTAATATTGAATTTTTTGTAATTAACTATAAATACTAAAATGAAATCTCTATCGGACAACTTTAGTTATGAAGGTAAACAGCTCTTTAAAAAAGGAGGAGAAATAATAGAAGTAATTGAGCATATTGCAAACTTAATACCTGAGGATAATGAAGCATTGCAATCTATTAAAGAGATAATGTTGCATGATGCCTATCAGCTTCAGGTAAAAGTATCCGGAGCCGAAGCTATTGATCTGTATGATCTTAAAATGGAAGCTGCCAGCTTTATTCGCAAAGCTGCCAAAGACCTAATAGTTCAGAAACATGCTTTGGAAATGTTTGATTTTGAAGATTCAGGCTATTTTGATATAGTGAGAGAATTAATTGAAGAATACCGCCTGCTTTTTATTCAATGGGTAGCAAAATTTGATAAGTGGGACTATATCATAGATAGATGGGGATTATTTAACCCTCCGGGAGTTAGCCCTCACGATAAAGATCCTGATGATGATATACCTTTTTAACCAACTATAAGAAATCACTTCTCTTTTAACCTCCTCTACCCCACAATCGGACCTCCTCTATACCAAAGAGCATACTGATGCGGATGGTTATCGGATGGTCTGCGGCATTTCTGCGGATGCTATAGACCGATGCTCACCCGCAGCCTATCCGCAGACCACCCGCAAAAACCCGTTCACAACCCGCAGCCTGTCCGCAGCAGGTATATTGCAAGTCCGTTTACAGTCCGTTCATGCACAGTAAAATGCCTTTTTTAACACTTTTGTGCACAATTTTTTGCCGTTTTTGCCAAATCATGCACAATTTACCCAAAAATCACCTTTTTTGACTATAAAACTAAATCCAACCTCATCCGATAAAAACCATATACACCTATTAATCAATAGATAACAACACCCAAAAAGTAACGGTAAAATTACCGTTATTTTTTTGTCCATCCACTTGATATAATTTAGTTATCGAAAGCTAAGGGAAAGGTTAGCAGTAAACAGTTGCCAGTTGGCAGTTGGCAAAGTAGACTAAGAACTGCAGGCTGAGGACTGAGGACTGTTAACCAAAAACCAGCTAAAACATCGGCCGATACCATGTTTAACCCGATCCTCTTTATTATCTGATCAATACTGGAGAGGGTTACAAAAACAAGATGATGCATGAACTTAAAAATTTCGCCATCGGTTCACTGGGTTCTTTAGGAGTAATGGAGGCTGTAGACAGTCAAATATTCTCTGCCCAGGATGCAGATCCACAAACAATAATCATCAGATCTGCGATCACCCTGCTAGCAGGAGTTCTTACAACAGTAATTTCTAAATGGATGAAACGCAACAATGTTGAAAAGACAGATTCTAAAAATAAAGAAGTTACTGCACCCTAAGAAAAGGGCAATAAAATTAAAAACATTTTTAAAATTAATAATCGTAAAAATTAATAGTCATGGGAAAGTTTGTTAAAGGTTTAAACGGAGGATTTTCAGGAAGAGTAGGTAGCACAGTTGGTAGCAAATGGAAAGGTATCAATTATATGAAATCACTTCCTGATATCAGAGATAAAAAGTCATCAGAGAAACAAGTAATGCAAAGAGCAAGGTTTGCATTTGCTGCCCGATTTTTACAACCATTGTATCCTGTTTTTAAACAGGGCTTAAAAGCGCAAGGTGTAAATCAGTCGCCACAAAATGCAGCATTCTCAGAGTTTTTAAATTATGCATTAATAGGCGAATATCCTGATTTTGGTATTGATTATCCAAACCTGGTCTTTGCAAAAGGAAGTATTCAGGTGGCCGATAAACCTGCAGTGACCATCGAGGATGAACAGATTGTTTTTACATGGTCTGATAATCCCAATGCATTAAAATATGTTGGAACAATGCAGGCTCTGTTAGTTGGTATTGCAGAAGGAGGTTATCCCAGTTATTCTGTTGATGAATATACCAGAGCAGATGGAAAAGGTAGTTTGTATATGCCTAATGCGCCATCAGGAACTCCTATACATTGCTATTTAGCATTTGCCTCATCAGGAAAAATGGGTACAGCCAGCAATAGTATTTATCTGGGTACCGTAACTGCTCCTTAATAATTAACGATCATCATAGTTTAATTAGTATAGCTACTATCAGAATCCTCTTTGTCTTAGGCAGGGAGGATTTTTTTATTTAACAATAATGATTATTAACGCAGACAGGCCTTTCTGACGCTGTATAGTTATTACGTACAGAAACCTGACTGCGACTTAAGAGATGTCTGCGTTAATCAAAAGTTTGTGCACTTGAAACAACATTCGGGCGAGACTTTGTCTATTTATATTATTTTAACATTTAAACAATTAATTCTGGTATTCTATTTGTATCATTTAAAACATTACAAACCAAACACATAATACCATGATCGCTACTCTTCATAATATCACAGACAGTATTGTCATTAGAAAATCCTTAAAATGGAGAAACTGCATTTTAAATGATGACAATAAAACAGAATGCAATACTATTTTTGAAAATATGCAATTAATGCTTCTTAAGTTTTTAAGAAAACTATCAAAGAACAGCAGCAAAACAGATTTAGTTTCACATTGTATTCGTAATGTTTATTCCATAAAATCGCGATTACAGGAAAAAGAATGGCCCCTTCCCTGTTCATTATCTAAAAATGAAAACGAAGTATATTTACATGATTTCAATTTTTACCTGATGTTATGTGGTATATTAACCAAAGCCAGTACACTTTTTAAGGGCTATTTATCAGCTAAAGACCGCTTATCATTTGCTCAAACACTACCTGTGGTACAGGGTAATTCCCGACGTATCATTCAAACTATAAATTTACTACCTCAAACCACATGGATTCAAATTATTAAATTAGAACAAGAGAAAAATAAATTTTTGCAATCGTTAGATATGCTGGATCATAAAATTTCAGAACTGGATCCATCCTCAGCTGCTTATTCTTTTTTATCAAATTACCACATGTCAATTACCAGCTCGCCTGATAATTTAGAACAAGAAAAACACATCATTAAATGCCATCAAAATATACTTCAAATAGTTGATGATTATAAGCATTTAGACTCATATAATATGACTAGTGAATTAATGCACGAAGGTTTTAAATTGGGCTGGACTCACAAAAAAACAAAAGAAAAGATTTATGATTACTTTATGAATGATTACCTAAATAAAGCATTTATTGTAAGCGAAATAAAGAAACTTCGTTATACTCAAAAGAAATGTAAGAAGTTAATATCAAAAGGGGTCATAAAAAACGAAAGAGTGATGAATTTTATGAACGAAATAATTCTTAAACTATCACAACTAAGTAAAAAAGATACAGTTGTTCATGATTATATTGAATGGACTCACAGTCCCAAAGAATTTGTAAAGGCTATACACAAATTTATAACAGAGGGCTATATTAATTTTAAAGGAAATACCGATTTACAACCCATTGTTGAGCATCTGACCAGATTTATAAAAGTACGAAAAATGAACAATAGCGGTATGCTTACACAAAGTAGTTTACTATCTTATTTTAAGAAAGCAAACAGTGGTGATTTAATTTAAAAACAGGTTATCGTATAGCTGTATTTTACCAATTACATCAATTAGTTTTCTTATTTCCTGAACGTATAAATATCATAGCGATTGCAATGGTTATAAAGCCCATAATTAAGGCTCCAATTATTCCTTGTATGGCATAATTGGAGTAATTAAAATTGGCTTCTGCGTCCATGGTAGTTTTATAATAACCTAATTCTACTGAACGTTTAATTACATTTGGAAAATATTCAGGTGTAATAATATATGTAGTTATCCATTGCGTCAATGGACTTAATAAAGCAATAAAAACCGTTAAGATGATACCTGAAATAAAGCCTTGCTTATAGTTCATCATTCCATTGTAAAAACGTTTCTTTTTATCTTTCAACGCCATCACCATTACTATAATTGCAGGGATAGCAAAAAGATTGGTGAAATACATATGATAATCGATATATTTATCATGCAATCCACTCATTTTTTCTAATACCATCCAAAGTAAAACAACAACAGAAAAGATAATAGCCCACTTGATTTCAATTTTTAATTTTTGCATGTTTTGATCATATAAGTGATTAATTGAATAAACTTGTTCTACTTGCCATTTAAAAAATCAATAATAATTCTATTAACCAAATCTGGTTTTGAGCCAAAAACAAAATGAGAAGTGTTAGGTAATATACATAATTGAGAATTAACAATGGCACGATTTAACTCCAGTGCATGCTCAGTTTTAATTACATCTTTATCTCCTTGCATAATAAGGGTTGGGATTTTTATTGATTCAATCATTGCATCATCGATATTAATATCCACCAACCACATCTTTTTTGTATTATCAAGATATTCATCTACTTTTTCGGGTTGTGATCTTAATGGAAATTGATTTTTCATCCACCATCCATTTTCGTTTTTAGCCCATGCAATCATGCCATTTTTCATCCACTCAATATCTTGCTGTTTTATTGCACTAAGTCTTGTATTTGCACTAATCGCCACTAACTTTTTAATTTTATCTGGTCTTTCTGCTGCAAGTAATAATCCTATTATTCCACCATCACTCCATCCTATTACATACAAACTATCCAGTCCCAGTTTATCTATAAAATGAGAAACATTCTCAGCAAGGATTTGATAACTTAAAGAATCCAGATGACTTGATCGACCATGACCCGGGCTATCCATTGCAATAACCTTAAAATGTTTAGATAGATCTTTAATAGAGTTTTCATAATTCATTATAGACCCTAATCCACCGTGGATGAGTAACAATGGGGTGCCTTGTCCATAAGTTTCATAATATATAGTACTGTTATTAACAGAAATATGTCTTCCATTTTCCAGATTTGATCCATAATTAACCTCATCATTGTTTTGAGCATAAGTTTGAAATAATGAAAAGATGACGCATAATAGTAATATAGAATTTTTCATAGCTGTTACATTTATAGAGTGCTTACTGCTTCAGTTCGTATCTCATTGAAATTAATCCTTATTCTTCATCATAATTTGTCCCTCCCAGTGATGATGTGAATTTTGATCCTCAGAACTATTATAGTCATCCGTCTTTCCATTTCCTGTAGCATCTTCAAATTTTCCGGTTCCTCCGAGTATTACAAAATCATCTTTCCAATATGATGTTACATATGAAGGATGATCATCCGTTTTTCCATTTATTACCGCACCTTCCAAACCTACAAATAGTGTATCACTATCTGAATCAACAAAATAAGAATAGACATTACCATAATGTCCATTGTTGGGATTAACACAAAAATCAAAATGAACATTGATCTCTCCCATCAAATCAGAGGTTCCTGTACATTTTACCTTAACCCTAATGGGTAATATTGTATCCGTACAGTGTGGAGCGGGTAAGGTATCAGGCCCGGTGTACAAGTAGGTTCCTGTAAAATCAGCCTTAAAATCAGAAGTAATCATTTCTGTTTTACGATCACTCTGATTAGATCTATTTGATTTATTGATACATGATTCATAAGTCAATACAAGTAATATTAATATGAGATGACTTAAAATGTAGATTATTTTTTTCATAATACAGTGTCTTATATTGTTGTAGGATAGCGGGTTTTCTTTTTTATTCTTTATAAGTTCCATTCAAATTATTGCCTGACTGTTGAATGAAGGAAGTTCATTTTCCATTCTCCTTCCACTTTTTTAAAAGAGGCACTTTCTATCCAATCATAATTATCTTCAATAGTATCATTTAACACCATATCCATATGATTGAAATAATTAATATTACCATACTCGCTACCAATATTTACATGAATATTATTGAAAGAAAATGTTGCTACATATGGGGGTAATTGATTCAAGAAGTTATACAAGCTGTCATTATTCCAGACTGAGCCATTTTCAAATAAAACAAAATCTTCTGTTGTAACTGAGTTCATCTTATCTAAATCCTTATCCTTTACTCCATCAAAATAACTGATTATTAATTGCTCCAACACTTTAGGATCATCGTTTTTTTTCATATCCTGACAACTAAATAATAATCCTAAACCAACCATGAGTAATAAGTTCTTTGTCTTCATAATTACAGATTTTTCAAAGTTCATTAATGAGAGATATATTGAATTATTGATTATGATAACGCTTCTTGAATAACTTTTTTACAATCAATAGGCTATTAGTCTGGCTTTTATTATTTTTTTTAGCCTAATAAAAAGTAATCAATTGTAGTATTAAATTCAAGTGCTATTTTAAAATTGCCTTTATAAAAAAGATTAATAAAGGAATTTGCTCAGAATAGATTGAAGACTTAAGCCTGTTAAAACTACACGCCACTCCCATTTAATTAGTAAAAAACTATGTATCAGACTTTAAACAAACCGTAAACCTTTGATATTATTTGACATCCATATTAATTTCAACTAAATTGTATAAGCTTCTCCCTTTCTCTACTTGTGGGTATCTATTTATTCATCTAAAAACATTCTGTTATGCGTTTATCATTGAATTTTTTAGTAGTACTTCTTTTTGTAAGTACATGTTTATTGTCACAAAAAAAGAATGGAACAATTTTTATTGAGCATGAGGCTATTGATAAAACGGTAAATCTATGGAAGGCCTTTGAAAATGGTGACAAAGAAACTTTCTTGAGCTATTTTGCTGATAGTGTTTATATTTTAAGCAATGGAAAATTAAGTAATTGGACAAAAAAATCATTAGGTGAAAGTTTAGAATGGTGGAATAAAGAATTTGAAAATTTAAAAATCACTGATCAAAAACCTGCATTCCCTGATGCCTTAGAATATAAAGAAGGAGGTCTTTGGGTTCAGGATTGGCAATTGATGACTGGAAGACATATAGAATCCGGTATTAACTTAAAACTGCCTGTACACAGATTATACAGTTTTAATAAAGATGGAAAAATAACATCGCTACACTCCTATTATAACAATGATATTTTTGAGGAAATACGTAATAGCAAAATGACTAAAGAAAATGGTACAGTATATATCAATCATCCTTATATTATTACCATTAGAAAAGCCATGAATGCATTTATAGATAAAGACATTGACAAATGGTCCAGTTTTTATGCACCTAATGCTTCATTTATTTATTCTTCCATGTCACCTGATCAATATCTAAAATTAGAAGAAAATAAAGATATGCTAACAAAAACATTCTTTACATCCGGAAAAGAATATAAGGTTGAACAAATTGGTTATCCGGATTGCATCTATTATGCAAAAAGCGATGATTATGCTGTATTTTCCTGGTGGAAAATGACAATTAAAAAGAACGATAAAAAATACGAATATGTTTTTATGCTAACAGATAGTTTTGATAAGGAAGGTAAAATTATAAGTGAATACATTTATAGTAGCAGCAATCATATAGAGGGTTGGTAAATATAAATGCCTCAATAAAGTATGCTTAAATAACATCTTATGGATAGACCAAAATGGCAAGGATTTATTAAACCTCTGCTTTGAAACAAAAAAACTCCCGGCAAAAACACCGGGAGTTCATTTTTCTTAGGAATTGCTATCCTTAGTTTACTTTTTCATCTAAAGCCTTACCTGGTTTAAATTTAGCAACTTTTTTAGCAGCTATTTGGATTTCTTTTCCTGTTTGAGGGTTTCTACCTGTACGAGCAGCACGCTCACTAACTGAAAAAGTACCAAATCCTATTAATTGAACACTCTCACCTTTAGCTAAAGCGTTTTTAATTGCTTCTGTTGTTGCTGTGATTGCTTTTTCTGTATCAGCTTTTGATAATCCGCTTTCTTCTGCGATTGCGTTTACAAATTCTTGTTTAGTCATCTTCTTTTTTTTGATTGAGTTTTATTTCGTGCGCAATATATATGTTATTTCTTTAATTAACCAATACGTTATTTTTTTATTTTTAGGATAAATGAACTTATAGAAGTAAAGAGTTACAAATAAGAGAAATATAAATGTATCTGTAAATCAACTTTTAGTATCTATATTTTGCAGCTAAAAAAACTTGAATATTATATTATTGAAAAATACACAATTGAAAATACTGCATAATTGTATATTAATACGTATCTTAATTACAGCTAATAGGATTAATCTTTTTATGTCAAGATTTATTATCATTACAAACTAAGTAAGAGTATCAAAGCGATAGTGAGTAACATGGAAGAAACTAATCATAAAGAAGAGTTTGAGGAACTTAGATCAGAAATTAATAAGCTAAAAGAAGAACTGATCAAAGAGCGTGAAATAAAAGGTTATTCCTTGTTATTACAGGAAATTGTGGATAAAAGTCCATATCCTATGTGGATTTCTGATGCCGCAGGTCTGATGCAAAAAGCCAATAGGGCATTGTTAGATACTTTAGGATTAAACAATGAAGATCTTATTGGAAAATATAATATTCTAGAAGATAAAAACCTTGAAAAGGAAGGTTTTTATAACGATATCAAAGATGTTTTTACCAAACTTACAACAACTACCATTATGATGTCGTGGGATGGAAAAAACTCAAGAATTGATGAAATAAAAAATGCCAGAAAGGTTTGGATTGAAGCTAGTTTTTTCCCTATTATCGATAAAAAAGGTGTGCTTACTAATGTTATTTGTCAATGGTTTAATATCACCAAACAAAAGGAAGCAGAACTTAAACTAGCCAAACAAAACCAGGAACTTGAGAGCATCGTTCATGAAAGAACAAAGGAACTGGAAGAGAAAAACCAGGAACTGGAACGCACTTCTCAAAATTTGGCTGAAATCCAGTCTAAAATGATGGAATCTGATAAAATGGCATCATTAGGTTTCTTAACTGCCAGCATTGCTCATGATTTAAATAGTCCATTAAATTTTATTTATTCCGGATATCAGCAATTGGTTGAATTATTAAAGGAGAAAAATGCCATAAACAAGGAAGAAAGCCAGGTTTGGTTAGATGCTATCGACAAAGGTGTACACAACTGTGTAAACATTATAAAAAGTCTGAACCAATTCAGCAGAACAAACATTGAAGATAATGAATCATTAGATATTCATAATGTTTTGGATAACTGCCTTTTGATACTACACAACAAATTAAAGTATCGTATTAATATAAAAAAGGACTATTGTAAAAAAGACATTAGCATTTCGGGTAACTCCGGACAAATGCACCAGTTATTTTTAAACATCATTACTAATGCCATGCATGCCATAGAAGATAAAGGCATCATTACCATTGAAACAAGATCTGCAGAAAATCATATCACTATTAAAGTAACTGATGATGGATGTGGTATTAAGCAAGAGCATTTAACTAAAATTATGGATCCTTTCTTTACAACAAAACCTCCTGGTTTTGGAACAGGATTAGGATTATCTATCACTCAAAAAATTGTTAAAGAGCATAATGGTACTCTGGAAATTGAATCTCAACCAAATCTAGGAACAACAGTAAAAATTATTTTGCCTTCAAAAATATAATATACCTTACTCGTCAAAAAACATGCAGGGAATAATCGTTTTAACTCTTCAATACGATTAAAGTCACTATTCATATCTGAATTAGTGTTATTATATATTTTCTCTCATCAAAAAAAAGGGGTACTCAACAAAAAAACATATTCCACGAGTTTCTTCAATACCAAAAATCATTATTTTCACACGAATTATTTGAAAAACTATATCAGTTAATAACTTTCTAAATATTAAAATGGACTAAACATTAAGTGCCCACATCATATATAAGCATATAAAAAATAATAATCCAACCACACATTTTATGAAAAACCAATTTATAAAACCTTAATTATTCAAATCGTATTCCACTATACTCTGAACAGTATATACAAACATTTTGAGTAAAATAAATCATTAAGCAAATCAAAAATAACTTAAACATGAAACATCTTTCAATACTACTCTTAGTCTTATTTTCATGCCAGCTCTTTGCTGAGACAAAAAAAGCTGATCAAGAAAATAAAGATGAACTAACAACACAAAACACAAATATTACTTTAGAAAACCTTTTGATCTATAAAGCAAAAATTGATTCTATATCAGACGCTTCAATAAAAACATCTATTAATACAGAACCTACCCCATTAAGTAAGACAGATTGGGATGAATACTTAAATATTATTTTAGCTCTGATTGCTGCTGTTGGTACGTTTTTAACGGTATTGGTTATTTATCTCGATACAAAACAAAATAGTATTAATAAGACAATTCAGGAAGAATTATTTAAGGATTTAATCCGCCATTTTTATAGAAACTTAGTAGTGATAGGCGTACTAAAACATAAGCTACAAGGCAAATACCATGAAATATACCCATCTGAGGAACATATTTTAAAATTCAAACTACTTCCTGAAGATCTGCGTGTTGATCGTTTTAGCAGTTCTCATATCCACTATCAGCAACTACATAAACTTGAATTACAACTACGTAATTTTGATATAGAAGTAGATGTAGCAATGGATCATTTTAAAAATAAGGATATGGATACTGAAGTCAAAATAAGAGACCTTAAAACATTGGAGTTTAAATGTGGTCATCTCTCAAATTTAGTATTAGAAGTACTAGAAAAATTAAAGTTTAAGTTTCATACCTTAGAACAAGCAGAAGAATTTATTAATGAATTGTCAGAGGATGGAAGAAAAGAAAAATCCAAGTCCAAAAAGAATCCGAAACATAAGAAAAAATGGGATGTTTTCCTTAAACTGTTTAATCGAATAAGAAGGTTAATGACAAAACTTCTTTCTAAAATAAAGAGATTTTTAAAAAAGAAAGCTGCCCCACTAAGTGATGAGGAAAAAATAGTTATCGAGCAGAGATATTTGCAATATATAAACACTTTACTTGTGGATAATAATCTAAATATAAAACTATTAGAAGACGATGAAAAATATAAATTCTATATTGAGATGACTCAAAAACTACAGTACAATCTATGCATGGATATACTTGCAGAAAAAGATAAAATATATACAATTTCCTTCTGAAATTAGACTTTTCATATTTGTTTCGTAATAAAGCGAACCTGCATAAGCGGGTTTACAATTTATATGTTCAAGGCAGATATAAACAACATTTACTTTTTTAAGTGAGTTTTAATATAATCAATGAGGTTTTCTACGGTTTTTTCCGGAGCCTCATTATTATTTATGGTATAAACAATATCCGCTTTATTATAGGTATCAAAGCGGATATTATAATCATCATTAAATAGGTTTTTCCAACCGTATCCATTTTCCTCTGCGATTTTATAGATGGATCTTTTTGCCCATGAATTTTCATAGGATAAACGATCAATTAAAACATCCTTATCTATGTTTAAAAATATTGATATATAGCCTAATTCCTTAAGCTTATGCCTATAGTTTTCTCTCATAAATATTTTACCTGGTAGATCCAGTATTAAGTCAGAAGTTTCTTCCTTTGTTAAAATATCAATGTTTAAAAACTCCTCATAATCACGAAAAAGAGTCTCTCCATATTCTTTAATAAAATCTTCAGATCCACTACATTTTTTAAAGTGTCCATCTTTTTGATCCGGAAATCTCAAACGGTAATACTCTATCGCAATATCAGATTCCGGGGTATTCAATATTTGATCATAATATTGATCACACTCTAATATCTTTTTATTTAGCATAGAAGAAAACAGCCTTGCTATAGTTGACTTACCTGATGATGGCATTCCAACAAAAACAAAATTTATATTTGATAATTGAATCTCCATATTAAATTATATTCAATTGAACAACATCAGTTACATCCTGATACTTTTGTTTCAAATATAAATGATTATAATTAAAATGAAAATTAACGAATATCTATCCTAATAAGCATAACCTGTATATCTGTTGAATTTTTATAATTAAAGATACTGGTACACACATTAATCTTTCTTAATTAATAATAGCTTACCGTTTTGGGGTTGAATACTATACTCTTTATATTGATTTGCACTGAATTGTAATTTTAAATCTTGCCCGTAATTAGAGGTAGACCCCATTCATATTTTTAATTTTATAAAATTATTATAACAACAAAACAATTTCAAGTAAGGTGCCACACATAGACAAACCACCCAACACTCAATATATCAACAATATAAATACAAACCCTATACAACTTCAATAGTATAATAATCGTCTACTTGGGCGGATATTACTTGTTAAGTCATTCATTATAAAACTATATCAATTGTTTTTACTACTTTTATTCTTCTATGATATCTATAATTTTTATCAAAACTCTAAGCTTTACAAATAACCATGCAAAACAAACGAACAACTCAAATTCTATTCTCCCTGTTCATCTCCTGTTTTATTTATAGCTGCACCAGCAACTTAAATTGGGGATCCGACTTAGAAAGTAACTTAAATTCAATGGCTGATTCACTGATGAAGGATTTAAGTAAGTTAAATAAACCCAATGCAACTTATAATGTGAATGACTATGGAGCTATTGCAGACAGTTTAACTTTAAACACAAAAGCTATTCAGCAAGCCATTGATACATGCGCTAATAACGGAGGCGGAATCGTATTATTTCCTGAAGGCAATTATGTAACTGGTACTATTGAACTAAAATCAAATGTGTATTTAAATGTCGATAAAAATGCCCGGATTATTGGAAGTACAGACATTAAAGATTATCCGGATCACATAGAGTCTTTAAAAAGTATCATGAGCGAAAGCTATGAGTTTAAGCAGTCTTTAATATATGGTGAGAAGCTAACCAACATTGGAATTATTGGAAATGGAGAAATTTACTTTCGAGGTGAGAAAGAATATTTCGGTGGACCGGAAACTCAAACTCTAATAGTGGATCGCCCGTTAGGAATCAGGATCATTGAATGTAAAAACGTTATTGTAAAAGATATTCATCTTAGCAACTCTGCAGCATGGATGCAAAACTATTTGCATTGCGAAAACCTGCTATTCAAAAATATGACTGTAAATAATCATGCAAACTTTAATAATGATGGATTAGATTTGGATGGTTGTAAAAATGCAGTAGTAGATGGTTGTTTTATTAATGCTGAGGATGATGCCATGTGCTTTAAAGGTGCCAGCTTTTATGATACAGAAAATATTATCGTCAAAAACTCAACTTTCTTATCAACTTGCAATGGATTTAAAATTGGAACAGATACTCAAGGTAGTTTTAGAAATATTATTGCTAGAAATCTGATTCTGGGAGGAATTCCTGATTCATTGGAATCCTTCAGAGGTCATGAGGCTAGTACAGGAATAACTTTGGTAACTGTAGACGGTGGCACAGTGGAAAATATTATATTAACCGATATTACCATCAACCAAAGCAGGTGCCCTATATTTTTACGAATTGGTGACAGAGGAAGAGTAATGAAAGGCATGCCAAAACCTGAACCAGGTTCTTTACAAAATATCATTATCAAAAATATTGATGGAAAAGATAACTATACACAAGGATCATTGATTACAGGTATGGAGGGATATCCTGTTGAAAATGTAATTATAAAAGACATGAATATATCCATGCAAGGAGGAGGAACTGATAGTATGGCACATGCCACTGTACCTGAAGATATTGCCGGGTATCCTGATGCCCATCAGTTTAACAGAGAAGGTCTCCCCGCTTACGGTTTTTACATAAGGCATGCTAAAAATTTGATACTTCAGAATGTAAAAATAACAACGGATAGTATTGATGCCAGACCTGAATTCAAATATGGTAACAATGTTGAGAATGTTATCATAAACAACAAAATAATTAATTAATCAAGATTTTATAATGAAGAAAATTAATATACTAATTACGCTCCTAGTATTAATTCAACCTATATTCAGTCAGAATAAGTTAAATACATCTGCTAATAATGCACTCCTTCCAAACAGCTTGTTATTGGAAACCCTATGTCCGCTTGATACCAACTTTTCAAAGAGCAACAGTTTAGGTAATGATCTTTATTATTCAATCATTGACTATACGGGAGGAAAATTACCTCATCAATTTACTGAAATAGCTTTCAATAGTAAAAATCATAAGTACACCTTAGAACCATCAAACTATTATCCTTATGATTTTACGTCATATACAAGTCTCAATGAGGATGAAGTAAAAATCAGCTTTGGTGAATCAAAAGAAACAGTTGTTTCTGGTGGTAAAAATATAGAAGTTATAACACCGTTGAATCCTATAGAAATAAAGGCCGTTCAGTTTATTGAGTCGTGGAATTTAAATACTCAAGCCAACACTTTTGATAAAACCATAAAAGCAATTATTCCTATTCGTTCCTTAATCAATTACTCTGGCAGTATTCAAAAGCAGACTTGTATTATTGAACAAACTCCTGATAAAGACATAAAAAATGAAAGATTGATTGCTAAGGTTAAATATGAGGTGTTATTGTTCAACAAAAATGAATTTAAAGGAGATGAGGATGAATATGATTTATTTAAAAAGGAACTTTCCAATGCTCCTTTATTAACCAGTTATGCCAGATACCAATTGATTGGCTTTATTGAAACATCTGCACATCAAAAAATAATAAATGCTTATGATTTTAACACCAACAAACCTATAGAAGATATTAAATCTATCAAGCAAATGCTGGGATACACAAGTACAGTACTAAATGTAATAGATACTTCTACTGGTGAAGTTGTAGAGAAGATTATTGAAGACCGCACTGCATCTGTTAAGTCCATTATTTTCTGCGAAGAATGGTATACTAATAAAGATAAAAGCTCCATCCATAAAAAAGTAGTTGGCATTGCTCCGGTTACATGGAAAGAAAACTCTCTGGAGAAAAATACAGGTTTTACACTTTGGTTTGATGAAGCGAAGGTTTTTTGAAGGTTATAAGGCTATCTTTGTTAGGATAGCCTCATGTTTATTTGAATATTTTTCTCTTTATAGAACAGAATAATAAGTTATTAAACCTTTTCTTCAATTTGCTTTTTGAATTTTGCAATTATACTTTTTGCTACACTTCCAAATAAAGTAAAATAAATGGCCAGAATTAATACATTTAGATACACCTTAAAGAAAATCATTGAAATAACAGTAAGTAATAAAAATACGAATCCAATTGATAACAATCTAACAAAAAAAGCAGTGATACGATGTTTTAACATCCATTGCCTAAAGCCCTTAATTTTTATTAAACTCCTATCTTCAATTAAACTATTAGTTAGTAAAAAGTATGTTACAAAAAAGATCAAAATCATCCAAAAAGAAATGTGATTGTTTCCATACTTTAAATTAATATATGCATTAAGTAATATCAGAGTACCTGGCATCTTCCCAACAAAAGTATCATGTTGATCATACTCAGCAAAGTCACCAACTAAAACAATCTTATCTTTAAACTTTTGTTCCAAATCTTCCGGATTCATCCATAATAAATCAGCCCCTAAATCATAATAATTGTTTTCCATATTTTCATTGTATTTGGAAAACTTTTTAAAATAGAAAGTGGGAACTATCGACCTAAAGGCAAGCTGTCCATTACGACAATAAACAGGCCCTTTTTTTTCAAATCTACCACCATCTATCAATTCAAAGAACTTTACAGGAATTGACTTTTGTTGATTTATTATGTAAGGGTATTTTAAAAATGTACCACTTAAAACAGTACTATTCCCATTAACAGCTGCCATTATAACAGATTGTTCCTTTTCAATATATTTATTTGTTGTCATGGGTAAATAGAAGTTTTTCGTTCTACCCATTATTTCACCCATAATGGAATCTTCAGCATATTCTTCATCGAAATCAATATCAAAGAAGACAAGTTTATGCAGGTTATTTTGGCTTAAAACGCTTAAAAGTTTGGTTAGTTTCCTTCTATCTGTTAGAATTTGCTCTCCTGCAGGAAGCCCTAAATCATCATTTTTAGGTACAAGTACTTTATCATAGGCAATATTTATAAAAACAATACTATCAAAATTTTCATCATACTTGTAACTATCCTGAAAATATTCCTCAGCAAAAGTAAAAAGTGTAAGATGCTCTTCTCCTGCATCATAATCAAAAGGTTGATTTAACCATACATAGGTTACAACAAGTAATATCAACGCGTGTAATATTGCAATCAGTCCCCAACGTTTTCTATTTAAAAACTTTAAAATCTCTAATAGAATCCGAAAAATAAAAGCTACAACATTTTTTATTTTCGATGATATTAAAGTAAAAAATCTCATCTTTGCTCCATATACTGTTTTACAAAATCCTTTTCTACATAGTAATCAGGATACTGAACCTTAAGCATTTCAAACAATGCATCAATGATTGCTTCTTCATTCACATCCATACTAAGTAGTTCTTTTACGTATTTTTCAAGTTCACGATCATCAATAAAAGCAACATAGAACTCCTCAGTAACCAATTGTTCTCGACCTGCAATAGGATCAACCACAGTTAAAGTTACGGGACCCAAAATTGTGTCTGTAACTGCTGATGTAAACATATTATAATTAAACGTAAAGCTATTGTTTAAGTATGGAATTTCTTGTATTACATCTGTAAAATTATCCATGTAGTACATTTCAAGAAAACTACCATCATTGGGAGAATTAAGAACTAAAGGATTTACTGATAACATATTATCTGCAAGAATCAATATAGGCTTTTGTTCAAAGTAGTTCACTAGTTCAGGTAAAGACTCCAATGATCCACCACGAGTTTTATATGCAGTTGTTTCAAGTAATTGCCTCTTTTGTACACTACTATAATTACTAATAGTCTTTTCCAGAATCACTTTATTTTTAGCACAGTTATTATAACACACAATCACTAAACCACTTTTATCCGGAGTTGAAAAGCTAAGCTTCTCAATATCCTTTATATCATATTCTTGACCTGGTTTTATGGGATTATTGTCAATTGTAGCATTGCCCTTAATGCGTAATACCTTAAAAGTATCGGACTTAAATGCCCCTCCTAATAAAAACACGCTTACAACAAGTAATAAAATACTAGCAATTCTATATTTGATATTATTCATGAGTTTATATTTGAGTTCTAATAATACTTTATTGCACCATAATCAACGGAAAGTTATTTCCATTAAATGTTTCATGCATAGGTGTTTGTTGATTTCCTGTTAAATTCTTTACTTCCCCTGTTACAAAATTGATAAGCTCAAGAATGGTTATTACTCTGTCACCATCAGCATCTGCTTTACCAGAGATCCCTTCAAGGAGTGCTTCTGTAAAAGCCCCATTCTCCCATTTTGAGTCTTCCATTGATTTTTGCGCTCCGGTGGAAGATGCAAAAGAAAAAGCACCATCTTCTGTGGAAGTCAGATCGTGAACAACTGAGGAAACAGTTGCACTTCGTGTTTTTATTCCTCCACCTGAATGACAGGCATCTGTTAAAAACAAAGCTTTTGTCCCCAAATCATTTAATAAAATGCTTAATGTGCGATTAAACTCAGTATAGGGTACACATGTTGAACGTAAAGAGTTTGGATTTGCACCATAAGGAAAATAGTAATATCCATCTCGATTATCAACTCCTCCATGTCCTGCAATAAAGATTATTGCCACGTCATCTTGTGTACAGCTGGATTCTATCCAGGAGAGACCATCAAGAATAGCTTCTTTTGTAGCCTCACTATTTAATAATGATTTACTTTTAACCTCCTTATAGAGATCATGATTACTAGCCTTCATTATTTCGACAAAATCAGATGCATCTTTAGCTGCATAATCTAAATCTACAATTTCGGAATTCTCATAATCATTTATTCCAATAGCCAGAATAACCAAACGAGGCTTAGTCTGCAAACGTTTCTTTATCAAAGTAATTAATGCAGGTTTACCATAGCCATATTGTGTTTTTGACTTTACTGTCAAATTACAGGATCCCTTTGCCGGTAAACTGACATAAAAATAACCTTTGCCATCTGAATATGAATATTCAGTTTTACTTGCTGGTGCACCATTAATCTCAACCACTATATTATTCTCTGTCCAATTTTCAGTAGTATTTAATGAAAATTCTATTCTTTTTAACTGATCAACATAAAATTCCTTGTTAAGAGGTGACAGAATAGTAACTTCTGGTGGTGGTGAGGCTTTAAAACCTTGCTCACTTATATAAGTAAGTTTATGTATCATATCTGTACTTACTCTATGACATGCACGATTAATCCCAATAATATCATCTGCTGAAGCAATTTGGGGATCCTCTATTCTTCCTGTCATAATATCTATCAAACTGGCTTCGATATAATATTTACCTCCTGCTTTTGTAATTTTTGACACACACACATAATCAGCACCTGACAGTTTTCCTAATTGTACACGTTGCTCTTCTTCTACAGTACCAGATTCCTGAAAATAGTTTGCTTTCATTAATTGATCAATTTCTTGATTTGCAAATGCAGAAAATCCGTCGTCATGACTTAATGATTTTGATAATTCACCTCGTACCATAAATCTTATAAGGTTCGAAATATCTTCAGTATTTGTAACAGATTCTAGCATTACTATTTTCTTTACATTTCCAATTTTATTGATATCTCTCTTTTGTTCGATTGCATCAATAGTTTTTTTTATCAATTCTGTAGCCAGTCTATTAGTTGCATGGCTGACCTCATTAGCTTTTGTAAAAGCGGATGCTGGATCTTCAATCTTTCCTGTCTCTATATCAATCAAAATAGCTTCAATATAATACGCATCTCCTGCCTTTGAAATTCTTGAGATACATGCATAATTAGCTTCTGACAGTTTTCTTAATTTTAACCTATGTTCCTCATCTACCATTCCATGTTCCTGAAAAACATCAACTTTCATTAACTGATCAATTTCAGTACTCGAAAAAGCTAATATTCCATTTTTTAGGTTTAATGATTTAGCTAGCTCTACACGGGTCTTATTTTTTATAAGGTTCGAAATATCATCAGTAACTGCAATCGTTTCTAGCATTGCAATTTTCTTGTCTTGTGCTAATGCATTAGTAAAACTTAAACTAAAAATAAATGTACTGAGATAGAATACAATTTTGTTCATATACTCAAAACTTGTTCTCATTTATAAAATCAAACTTTCTATTATATATTAAGGTTACTATTAGTTTCTTTAATCTAATTTATTAAAGAATCTATTTTCTTATATTTTTCTATCACCTCTCCTTGCACATACCCAACCCTTCTTGGCCTTTCTACTCTGCTCTCTACTTTTATATAGGATGATATCAGCTTATTTACATCCTCATATTTTATAAGATTTAAATCACTTTCAGATTCACTTTCACTATATATTATTCTACTGGCATGAATCAGCTTTAACTTCTCAAATAAGTTTCTGCACTCCCTGGCATTACCAAAGTGTTTTGTTTTTTCTTTTGATAAAATTGTAATAAAGTTATTCATCGCCTCAATTGCTGATTCTTCAAGAACATAATTTGCAGCATCAACCATTTGAAGAAATATTTGTGCCAATGCAGCTTCATTATAGTCATTAAAGTTTATATGATATGGAAAACGACTGGCTATACCAGGATTTGAATCTAAAAACGGAAGCATTAATTCAGGATAACCGGCCATAATAACACAGGTTGAATCTTTTATATTTTCCATTTCTGCAACTAAAGTATCAATGGCTTCTATTCCATAATCCTTTTCACTATCTCTTTTATACAATGCATACGCTTCATCTATAAACAAGATACCTCCTCGTGCCTGATCAATAAAGTTTTTCATATTAATTGCAGTCTGTCCAATAAATTGCCCAACAATATCATGACGTTTTACAATCACAACATGACCTTTACTTAAAACACCAATACTTTTATATATCTCGCCTAGAATTGAAGCAACAGTAGTTTTTCCAGTTCCCGGGTTACCTGAAAAGATTGCGTTTAAAGACACTTCATCATTTGATTTTCTAAGCTTGGTCATTTTAACAAAAGCCGCATTGTCTTTAATTCCCTGTTTAACATCATCCAGTCCAACTAAATTGTCTAAATCCTGCATAATTTGAGCTAAAGGACGTTGTTCTTCTAATGAATATTCATCTTTTATAGCATCATAAACATCAGACCTTGTAATCACTTTCAACGACTTTCCCTGCAATTCACTATCTCTGATAGCATTATAGTATCTTACCTCACGATCCAACATCGTTGATAGCATTGGCCTAAACTGATTTGGAGTTAATTGCTTTTTCAAATATTGAAAATATTCTAACGCCAAATCTTTTGCATCATCATTTAAAGAATATTGCTTCTCTTTTAATCGATTTTGGAAATAACTCAGAAGATGATTCTCTGAATACTGACTAAATTGAAATATGTGTTGAAAACAAACCCTTAACAATGGATATAAGGCATCTTGTTTTTCCCAAGCTGACTTTTCAATAGAAAGAATGAATATATTCTTTGTATCTCGTTCCATATGATTGCACAAAATTTGAACTAAATCTGATTTTGTTACATCCAGATTCATCAAACGTTCGGCTTTCAATTCTTTTTCCAGATTTTCAATAACGATAATCTTTCGTCCCTGTGATTCCAGAAAATTCCGTAGACTATCAGCTGAATCAATTTCATTAAAATTATATTGAACTACCTCTATTTTACCATCTCCAAAGATTTCATCGTTAACCGATTTTAAAAAGTATTTAGCGGTTTCAACACCAGCAATATTGTTGGAATTAACCAACACCATATTTAGGGATAATTCAAATATATTATTAAGATTACTCTCATCTGAAAATAAAGGTTTGAGCTCATCTATATAGTTAAGAAATTCAACCGGAGCAATATCTTTAATTTGCAGATCATCCGGATCATCCTTTGTCAATACTTTTTTAATACTATCCGGCTGTAAATAAGTAGACAGACTATTCACAAATTCGTAAAAATCACTCGACACATCATCCAACTCATCCTCAGGTAATGTTTTAATATCAAAATCACCCAGTAATAAAAAATTAACTTCTTCTCCCAAATCACATTGGTCATTATAATCACCAAAAGGATCTTCGCCATCACCTGAAAGAGCTAAAGATAAAACTTCGATCTCTCTTTCTTCTGGTAAAATATCATTTAACACAGAAAGCATCTCTTCACGTTTTAAGGAAATACGTTTACACTCTTCAGAATTAGCATCCTCCTCATCTATAACAATAAAAAAATGAATCATATAAATTACATAATTCCTTTCCGCATCATATTTATGCCCTGCTTCTGTTATCAATAAGAGATCGACATCTTTCATGCCGGTAAATAAAATTCTAACATTGACATCTGATATTTGTCGTTGAATTTCCCTTAAAAACACTTTTTTCCACCCTTGATTTATATCTTCTAAATAATCAATATATAAATCAAATGCATCGTTCATCTGATTATTTGCAAGTTTCTGATTTGCTTTATTTATATAGTCCCAATTATTCATTTCTTTCTTTTTTTGTTCTTCTATTACTTCTTTCTCAATAAAATGAAAAGGAGCTTTTGTTAAACATTCAAAATCTTCCCCGGCTTCGTATAAATCTTCATCATCACCAGGATAATACCAAAAAATATCTATTCTATGATGTTGAACTAGTTTGTCGATCTTAATCAGAAGGTTATTTATTTCTCTAACAACAGAATTAGGTACATAATCCATACAGAAATTAACTGTAGTATATTCTTTGGGTGAATCAAAATAAAGATCCATCCAATCCATCAGTTCCTGAAATAAATCTCTTTGATCGGAACAATACATTCCCTTAATCCAAATTTCACCAGAGTATGCATCTGCGGTAATTTCTGCATTTGTGTGAAAGGTCGATATTTTAAGGTTCTCCAACATCTGGTTTCTAGAAATTCAATTTTACAACTTAAAACTATCAATATTTTAGTTATTTAAATTGCTATAAAACAAAATAGAATCGAATATGTGACCAATAGTTGGAATTGTTTGATAAATGACTAAACTTCAAAAGAAGAGAATATCTGTTTATAATTTGATAAGGCACAGATTAATCTTTATTAGAATAATCTAATCAACAATGTAGAGAATGATATCAGGAGAAAGATAGATGAACCAAACAACAAAGTTATTTATTATCTGATCCAATCCAGTATTAAGTATAACACAGCGTTTATACTTCCTTCGTAATATTAAGTTTTTTCATTTTGGCGAGTAAAGTTGTTCTCTTTAGTCCAAGTAACTCTGCAGCTCCATACTCACCTCCTATTTTCCAAGATGTTTTTTCAAGAACTTTTAAGATATGTTTTCGTTCAACGTTAGTTAAAGTTAGATCAATTTGCTCATCAATTACTTTATCGTGGAAGATTAATTGATCAACATTTAAATTTGAATTTGAAGAAATAATTACACCACGTTCTATCACATTTTCTAATTCTCTAACATTACCCGGCCAATCATATTGTTTCATAAAAGCCATCTTGGGAGCTAATATTGATTTAATGTTCTTACCATACTTTTTATTAAACTTTGCAATAAAATGATTGATTAAAACAGGAATATCATCCCTACGTTCTCTTAAAGGAGGAATATTTAACTGAAATATGTTTAATCTGTAATACAAATCAAGTCTAAAACGTCCGTTTTTTATTTCTTCATTAATATCTCTGTTAGTAGCAGCAATAACTCTCAAATTTAGTTGAATTTGGTCCTTACCTCCAATGCGTTCTACAACGTTTTCTTGTAAAACTCTGAGTAACTTTGTTTGCATTAACATAGGCATTTCTCCTATTTCATCCAGAAATATGGTTCCATTATTGGCCAGTTCAAATTTACCTTTACTCATATTTTTGGCATCAGTATAGGCTCCTGCCTCATGACCAAACAACTCATTTTCAATTAAACTATCAGGTATGGCTGCACAGTTAACAGAAATAAAGGGTCCTGAATTGTTGCTCGCCTTATGAATGGCACGTGCTATCAGTTCTTTTCCAGTGCCAGTTTCTCCTGTTATCAAAACCGAAGCGTTAGTTGAAGCAATTACTTTTAATTGTTCCAACAACCCTTTTAATTGAGCATTATAAGTAACAATTTCACTGTTATTATAAGAATCATTCAATTCATTTCTTAAATAAATAACTTCATCCTGTAATTTTTGCTGTAGTAAATTAAGCGCTTCGTTTTTCTGTTCCAGTTCCTGAACTAATTGCTTGTTTTTTATCGATGAATAATATTTATCTATAGCATTATCAATTTCAAAACCTAAGCTTTCCTCTTTCCACGGCTTCAATAAGAATCTATAAACACGACCTATTTCTAATGATTCTTTAACTGTATCAAAGTCCAAATAACCAGACAATATCATAAAAACAGTATCAGGATAATTTTCTTTTTCGCGTTTTATAAATTCAGTACCAGTTTCCCCAGGCATTCTCTGATCAGTAATTACAACACATATTTTATGCTGTTGTAATATTGCAGAACCTTCTTGCCCTGAACCTGCCAAAAAAATATTAAACCTATCAAAAAAACAAGCATAAAATACATCAAGGTTTGGTTGCTCATCATCAATGTATAAGATGTTACTCATATAATTTTCTTATTTCTCCCGTGAAAAATCTGTAATAAAAAACAAGGACGCCAAAATTACTGATTCAAGTTGGTTATATCGCAATATGAGTTTAAATATTAATAATCAAAAGAAGGATTTTCATCAAAAGACACTTGATATAATATTCATATTCAACACAAACATCCGGAACACAAAAAAACACTTTAATTACCTATACCTCAACCACATAAACTCATTTTGAAATTTAACAATACATTAAAACAATAGTGTCGAAATAATGACTTTTTGTATTATTTCTGTCAATATTTAGTCAGTATTAAACTAATAAGATGCTTCCTAAAAAATATATAAAACTAACATTCAATTACATATATAGATTGGTAAAATAATTGATATATAACACTGCACTAATAATATTTTTTATAACCACAATGATGTAATAGTAATGATTTGTTATGGACAGGTTTTTAGAATCCTTAATTTGTAATATCAGAAAAGAAGGCTATGTAAGCAATTGAAAATTGCAATGCAACACACAATAATACCCACACACTTAAACAAATAATACTTAAAATGAAATTCAACGATTTTAAATTAAAGAAACGTATCAACATTACCATTATTACCATGATAGTTGTAGTATTTGCTGTAATAGGTTTTATAATTACAAGCAATCAGAAAGACGCTATTGTAAAAAATACTCAGGAGCAAATGAACATGCATGTTAAGGATCTCGTGGAAATCCTTAATTCGCATGTACAAGGCAAACAATCTTTAGTGAATATGTCGTTAAATGATGCTCATAGGTTATTTTATAGTAAAGGGGCAATTAATTTATCTGATAAAAAAACAGAGACAACCATAACGTTGGACAATTCAATAGTAAAACAAATTACCTTCAACAGCTTAACTCAAAACAACGTTGCACTCTTTAACAACAATATGTTTGTTGATGAGCTAAAACACGATTCAATAAATGTTGCCAGTATATTTCAGAGAACAAATGAGGGATATTTAAGAATTTCCACATCTGTTACAGACCATAATGGGGATCGGGCTTTAGGAACTATAATTCCTGACTCATCAGAAATTATAAAAACAATTGAACAGAAAAAAAACTTCTATGGAAGGGCCTTTGTAATTGATGACTGGTATTTAACTGCCTATGAACCTATTATTATAAATGGGAATATTGAAGGTATGCTATCTGTTGCAATAAAAGAGAAAGACTATAATTATCTTAAACATGAGTTTTCATCAAGAAAATATTTTTCTGAAGGTTATCCTTTGATTGTTGATAGTGAAGGGAATTTAATTATCCATCCAACCAATGAAGGTGAAAACATTTCGGATAAATTATATTTTAAAGATATAAAAGATGCATCCAAAGCTATATTTAATCATTCACGTTATAAATGGCCTGAAACAGAGGATGGAGAATGGAAGCAGCAGTATTTTAAATATTTTAAACCCTATGATAGTTATATCTGTGTATCGCTGTATGAAAAAGATATGTATCATAGTTTACAAGTAACCACCAATATTAGTGCAATTGGTATTATAATCAGTATTATACTATTATCCGGTTGTATTTACCTATTAATGGGACCTATTCTTAAAACTATCAATGAAATTTCTGATATATCCTCAAATATTTCACAAGGAAATTTAGATGTAAAAATTGAGGTTAATGGAAAAGATGAGTTGGCAGAAACAGCCAATTCATTGCAAATTATGGTCAAAAAATTAAAAGAGATTATATCAGAAGTTGTTGCTGGGTCAAATAATATTGCTGTTGCAAGTCAACAATTAAGTAACTCTTCACAGATACTTAGTCAAAATGCAAATGAACAAGCTGCTTCAGTTGAAGAAATTTCCAGTACAATGGAAGAAATGGCAGCAAACATTGCTCAAAACTCAAGTAATGCAAGGCATAATGAACAAATATCAGTTCAAACAAAAAAAGGATTGGATGAATTATTTGTGAGTACTGAAAATACAATACAAGCAAATAAGATGATAGCTGACAATACAAGTATTATAAAAGAGATTTCATCTCAAATTAATATTTTAGCTTTAAATGCTGCTGTTGAGGCTGCAAACTCAGGACAACATGGAAGAGGTTTTGCAGTAGTTGCTGCAGAAGTTCGAAAATTGGCAGAAAAGAGTTCTACTGTTTCTGATGAAATTGTAAATAAAGTTACCAATGGTGTCAATATAGCTATTGAAACCGGAGATAAAATGAAGTCGTTGCTACCTCATATAAAAACGGTAACTAATTTAACACAAGAAATTACAGCTGCTAGTAATGAACAAAATGAAGGAGCTTCTCAAATAAATTCATCCATCAATCAATTAAATCAGGTTACTCAGGAAACTGCAGCTGCAAGTGAAGAATTAGCATCCAGCTCTGAAGAGCTATCTACTCAAGCCGAAAGGTTAAAAGAGCTAGTAGCTTTCTTTAAAACCGATGATAACTAACACTCAATTATATTCTCAACATAAACATATTTTTTCCACAACATATGTTAAACCCTCAATTAGTTAACCTTCTTCTAATTGGGGGTTAATTTTTTGTGGTAGCTTCCTGACGAAATGCGGGTAATTCAATATAAAATGCTGTACCACTATTTTTTTCGGTCTCAAACCAGATTGAACCTTCATGTTCTTCAATGATTTTATAAGTCAGATACAATCCCAATCCGGAACCCTGACCTACGTCTTTTGTTGTATAAAAAGGGTCAAATATCTTTTTCTTTTTATCAAAATCAATCCCTACTCCGTTATCTTTAATGGTCACCTGAACTACATCTTTCTCTGTAATATATTTTGTAATAATTATTATTTCACCAGAATCTTTAATAGAATCAATACTATTTGAAATTAAATTTGTAAATACTTGTTGTATACGCCCCGGAATACAATAAATATCTGGAATTTGAGAAAAGTCTTTAATAACTTCAATGCTCTTAGATTTTAAAGCGCTTTCAAATAACACGATAGTACCATCAATCAATTTATCAATATCATAATTGGTAAAATCCGTAGTTTTATTTCTTGAGAATGTCCGCATACTATAAACAATATCAATAACCCGGGCAATTCCATTCTCCATAATCTTAATCATCTTATCTCCGGTTTCAAAATAAGATCCTATTTGAGATTCTATATCCTTAGTATCTCCTCCCCTATGTTCTAACAAAGCACTTATTGCAGTCTTGATCCTAAGAAATGTTTTATTAAATGCTGTCATTCCAGCATTTACATAATTCACCGGATTATTAATTTCATGGGCCAGGCCAGCAGTTAAAACACCCAATGCAGCCATCTTTTCCGATTCAATGAGTTTTTCCTGAGTATTTTTCAAAATATCAAGTGTAGTTTCAAGATGTTTCTTCTCTGCTTCTAATTGGGCAGATTTATTTGAAATTTCTTTATTAACCTTCAGTAGCTGCAATTCTGCATTAATTAGCTCACTAATATCCATATTTACTCCAACAGCACGTATTGCTTTTCCCTCTCCATCTCTTTTTAATACTTTACCTGCATCAAGTATCCACTTCCAGTTACCATCCTTCATAAGTAACCTGTGCTTCAATCTAAAAAATGGTATCTTCTTCTCTAAGTGATGATCTAATTCATCCATTACCTTAGGCTTATCTTCAGGATGTACCAAACTTTTCCATGTATCCAAACGATGAGCTAGTTCATCTATTTCATAACCTAGCATAGTAGCCCATCTTTCACTAAAATAGAGTTCCCCTGTTTCTACATTCCAATCCCACAAGCCCAAATCTGCACCTTGCAATGCCAACTGAAGTCGTTCTTCACTATTCTTTAACTCCTCCTCTATTTTCTTTTGTTCTGTAATGTCATGTATAGAGGCTAGCATCATTTCCTCCTTATTAAACTTAACAATGGATACCTGATTGATAATATTAAGTAAGCGTCCACTTTTAGTTTTCAATACAGAGGTAAATGTTGTCTTTTTTGTAGTATTGATAATTTCAATAGTTTTATCGTACCACTCTTTTCCATTATATGAGGATATCTCATAAAAGTGCATTCCATATAATTCTTCTGAACTATATTCTAATAATTCTATTGTTGCCTCATTAAAGAACCTAATACGCCCTTTTTTATCTGTAATTACAATTGGATTATAAGCATTCTTAAAAATTACGCCATAACGAGTCTCACTTTCTTTGAACTTATCTTCAACAAGTTTCCTTAATGTAATATCCTGGAAACTCGTCATTAACAATGTCTCTTCGTTTAAGCTAACTGTATTTACATTAATAATAAATGTTTTCCTCTTTCCTGATTTTAACTTAACAGCAACCTCTAATCCATGAACTGATCCATTTTTTTTTAAGTCTTGAAGCATTTTATTTCTTGTTTCAACTTTATCATAAAAATCAATGATATTTGATGATAAAAGCTCCTTTTTATTAGCTCCAGACACATTGAGTAACGCCTGATTTACATCTACAAATGTTCCATCATAACGCGTAAGAGCAGTACCTATTGGTGAGTTCTTATAAAAAGCTTTGAATTTTTCTTCACTTTCCTTTAGATTCTGATTTACTTTTTCGAGTTCACTAATATCTTCATAAATGCTCATTAATAAGTTCTCGCCATTTGAAACAAAAGGTAAAAACTTACAACTAAGCTTAACTGGTTTTCCAAATGTACTTACAGACGAATAAATTATTTTCTCTTGCTTATTATTATTAATAGCACTAATTGCAGCATCATACAAGCCTGTTGTTTTCCATGCCTGCACCTCTCTAAAATTGTAGTCAATCAACTGACTTACTGAAGCTCCAATCATTTGAGCTGCGGCTCTATTAGCAAAAACACATCGCCCCTCAGCATTAAAAATCGTAATACCTATAGATATTTCATCAACAATTAATTGATTATATTCAGATAAATCTAATATTTCCCGTTTTGCATAGCTATTTTGAATAGCTTCTTTGAGCTTTTTATTTAAAAATTTTGGGTCTTTTTTAGCACCACTTATATCAAGTAATGTACAATATGAAATATTATCTCCCTCTGATGATACCTGGTTAAATCTTAATGAAAAAAATTTTTCTTGAGGATTTATAATTAATCTCGTATCAAATTGTTGATTCTTCATTGATACTTCATCAAACTCCAAGGGTAATTCAAATAGCTTATTAATGGGTAATCCAACACATTCAGTTTTCTTTAAGCCTGTTAATTTTATAAAACTTTCATTTACGTCAGATACTATACCTTGCTCATGAACAATAACAGCTTCTGCAAAAATAGAGAGCGCACTGAGAAAATTATTCCTGGAGATATTCATATATACTTCATTTTTGAAGCAAATTTAGTCAAACAAACAGTTTTGTTACATTAAAAAATAAGAATTAGTTACTATGGTTATCTAAAACTTTATGGGTAAACAACCTCGATAAACAATACATCCTCATCAAAAAAAAATACCAAAAACTTCAGCTATTTTATCACTGGATTTTATGTACAAATTATATTAACTTTTAAAAACCAAGAGAGACAGATATTTAAAGTAAAGTAATCTAATTAGGGGAATATGGACTATTGGTTGTACACCATAGAGAAATTAAGGCAATTTATTATTATGGTTGGCGAAGTTGCTTACTTTACCTGTCGTTTTTTCAGAGAGGTAACTAGTCGCCCTATTGAGTTTCAGGAATTTTTGAAACAAAGCTATATGGTTGGATATAAATCCCTACCCCTTGTTGCCACCACAAGCCTCATTATGGGAATGGTACTTACCCTGCAAACTCGCCCAACCCTTGTTAATTTTGGTGCAGTTTCACTAATGCCAAGTATGGTTGGAATTTCTATTGTTCGCGAAATTGGACCGGTGATAACCGCGTTAATATGCGCAGGAAAAGTAGGCTCGGGAATTGGAGCAGAATTAGGTTCTATGCGTGTAACAGAACAAATTGATGCCATGGAAGTTTCCGGAACAAATCCGTTTAAATACCTTGTGGTAACCCGAATTTTGGCAACAACCATAACCTTACCAATATTGGTAGTATTAGGTGATACAGTGGGCCTGTTAGGCTCTTATATGGTTGAGAATATAAAGGGAGCAGTATCCTTTACCCTATTTTTTAATTTGGTTTTTGATTATTTAAGCTACGGAGATCTGATTCCCGCCATTATAAAATCTTTCTTTTTTGGTTTTGCTATTGGATTAATTGGATGTTATAAAGGTTATTATGCGGAAAGAGGAACAGCCGGTGTTGGATTAGCAGCAAATTCGGCCGTTGTGATCACTTCGATGTTGTTATTCTTCATCGATTTTTTGGCGGTTTTAGTGGCAGATATTTTTTACGAGTTATAACTACTTGAAAGCAAATGTATGTTATCAAAAGAAACATATAACAAAGATGATCAGCAAAAAATAATTGAAGTAGTTCAGTTGTTTAAAAAATTTGCAGGTAAACAAGTGCTCAATGGTTTTGATATCGATTTATATAATGGTGAATGCTTGGTAGTAATTGGTAAATCCGGTTCGGGAAAAACTGTAATGATTAGATGCATGGTTGGACTAATGACTGGTGAATCAGGACAAATTAAGATATTAGACAAGAGTATACCTGATTTAGATCAAAAAGAGCTGGATGAACTAAGATTACACATTGGGTTTTTATTTCAAGGAAGTGCATTGTATGATTCAATGTCTGTGAGGGAAAATCTTGAGTTTCCGTTAAGAAGATTACGGAAAAAGTATTCAAATAAGGATGCCGTTGAAAAACTTATACGTGAAGTTCTGGTCAGTGTAGGTTTGGAGCATACTATTGATTTAATGCCTTCGGAACTTTCAGGAGGAATGAAACGCAGAATAGCTTTGGCAAGAACGCTTATTTTAAGACCAGAAATAATATTTTACGACGAACCAACTACTGGATTAGATCCTATTACAGCAAAAGAAATTATTAATTTAATAGCTGAGGTTCAAAAGAAATATAACACCACATCATTAATCATTACGCATGATTTAAATGTGGCTAAACTCATTTCAAACAGAGTTGTAATATTAGTTGATGGTAAAAACTATGCAGAAGGAACCTATCAGGAAATGGTTAATTCCAGCGATCCAGTTATTAAAGCGTTTTTTTAATTAACAACAGAAAGGGAAAAAATGCAAAAGACAACATCTCAAAAAATAAGGCTTGGCATCATGGTTCTTACCAGTATTTTACTATTCACTGCAGGTGTTTATTTAATTGGTAACAACCAAAGCTTCTTTACTAAAACATTTGAAATTAGTTCTGTTTTTAAAAACGTTAAAGGACTAAGAGTAGGAAATAATGTAAGATATCTGGGTATAGATGCTGGTAATGTTGAAGCCATTGATATTATTAATGATACAACAATCAGAATTACCATGAAAATCGATATCAGAACAAAATCATTTATTAAAAAAAATGCCGTTGCAAAAATTAGTTCAGATGGATTAGTTGGTGATATGATAGTTAATATAGAACCAGGAAGTGGCGATAGTAAAACCATCGAAAATAATGACGAAATTAAAGCATTTGACCCGATTGCTACTGATGAAATGCTTAGTACTCTTAGCGAGACAAATGAAAACGCCGCTTTACTTACTGCCGGCATATTACAGATTACAAGATCTATAAATGAAGGAAAAGGTACTTTCGGAATGTTAATCAATGATAAAAACCTGGCTAAAGACATCAGAATTATCATTAAAAACTTAAAAGAAACTACCTCTAAAACAACAACATTAATGAAAAATCTGGAAGATATATCTCAATTAATGGACAATGATAAAAATCTTTTAGGTATGTTACTTAACGATACTGTAACGGCATCAAAAATACGCACTTTAATATACGATCTTAATACTTCAGGAACAGAGTTTAAATCAATGTCAGAAACATTAAATGATTTAGTTGAAGAACTTGCAAAAGGTGATGCTAGTCTGATTAACACCATAGCCAACGATTCTCTTTTAAAGCAAGACTTAAAAGAAACACTCGAGAACATTAATTCTGGCAGTCAAAAGTTTGATGAAAATATGGAAGCACTCAGACATCATCCTTTATTTAAAGGCTACTTTAAGGAAAAAAAGAAGAAGTAATTATATCTCGTTAAAATAAAAATGCCCTGTGCTAAATAAACACAGGACCTGAAAATTAAAACCTATTAGAAAAATTAGTTATTTTCTAAAACATCGTCCATTGTTACATCTAAATCAAATGCATTATGAACTTTTTCTGTTGTAATATTTGAAGTCAATGAAAATTCATCTTTCAGTTTAATATCTAAACTTGAAGCTCCAACTTTAACTGTATAAGTTCCTTTTTCAGCAATCCATGCACTTTGTGCATCAATAAATGAAGCTAAATCCGAGGCCTTAATTGTAAATTTTAAAGTTTGTGATTTACCAGGAGCTAATTCCTTAGTCTTAGCAAAAGCCTTCAATTCTTCAGCTGGTTTATCCGCTAACTTTGCAGGTGCAGCAATATATAACTGAACCACTTCTTTTCCGGCAACTTTTCCGGTATTAGTAACTTTAACTGACACTTCAATATCATCTTTAAAGTCTGTAGAACTCAATTGTAAATCGGAATAATCAAATGTTGTATATGAATCACCATAACCAAACTCATACGAGGGAGTAACATCAAAAGTATTGAAGTAACGGTAACCAACATATATGCCTTCTTTATAAAATACATCTTTGGGGTCATGTAATGGAACCCCCATCCAATTAACTGCTGAAGCATGATGATTATAATCCACAGGGAAAGTCATTGTTAATTTACCTGAAGGATTTGATTTGCCTGATAAAACATCAGCCACAGAGTTACCTCCTTCTTGTCCTGGCTGCCACGCTAATAAAATGGCATCCACTTTATCCTTCCAACTTGCAGTTTCAATAACTCCTCCAATATTAAGAATCACAATTACCTTTTTATCCTTAGCATGAAAGGCTTCTGTTACTGCATTGATCATTTTAACCTCATCCTGACCTAAATAAAAGTCATTATCAATCTTTCTATCATGTTGTTCACCTGCATTTCTTCCAATTGTAATGATAGCAATATCTGAAGACTGTGCTTTTTTAGCTACCAGTTCTTTGCTTAAAGGCATTTCAGGAAGACGATGTACATCAGCCAACAATCCACCATTTTCTTCACGGCGTTTTAATTCTTTTATCTCAGCTTCCTTAACAAAAGGTTCATACATTCCCTGAAGCTCCTTATCTATAGAATATCCTGCATTATCCAATCCTTCAATCAAAGAAACACTATATGCTTCATTTACATCTCCACTACCAGTACCTCCTGAAATAAAACTATATGAAGTTCCTCCAAATACAGCAATAGTTCCTGTTTTAGAAGTATAAGGTAAGATGTCTGCTTCATTCTTCAACAATACCATTCCTTCTGTTGCGGCATTTCTGGTTACTTCAGCATGAGCTTTTAAATCTGGCTTATTACTGTATTTATATTTCTTCACCGTTGGTGTTGCAGCAATGTATTCTAAAATTCGCTTTAAGCTCGCATTCACAGCATTTTCATCAATAGTACCTTCTTTTAATGCTTTTATAAGCACTTGTTTTTGCTCTTTGGTTCCAGGCATCATTAAGTCATTTCCTGCCTCTAACTGAGCCACAACATCCGATACTGCATTAGGATCCATGATAGACTGAAAACCAGGATATCCACCAAACCAATCTGTCATTATAATTCCTTTGTATCCCCACTCCTCTCTTAATACTTTAGTAATTAAATCATGACTAGCAGAAGCATAGTGACCATTAATTTTGTTGTACGCAGTCATAATTGTCCATGGTTGAGCTTCTTTTACGGCAATTTCAAAACCTTTTAAATAGATTTCACGCATTGCTCGCTCTGTAATATGGGCATTTACTGATAACCTGTTGGTTTCCTGATTATTTGCAGCAAAGTGCTTTAGAGAAGTTCCCACATTATGAGATTGTATTCCATTAATATATGCCGCAGCAATTTTACCTGACAAAAGTGGATCTTCTGAAAAATATTCAAAGTTTCTGCCGTTTAAAGGATTTCGGTGAATATTTGCAGCAGGCGCTAATAATACATCTACTCCATATTCTTTCACTTCCTCTCCCATGGCTATTCCAACTGATTCAATTAATTCCGTATTCCATGTTGAAGCCAAAGCTGTTCCAACAGGAAATACAGTAGCGTAATATGTATTTGGATCGTTATTTCGCTTAGGCTGAATACGTAAACCGGCTGGACCATCAGCAAACACAGTCTCAGGTATTCCTAATCGTGAAATTGCTGCATTTCCTCCGGCTGCACCTAAAACACGAACGTCTGGCTCACCTTCCAAAGGCACTAATCCTGCATAACCTGGCATTCCTGGTCCAATTAGTAATTCAGCTTTCTCTTCCGGAGTCATTGCTTTAATAACTTCATCAATCGATGCTTTTCCAAACTGAGGTGCTTTTTGCGCCATAGTAAGTTGCAGACTTCCGGCAACAGCTATAGATAAAATACCTAATCTTTTTAGTCTTGATTTAATTTTATTCATGGCCTACAAGTATTAAATTTTGTCTTATATTTTGTTATTGATCCTTCCTCATTATTTCGATTGACACTCTATTTTAATATCATTCAACTGTTAACAGATCTAAACTACTCTAACACAGATTTTAAATATCTATTAAGTTTTTACATCTATATTACTAATTCAATTAAAATACGAATGGCTTCCATTTCGATATTTCATCCTATTATACAATGAATTATATTTTATCAATTCAACTTTCACTCATTGCTTATATACGAAGCAATATTACAAAACATTTTCTTTGCTTCAAAGTGAATCATTGATTTATTTTAAGATATTTTAAGACATGACAGAATTTCATTAACAAATGCTTACTTTTGAAGCTATAAGAATTCTAAGACAATTATAAATCTTACAGATAAAATGTATTTTTGCATCACTAGAATAATAAAATATGGCAGCAGAAATTGAAATCAATAGAAATCTGATAGAAATATCCCCGATCTTTAAAAAAGAATATTTACCAAGTATTTCTGTAGACTGCATCGTATTTGGATTTCACGATGGCAATTTAAAAATCCTTTTAGTCAGACTCATCCATTCAAAAACATGGAGTTTACCTGGTGGATACATTAAAAAAGATGAAGACCTGGAAAAAGGTGCAAGCCGTATACTTAAAGAAAGAACCGGAGCTGAAAATATATTCTTAAATCAATTTAAAACCTTTGGAAAAGTCAACAGGTCGGAACAGTATTTTAAGGATTATCCTGATGACATGTGGCACAAACAGCGCTTTTTATCTGTTGCCTATTATGCTTTAACCAACTACTCTTTAGTTCAGCCTGAAATAGATGGATTTTCGGATGCCTGCGAATGGAAAGATATTAACGACCTACCGGATTTAATGATGGACCACCAAGAGATGTTAAATGAAGCTTTATTACAACTGAGAAGAGATTTAAACTATAAACCAATTGGATTAAACCTGCTTCCGGAAAAATTTACCATGCCTGAATTACAAAAGCTTTACGAAGTAATCCTGGATAAAGAATTGAATCGTGGAAACTTTTTTAGAAAGATGAAACGATATAATATTCTGACTAAATTAAACGAAACAAGAAAAGGCGGAGCACACAAAGCCCCGGATTTGTATTCCTTTAATATAGATACTTACAACAGTGCGTTGGAAAATGGATTTCAGGAAGGATGGTAAGCTATTCTTAATATATAATTCAATAGCAACAGACCAATTAATTATTATCCTTACCTATAATATTTAAAATCTGAGATTTCATGCGTTCAAAATGCGAACCTTTCCAAAATACTTTATGGCATTTATTACAATAATAAAACTCTTTATATCTCACTAAAATATCATTACTTATCAGATGCTTTACCTGGTCTGGAGCTTTACTTATTAAGATTGAATTACATTCCATACATCTGGAAAATGGATGAAACTGACTCTTCAAATCAAATTTATCAACAATCTCTATCAATTGCTTATGCTTATCGATAGCTCTTACAAAATACCCATGAGTTATTCGCTTTGAATTCAACATTCGTTTATCTCTTGTCAGTATAATACGTTTATCTTTTAAAGAGATATTAATGATTTCTTCATCTCCAAAATCATTCTGATACAAAGTATCAAATCCAAGCATTCTTAAATATTTAGATAATTTACATAAATGAGCATCTGCAATAAATTTAGTTTTTCGTAATGGTTTTTTATTTGTCTTTTTTAATCCAGATATATCAAAGCTTTCAAATACGGGGTAAACAGAAATATAATCACCCTGAGCTAGTTTATGGTTAAGCTGTACAGGGACACTATTCACCAATATTAGATCTACCTCAGACAAAGGAACACCAATGGTTGAAATAACTTCTGACACAATTACCGGAGTTTTAATTTTTAAAGGGAAAGATTTGAATTTTTGCGCATACTTAAGAAAGTCATTCAATTCTGCATAACATCTCAATACTACCTCAATATGTATTTTATCAATATGATTTGCAGGATATAACATTTCAACATCAAATAAAAATCATTAACAACATAAATTTAGTTGATTTAAGACGCTTAATAAATTTTAGAACACGTAATATGAACAAAAAAAAGAGCTGCAGTTATAAAAACTACAGCTCTTTTTTTTTAGAAATACGAAGACTCAGAAAATTATATTCGTTTCATCATATACTCAATTTCTTTTATCTGATCTGATAATATTTTTTGTTTATCAAGTTTTTTTGCCTCCTGCAAATAATATTTTGATAGCTTTTTATTTCGTTGCGATAGATAAATACCCGACAACTGAAGCTTTGCAACCGCCTGATCATTCTTCATTCTTAATCCAGTAGATAAAGCTTTTTTAAAAGTTTTTTCAGCTTCTCTTCGGTTATTTTTCTGAGTTTCAACTAATCCTTTTAAATAATAATAGTAGGCTTCCTGAGTATCAATCATATTTTCAGGATGTTTAACCTTACTTAAAATCATATCTACTGCTGCAAATTTGTTTTTTCGTAAAAACAAAAACGCCATAAGGTTCTTTTCGTTTTTAAAATGAAAAAACACAACCAATCCTGCAATTAACACAGTTAATATTCCCCAACCTATTTCGCCTTCCATAAAAAGAGCTACTGCTCCAATACAGATAATTCCTCCTAAAATCAATCTTATATACTTTCCAATCATAACATAGTTTTAAATTCGGGCACTAAAAAAAGGTTTTTTATTAAAAAACAAACAAAACAAACCATCATTTTTTTATGATTTTTACCAGTTTGAATGTTTCTTATGTATTTAAATCCTCTTAAAATCTTAATTATAAACCATTAACAAATTAAAATCTAATTCCACAATGATTATTTGAAAAATTTTAAAAAACATCTATTGGTTGAAAAAAGTTATTTATATGCCAGATATTTTAATTTTGTGCCTACATCCTACTTAAAAGCAAAATCAATGAAATGCTATTGTAATTCAGGGAAGGAATTTGAACAATGTTGCGAACCCTTTCTACTAAATAAAAAAACGCCAGATACTGCAGAAAAATTAATGCGTTCCAGATACAGTGCATTTGTAACTGCAAATATTAATTACTTATTAAATACACACCATAAAACAACCCGACCAACAAAAGACAGAAAAAATATACTCAAATGGACTAAGTCTGTTGTTTGGCAAAGGTTAGAAGTTATAAAATCACAACAAGGAACACCAATAGATTTGGAAGGCTTTGTTGAGTTTAAAGCCTTTTATTTAGAGAATGGAAAATTAGAGTTCATTCACGAAAACTCTCGTTTTGTGAAAGAAGATAATTTATGGTATTATATTTCAGGGACACATCATTAGATATAGACTTTTAGATTATTGACAAAAGACCAGTTTTCCATCTGCACATAAAAATTATATAAATTATAATATGGAGATTTCACCTAAAGATTTTGGATTAAATTCTCGAGTTCAGTTAAAACAATTGGATACAAATCATATTGCTATTGTAAAACAAATTAAAAGCAGAATTATTACTAAAGATGCGATTAAAATTATCGAAATGTCTGATGCTATAAAAACAAGAGAACCTTCAACAAAAGTAAGTTTAATGTGCAATAACAATATTTGTTCTAAATCAATAAAACTATTAAATGATCATAGCATTGATATTATTTTCTCCTAAATCCTAACCATTCAAGTTAAAAGGTCTCGTTTTTTTTTACATTTAAGTATAGCAATCAATTAAGATTAGGTAACATAAATCTAAAAACACTCCCCTTTTGTTCCTCACTTTCAACATGAATAGTTCCTCTATGTAAATCAATAAATTCCTTACACAACAATAAACCTAATCCTGTTCCCGCCTCATTATTAGTTCCTTTAGAAGATACATTTTTCGATAGTGAAAATAGCTCAGATATCTTATCATTATTCATACCAACACCATCATCCTCAACAACAATCTCGGTATATTTTTTATTTACTCTATCTTCAATAGAAGCATTTATAATAATTTTACCATTGGGATATGTATATTTAATTGCATTCGAAACAAGATTTCTGATAATTGTTTCCAGCATATTACAATCAGCATAAACCTCTAAATTATTCGGAACTTTATTTATTATATGAATGGATTTTTTATCTGCAATTTGCTGCAAAACTTTTATCTCCTTTTCCACAACTGCTTTAGCATTATGTACAACAGGATTATACACTATCGATTTATTTTGAGCCTGGGCCCAGTTGAGCAGATTTTCCAATAGTTCATGCGTATGTTTAACACTATCATTAATGGCTTCAATACAATGTTGTTTTTCTGCATCATCTATATCTCTATCCAAAACTAATAAATCAGAAATCCCCCATATAGCCCCAATTGGATTCTTTAAATCATGAGCTATAATAGCTAAAAACTTATCCTTGGTGGCATTACTCTTATTCAATTCCTCATTCTTTTCCTGAATTTCCTCTTTTATGATTATTGCCTCTGTAGCAGCTCTTTCCAACTCTCTATTAACTTCTAACGTTTTTTTATATAGCAATTTCGTTTTATCTTGCTCCAGCTTTAACAATTGATTTGATTTAAACAACCTGAACCTTAATTTGTATTGTATTCTGTTTACTGTAAATCCAACAAAGGCAATTGGAAAAACATCAGCCAATACAAAAAACTCTTTACTCGAAGGCTTTTTATAAAAAATAAGCAATAAGGAAAATATACATATTGGAATAAGATATATAAATACTGTTTTAATCGTGTTTTGCTTATTATCCAGTGATAGAAGAAAAATAACTAATATTACTCCAGTTACGCTGGGTGCTAGTGCATCTTCGTGCAAATGTATTAAGCATTTGGCATACATCATCATTTGTACCGCAAAATAAAATAGTATATAGAGACCAACTTTTAACTGATAATATTTTTGCTTGCTTACTAAATGAATCGTAATCAATACTATAACTAATACAATTGGGATAATTCGTGTTGAAGCCGCTGCTAAGTTATGTCTTACGCTCCAATCTGAATACATATAATAAAAAAGTACACCAAGGCCAATTCCTAATATAAGAGTTAGATTCTTCAGGAAAATTTTGCCAAGGTATTTCTCAAAATCAGATTTTAGTATTCTAGAGTTTAATATCTCTTCCATATTCAAAAAATATCTACTTTATATCCATTATATCAATTTAACATATGAGTTTATTGATATAACAGAATACGAAATCAACATTGTAAGTGTTTTATACAGATAAAAAAGATAGAAGTAGGTTCTTAAACAAAAGTAAAAAATAATATCATTATAAGCAGATAATACCCTGTACATTATACCTCAAACATAATATTCTACTAAAATAATTTAGAGTTTATTGCGTAGTTTCGAAACAAATAATACAAACTGGGAAAAACAAAAAATGCTTTCTATATACAGAAAGCATTACCGGGGAATGAAACCATCCCCCATTTTTCTTAAAAAGGCATGGACTAATACCAAATAGTTCTTTTAGGAGGGTTTCCAAAAGACTCAAATTGATCTCCATTACTGTTTACTACTTTCATCAGTTCTTCAACTGTAAAATCGTAACCATCTTCAATTGCACGTTTAACAAACTCTTCTTTAGTGTTTGCTGCATTGTACTTAGCGCGAAATGCTTCATCTGCGCCTCCCTTTTCTAATAAGGCTTCTACACTTTCTAATGACATAACTTTACTATTTAAAATTTCTGGTGTTAAAATAGTTATTTTTTGCATATGCCATGCAATATTTAACCAATCAAGCTATATTTTTTATGTTTTTTTTGCTTTTACCCTTCTTTTTGATGTTACTCAATGTTATTTTAGGTAATATTAAAATTTCAGACCCCTATTTTAGATAATTCAACGACATAAAAAATCATCCTTACCAAAACAAAAAATCCTGCTGGAAATATACCAACAGGATTCTAGTATTTTATTCTTACCTATTACTCTATAATTTCATTCAGAGTAAAACTTTTCAAAAGCCCGGTACCATGTCAATATAAACGAAGAAGCGCCGACTGCTAAAACAACAATCATAAAACGCATACCATCTACTTGTCCAAATCCTAAATAAGAAGCAATGGCACCACCAGCAATAGCACCTATAAGACCTAAAAATATGGTAATATGAATATGACGTCGATTAACATAAGGCTCAATCAACAATGTTAATACACTAACAACCAAACCTATCAAAATCCAAAGTAGAATTCCCATATCAACCTCCTCTCTTTACTAATAATCTTTGTAAGGTTGATGAATACAAACTATCAGCCCCACAAATTAAGGCTTCACCTTATACAAATATACTAGCGAAAAGGTTAAATATCAATAAAATAAAACCTAAATTACATTGAAAAAAGAGAGAATTATCCTACTAATAATAATACATTTATATTTACTCTTCCTCGTCAAAATTAACATCCATAGCAATTAATGGAGAAGCATCCACTTGCTCAATATCTAAAAGACTTATTAGGGTATTTAAACTATCCTCCACTTCCTGAAGCTTTTTATCATCTAACTTATTTAGTTTAGCAGTTAATTGCTCATGCAATAGTGAAGGAATTGAATTTAAAAGTTTATCTCCTGATGAAGTTAAGGTAATATTTACAACACGCTTATCTCCTTGTTTGGGTAATCGAGCCAACAATCCTTTTGTTTCTAATCTATTAATAATACCACTTACCGTACTAGAATTCAAATTTAAAAGATTTCGAATTTCACCCTGAGTTAGTTGATAATTAGGGGCATCTCTTAAAAATCCAAGACACAAAACCTGAGGAATACTAACTCCATATTCCTTTTGTATTTTTTTTGATTCAATATCGACCGAGCGTACTATCTTTCGGATTTTTATGAGAATTTCCTTTGTATCCATGCGTTGTTAATTACGGAACAAAAATAAGTGGTATTTTAAAATGTCCAAAATTACAAAGAAAAGATATTTATATTTTTCCAATCTTTTCAATGCAAACAAATTCAATACTGTAAAATATTAGCTTTTACATTTCCTAATTCTGTTCTTCAACAGCTAACTGTAATTGATAAGATTTTTTACAATGTTCTATAATACCTTTGGATATCAATGAAAATATAATTTGTTGTCCTTTCGTATAGGATAAATGCAAATCTTTAATGATATGTCCATACAAATACTGTCCTTTCTCTTCTAACAGCTCAATAACTTTTTCTTCTTCTGTATTAATAGTTCTGATGTCTTTTTCTAATTTTTCTGTACTATTTTTTCTACTCATAAAATTTTAACCTATTTTAATTTATTATTATTTATATTGGACGAAGGTCCTATGTTTTCAAACATCAAATACTCTTTGCAATTTTGCCAACCTCTATACCCCCTAATACAAAATACATTTTTATACACAGTAAGCATTCTTTTATTTTCAATAGTTCTTCCTTGATAAACCTGACAAACATCCTTATGCTTACATATATTTTTATTGGCCATAATTAAATTTGTTTATAATAAACATTCATACTTTCAATATCTCCCGATATATTTGTATTCTTGATTAACGTACCCGTATAATTATAATTCATACGTATAAACGTTAAGTTCATGGGTATTGATTTTAAGCGTGCAATTGTATAGAGAGTATGAATTCCATTATGTTTCATTTCCTGCTCCATTCTTCTTAACAACGCAGATGCCAATCTATTTCCTGAATATTTTGGATATGTTGCAAAATCAGTCATTTCAGCATTTTTATTTTCCAGATCCATTTCTGATGAAGCGATAGCGGCTAATTCACCATTTTTCTCTGCACCAAAGTACCTTACATTTTCACTCATTGTTTGCAAAACATATTCTTTTTCATGAATTGGAAAGGGATATGTTTCGAATACCTTAGAATAAATATCAGTTATCTTTGAAACATCACTCTGATTTAGTTCTCTAATAGTAAATTTAGTTGGAGAACTAGTAATTATAGGCTGTTCTTTACTTAAAATAGCTGAAAAAGCACTTAACTTATCCCTTTCTATTTTAAGCACCCTATCTGAACTTAAAAATTTTGAAACAAAAAATGCATCATCTTGCCCCTTATAAAACTTAGGAATTTGAGCCTCTAAAATAAAACCATTAGCAAAAAATACAGGAGCATACTTTTTAGGTATTTTACAAATAATTTTCGAATACCATTCTTCTTTTACTATTTGATGCATTAAAGTAAAAACCTGAGGTATATCCCTGGAATCCAACTTCATCAAATAGATTCGATTATTTAATTTCCCATGCTGAATACATGTTCCATTTGCAATAGTTTCTATTTTATCACTTATAACATTAATCACACACATGATGTTCCCTCCTGGTCAACCTTTCATTATCACCCGGTATTAAAGATATTGTATCACACTCATCTGAAAGTAACTTCTCAATTCCAATCACCTCTGATTCATCCTTTTCCGAAATAGCCAATTCCAAATTACAATTACCACAATCTCTATCACACATCTTAGGCTTATAACTATCAGGTTCTTTATATGTTGTAATTACGCCCTCATAATTTCTCAACACCACCTTATTCGTTGACCAGGAAATTATGTAATTAGGCATTACAGGAATCTTTCCTCCTCCTCCGGGAGCATCAATTACATATGTTGGTCGGGCAAAACCACTTGTATGTCCAACGAGACTTTCCATAATTTCTATTCCTTTTCCTATTGGAGTTCTAAAATGAGATAAACCTTCTGAAAGATCACATTGATACAGATAATAAGGTCTCACCCTATTCTGAACCAACTTATGAACTAACATTTTCATAATCCTTGGGCAATCATTTACATCAGCTAATAGCACCGACTGATTCCCTAAAGGAAAACCTCCATCTGCCAGCTTAGCAAGAGCCTCTTTTGATGATGTTGTAATTTCATTAGGATGATTAAAGTGTGTATTTATCCATAATGGATGATACTTCTTCAACATCGATACCAATTTATCTGTAATTCGATAAGGTAAAACAACAGGCATTCTCGTTCCTATACGAACTATTTCTACATGAGGTATACTTGTTATTTTATCTAACAACCATTCCAACTTTTCATCAGAAAGCATTAACGGATCACCTCCAGACAATAAAACATCTCTAACCTGAGGATTAGAGGCCACATAATCAATACCCTTTTGCAATTGTTCCTTACGAGGAATAAAATCCACATCTCCCACCTTCCTCTTCCTGGTACAATGCCTGCAGTACATTGAACAAACATTACTTACATGAAACAACACTCTATCTGGATACCTATGCGTAATTCCTTCTACCGGACTATCCTTATCTTCAGACAATGGGTCTTCTAATTCAAAAGATTTTGTTGTTAATTCCTCTACACAACCAAAAGCTTGCTTAAAAACCGGATCATTTCTAAAATTATCCCTATCAATTAAAGAAAGATAATACGGTGTAATTGACAATGGAAACTTTTCAAACGTACGTTCCAACTCCTCCCTCTCTTCTTTTCCAAAGCATATTCCTGTAATATGCTCAAATTTCTTAATTGTACTTATGGAATTTCTTAATTGCCAACGCCAATCCTTCCAGTTTGATAATTTTGTTTCAATTTCAATTTTACTTGCAATTTCCTTTTGTACATTGTTGTAAATCATACTTTTTCTATGCTTTAATTAAGCGTGAAGTTGTTTATTTAACGGATAATCAATTGGTATGTAAGAAGGGATACCGAAACTTCACTTTATCCAATATTTCATACACATTCAGCAATTTTAATATGTACACCAATCATCACCTAAAATATTATTTCCTACACGAACAAATTTAGACAAATTAACCATCAAAACCAAAACACTTCGTCTACCTTTAGATCTCACATCCACTACCGTCACTAACAAAACACAACTTTAAACCTTATTTTTCAACACATTACAAAAACAACAAAACTCCAACACCCTATCGATACAAAACCATTATTTAAATTCCTTTTACATTATAACATTAGCATAGAACCGCTTAATATAACTATATTCTTAATTGATTTACATTTGTTCGTATTGACACTATTTGTTTTTAATAATAATTGCAGGTAGCTTTTTTAATAAGAAAAGGATAGGTTAGCATTGAATTTATCCATTATTAGCATTTATTTTGCCTAATAAAATATAGAGAATTTATAAAATGGAGAATATTAAAATAAATGCATCATCAAATAAAGAAGAAGCAATTGCTGAGTTATCGATTTTTTTTGCACCTTATGCAAAGGAATTGCTTAACTCTGGTGCTGATTTTAGTTATATGAATATGTATGCTGACAACTTTCGTGATGAACTACTAAATTCAACCAATTTTAACGAAGAGGAAATTTTTGAAATTTTAAATGAGGCATGTGATAAATGTTGGAAATCTCAAATTTAGTGTAAGATTGTTTTTCCTATATACAATATCCAGACAATAATACATCATTACAGAATAGAAATTTAGAGCACTATAATCTAATTAAATTTAATCCTGAGATTTAATGATTTTAATAGCAGATAGCGGATCTACAAAAACCGAATGGACTATTTTAAATACAAAAACAAACCATTCGCAACAACACACCACACAAGGCATAAATCCTTATTACCAAGATATTAAAACAATAAAGGATCTACTTAACAAAGAATTTCCTACAGAATCACGTTCTTTTGACTCGATCTATTTTTATGGCGCAGGATGCAATCATAAAACAAAAAATAAAATAGTAGAAAGTGCACTTTCTTCAGTTTTTATCTCACCACATATTAATGTTCATAGCGACCTAATGGCAGCAGCTCATTCTGCTTGCGGACATTCGCAAGGCGTTGTTTGTATTTTGGGAACAGGATCTAATTCTTGCTTTTATGATGGAAATGAAATTACCCAAAATGTTTCTCCTCTTGGATTTATTATTGGTGATGAAGGTAGTGGTGCATCGATTGGAAAAACATTTATTGCTGATCTATTAAAGAATCAATTATCTCAATCAACAAAAGAACTATTTTTTAAAGAATACAATATTACGGAAGCAGAAATTCTTGATCATATATATAAACAACCTTTTCCAAACAGATATCTGGCACAATTCACAAAATTCATCAATAAACATATTGACATTAAAGAACTTGAAAACATAATAAACCAGACATTTACTGCATTTATTGAAAGAAATTTATTGCAATACAACGAAATAGAAAAGTACTCAATTCATTTTACCGGGAGTATTGCATACTATTTTAAGGAACAACTTGAAAATGCACTTAATTCCCATCAGTTAAAATTAGGTACCATAACTAAATCTCCAATGTCAGGATTAATAGAATATTACAGCTAAGATCCGCAAACAGATTCCTTCTATTAAGACAATTCAGCATATAAAAATACCCTGCAGACAAATTTATTGACATACAGGGTATAAAACATTTTAACTATTGAAGATTTTGACTACAAAAAGTCTTTAAAATATTGGGTTACTTTTTCCATTAAATGAACACGATCTGGACCTAATACATTATGCTCATGACGAGGATAAACAAAATAATCTACCTGCTTTCTTTTTTTAATACAGTGCTCAATAAACTGTAAACTATGTTGCCATACAACAGTTGGATCAATAGCTCCATGAATAACCAACAAACGCCCTTGTAAATTATCCACTCGTAAATTTAAATTTGATTTTTCATATCCTTCAGGGTTTTCATCCGGAGTATCCATATATCGCTCTCCATACATAATTTCATAGTATTTCCAATCAATTACTGGCCCACCAGAAACTCCTACTTTAAAATCATTTGGATATTTTTCCATCAGGTTTATAGTCATAAAACCACCAAAACTCCAACCATGAACCCCAATTCGATCTTGATCAACGTAAGGCAATGACTTTAAAAACTTTACACCCTCATACTGATCCTGTGTTTCACACTCTCCTAATTGTCTGTGTATCACCTTCTCAAAATCACATCCTCTATCCGGGGTTCCTCTGTTATCCATTGTAAAGCATATATAACCATTCTGAGCCATATAAAGTTGCCAATATCTTGCACCTCCTAACCATGAATTATTAACCTGCTGCGAATGAGGTCCGCCATAAACATACACCACAACCGGGTATTTTTTATTTACATCAAAGTTTGCTGGTAAGATCAATCGATAATTTAAATCGGTAATTCCATCAGCTGATTTAATTGTTCCTAATTCAACTTTTCCAAAATCATACTCTTCAAATGGATTTTCAGCCTTAAATAATACCTGCTTAGTTTTCTTCTTTACATCATATAATTCTATAACCCTTGGAACATTTAAGCTTGAATAATAATCAAGTACTTTATTCTTTGAATCATTTAAAACCACCGAATGAAACCCTTGTGCACTTGACAACTTATTAACCTTACCATTTTTCATTGAAACACTATATAAATGTCGATTCATGACATCGTCTTTAGTCCCCTCAAAAAACAAGGTATTTCCTTTAGCATCAAATCCAAAATTATCTGTTACGACCCATTCACCTTTCGTGATTTGTTTTAGTAATCCCTTATTAATATCATATAAGTAGAAATGATTATACCCATCTCTTTCACTTTGCCACACAAATTTGGTGTTACTATTGGGCACAAAGACAGCCGGATTCTCTGGTTCCACCCACTTATCACTCTTTTCTTCAAACAAGGTTTTAAACAAACTACCATCTGCTACATTATATAAATTGTAATGCATATGATTTTGAGCTCTGTTAAGCTCTGCTACTCCTATATACTTTTCATCTGGTGACCACGAAACATTCGTTAAAAACTTCTCCTTTGGCAAACCCGTCTCCAGATACAATTTTTCTTTGGTTTCAGCATTAAATACGCCAATTGTAACATGATGACTATCCATGCCTGCCATTGGATATTTAATATTTTCAACTTTAGCAACTCTCTCATTAATATTAACTAAAGGATAATCCGTGACCATAGATTCATCTTTTCTATAAAATGCCAAAGATTTGCCGTTTGGTGACCAAAAAATACCGCCACTTATTCCAAATTCATTACGATGAACAGTTTGACCTAAAACAATATCTTTACTTTCTGCTTTCTCAACTAAAACAGATTTATTATCATCTCCTACAACAAATAAATCGCCATCATTTAAATAAGCTACGAATCTGGATACAGGATTAAAACTTAAAAATTCAGCTTCTTTAGGATAATTAATAATATACTTAACCTTATCACTATTAACATCCGCAATTACTATTGCTCCTGGTAAATTTACGTAATAACTATTTGAGGTAATCCATTTTATGGGATACAAGGAGTTTAATTTAGAAAGATCACTATTTGAAAATAAATCATTAACCTGTTTCAAAGTTAAAAATGATGATTTCTCTAATTGATCTTCAACATAAAATATAGTATCACGCTGAAATAAAACTAAAGAATCTGTACCAGGCAAAAACTCATATTTCACATATTTAGGAATGAAATTTCTAAAATTTTTACCCCCCGATATTACATCCTCAAGCTCTAATTTATTTTGAGCATTTAATCCTACCAAACACAAAAAAAATGTTAGTAGTGTAAAATAAAATACTTTCATTATATATTTAAATTTATTGATTGGTCCATTGAAACATTAAATAAAATCTCTAAAAAACACTATTTACTTATAGAAACCTGTTCAGATTTACTTTTGTTTTAATAAAAATAACTATTTTAGACAAGCAGAATTTATAGTATTTACAAAGCATTGACTGATTATCAACCTGATGCTTTATTTTAGATGGCTGCAAATATAACATAAAAAGCCTTTGGGCATTAAAACATAACAAATAACCGCATAATACTAAACGAATTATACTCATGAAAAAAGGACTTTTATTATTTTTTGTTCTAACTTTTGTAATTAGCATACTTGTACCAAACAATGCAAATTCTCAGGATGAGAAAATTGAAACATGTGAAAAGTTATTACAAGCTCCTTTTATCTCAAACGGACAACCTTTCAGGGCTTTTTTAACAGGTGATGAAGTGGCAGAATTTCATACTACATTTTTAAATGGAAGTTTATACAGACTTGTGGCTTGCTCTGCTAAAAATGAACCCATCATTTTTTCAATATACGATACTAACAGAAACCTTCTTTTTACCAACGAAGAACATAACAACACCAATACATGGGATTTTAAAATAGACGGTTCTGTAGAATGTATTATTGAAGCCAAATTAGATAAAAAATTAGCAACTTCAGGAATGGCTCTTTTATACATTGGTTTTAAAAACCAACTAGAAAACTAAGCCATTTATAATTATTATAAACTCTTTATATGAGCGAAGGAATATTAAAAGCATTAATACAACTTTTTGCTTTAATAGCATTTCCTCAAAAGGACAGTAAATCAAGAAGAAACATAGTTAAGAACTTCCTTGACCAGCAGTTAAACAAACAAATGGTTGAGGAATATCTTAATATCTATGAAAAACACTATCAAGAGCACGTATCAAAATTAAAGAAGCTCCAAAATAGCGAAATCGAACGCTCTACCTTAACAGCCAATTCTGTTAAAGCCTTAAGAATTTCAACCGCAATTAATAAAGAGCTTGTTCACTACCAGAAGCTCATTGTAATTATTCAGCTTATTGAATTTCTAAAATCAGGAGTTGAAATCAGCAGATTCGAGAAAGACTTTGTTTACACAATAGCGCAAACTTTTCATATTTCGGATGAAGAGTATCATTTAATGGAAGATTTTATCATTGGAGATATGAATACTCCTGTCAACAATAATAATCTTCTGATCATTAACAAAAACAAAGGCTCAAAATACAGTCAGACAAGACACTTACAATGGGCAAATCTTAAACAAGAAATTCATATATTAAGAATAAAATCCGGCAGTTTATTTCTTTTAAGATTAAATGACAATGTAGAAATTAGCATCAATGGCCAGTTATTAGCCACTAACAGAGTTCATGTTCTTACTCCAGGATGTTCTTTACGAAATAATAGAATTGATCCAATATATTACAGTGATATTGTAGGTAAATTCACAAGTGATAATATTTCGGAACCAATAACATTCAATGTTAATAACATAAGTTATGCATTCAAAAATAAAACTATTGGAATTCAACCATTAAGTTTTTATAGTGAATCAGGTCGATTAGTGGGGATTATGGGAGCTAGTGGTGCTGGAAAAACAACACTTACCAATATTTTAAGTGGCATTGTACAACCACAAGAGGGAAATGTAAAAATAAACAATGTCGACATACATAAAAATCCAAAAAAAATAGAAGGTTTGATTGGTTACGTTTCGCAGGACGACCTGCTAATGGAAAACCTTACAGTTTATCAAAACCTTTATTACAATGCAAAATTATGCTTTGGTGATTACAGTGAACTTAAAATTCAAAAAAGAGTTTTATCCCTACTCTCATCTTTAGGTCTTCATGAAATTAAGGACATGAAAGTAGGTTCTCCCTTGAATAAAAAAATAAGTGGAGGACAACGTAAAAGACTGAACATTGCTCTAGAATTAATACGTGAACCTGCAATCCTGTTTCTGGATGAACCAACATCCGGTTTATCTTCTAAAGATTCTGCCAACATTTTAGACTTATTAAAGGAATTGGCATTAAAAGGAAAACTCGTATTTGTTGTTATCCATCAACCATCTAGTGACATTTTTAAAATGTTTAATCAACTATTGGTAATGGATAATGGAGGGTATTTAATATACGATGGAGATCCTGTCGAAAGCATTAACTACTTCAAATCATCAGTAAACCAAGCAAATAAACAAGAAAGCGAATGCCATACCTGTGGAAATGTCAATCCGGAGCAGGTTCTTAATATCGTATCATCTCAAATTATCGATGAATACGGAACTCTTACCAGAAGTAGAAAAATAGAACCTGACGAATGGCATCAACGTTTTAAGGAGTACAAACCTGAATCAAAAAGAAAAGAGAGCTTAAATGATCCACCTAGTATAAATTTTAAGATCCCAAATAAACTAAAACAACTTAGTGTTTTTATAAAAAGAGATGTACTTTCAAAACTTTCTAATAAGCAATATTTATTAATTAACCTATTAGAAACACCCATATTAGCCATTCTTTTGTCTTCCATTATAAAATTTTATAATGTAGACACCACCAACAATCAAGGGTATGTATACCAAGACAACCCAAACATTGTTGTTTACATTATCATGGCAGTTATTATTGCTCTTTTTGTTGGCCTTACTGTTAGTGCAGAAGAAATAATACGTGACAAAAAAATATTAAAGCGAGAGGCATTTTTAAATCTAAGCAGATTAAGCTACTTGCTTTCAAAATTCTTTATTCTGGGATTTATTTCTGCCATCCAAACTTTATTATTTGTAGCAATAGGAAATACAATCATCGAGATTAAAGGGATGTTCTTTGAGTATTGGATTATTCTGTTTAGTGCATCTGTATTTTCTAATTTATTAGGTTTAATCATCTCTGATAGCTTTAAAGATGCTATTAACATCTATATTCTTATTCCATTTCTACTCATTCCTCAAATCATTCTTTCCGGAGTATTTATAAGTTATGATAATTTAAATCCTAAATTATCAAATCCGGAAAAAATCCCCTGGTATGGAGAAGGAATTACTGCAAGATGGGCTTTTGAAGCCTTAGCTGTAAATCAATTTAAAAACAACAAATACGAAAGGGAGTTTTATACATTTGATAAGATTAAAAGTGAAGCAAAATTTAAAAAAGAATATTGGATACCCTCAATTCTAGCCAAACTTGATGACTGCTTAAAATATTATGAAAACCAAGATATTGAAAATCTTAATAACGCTTTTTCTCTTATTGAAAATGAGATTGCTTACGCGAGTAACAATGGCATACTTAAAGACAAGTTTTATGCTATAAATGCAATTTCTGACACTTTTAATATTGACACTTACAATAAACTTAAAGAGGAAATAAACAGCCTAAAGAAAGACTATATTAAGATTTTCAATAAAACGGATGAATTACTTGATAACAAGAAAAAGCAATTCCTTAAAACAAACGCAGAGAAAGAAGAATTTAATAATCTTAAAAGATTAAATTATAATTTAGAACTTGAACGATTTGTAAGAAATACTAACAATATCTTTTCTAATAAGATTATTGAATACAATGGTAAGTTACTACAGAAATCAGACCCAATATTTAAAGACCCTCAAAATAATTATTTATTAGCTCATTTTCTTAGTCCTTACAAGAAAATAGGTTCCATAAAAATTGATACAATATGGGCTAACACAATCGTTATCTGGTTATACAATATTGTATTATTTCTAATTCTATACTCTGGAATACTAAAAGAAATGCTGCATATTTTTGAAGAGAAATACAATAAACTAAAAAATAAAAGAGAGTAGCATATAAATATACTACTCTCTTTCACATTGTAATCTTAATATTTTTACTCTTCCATTTCAATCATTTTAAAAGGTATGTTTATTATCGACTGATAATCCTCTCCAGCCTCAAACATATCCTCATCATCTTCTTCATAATACCAGTTAACTTCTACTTTCTGTCCCTTTTTAAATATACTTTCCAATTTCTTGAAAATATCTAAAATACATTTTGAAGAACTAGTGTTAAAATATTCAAGCTGGACATTCACTGCAGTGTCATTATTAACATCACTGCTATACTCTTCAAGCCAATCAATAAGAGGCTTATAAAACTCTATTGAATTTTCTGGTATTGAACGTCCTTTAATTTCGATAATTCCTTTTTCTCCATCTAATCTAACATATGGAGTTTTAGGTGTTCCTTCTCTAACTATTGTTTCCATATTGGTAACTATATGGTTTTAACTAATATATACATCTAATGAAAAAAATATATGACTGTCATTATACTTATAAAAATAGTATTCTAATTTATTGCCAGTCTTTCTTACGATATCAAGCATCCCAAGGCCGCCACCCCCTTTATCCGAAAACTCTCCATTACTCATAATATCCAAATACAACATGCGTATTTCTTTATCAGAAAGAGAATTTACCTGATCAATACGATCCTTAATAACATTAATTTTACTTTTATCTACAAAATTTCCTGTTGAAATCCTGTAAAAAGAGCCATCTTTACTTAAAATGATAACTCCAAAATTATTTTGCTGATTATCATGTAAATCAACAGGTGCTTTATCTACGTGATGATATAAATTTTGCAAACACTCCACAAACACATTATACACCTTTTTCCTAATCTTATTTTTTTCATTCTTAAGGTTTAAACTATTTTCAATAGTACCTAATGCTTCAGTTATAAGATCAGGGGTAATACTTCCATTAAAGTTAAGAATAACTTCTCCCTCTAATTTATCGTTATACCACTCTGTTATGTTAAATGCCATCTGTATTATTAATAAAGCTTGTCACAAATATATAAATTTTGACTATTGTACAAGCTTAAACTTTAATCAATTTTACGAATAATCTTAAACAATAAGTTTAAAATATGGAAAACATCCTAAATTCCCCCTCCTTCTGTATACAAAGAATCCTTAGGTTTAAATTGTACAAGTTTCGACCCCGGTTTTACATCATTAGTTACCCAAACATTACCACCTATAACAGAACCTTTTCCTACAGTTATTCTTCCCAAAATAGTTGCCTGCGAATAAATAACAACATCATCTTCAACAATCGGATGTCGTGGAATTCCTTTAATTGGATTACCATTATCATCCAATGGAAAACTTTTTGCACCTAATGTAACCCCCTGAAACAACTTAACATTTTTACCTATAATAGATGTAGCCCCGATAACAACACCTGTTCCATGGTCTATTGTAAAGTATTCATCAATTTGTGCTTTAGGATGAATATCTATTCCTGTTTCAGAGTGTGCCATTTCTGATATCATTCGAGGAATAATAGGTACGCTCAACTTAACCAATGCATGTGCTATACGATAACTGGAAATAGCTCTAATTGCAGGATAGCAAAATATTACTTCACCCCTGCTTTTTGCTGCTGGATCACCCAAATAAGCTGCTTCCACATCGGTTGTCAACAACCGCCTCAATTCAGGAAGCAAGGCAATAAAATCTTTAGTTATTTCAAAAGCCTTCAGCTTATTTTCCTTTAATTTTTCAGGATCAGACATGCTACATTGAAAACATAAACCTGCTAATATTTGACGATTTAATAATTCAAATAAACGTTCGGTATTTACTCCAATATAATAATGTATACTCTCTGAACGTACAGGTGAATCTCCAAAATAACCCGGAAAAAGTATCTCCCTGGTCAAATTAACAATTTCACCTATTACATTTCCTGAAGGCATAGGATACTCAAAAAAGTGTGTATGACATACACTTTTATAAGAATCTTTTACAGTTAATGCTTTAATCGTTTCTTGTATTACTTCTGGATACTTGAAATGGGTCATAATATATAACTATTAATTCAGCAAATTTGAATATGATTTATCTGAAGATAATATCTCTAAAGCTTTATTAAATTCATTTGAATTGGGATTGATTGTTTGGAAATATTCATTTACTCCCCAAATATTTCTTGCTATTAATGCTTTAAGTTGATTTTTCAATAAACTCAGCGAAACTTCTAACTCATTAATATCAGATGTTATTTTCTCTTTCTTGCCTTCATCCAATAAATCCGAAATCATCTTATCATCAATTTCAAACGAATTATTAAACTCCTTATAATTTGAGTATCTTTCTTTTAAACCAACTCTATTTTTATCCATAAAAGATAAAACATACCTATTAATTACACCTAGAGCAATCAAATCCCTGTAATAATCGGAATAACCAGTAGTATCTGCGGCAATAAAGATATCAGGATTTATTCCTCCTCCTCCATATACTAATCTTTGTGATGATTTGGTATGATATTCTGGTCCTTTATGTGAAACAGAATCATTTTCCTGATGAAGAACATCCCGCATATATATTTCTCTTCTGTATGCATCTACTCCCTTATCATAAGGTTTCTGAATACATCTGCCAGACGGTGTATAATATTTAGCAATTGTAAGTTTTATCATTGATCCATCTTGTAAATTTAATGGACGCTGAACCAAACCCTTTCCAAAACTTCTCCTACCAAGCACAATACCTCTATCCCAATCCTGAATAGCCCCTGTTACAATTTCACTTGCAGAAGCAGATCCTTCATTAATTAAAACAGCAACTTTACCTTTCTTAAAAAGACCTTCACTAGATGAATGATATTCTCTTCTTGGATTAGTCATTCCCTCTGTGTATACAATTAACTTATCTGCATCTAAAAATTCGTTTACAACTTCAATTGCAGCCTTTAAATAACCTCCAGGATTACCCCTTAAATCAAGAATTAAATTCTTCATTCCTTGCTTATTCAAATCCTTTAAAGACTTTTCGAACTCACTTGAAGTTGTTGCACTAAACTGACTAATTTTAATATAGCCAACATCATCAGATGCCATATATGAAGCCTCTACACTATATATTGGAATTTTATCTCGTTCAACGGTAAAATCTAATAACTTATCAGATCCTTTTCTTAATATTTTAAGTCTTACTTCGGTTCCTTTTTTTCCTTTTAAACGCTGCTGTACCCCACTATTTGTTAAACCTATACCCGCTACATTTTCATCATCAATATAAATGATTCTATCGCCTGCTAAAATCCCAACTTTTTCAGAAGGACCTCCAGATATAGGAGCGACTACCAATAGTGTATCATTTAAAATATTAAACTGTACACCCACTCCTTCAAAACCACCATCCAAAGGTTCATTCAATTTTCTAACTTCTTCTTGTGAAAGATACTCTGAATGAGGATCCAGATTTTTAAGCATTCCTACAATAGCATCTTCAACTAATTTTTCGTTATCAACCGAATCAACATAAAATGTAGAAATTAATTTATATGCCAATTGCAACTTTTGTAGATCCTGATTAAAATTCTGAGCTTTTATATTACTCCCATATAAAAACAATACCATTAAGAAAATAAATTGCAAAGAACCTTTAACCACCTTATTAAAATGCATAGTACTAATTTGTGTTATTATTTAGTCGTTTAAAACAAAGATATAAACTATTAAAAACCTTCAACCTTTAAAACAAAAAAAAGACCAGAAATGTTCTGGTCTTTTTTTTGTTTTATATTTTCAATCTACTCCCACTCAATTGTTGCTGGTGGTTTTGAACTTATATCATAAACAACTCTGTTTACTCCTTTTACTTTATTAATAATATCATTAGATACTTTTGCAAGGAATTCATATGGTAAATGCACCCAATCCGCAGTCATACCATCTGTAGAAGAAACTGCTCTTAAAGCAACCACTCTCTCATATGTTCTCTCATCCCCCATAACTCCAACAGACTGCACTGGAAGTAACATTGCTCCTGCCTGCCATACATCATCATAAAGTTCATTATCTTTTAATCCCTGTATAAAGATATGATCTACTTCCTGAAGGATGTTAATTTTCTCTTCGGTGATATCACCTAAAATACGAATTGCTAAACCAGGTCCCGGGAAAGGATGACGACCAAGTAATGCTGGTGATATTCCTAACGCACTACCTACACGACGAACTTCATCTTTGAACAACAAATTTAATGGCTCAACAACCTTCAAATTCATCTTTTCAGGTAATCCACCTACATTATGATGCGACTTAATTGTAGCAGAAGGTCCATTAACAGAAACTGATTCAATTACATCAGGATAAATAGTACCTTGAGCTAACCATTTTACATCCTGAATTTTGTGTGCTTCCTTATCGAATGTTTCAATAAAAACGCGACCAATTATCTTTCTTTTTGTTTCTGGATCCGACACACCTGCAAGTTCACTTAAAAACTCTTGTTTTGCATCAACTCCAATAACATTTAAGCCCATATGTTGATATGAATCCAAAACATTTTGGTATTCATTCTTTCTCAATAATCCATTATCAACAAAGATACAAGTAAGGTTATCACCAATTGCCTTGTTTAATAAAACACCAGCAACTGTTGAATCAACACCACCTGATAAACCTAAAACAACTTTATCATTACCTAACTTTTCTTTTAAAGAAGCTACTGTTGAATCTACGAAAGAATCTGGTGTCCAATCCTGAGAACAACCACAAATTGAAACAACAAAATTGAAAAGTATTGTTTTACCGTCTGTAGAATGATAAACTTCAGGGTGGAATTGTAATCCCCATGTATTTTCGCCTTTTACCTCGTAAGCAGCAACCTTTACATCTCCAGTACTTGCAATTATAGAATAATTTTCAGGTAAATTTACTATAGTATCGCCATGCGACATCCATACTTGAGAATGTTCGGGCACACCTGTCATTAATTCATTGCCTCTATCAATAAATCCAAGATTTGCTCTACCATACTCTCTGGTATTTGAAGGTTTTACTTCACCGCCAAAAAACTGAGATAAGAATTGAGCACCATAGCAAACTCCTAATAATGGATACTTACCTTTAATACTTTTTAAATCTGGAATTGGAGCCTCTTCATCTCGCACACTATAAGGGCTACCTGAAAGAATTACTCCTTTTACACTACTATCTAACTCTGGTACTGAATGAAAAGGATGAATTTCACAGTACACATTTAACTCTCTTACCCTACGGGCAATTAGCTGGGTATATTGTGACCCAAAGTCAAGAATAACTATTTTTTCTTGCATTAAACAGAGGCTTAATGGGTTTATAAATTATTTAAATTTTTCGCAAATATAGGGATTAAAATCCACTTTTTTAAGATAATTATGCTAATGTTACCACAACACCTTCTCTACCCAAAACTGTATTTTCAAAAACAGTTTTGGCTTCTTCCAAAAAAAGACTCAAATCTTTATATCGAGTAGAGTAATGCCCAATCATCAATTGTTTTACATTAGCTTCCTTAGCTATATTAGCGGCTTGTTCAGCTGTACTATGATAAGTTTTATGAGCCAACTTTTTATCTTCTTTTAAAAAAGTACTCTCATGATACAGTAAATCCACATCTTTTATTTGATCAATAGCTTTCTTTGCCGGCCTGGTATCCGTACAAAATGCATATGCTAGTGGCTTGGGTGGTTCAATGGTAATATCTTCGTTTAATATCAATTCTCCATCTTTAGTATAATAAGGTTCACCATGTTTAATGGCAATGATTTCTTTTATTGATGGTTGATATTTAAATACAAATTCTTTACGAACTTTTCTCTCTGCAACTTTTTCTTTAAACAAGAAACCTACAGTAGGAACTCTGTGAACTAAAGGAATAGTATAAACTTCCATATTCTTATCCTCATAGATCATATCCTGTTTTTTCCAATCAAAACAATCGAATATAACTTTAAAGGGCATGTCTTTACAGAAATAATCCAATTGTGGCACTAATATTTTTTCCAGGTCGGGATGACAATGAATATGCAAATCAACAATTCTTCCAAGCAAACCCATTGTTGAGATAAGGCCGATTAAACCAAAACAATGATCGCCATGTAAGTGCGAAATAAAAATATGATTTATCTTAGAAAACTTAATCCTATTTCTTCTTAACTGAATTTGCGTTCCCTCTCCACAATCTATCAAAAAAAACCGCTCAGATACATTGAGCACCTGAGCGGTTGGATATCTTTCAGAAGTTGGTAATGCTGAGTTACTTCCTAAGATGGTAATTGAAAATGTTTTCGACATTATTTTTCAATAGCTTTCTTCATTAATTCAACACCTTCATCAAGATCTGAAGCAATAGTTAGCACTGAATCTAACTGCGAAACAGAGATTAATCTCTCTACCGCGGGTTGTAGTCCAGATAAAACAAACACTCCATCAGCATTTTTACACAACCTATTAGCTACAAGAATAGCACTCAATCCAGATGAATCACAATAACTTGATTTACCAAGGTCCAAAAGAATATTGCGTTCTCCATTACCTGATAATAATACAAGTTCAGACTTAAGAGAAGGCGCAATATGCGTATCTAGTTTTTCCTTTAAAATCTGAATAAGTGTGAAATCATCTAATTTATCTATTTTAAAGTCCATCTGTAAAAAGAATTTATTGAATACTACTCATTTAGGCTACTTAATTACTTCTGCTCGTCTTGCTCCATTTTATCTTTTAGAGCTTGTAAGCTAGAAATATCACCTAATGTAGTCTTTTCTAAGTTATCTTTCAACTTCTTAACGCCTTTTTTCGTAGTTTTTACTTGTGCAGCTTTTTCTGTATCATCTGCAGCTTTTTTCTCATCCTCAAAAACTCTTGAGTGTGAAAGGATTATACGCTTAGACGCTTTATTAAATTCGATTACTTTAAAATCTAATTTTTCATCAACCTTAGCTTGAGAACCATCTTCTTTAACTAAATGACGAGGAGTTGCAAAACCTTCTACTCCATAAGGAAGAGAAATTACAGCACCTTTGTCGAATAATTCCATGATAGTTCCTTCGTGAATTGAATCAACAGTAAACATTGTTTCAAATACATCCCAAGGATTTTCTTCTAATTGCTTATGACCAAGACTTAATCTTCTGTTTTCTTTGTCAATTTCTAAAACAACAACATCAACAACATCTCCAATTGAAGTAAATTCAGCTGGGTGTTTAATTTTCTTAGTCCAAGAAAGATCTGAGATATGGATTAATCCATCAATACCTTCTTCAATCTCTACAAATACACCAAAGTTTGTAAAGTTTCTAACTTTAGCCTGGTGCTTAGATCCTACTGCGTAGCTTTCTTCAATTTTTTCCCATGGATCAGCTTTTAATTGCTTAATTCCAAGAGACATCTTACGCTCATCACGATCTAAAGTAAGAATAGTAGCTTCTACTTCATCACCTACTTTTAAGAAATCTTGTGCACTTCTTAAGTGTTGTGACCAAGACATTTCAGAAACGTGAATTAAACCTTCTACACCTGGAGCGATTTCAACAAACGCACCGTAGTCAGCCATAACAACCACTTTTCCTTTTACTTTATCACCAACTTTAAGCTCTGCATCTAAAGAATCCCAAGGATGAGAAGTTAATTGTTTTAAACCTAAAGCAATACGTTTTTTCTCATCATCAAAATCAAGAATTACAACATTTAATTTTTGATCTAACTGAACGATTTCTTCTGGATGAGTTACGCGACCCCAAGATAAATCTGTGATGTGGATAAGTCCGTCCACTCCACCAAGGTCGATAAACACCCCGTAAGAAGTAATGTTTTTAACAGTTCCCTCAAGAACTTGTCCTTTTTCAAGCTTAGAAATAATATCTTTTTTCTGTTGCTCAAGTTCTGCTTCAATAAGAGCTTTGTGAGATACAACAACGTTTTTAAATTCTGGGTTGATTTTAACAACTTTGAATTCCATTGTTTTACCTACATACATATCGTAGTCACGAATTGGTTTCACATCAATTTGTGAACCTGGAAGGAAAGCTTCAATTCCAAATACATCTACAATCATACCACCTTTAGTACGACACTTAATGTATCCTTTGATAACTTCGTCATTTTCTAAAGCTGCATTAACTCTATCCCAAGAACGTAATGCACGTGCTTTTTTGTGAGAAAGAACTAATTGACCTTTTTTATCCTCTTGGCTTTCTACATAAACTTCAACTTTATCACCTACAGCTAATTCTGGGTTATAACGAAATTCATTTCTAGAAATAATACCATCAGATTTAAAACCAATGTTAATTACAACTTCTCTTTTGCTTAATGCGATAACTTCACCTTCAATAACTTCTTTTTCAGAGATTGTAGAAAGAGTTTTATCATACATTTTTTCTAGATCAGCTTTTGATCCAGTTTTTCCAAATACTTCTCCTTGCTCAAACTCATCCCAATCAAAGTTTGCATCAGAAGTTGTTGCAGTCACGTTTGCTGCTTCATTTTTTACTTCAGGAGTTTCGTTTAATTCCTGAGCATTTTCATTTACTTCACTCATTGTAAATCAATTAATTACTAGTAGTTAGACATTATATTTTATAAAAACAGGTGCAAAAGTACAAACTTTTAACCAAATTCTCTTATAACCAACAGGATATTTTAATCATTTCTTAAAAAAACAATTACACAAACTAGGTTATCCATATAAATACAACGATTATTCATTAACATGTAGAAATACAATACAACTTTATATAATATAGTATTGCTGGCTTTTTACTAAACCTCATTTCATCAAATAAATTTGTTTTTTAATTGCAGAGACATCTACTTTTATCAAAAAGTATGACTTCATCCAATTATTGGAAAGTATATTGTCTTAAATTAACAAAAATCTTTACTTTTGAGGCTGGTAAAAAATTAACGAGATACCTTATAACAAAATAAAACTTTAAACAAATGAAAATTTCTATTGTTGGAACCGGATACGTTGGACTTGTATCAGGAACTTGTTTTGCTGATGTTGGAGTAAATGTTACATGTGTTGACATTGACGAAAAAAAAATTGAAAACCTTAAGAATGGTATCATTCCAATATATGAACCCGGTCTAGAAACAATGGTTCATGATAACATTGAAAAAGGCAGATTATTCTTTACCACAAGTATAAAGGATTCGCTTGAAAATTCAGATATTGTTTTTATTGCAGTAGGAACACCACCTGACGAAGATGGAAGTGCTGACTTAAAATATGTATTAGAAGTAGCTCGCCAAATTGGAAGAAACATTAATCATTATGTGGTTGTAGTTACTAAAAGTACAGTACCTATTGGAACTGCTAAAAAAGTTAAGGCGGCAATTACTGACGAATTGGAAAAAAGAGGTGTTGAAGTAGAATTTGATGTTGCTTCAAATCCGGAATTCCTTAAAGAGGGAAATGCTATTGAAGATTTCTTAAAACCGGACCGTATTGTTGTTGGTACAGAATCTGAAAAAGCAGAAAAAACAATGCAGCGCCTATATAAACCATTCCTTTTAAATGGTCATCCAATTATTTTCATGGATATTCCATCTTCAGAAATGACTAAATACGCAGCCAACTCAATGCTTGCTACAAAAATTAGCTTTATGAACGATATGGCCAATTTGTGCGAAATTGTTGGTGCAGATATTACTTCTGTAAGAAAAGGTATTGGTTCTGATGCTCGTATTGGAAACAAATTTATATATGCAGGAGCTGGATATGGAGGTTCTTGTTTTCCAAAGGATGTAAAAGCAGTAATTAAAACAGCAAATGACCATCAATATAAATTAAGATTACTTCAAGCTGTTGAAGATGTGAATAACGATCAAAAACACGTTCTTGTAAGAAAAATAAAAGAAGAGTTTGGTAGCAATCTTGAAAACAAAACATTTGCGCTTTGGGGATTATCTTTTAAACCTAAAACAGATGACATGCGAGAAGCCCCTGCTCTGGTTCTGATTGAGGAGCTAATCAAAATGGGAGCCAAAGTTAAAGCCTATGATCCGGTAGCTATGGAAGAAGCTCAAAGAATTCTTGGTGATAAAATTGAATATGGAAAAGATCCTTACGAAGTTTTAATTGATACTGAAGCATTAATTGTTATCACTGAATGGCCTGAATTCAGAATTCCAAATTTTAAAGTTTTAGAGAAATTATTAAACAACAAAATTATTTTTGACGGTAGAAACATTTATGATCCTGAAGAAATTGTTGAAAATGGTTTTACTTATTATAGCATAGGTAGAAAACCTTTAAAACCATAGTAAATATTATTTCGCAAGCTTAATATTAAACATATTTCACTTTGCGATCATATTTAATTATAATAAAACATTAAGCAATAAGATTTGAGTTTAAACAAGCATTTTTGTTTAAACTCAATTTATATGAAACGAGCCATGAGAAATCTTTTTCGCACAGGGAAATGATCTAATTTGGCGAGTTCCATGTGAAAATAAAAATCAAATTAAAACACATGAAACGGATATTAGTAACAGGAGGTGCTGGTTTTATTGGCTCTCACCTGTGTGAAAGATTATTAAATGATGGTAATGAAGTTATTTGTATAGACAATTACTTCACAGGTAGTAAATCAAATGTTATTCATTTACTAGAAAATCCTTACTTTGAATTAATCAGACACGATGTAACTCATCCTTATTTTATTGAGGTGGATGAAATATACAATTTAGCTTGTCCTGCATCACCTGTTCATTATCAGTTCAATTCAATAAAAACCATAAAAACATCAGTAATGGGAGCTATTAATATGCTTGGTTTAGCCAAACGTATTAAAGCAAGAGTTTTACAAGCCTCAACATCTGAAGTTTATGGAGATCCTGAAATTCATCCGCAAAAAGAAAGCTATTGGGGAAATGTAAATCCAATTGGTATTAGATCTTGTTATGATGAAGGTAAACGTTGTGCTGAAAGTTTATTCTTCAATTATCACCAACAAAATAATGTGGATATTAAAGTAATCAGAATTTTCAACACATACGGTCCACGAATGAATCCTAACGACGGAAGAGTGGTTTCAAATTTTATTGTTCAAGCTTTAAAAGGTGAAGACATTACCATATTTGGCGATGGTCAACAAACAAGAAGCTTTCAATATGTTGATGATCTAATTGAAGGCATGATTCGAATGATGAACTCCCGTAATGATTTTCATGGACCCGTTAACATTGGTAATCCGAATGAGTTCACAATGTTAGAATTAGCTGAGCAAGTAATTGAATTAACAAATTCAAAATCAAAACTTACTTATTTACCTCTTCCTGCTGATGATCCTACACAAAGACAACCTGACATAACTCTTGCAAAAAAAGAGTTAAATAACTGGGAACCAACAGTACAACTAAGAGAGGGATTAACCAAAACAATTGAATTTTTCGATAATCTTTTAAAAAATCCAAAATAAACCCTAATTACATATGGCAAATTACAAAGGAATTATTCTTGCAGGAGGTTCTGGAACAAGACTCTACCCTATTACACAAAGTATATCAAAACAAATTATACCAGTGTATAATAAACCGATGATATATTATCCTCTATCCGTATTAATGCTTGCTGGAATCAAAGAAATATTAATTATCTCAACACCACAGGATCTTCCTTTGTACAAAAACTTATTTGGTGATGGCAACCAATTAGGACTTACCTTATCTTATGCAGAACAGCCTAGTCCTGATGGTTTAGCTCAAGCCTTTATTATTGGTGAAGAGTTTATCGGAGACGATAATGTATGTTTAATTTTGGGTGACAATATTTTCTTTGGATACGATTTTTCCAAATTACTTTCTCAAACTGTAAAAGAAAATACAGGAGCTACAGTTTTTGGATATTATGTAACAGATCCGGAACGATATGGAGTTGCGGAATTTGATGCTAATAATAATGTAATTAGTATTGAAGAGAAGCCTGAAAATCCCAAATCGAATTACGCTGTAACAGGTTTATACTTTTACAATAACTCAGTTGTTCAAAAAGCAAAATCATTAAAACCTTCTCCCAGAGGAGAATTAGAAATTACAGACTTGAATAAGATCTTTCTTGAAGAAGGTGATTTAAAAGTAAATTTAATGGGCCGCGGTATGGCTTGGTTAGATACCGGAACTCATGACAGCATGTTGGAAGCCTCTAACTTTATTGCAACAATAGAACATCGACAAGGATTAATGGTGGCTTGTTTAGAAGAAATTGCATTCAATAAAGGATACATTAACAAAGACCAATTATTAAAATTAGCAGAGCCTTTAGCTAAAAATGAATATGGAGCTTATTTAAAAAGAATTGCAAAATAAATTAAGCATACAATCCTATAAAATATTTAGGTACTAATAATATATGGAAATTTTAAAGACAGATATAAAAGACTTACTTATTATAAAACCAAATAAATTTGTTGATTCAAGAGGATTTTTCCTTGAATCATACAATAAAGAACGCTATTATACATTAGACATAGTCAATGAATTCGTTCAGGATAATGTTTCCTGTTCTCAATATGGAGTAATAAGAGGTTTACACTATCAACTAGCCCCCTATTCACAGGCCAAACTAGTTCAGGTTTTAAAAGGAAAGATTATTGACGCCGTTGTTGATTTAAGAAGAGACTCTGATACATTTGGAAAAAGTTTTAGCATTGAATTATCACAGGAAAACGGATTACAATTATTAGTACCTAGAGGTTTTGCTCATGGTTTTTCCGTATTAAGCAATGAAGTTATATTTTCCTATAAATGTGATAATTTATACAACAAAGAGGCAGAAAGAGGTCTATTATATAACGACCCCAATCTTAATATAAACTGGCAAATACCAACAAACGAAGCCATTGTATCTGAAAAAGATTTGCTTCACCCACATTTTAAAGATGCTGAATATAATTTTTAACTATAGAAATGATTAAAGTATTAATTACAGGAGGAAAAGGTCAATTAGGTCAAAGTTTTCAATCAATTTCAAACAAATTTGTTGATATCAACATATCTTTTACTGATGTTGAAGACTTAAATATTTGCGACATTGACAATATTCGAGATTTTATTTCTGACAAAGATTATAACTATATTATTAATTGCGCAGCCTACACTGCTGTAGACAAAGCAGAAAGTGATAAAATTGCCAGTTTACAACTAAATGCCGAGGCAGTTAAAAATATTGGTATTGTAGCAAAGGAATTCAATATTCCTGTTATACATATATCTACTGATTATGTATTTGATGGCAACTCATTTAAGCCATATACAGAAAACGATTATGCCGTTCCTTCATCTTATTATGGTCAAACAAAGTTGTTAGGCGAAAAATATTTACTTGAAGAACAGCCCAATTCAATAATTATAAGAACAGCATGGTTATACTCTGAGTTTGGAAATAACTTTGTCAAAACAATGATTAAACTTGGTAATGATAGAGACTTACTTAAAGTTGTTGTTGATCAGGTTGGCTCTCCAACCTATGCAGTAGATCTTGCCGAAGGAATTTTGAATATAATTTTAAAAATTGAAAATAAATCAGTTAATTTTACACCTGGAATATATCATTTTAGTAATGAAGGTGTTTGTAGTTGGTATGATTTTACAATTAACATTCATCAATTAATGGGAATTGATTGCAATGTATTACCAATTGAATCAAAAGAGTATCCAACAGCAGCACCTCGTCCCTACTATAGTGTTCTTAATAAAACTAAAATAAAAACTACCTATAAGATAGAAATTCCATATTGGAGATTTAGTCTTGAAAAATGCTTACGTAAGTTAGCAACCAAAAACTAAAACTAATAACAGAAAAATACAATGGAAAACCAAGATGTATTGGCATTGGTAACAGAAAAAGCTAACCAATGGCTATCAGGAAATTACGATGAAGAAACTAAAAAACAAGTTTCTGAACTTTTAAACAAAGAAGATAAAAGTGATCTTATTGATGCATTTTACAAAGATTTAGAATTTGGAACAGGTGGTTTAAGAGGAATTATGGGACCTGGTTCTAACCGAATGAATATTTATACTGTTGGAGCTGCAACTCAAGGTTTAGCAAACTATCTTAACAGCCAGTTTGCCGATTTAGATGAGATAAAAGTATGTATTGGTCACGATTGTAGAAACAACAGTAGAGAATTTGCAGAAATTTCTGCTAAAATTCTTTCTGCAAACGGAATCAAAGCCCTTCTTTTTGATGATTTACGCCCAACACCAGAAGTTTCTTTTGTTATTCGTGAATTAAACTGTCAAAGTGGTATTATTATCACTGCATCTCATAACCCTAAAGAATATAACGGATACAAAGCATATTGGAATGATGGAGGTCAAATGATTGCTCCACATGACACTAATGTTATTGATGAGGTGCAAAAAATCACATCAATTGATGAGATTAAATTTGAAGGTAATGATACTTTAATTGAAGTATTGGGTGAAGAAATGGACAAAAAATACCTGGATAAGGTAAAATCTATTTCACTAGATACTGGTGCAATTGAAAGAAATAAAGACCTAAAGATTATTTATACTCCTATCCACGGAACTGGTGTAAAATTAATTCCTGCTGCATTAAAGCAATATGGTTTTACAAATATTATAAATATTCCGGAGCAAGATGTTGTTAGTGGAGATTTCCCAACTGTAGTTTCTCCAAACCCGGAAGAACCTGCTGCATTAAAAATGGCAGTAGATAAAGCAGCTGAAATTGATGCGGATTTAGTAATGGCTTCTGACCCTGATGCTGACAGACTTGGTATTGCATGTAAAAATGAAAAAGGTGAATTTATCTTATTAAACGGGAACCAAACAGCGCTTTTATTAACGTGGTATATGGTTAAAAGATGGAAAGAAAACAATCTTTTAACCGGTAAGGAATTTATTGTTAAAACTATTGTAACAAGTGAATTACTTAAAGAAATTGCGGTTAAAAACGACATTGAATATTTTGACGTATTCACTGGTTTCAAATGGATTGCTGATAAAATTAAAACCTACGAAGGAGAGAAAAAATACATCTGTGGTGGAGAAGAAAGTTATGGATTCTTACCTGGAGACTATGTTAGAGATAAAGATGCTGTTGCTTCTTGTGCTATGTTTGCTGAAATTGCAGCTTGGGCTAAAGACAATGGAGTAACTTTATTTGAACTACTTCAAAATATTTATATTGAATACGGTTTTTCTAAAGAAAAGATGATTTATATCGTTCGCAAAGGAAAATCCGGAGCTGATGAAATTCAGCAATTAATGAAAGATTTTAGAGAAAATCCTCCTGTTGAATTGGCTGGTTCTAAGGTTTCTGTTGTTAAAGATTATGCTGTTTTAAAAGCATTTAATAAGGTAGACAACACAGAAACAGATATTGATCTACCTGCAACATCTAATGTGCTACAATTCTTCACTGAAGACGGATCTAAAGTTAGTGTAAGACCTTCAGGAACTGAACCTAAAATCAAATTCTATTTTGAGGTAAAAGGTGAAATGAAAGATAAGGCTGAGTATTATGATGCAGATGCTAAAGCTGAAGAAAAAATCAATGCTATTGCGACTGATTTAAAGATTTTGTAACAAATATTATTACATATTATGATTAAGAAAGGGGAAAATTTCCCCTTTCTTATTTTATGCTATTACTCAAAATATTCATCTTTAAAGTTTACCAGGTATAATTTTTCTGTACACCTTGTTATTGCTGTATATAGCCATCTATAATAATCTTTATTTATATTTTCCTCTGGCACAAAACCTGGATCTACAAACACTACTTTCCATTGGCCACCCTGAGCTTTATGACAAGTCATTGCATAAGCAAACTTAACTTGCAAGGCATTATAGTACTCATTGTTTTTTACAGCCTCATATTGCTTTCTTTTAGGTGAAAGATCTTCATAATCTTTCATGATTTCATAAAAGAATACCTCCTGTTCTTTTTGAGTAAATCCTGCGGTATCTGTATTTAACACATCTAAAATCAACTTAACATCAACTTCCAGCTCCTTATAATCAATTAACCTGATAGTGCAATTAACAAACCTCTTACCATAAAGTTCTTCATATCCTTTTATCCTAACTATTTCAGCAATATCTCCATTTGCTATAAAATCAACTTCCTTATGCTCTTTCAACCAGAAATAGTTATTTTTTACAACCAGAATATAATCACCAACAGAAACTTCTTCTTCTTTATACAATATTGAATTACGAATACCTTTATTATATAAGTTTGTTCTTTTATTTGATCGATTTACAATTAGAGTTTCATCCATACCCACAGAATCGTATGCCGTATTTATTTCTTCAATAAGCTCCTCTCCTGATATCCTTTTGATATCCTTGTACCCATATGTATCAAATTTAGGAAGATCATCAAAAAATGTATCCGACTCAATAGAACATCTTAGATTTGAAGCATTATTTAATATTCCGCTTTCCAATGACTGTCGAACTACATCTGTAAGAAAGCAGGAAAAAAGGGTAACTCCATAATAATTTAAGGTATCAGTATCCAAGGCCGGACTTTCAGAGTTACCTATTGGTGGCAACTGTGCAGAATCGCCAATTAAAACTAATCTGCAATTTCTATTTTCAAACACAAAATTTAATAAATCCTCAAGCAAATTGCCGCTACCAAAACTTGTGTACTCATTACTAAAACCGGATATCATAGAAGCTTCATCAACAAAAAATATGGTATCAGGTTTCAAATTTTTATTCAAATTAAAAGTACCAAAGCCATCATTTGCCGATTTCTGACGATATATAACTTTATGAATAGTATAAGCTGGCTTTCCTGCATAACCAGAAAATACTTTGGCAGCCCTCCCTGTAGGAGCCATTAAAACCTGTCGAAATTTAAATTCATCCAATGATGCTACAATTGAACTTATTAATGAAGTTTTTCCCGTTCCGGCATATCCTTTTAAAATAAATACAGGATTATCATCTGTTGAAGTAAGAAAATCAACAAAAAGATCAATTGCGCTGTTCTGAGATTCTGTAGGAACATGCTCAAAATGAGCTTTAATATTCGATATGATATGATTATTTAACATTATTCGTTATAAAATAGGTGAATCAAAATCCAAAATTTGATTTTTTTTTTAAATTTGTGCATTCAAACTAATACAAAAATCTGTAAAATAATGAAAACAGTAATTCAAATCGTACTTCTTATTGCAATTGTTGGTTTAGCATATCTGTGTTATGACAGTATCAATAGTGTAATTGAGTTTAACAGAGTTCACAAACTTCGTACAGAAGCTAACATCGAAAAACTAAAAGACATCAGAACTGCGCAGGTTGCTTACAAATCGCAATATGAAAAATATACAGGAAGTTTTGATTCCTTAATTAATTTCGTAAAATCTGATTCTTTAAAATTAGTAAAGAAAGAAGGTAGCCTTTCAGATAGCTTATTAGCTGAAGGTTGGACGGAAGAAAAAGCATTAAAATTAGGAATGATTAAACGTGATACTATTTTAGTAAGCGTTCTTGATTCTCTTTTTGGTAAAAATTACCACATTGATTCTTTAAAGTATGTTCCATTCGTTGCAAATGAAGAATACGAAATGGGAGCTGGAGTCGTACAAACAGGTTCTGGTGTTAAAGTTGAAGTATTTGAAGCTAAAGTACACAACAACGTTTATCTTGATGGACTTGATGAGCAAGAAATCATCAACTTAAATGATAAAGCTTCTAAATTGGAGAAATATCCAGGATTAAAAGTTGGTTCATTAGAAGAAACTAATAACAACGCTGGTAACTGGGAGTAATATTTTGCTTTTATTGCAGATTTATAATATAAAACACACTGCTTAAGCGTAAAATATTATCATGAGTAACCAATTTGTTGTTGATAGTAATTTCGATAAAAACATTACGAATTCATATTTTTTATCCATCCAGTTAACTCTGGATGGATTTTCTTTTTGTGTTCTTGATCCAATTAGTAATGAATACATCTTATTTTCAGAACATCCTTTTTCAATAAATGATTCGTTAATCAATACGATTGAGAAAGAATTAAAAGAAAATGAATATCTCCAATTCCCCTATCAGAAAGTATTTGTACTGTACTATACGAAACAAAATACATTAATTCCTACTTCTTTATATCAAAAAGACCAAAAGGAATTATATCTTGACTTCTGCTTTAATCAGAATAAATTTGAGGAAGAGTTAACTTTTAGCAATAAGATTAAGATGGCTGATTCTTATTGTGTTTTTAACATACCAAAAACTATAGTTGAACTTTTTAATGATAAATTTTCCAATGTTTACTATTATTGTTCAACTACTCCGTTTATTGAAACAGCGCTCCTGAATACCAGTTTTAATTATGATCAATTTCAGATCTATATCAACTTACAAAACTCAATTTTTGATATCATTGCAATTGCAGGAAATGATTTAAAGCTGCACAACTCTTTTAAATTTCAGGATAAAAAAGAGTTTTTATATTACACTCTTCTTATTTTTGAACAACTAAAACTTAATACAAATACTTCCACTGTATTTTTAAGTGGCATGATTTCAAAAACTGATGAAATCTACGCTCTTTTGAAGAAGTATATTAAGAATATCGAAATTGTAAAAGAGAGTAAACATTTTAAGTTTGCATCTGTTTTTAAAACTATTTCCTTACAAGAACATATCAATTTAATTAATATTCCATTATGCGTATAATAAGTGGCTCTTTAAAAGGGAGACGATTTTCTCCACCAAAAAATTTTAAAGCCAGACCAACTACTGACTTTGCAAAAGAGAACTTATTTAATGTTCTAAACAACCATTATTCTTTCGAAGAACTTAAAGTACTTGACTTGTTTGGTGGTACAGGTAGTATTAGCTTAGAATTTGCATCCAGGGGTACAAATAATATTACTTGTGTTGAATTAAACTTCAATCACTTTAGATTTATTAAAAAAAACATAGATGAACTTGGTATGAAATCATCTATTAAAGTCATTAAGGCTGATGCTTTCAAATTTATTGAAAAAACATCGGAGACTTTTGATATGATTTTTGCTGATCCACCATATGATCTTGAAAATGCAGAAACTATTCCAGACCTTGTGTTAAGCAATAATTTATTAAACAGCGAAGGAATTCTAATTTTTGAACATTCCGGGAAAGTGGATTTTAAATCACACCCTAACTTTGTAGAGAACAGAGAAAACGGAAAAGTGATATTTACGTTTTTCAAAGCATAAAAAAAGGAGCATTGCTCCTTTTTTTTATTTATGATCTTGGATGAAACTGAATCATAGTATTTTTTAAATACTCTTTATCTAAATGAGTATATATTTCTGTTGTAATTATCGACTCATGTCCTAGCATTTCCTGTACAGCTCTTAAATTAGCACCCCCATCAATTAAATGTGTGGCAAATGAATGGCGGAACGTATGCGGGCTCACATTTTTATCCATTCCTATCACTGCAACAAGACCTTTAATTATAGTAAAGATCATTACCCTAGATAGCTTCTTCCCTCTTCTGTTTAAAAACAATATATCTTCACTATCATGGTGAATCTTAAGATTTCGTCGGTATTCACTTAAATACAAATTAATTTCTTTTATTGCCTTGGCACTAATAGGCACTAATCGTTCTTTATTCCCTTTTCCTTCAATCTTAATAAATCCTGATTCAAAAAACAGATTAGAAATTTTCAATTCTATTAGTTCCGAAACCCTTAACCCACAACTATATAAAGTTTCCAAAATTGCTTTATTTCTTTGTCCTTCTGGCTTTTTAGTATCAATAGCATTAATGATAGTATCAATTTCTTCAACTGATAATATTTCAGGTAATTTTCTTCCTATTTTAGGTGATTCTAGTAATGCTGTTGGATCTTTCTCGATCTTTTCTTCAATTAATAGAAACTTATAAAACGATTTGATTCCACTAATAATTCTGGCTTGAGTTCTTGGGCTTATACCTTTTTGAGCAATCCACTCAATCATTTCTTTAAGATTATTCAAAGTAACTCCTTCCGGACCTTCTTGATCTAGAGCACGATCTTTAAGAAACTGAACTAATTTTGTTAAATCTGTAACGTATGCATGAATTGAATTATCTGATAACCCTTTTTCGACTTTTAAATAACCTTTAAAGCCTTCAATTTCTGAATCCCAAATCATTTTTAGTATATTAATTAATTATAAATTGAATAGTATAGTAAATATAATAACATATATATTTCCAATCAACAAAAAATAATTTTTTATGTAAATATTAATTTATTATCTTAAAAATGTAACACACTATCCTACTTTAATTTATATATTATATTTTACTCTTATTAACACATTACTACTAATCACAACATTTAATATATATGGTATATTAGTCAAAAAATTAGTTCCTACGTTCTATTTAAAGTATGATGCAATTGTTCACTAAACCTCTTTGAAATATAACTAATTAGCAAAAAATCAAAAGTAAACTGATTTATTTAATATCAATTTGTTACAATATTTAACTCTAAAGTTAAATATTGTAGATTTTATCTTTATATATTAAACCTCTTTTAAAATAATATTTTTAAATAGCTGATTATATGACACTTAAATATTGCCAGTATCAATACATTAAATAATGGAATATCAAGAAGTTATTTATAAACTGTAAAAACTAGGTTTTTTATCACAATGTTTATTAAATCGGTTTTATAATCACATAAGTTTTCAATACATTTGCTGCGAATTTTAGAGTGCCCCATAAACCAAATTGTATTTACTACAATTTTTCAGAAAAAATGAAGCTTTTAATACTAAATGGACCTAATTTAAATTTATTAGGGAAAAGAGAAGTAAATATTTATGGAAATAAGTCCTTTGAAGATTATTTCAATGAATTGAAAACAATTTACAATAATATTGAATTATCTTATTTTCAATCAAATATCGAAGGTAAATTAATTGATAAAATCCACGAAGTAGGTTTTAGTTTTGATGCAATAATATTTAATGCAGGCGCCTACACTCATACATCCATTGCACTGGCTGACGCAATTTCTGGCATTACCACCCCAGTAATCGAAGTTCATATATCAAATGTATTTAAACGAGAGTCATATAGACATCACTCTTACATTTCTCCTGTTTGTGCAGGAACCATTGCTGGTTTTGGGTTAGATTCATATAATTTAGCTATTCAAAGTATATTAAATGCATCTGAATTTAAGCAAGATAAATAATTAGAAAATTGAAATAAATAATTAGTTGATGAAAAAGTTTACAAAAATCGTTGCTACTGTATCAGACATGAAGTGTGATCAGGAGTATGTTAGAAGTTTAATTAAATCAGGTGTAAACGTAGTGAGATTAAACACTGCTCACATGGATTACGAAGGTTTAAAAAGAGTTGTTGAAAGAGTACGTAACGTATCTGACAAAGTAGCAATTCTTGTTGATACAAAAGGTCCTGAAATTAGAACTACACCTACTGAAGATGGAAACAAAATTTTAGTTACAAAAGGTAGTACTATTTTAGTTAAAGGAGAGCCTGATACTAAATCAACTGCAGAGTGCGTATGCGTATCATATGCTGATTTTGTTAAAGATGTTCCTGTAGGAAGCGACGTTTTAATTGACGATGGTGAAACTGCTCTTAAAGTTATCGACAAAAAAGATGACTGCATAGTTTGTTCTGTTGAGAATGACGGCGAAATTGGTGGTAAAAAAAGTGTTAACGTTCCTGGTGTTCGTATTAACTTACCATCTTTAACTGAAAAAGATATTCGTTTCTTAGAATATTCAGCAGCTCAAGAAGTTGATTTTATTGCTCACTCATTTGTAAGAAACGCTCAAGATGTTGCTGACGTTCAAAAAGAATTAGATCGTTTAGAATGTCCTGCTAAAATCATTGCTAAAATCGAGAACCAAGAAGGTGTTGATAATATCGATGAAATTGTTGACTGTGTTTATGGAGTTATGATTGCTCGTGGTGACATGGGTATTGAAATTGCTCAAGAAAAAATTCCAGGAATCCAACGTAAATTAATCAGAAAGTGTGTAGAATTCAAAAAGCCAGTAATTGTTGCTACACAAATGTTACACACAATGATTAAAAATCCTCGTCCAACTCGTGCTGAGGTAACTGACGTTGCAAATGCAATTTACTATCGTACTGATGCAATTATGCTTAGTGGTGAAACTGCTTACGGAGATTATGGTGTTGAGGCTGTTCAAACAATGTCTTCTATTGCTCAGGAAGTTGAAGCTGCTAAAGATAACCGTAACGACATTCCTGTACCAAACTTACTAAAAAGTAAAACAACTTATTTAGCAGAAACTGCATTCAAATCTGCAGCTGACTTAAATGTTAAAGCTGTAATTACTGATAGTATTTCTGGTAGAACTGCTCGTTATTTAGCTGCATTTAGAGGAAATATTCCTGTATACGCATTATGTTTTAGCCCAAGAACAGCTAGAGAATTAAACCTTTCTTATGGAGTTACTCCTAGAATTATGGAGCAAGGTGGTTCTAAAGAAGAAATCCTTATTAAAACTCTTGAAAAATTATTAAAGAAAGATGTTTTAGAAGGATCTGATCAAGTTGCATATCTTGGAAGTAGTTTTGGTATTGGTAGTGGTACAACATTCCTTGAAATCATCACTGTTGATGAACTATTGACTAAAACAAAAGAAGCAAAGAAATAATAATTTCTTTCTATATATAAAAAAAGAGGCTTATGGCCTCTTTTTTTTTGCATTGTAGATAAACCATACTCCATCAATAGGCATTGCATAAACAGACCATATTGTAACAATTCATCTATTTCTTAGGTTTCTTTTCTTTATCACAATTTAAAATCAACTTTACTTTAATACTATTTACATTACTCACACATGTATCAACTGTAAATAGTAGGTCGATTGTATAAAAAATCTGATTATAGAGACTACTTCTTTATCATAATATGATATTTTTTCATTATAAAAACTCCAAAAATATACCGCAATAAACCTCATATTAGATAACATTATGTATGAATTAGTTTTTAGAGTCGTTTTTTTAAATATTTTTCCATTTTTTTCACCCACTACAACACCCTGACAAGCAAGCCTGTAGCGGGATACAGAGATTTTATTTTGATTTTTCTTATAAAAAAAAGCACTTAACTATTGCAAGTAGACACAAAAGCTCTATCTTTGCATCGCTTTCAGAAAAAACAAGCACACTTGGTCTGGTAGTTCAGCTGGTTAGAATGCCGGCCTGTCACGCCGGAGGTCGCGGGTTCGAGTCCCGTCCAGACCGCAAACTGAAAGTAAATAAAGATAATGATCTTTATTTTAAACTCGAAAAATATTGATTTTGTTTTATACTGGTCTGGTAGTTCAGCTGGTTAGAATGCCGGCCTGTCACGCCGGAGGTCGCGGGTTCGAGTCCCGTCCAGACCGCA
>NZ_JAPDPJ010000150.1 GCF_026013605.1 Plebeiibacterium sediminum
ATTATTGGGAGCAATGCGTATCGCTTCTAATTGATTATTTGGGCTTTCTGTAAAATGGTTGTTTAAGTAATCAACGGTCATTTTACCTGCGTTTTTTGCAGCATGCCATAATCCAGTAACTTTATCCTTTTGGGAAAAATCTAAATCCGCGCCCATAATATTGAAAGTTATCCAATCTTCTTTCAGGTAGTTAGATGTTGTGTAGTCTAAATCTTTCCATGTTTCTGGATAACATCGAAAATCTGGTAAATTATTCTTATTTGGATTAAAATCTGGGCCAAAATAATTATACTTCCATGTTTCTTTAAAATTCAATACTTCCCATCCATTTATAAGTCTCTGGCTTTCTATTTTATGCCATATACCGGTCCATCCTTTTTTTTGTACTTTACATTTAATACCCATTTCTCTAAGTATTCCATAATTTAGAGCATAAAATTTTGCATTAAGTCTATGCCTACTGTCAAATTTTGGATGATCTTCAAATTTAAATCCCCATAGTTTACTCCCTGTTTTACCAGGAATATCATAATACTTCCAATCTTCTTCTTCTGGATTTCCACTTCTACCTCTAACTGCTTTTAAAGAAGTGCTAACCTGCTCGATAGGAGCTTGGTCTTCAGTAGTAAGCTTACGAAATGTGTCAAAAAAGTAAATGTTTTCATACTTATCTATGCTATAGAGATCGTTTAGATCTGAATCATATCCTAAAGCTGATGATATAGAAGTATATTGATCTAAAATATTTTCATCATTTAGTGATGCAAATAAATAATCAGCATTCTCAATATCAGTAAAAAATGTTCCTTTTTCTGTAATTTTAAAAAGTACATCCCCAACAATAATTTCATGGTCTATGTTTAAAAAATTACATAATAAATCACTATCAACTATTGTATCTTCTTCAATTTCTTCTTCAGATACAGATTTAAGAGAGTTATAACTATTCAAACTAATAATTCCTTTCATTTCTGATGGAACCACATTGTTATTGTAAAAGTTGTTTACTGAGTTATTAAAATCAGCGAGAGAACTAAATTGAGGGATATTATTTAATTCAGAGTTCGTAGTAGTTGTTTCTGAATCTTCAAGATCTATTTCTTTATTACAAGCTGTAAAAAGAAAAGTAATTACCATTAATGCCACAATAGGCCTAAAAATAAATTTTAGCATGTTAAGTAGTTTAGGATTAATAAATGAAATGCAAATATAAAATAATTTATTTTTATATTCCAAATATGATTTTTGAAGACAATATATAATGCGTTTAAACTATTGATTATTAAACTCTATGGCTTATAGTTTAGCATTGTATTCTAAGTGGATGGTATAATATATATAGATAAATAATTATTTATACATATATTCTATTATACATAATTCCAATGTATTTGTAAATACACTCAGAGAGACCATCCATTTGAGTTACTACCCAATTGTAATCAATCTCTTTTAAAACTTTTCTTTGTTGTGATTCCTGTTTTAATCTTGCTACTGCAGCTTTAAACTTATTCATATAAATAGGTTTGTTATACGCAAACTAAATTTAATACAATTTGCTAATAACAAACTACTTCTTTTTCTTTCCTTCTATCTTCTTTTTAGCATATTCAATATATCTGTAATAACTAGCTTTACTTATTTCAAGGATTTTAAGAATATCAGATACACTAAGGTCTTTATTTTTTGACATAGTATAAGCTGCATTTGCTTTTCTTTCATTTTCTTTAGATAATCCAGGCTTTCTTCCTCCAACTCGTCCTTTCTCCCTTTCTGCTTTTAAACCTGCCATCGTTCTTTCTCTTATCAATTCCCTTTCAAATTCAGCAAAACTTGCAAAAATATTAAAAGCTTAATCTCCCCTGTATAGTTGTTGTATCAATGCTATCATTCAGACTTACAAATTCAACATTCTTTTCTCTAAAGCCCGTAACTAAATCAATTAAATGTTTTAGGGATCTTCCAAGTCTATCAAGTTTCCAAACAACAACTACATCTCCAGATCTAAGATGCATAAGCATTTTTTCAAGTTCCGGACGTTCTTTTACTGCACTCTTTTTCTCTTTGAATATTTCTTCGCATCCAAATTTCATTAATGCCTCAATCTGTAATTCCAAATTTTGGTCCTGAGTTGATACTCTTGCATATCCAATTTTCATGTGTCATTCGATTTAATAAAAAGTACTCATTAAACGGTTATTCCTGAAACTTATTAATGATACGAGTTTTTGAGAAGGATTCAAAATATTAATGATACATTTTAGAGATACACCTCAAATCCGGGTTTGGTGAGTCTTGTTTCTACAAGTTCGATAAGATTATTTAATATAAATATCGTAGTATTGTAAAACGAAAGCCGCACTTTAAAAATGCAAAACTCATTGTAATGTTATTAATAGACACATTACCATCAAAAGCTTAATATATTATTAAAATCTAGATCTAATTGAATATTAGACCTAGATTCTACATAATTTGGTTTTCCCCTGCTTTATATCCAAATCTAAAGTATATAAAACATCATAACTGTAGTAACTTTAATTTTATTTATAGCACGAATTAAAATTGCACTATCAAACACCTATAATTATTAAAAAAAACTTTATTATAATACTACATATCAATATCTTATGCACTCAAAGTACAAAAGTTCAGTTTTTTCCTAATTTTCTTCCCCTCCTCGGTACCCAGCGAAACTATCATCCATCTAAAAGGAGTTATTTAAATCTCTTTGACTAGTAAACAGCGAATCTTTTGATACATGGGTATATATTTGAGTAGTTTTTATATCAGTGTGTCCTAGCAATTTACTTATAACCATTATTGGGGTTTTACATGCCAATAAATAAGTTGCAAACGTATGACGAGAAGTGTGGAAAGACATTGAAGTTGACTTTACAATATTTACCTTTTCTAAAGCCTTTCTTAAATACTTATTAGTTTTTTGACTTGTTATAACCCTAAAGACCTTATCTTCTTTATTACATTTTTCTATGGATGGTAAAAATTCTAATGCTTTTTTATTTAAAGGTATGGTTACATTTATTTTTGTTTTATGCATTTTAATTTCTATACTCTTCCATTCTTCATTTTTGTCAATCTGTTCATTAAATACTAATTGAGTATAAATATTCTTCCAACAAAGTTTCTTGACATCCATAAACCGCAATCCTGTATAACAGCAAAACAAATAATAACTTAGAATATTTTTTTGACTATTATTGATATTCTTCGAGTAGTAATATTCCTCTAAGATTAATAATTCAGGTTTAGTTAAATATTCACGCTTTCCTAATTCTTTCTTAATTTGAATTTTTGAAAAAATATTAGTTTGAATAATATCACTATTGACAGCACTATTTAAAACAGCCTTAATAAAGCCTAATGATTTTGCAATTGTATTTATCTGATTACATTTTACCTCAATCATATAATTTTTATACTTTGAGATAAAATCCATATTGTTTACCTGATAAATCTTAAGATTTTTAATGTTGGTAAATTGAGACAGTTTTGATAATTGACTTGTGTAAGTACGCTTTGACTCCTCAGAAAGATCTTTATTATTTTTAATCACTATCAACCGACTAAAGTCTGGATATTAAAAATTATCTTCTGTAACGCCCATAAACAGGGCGTTCGTTTTTTAATTAAAAATCAGACCCC
>NZ_JAPDPJ010000151.1 GCF_026013605.1 Plebeiibacterium sediminum
TCTCAATAAAGCTTTTGAGAATTGGTTTTAAGAAAAAAGATAATTTAATTTGAATAATCTAAATCAATCAGACAGAGTTATACTTACATATCCAATATAGGCTTAATATCACTATTTCCTTTTAATGTTAGATATCCGTTTGAAATCATCTGATGCAGTTTTTTTACGAATTCTTTAGGGTTATGATTCCATTCCAGTATTTGATTCTGTGAATTTATTATTGTCATCTCTTTCAATTGTAATAATATGTTATTTAATTGAACCAGATTTTTATTTGACTTGATGGCCATATCCCGATTAAATTGTTTAGCTCGTTTAATTTGATTTTTGATAAAAATAATTTCTGATTGAATGCTTCCCTTAGATGTTTGGTGTTGTTGTTGAAATAAATGAATATACAACTCAAAAAACGGTTTTGAAGCTACTCCAAGTATGATCACCTCTGTTATGATTTGACGGTACTCATTCCATAAATCTGTTTCATCTATACTATCAGCTATTCTGCAGATCAACTGATATGCATCCTTTAGGTTATACTGTAAGATATTTTCGTGTATTATGGTTGCTGGCAACGTATTAAAGGCTTCTTCTAGCTTTTTATAAGCTTTATAAATGATATGCTCAACATGAATATATTCATTCATTTTTTCAAAATCATTTAGTAGACTTAAGTAATTGTTTTGCATAAAGTAGTTTTCAACAAGTGAACGCCATGAACTCTCATTTAGGAGATGAATGGTTTGTTTTACTTTTTTAGGATTACTACTGAATAGAGGTAATAATTTTGTGCTGGAAGGTGTTTTGTAATCCGGTAAATAACCTTTAAGTAAATTTCTTGACTTAATTAATACACCTGATAATAGGATATAAAAGTCTAAGTCATGTAAGAATATCTTCTGTTCTTCATTGGTGAGGTTACAGGGGATTTTCCATGGATAAGTATCCAGTGATTCTTTAATTCCGTATAGATTAGATAAATAATTACAGATATCTTTGGTCTTGTATTTTTTATGTATGATTTGAGATAATGACTCATTTAAATAATTATCAAGATGATTGTAGATGAATTCACAATCAAAAGCTAAATCATCTTTAGTATTTAAGTTTTTCCATTTTAAGGCTTTTCTCATTAAAACAGAACCGGCTATGGTGTGAATTGAAGCTAACATAATTTCGTGTGTTTGGTGGTTAATAATCTATAGATAAATTAACTAAAACAATCGAATATTCAAACTCAATTAACATTATATAACATTTTAATGGCGGTAGACTTCAGGTCATAGTCGGTAGTTCTCAGTCGGCAGTTCTCAGTCGGCAGTCTTCAGTCAGCAGTCTTCAGTAGACAGTCTTCAGTCTTCAGTAGACAGTACTCAGTCGGCAGTACTCAGTAGGCAGAAGACAGTCCTTAGATTTCAGTCAGCAGTTAGTGTTTGGTTATTGATTAGTTGGATAATCTGGTGATTTGCTTATTTGAGAAATTTAATTTGCTCCATATCAGAATAATTTTTATTTATCGGTGTACAGACAGAGATTAAAGAATATTTGGGGGTAAATTAATACAATAATTATCACGATATATAATTAAGGCTGAAAGCCTTTAATATCATAGCAAGGTGACAACGCCCCTTGTTATGGCCATTATATAAATTTCAGGCTGAAGGTCTGAAACAATTACTAAGTTTGGTACCATGTTTATGTAATTCACCAAAAAATTATCATCTGATATAAATATTTAGTTCTTTTTAAAAGGGTAGAGGCCGGTCTTAAAACAACAAAGCGAGACGTTTTGCTGAACTAAGGTTTATCTGTTTATTTGCCTATTTGCTTATTTGCCAATTTTAAGGAACCGCGAATTGAACGAATTACACGAACTGTAATTGCTTTGCAATTTACTGGTATTCAGTCATCGAATTAATATTAATTTTCACGAATTAAAGGATAGTATGTTGAGTTTTGAGGTTGTTTATCTTTTGATCAAATAAAATATATAATGATTGCTTCGTAAATTTTTTATGAACCGCGAATTGAACGAATTACACGAATTTTAATTGCTTTGCAATTTACTGGTATTGTGTCATCGGATTACCTCTGCATTTCACTAGTTATCACGATATATAATTAAGGCTGAAAGCCTATAATATCACAGCAAGGTGGCAACGCCCCTTGTTCTTATCAACGGGAATAAGTCAGGCTGAAGGTCTGAAACATTTAAAAGTTCTTATTATGCTGTAGATCTATATGTTTATTTTCTGTCTAATATTATTTTACATTATTCTAATCGAATTCTTCAATTAATAAAGGAGGAGTCCCAAAGGCACCAAGGGGTGGTGGTTTGGGAAATCCTCAGTTTTCAGTCATCAGTCCTCAGTCCTCAGTCCACAGTATACAGTCTTCAGTTTACAGCTAACTGCTTACTACTAATAGTCTCATGTCGGCATTTGAATTACCTTTAATTTATGATTATGGCATGGATACAAATCCTAAGTATTCACTATTACTTGCCCGATTAGAGCGCTTCGTATCAACAAAGGCAAGATAACAATGAATTTTTGTACCTGATGGAGCTTGTGGTAATGATAGTTTACCTGTTTTGTCAATGCGCATATATTCATCAACAGACTGAACGACTTCATAATGCTCCGTTATGGCAATCAGTAGAGCATGCTCCCTTTTATGGTCATTGATAATTTCTTCAGCATCCTTCCACTGAAAGATGATATTTTGATCTGAAATTTCAACTGATGTAGCATCACATCTTTCAATAGGGCCTTTAGAAAGATATAGTTTTTGAAAATTGATGGTATAATCAGGATATTCCCCTTTAATTGTTTGCTGAAGTAAGAGTGACATTGCTTTATTATGGGCAGATCTTGAATCGTTTCTTTTATAGAAGCCCAATTGTATTACAGGACGTAATGGTTTTAAAAACTTCATTGCAAAAGCAAACCTGGCACGTTGCATGATTTGTTTTTGAGATGGTTTTACAGAGCTTTTACTAGGTGCCTGTCTGAAATACTGTTTTCCATTGATAATTACACCAATTGTATTACCTAGTCTTCCGGATATTAATCCAAATAAGTGATTTCCTTTTATTTTAGCCATGACGATTTGTTTTAAGATGATTATAATGTTGATTTTATACCCGGAGGCTCACATAAAGTGAGACCCCGGTTTTGAAATTAAGGTATACTAACGGAACCTAAATACACGCTGTTACTGGCTCTCATTAAATTGTCGGTTTCTGCAAAAGCAATATAACAATGTACCAGTGTACCAGAAGGAGCATTTGGGAATGGTATTCCACCACTACGGTCTTCTCTTATATATTCATCTATAGAATAAGATGGATAGTATCCATTGGCAATGCCTACTAATACGGACTGTTCATTACCATGAATGTTCAGTGCTTTATCTGTATCACTCCAGTTAAAAGTAATTTGGTCTGCATCGGCATTAACAGATGCTGAATCAGCTA
>NZ_JAPDPJ010000152.1 GCF_026013605.1 Plebeiibacterium sediminum
GTGCAACGAGTTTAAACGATTTCAGTCAAATAATCGTAGTTTTTTGAGAGAAGTGGGTGCAGCCTAGCCTTTTTTTGCTTCTGTTTTTTGTGGTAAGACAATTGTAGCGCAGCGGAAATCATGAACACAATAAAGAAACAGACCTTGTGAACTAAAAAATGAAGTCAGGTCTGGGCGAAGCACCAGTTGAAAAATATAATTAGGACAGCTCAGATATATTATATAAATTGTAGTTATTTGCAAAGAAATATATTGAATAGTTTATTCAAATTTTTAAATTTGTAAGGACTATTTATAAAGTTAATCATCAATCAACTGTCTTATATGAATTTTAGATATGATCTGTTACTGATGTTTTTGTGATTTTCTACTTAGCGTTAAAAAAGGATTATAGTGCAATAAACGATTATAAGCGCTTATAAGCGCTTATGAAAAATTAAGCGTTTATGAATGGTTAATTTTCAATAGATTCAGATATACAGTAGTTTATGAAAAGTAAATTGGATGGTGCATTTATAAATAAGTTAGCGTTAATTAACAGAAAAGAAGAAGGTCCTACTACAAAATAGATTTCAATATGGAATTATTATATATATGGATTGATGGTTTTCGTAATTTTCAGAATATTGGATTTAATATCTCGGATACATTCGATATTGAATATAATAGAGAAACAGGATTATTATCAATAAATGAAGCCCGAAAGAGTAGTAATGTTTTTGGAGATAACATAACTAATATCACAGGAATTATTGGTAAGAACTCCACTGGTAAAAGTAACTTACTTGAACTTGTCTCGCTTATTTTAAAAAGCAAGAAAAATACATTGACATTTGATTTTATAGCCTTATTTAATTCAGATTATATGCGGGATTCTCAAATGTTTATTTACTCTAATATTCATTCTGAAATCAAAACAAACAGTTCATTTGGATTAATAAATAATTCCGATGAATTTAATCATCTAAACGTAGCATACTTTTCAAATATACAAGATGATAGAGAACTAAATATTCCTCGTTCTGTAATAAATTTAACGCCAAGTAAATCCTTACCTAAGAGGAAAAGTGATATGCTAAATCAATTTAAGTTTCTTTTAACCGAAGATTTCTTAGGGGTAGATTTAGAAAGTCCAAAAAACTTAATTATATCAACAATTACAAAGACTTCATATAATAGGGATAAAGAATATATGAGTAATTTTGATAATGATGCTCTACAGGTAATAAGTGGAAAATTTAAAAATGCTTTAAAAACATCTAATCCAATAAAGCATTTCATTTATTCTTTTACCTTCTCTTTATTCTCTTATATAATAGTCACAGCAGTAAATGAAATTAAAAACAGGAGAAAAGACCTTTTTGAAGTAAATCCCGATTATTCAAATCTCAATGAACTATTTACAAAGTCATTTAAAGATGTTGCAAATCTTGATATGAAAGATTTAATCGAAGCGATTAAAGAATTTATTGGATTAGTTTTCTATGAATTTACTACGCTTGGTAGTTTGAATAAAAAAGATGCGATGTCATTACTAGATTTTGATAGAGCTATTGAATACCTGCATCCGAGATTAATTAAGGAAGGAAAATACAATCAAGCCCGTTCATATTATTTAATTGATTTTAATTCAGAAAATAAGCGTATTCTAAAAGAATATTTATCAATATTTAATCAAAATCAAATCATAGAATTATCATGGGGTGGAATTAGTTCTGGGCATAAAGCTTTTTTAAATGTGTTTTCTCAATTCAATTCTGTGATTAAGAAAATAAATAATAAACCGAATGTTTTAATCTTAATTGATGAAGGTGATTTATATATGCACCCTGTTTGGCAACAAGAATTTCTAAATCGTATATTAAATTATTTAAAGTCTAATTACAAGGCAGATATTCAAATGATTATGACCTCACATTCTCCATTTTTAGTATCAGACTTACCTCGACAAAATTTAATATACCTAGATAGAACTGAAGAGTATATGTGCAAAGTAATACCAATAAAAGAATCAGAAGATGAAACGTTTGGAGCTAATCTACTTGATTTATATTCTAATTCGTTTTTCTTAAGCGGTGGTACAATCAGTAAGTTTGCATATGGTAAAATAAAAGAAGTTGTAGAAAAATTAAAGCGAAAGGACTTAAGCAAGCAAGATTTTGATAGTATGAATGGAATTATTTCTATAATTGGCGATGATGTAATTAAGTTGAAGTTAAAAAAAATGATAACAGATGCTGAAAATCGAAATTAGAGAACGAACTAAAATGGAAAAATCTTTTTTTGAGCATCTAAATCCAGTTGGGGATGATAAAATGTTTTTAAAAAGTTCAGTGATTCAACAGTTAAAATCCGAGTATGATAATGCAGCTTTAAAAGTAGATAAGGATATATACCGATTTCTAATAATAAGGATTAAGAATATTTTAATTGGCAATCCTAAGGTTTTAAGTGAGATTATATCTTTGTTTGATGTTATGTTTTCATTAGATGTCTTTTATGAAGTAGATGCTGTAACAGATAAAAAGAAAGATTCTGAAATTGCAAAAAAGATTAAAAGCATTTTTAATTATAAGGCGTTTCGAAGCTCCCCATTTTGTATTTCATATTTAAGAGAATTAGGATTCGAGGCTAGAATACCTTGTCCATATTGCAATTTTGATGAATTAAGTATTGTGACGAGAGATGTTGATAAAAATGATTTAGCTCTACTTGATTTAGACCATTTTGTACCTCAAAGTAAATACCCTTTTCTAGCTCTTTCAATGTATAACCTAGTCCCATCTTGTCATAATTGTAACTCTAGATTTAAAAGGGAAACCTTATTTTTAGTAGATACACATATTAATCCTTTTGATAAATCATTTGATGATAATTTTCACTTTTCCTTAAAAACTCCATATGTGTTTGGAATGGATATAAAGGATTTTATAATTAGCTATGATTCATTAAGTGATTTTAGCGATAAAACTATCATAGATTTAGAATTAATAGAGAGATATAATACAGCGAAAGATAAATTAATTGAAAAATTCAATATCCTTTCAAAAATGACCTCTCATAAAACAAATGAAATAGAAATTCTTTTGGAGCAAACAGTAAATGACGAAATTCTTGAGTTAGCAGAGATTCCAAAGAATAAAGAAGATATTACTAGTTACAGTCTAGGTAAGTTAAAAAGAGATATTTACAAGGATACATGGGAGAATAACTAACGCTAACAATTTGTATAAGCAATAGCGGCAAAAGTGCTAAAAATTAAGGTCTGTACACCGCTCAAACTTCATCATGATTTGATAAGTTTGTAGCACGCAAACCGCTACTGCTTATACAAGTGGTCGTTATGTACAATACAACGCAAAGAATTTAGATATTATTAGATATTCCGGTGATGTTGACCCCTCATTCCGGTCATATTGACCCCCTTGGATTTGGGTAACTAAAAATGGTTAGTGTGACAAAATTACATC
>NZ_JAPDPJ010000153.1 GCF_026013605.1 Plebeiibacterium sediminum
CTTCTTTAAACTTTTTGTAATCAAATTCTTTTGTCATGAGGCAAAGTTATTTTCTTTTTAATCTATTATGACACAAAGTTTTGAACACTCTCGCAGCAATATCTATACCTTATGTATCTGTGTTTTTTTACATACGGAAACATGCATTCTGCATAGTTATGTAATGCATCTGTAGTGTATTTAAAATTTACAGTATTACAACAGTAATCTGTATGTAATCATATAATTCTTTAATTATTAACCTTCTCTATAATACAATTGTATTTATGAGAAAAAATCTACATTAAAATGGAAAAAAGATTAGTACATAAACTAAAAATGTACAAAGTAGTTGTTGACTGGCTTGATAAAAACAAAAGTCAATTGGAATCATTGCCTCAGTTCAATGATTCGTTTAATGCCTTAAAAACTGTAGTAAACGACATTGAGCAATTAAGTATCAGCTCCTCTGTTGAAACCAATGGAGTAACATTGGATAAAGCCGGATCACGCATGATATTAATCGACCTGATTATACAGGTGGTTAGGGTTTTAAAAGTATATGCAACTTTTACCAATAATCAAATCATGATGAATGATATTGATGTTACAAACTCGCTGCTTTTAAGGCTGTCTGAGCAACAATTGTTAGTGAAAGCTCAAAAAGTTGTAGAGCATGCCAAGTCGATACAATCAGAAGCTCAGAATTATGGTTTAACAGAAGAAAAAATAGCAGAACTACTGGAAGCCTACGATACCTGGCACAGTAAATTATCAAGTGTAAGAACCACTGTTGTTGAACGTAAAAATGCAGGCGATCAGTTAGATGCCCATATTAATGTGGCCGATGATATATTAAAGGGTAAAATCGATTTATTACTTGATCTTTCGCAAAATACGCAACCCGATTTATACAATGAGTACAAGGCATCCCGCGAAATAGTAAATAGATAAAATCAATATCTGTAATTAAAGTAAAGTTACAACTCATTTTTGCGGGTAATTTATTCAATGTAAAATGAGTTGTAACACTTTATTATGTGTGGTATCTAAAACTAAAAAACAGAAGAAAACAATGCATATGCAACGATTCATATTCTTAATAATAATTTTGGTTACGAGTATAGGTTTATAGGCTCAAAAAAATGAACATCCTGAACCCAATTTCTTTAAAAATCTTTACACCAATGAGATATATACTAAAACAGAATTAGATCATTTTTTTAATCATCTTTTTGAGGATAATCAGGATTCAATATCAGGAGGAGTGGAACTTATGATATATGAGGAAGATATAGAGACTAATGGAGATTCTATCATTCAACCATTTAAATATGATTTAAGAGTAGGGATGGAATATAAACAAAGAGCTAATGCTTACCCTAAAATTGGAAAATACATCACACCAAGAAAATATTTAACCATTAAAGGAGATAGTATTCAGATAGGAGGGAAGCAGCAAAAACCTACCTTGTTAAACCTCTGGTTTGTGGGTTGTAGAGGATGTGTAGAGGAAATGCCGGCACTAAACAGAATACAGGAAAAATATGGAGACAGGGTTAACTTTATTTCGTTATGTTCCAGTACAAAATCTGGTATGAAATTATTCTTTTCAAAGAAAAAATTTACGTTTAACCATATTGCTAATGCAGATGCTATTGTTAAAGAGTTGGGATCAAGGCCTTACCCTGAAAATATATTTATCGATAAAACCGGAACCATAAAATATATTGAAGGAGGTCTTCCTCCTGCGCATAAAAAAGATTTGGATAAGGTAATAGTTTACTTTGAGCATATCTTGGATCAAATGCTGGAAACGGATTCGTAAGGTGAAAATTTCAGGCTAACAAGATTAAAGATTTGATATTAACTAACAATAAATAAAATGGTCATGAGAAATAGAATGGTATTACTAATTATGATTTTGTTTACAATTAACATTAATCAAGTAAAATCTCAGGATTTTGAAATACCTAAAGATTATATTTTAGTAGCAAAGGAGGACTATGCAAAGTATGAGAAAGATATAATTGCATGCGCTAATTGGATGGAGAATTCACCTTTAGATAAATATGAAGCTAAAAGAATTGATGTCAATACCTTTTTTATGAAATGGTTGACCGGAAGTCCATCAGTATCTATAAGTCTAAATACTGACTTAATTGTAAAATATACAGAAAAGAATCCTGACTTATTAATGATTTTTATAGCAGGTTGGACAAGATTTTCTTTAGAGAATAATTATAGTAAAGATCAACAAAAAGGATATTTTGAAGGATATAAAAGTATCATTAATGTTTATAAAAAGGGACTTGGTATAAAAAGAGACAAAAATATTGAGCAATTAATAAAGATTTATGATAAAGGTGAACTAAAGAATTGGATTAAAGAGAATTTAATATTGTAAGCTCCCCAATAATAAACCGGACAGTTTAAATTTAGACAGTTATAAACAAATCCAAAATTATGAAAAAAGGGATATTGATAATTATTGCTTTGTACATTTCCGTAGTTACCTACGGACAAAGTTCTGAAGAAATATTAGCTGAAGGAAAATTACTTTATAGACTAGAAAAGGCTTCGTGGAACGGAACTGATGACTTTTTATCCAGATTTCCGGATAAACGAAATACAGTAGGGGGCTATCTTTCCTATGAATCAGATCAGCATAAAATAATGACCATATTTTTTAGTAGGGAGAACACAGATAGTTTGTTAGTAAGGTATCTGTTTGACAGTATTCCAGATTCTCCAATAGTAATAGATACAACTAGTTTAAAAATTACACAACATGAAAAGGATTTGATTACAATTCGACAAGATGCAATCCAACGAATTTCAAACAATTCTGATCATTTTTTCACCTTTTATGAGAATACTTCATTAAACCCGATCCCGTTAATTACAGATAAAGAAAAAAGAGTTTTTATCCTTACTGGTCCTCAGGTTAGTGATGAAGTTATAATTGGGAATGATTATTTACTAGAATATGATAAGCAGAACAGATTAAAAAATAAGATCCAGATTCATAAGTCATTATTAAAGTATCCTTACAAGTCTGATGATCCTGAGAAAAGCTTAAAATCAACCTATCATTCACATGTTGTATCGGAATATATTAATTCAACAGACATTTGCACCTTACTTTTATATAAAGATTATGTGGAGTGGAAACAACATTATGTTTTGAGTAAAAAGTTTGTTTCAATTTTTGATATGCAGAAAGAGAATCTTGTAATAATAACAAGAAAAGCCTGGAATAAGATTTATAAACATCAAAAGGGTCTTTAGGCCTGATTTCTTAGTAGAAAACAGTTTTAGAATTGAAAAACAAGGGCCGTTAGCCCTGCTGTCTTAATCTGGGTATAGATTTATGCTTGGTTGCAAGACCGCACATTATTTTTTCCAGTTCATTTCTGAACGCTTCGTTTATCAGGTTTTCTCTACCTTGAACGGCAAAA
>NZ_JAPDPJ010000154.1 GCF_026013605.1 Plebeiibacterium sediminum
ATTCTTTTGGCATTGCCCCAAAAGAACCAAAAAGGCTAGTTCAATTCATCCTTCATCCCACATCCTTGTCGAATTCTTCCCTTCGCACAATCCAAATATCACCCACATTCGCCTACGTCCCACCAACTCCGGCCCGGGCCAATTGAACCGGCCACCGCACTAGTACATATTTCATAGGAAACCGATTTTTAATTAATGCACTTCTGGTTCCGGTAAACATCACTAAATACTCAAACCAATTCAGAGAAAGTATATCCTGGGTAGTAACCATTATGAAAATTCTAAACACGACAAGGTGGCAACGCCCCTTGTAACTGGCATTACAATACAACTCAGACTGAAGGTCTGAAACTTGTTTGCGTTTTTGCATACTGTATTATGCATTACCTACAGAACCACCTCCCCCTCGTTCCTCAGGGACTCCTCCTTAGCAAGGATGAGAGTTGATTTACAGCTTGCTTAATTACTAGCTAATAACAAATAGCTTTCTTCAACAATAGTATTTTTCTATACGCTTTGTAAAGGCAAAAATCAATTTTTTTTAATTAGAATCACTTATTATATTATATTTGGATCCACATTAATAAAATACGTATCAATTAATGTGTAATTCTCCCCGTACTAGTGTTATTATTCTTTAAATTAAACTATTAGATGTTTTATTTAATGCATTAAAATAACCTTATATCATACGTTTATTGTTGAGTATCTATATTTTAAATACCTAAATAATTAAACAATTAATAAACAGACAATTATCTAAATAAGATATTGGCTTATAAATAATATAATGGAGGCAAGCAACCATTAAAAAAACAGGGCGAAACCGAAAAGCCAAATGAGTAGGAAAATTAAATTAAAAAAAACAATAAAATGGACGCGCAAAAAGTTGACATGTTTATCATGACAAACGGAAAGTTCTTTGAAAGTCACCAAGTTGCTCAACTAAGAGACAGACTTCTGGAGATAGATGACTCTAAATGGGCTTTAATTCAGACCCTACAGTTTAAAGATCCTACTGTAAGTCTTATTGTTTCATTATTTGCAGGAGGTTTAGGTATTGATCGATTTTTTATTGGTGATACAGGTCTGGGTGTTGGTAAGCTATTAACTTGTGGTGGACTCGGTATATGGACTATTGTTGACTGGTTTATGATTATGGGTGCTACCAGAGAGAAAAATCTGGCCAAACTTCAGCAAGTTTTATATTAATGGCACTTAACAGTAATAAGTTATACATATTATTACTAGTAGCTTGTATGGCAGGGTATATTTGGCTTTATTATGATATAAACTCATATCAATCAGGAGAAGAATCTTTTAATGCTTGTTTGATAAAGCATGTAACAAATATCCCTTGTCCATCTTGCGGTTCTACACGTTCCGTAATGTCTTTAATAAAAGGTAACTTTAAAAATGCTTTACTAATAAACCCACTGGGTTATGTTATTGCGTTAATAATGGTTCTGTGTCCTGTTTGGATATTAATTGATATTATTATTAAAAAGAAAACCTTCTTTACATTTTATCAAAAGACAGAACTGTATTTAAGAAAGCCACAATTTGCAATACCATTAATTACATTGGTAATAATAAACTGGATTTGGAATATTATTAAAGGACTATGATAAATGTAACAAAGTTTATATACGAACCGGGAGAGCACGAAGCAGAAAAAGCCTCAAATAGTTATCTGATGTCATTAATTGCTATCATTGCAGGTTTGCCTTTACCTATACTTAATCTAATAGCCACTTTGCTATTTTTTATTGGTAATAGAAAAGGTACTTATTTTGTACGTTGGCATTGTACTCAAGCTCTACTTTCTCAATTTTCGGTGCTAATAATTAATAGTTATGCCTTTTGGTGGACTATATCAATATTTTTTACTAACCAAACAGTCTCTAATAACTATATTGCCTACATAATTGTGGCTGCAATTTTTAATTTAACTGAATTCATTGCAACAATTTATACTGCAATACAAACCAGAAAAGGCTTTCATGTAAAATGGTGGTTTTATGGAGATTTATGTAATGCAATATGTAAATCGGAATAATAAAATGTATTAAAAGATAATTTCTTTTCATGTGTTTAATATTTGTTTCATTTGGTCACATGGAACTCACCAATTTAGTAATACTCGTGTATGAGAACTATTTCTCATGGCTCGTTTCATGAGAATAATTCTGACCGACTAAATAATAAATTTATGAAAAACACTTTTGTTCGGGGAATAATACTAGTAGTTCTGTTTTTCTCTTCCTGGTATATTATTAAACAAATTGACTGGATAGCTCTTTTTAAGGTTCAAAAAGTAACCGATAAAACAGAAGAGAAACTAGGTGAGCTTTTCTGGCGTATCTATAATGAATCTGAAGAAGAAAATACTGATGATTATATCATCAACGCTATTGATAGTATTATAACAAAGATTTGTTTAAAAAATAGCATTGATAGATATAAAATAAAGCTACATATACTTGATAAAAATGAAGTAAATGCCTTTGCCTTACCAAATGGGCATCTTATAATTTATAGTGGATTAATTATAGCCTCTGATAATCAGGAAGAACTTAGTGGAGTTCTGTGTCATGAAATTGCTCATATTGAGAATAACCATGTGATGAAAAAACTGATAAAAGAGGTAGGTCTATCTGTTCTAATTTCTATGGCAACAGGTGATACCGGATCAAATATAATTAAGGAAACTGCAAGAATGATTTCATCTACTGCCTTTGATCGTAAATTAGAAAAAGAAGCGGATATTAAGGCTGTAGAATACCTTATCAATGCAAATTTAAATCCTGAGCCATTTGGTAATTTTCTATATAAAATATCTGAAAAAGAAGAAGATAGCAATGACAACTTAGAATGGTTCAAAACACACCCAAATACAAAAGAAAGAGCTAAATATATTACAGAACACAGTAAAAATAAATATTTTAATCACGAGTTAGCAATTTCCGAAAAAACCTGGTATGATTTACAGGTTAGATTTCAATATAAATAATCTAATTTGTTCTTCAATAATAAGAACCTCCAGCTAGATGGTATAAATAATGATTTTTTATTTCCTCCGGCCTTCAATAAAGACATCATTTTATCTCAGAACACTTCTTCTGGATGCTTAATTACAAGCAAATAACCAAAAGCTATTTCAAACGATAGTATTTTTCTATACTCTTTGCTCCAGTCTCAACGCTATATGCACCTTTATCCTTGTTCCATTCTCCTTACTACCCAAGTTGTTTTTTGGCTCACAAGCTAATGCCGGGAGAACCATTCGGGATTGTGAGATTGTTTATGGATTATAATATCTCGAATATAAAATAATAATGTCTTACCAGACGGGTATTC
>NZ_JAPDPJ010000155.1 GCF_026013605.1 Plebeiibacterium sediminum
TTCTTATTTAAACTATCAAACACCTGATGAGTATGGAAAGGTGGTTATCAGAAATGTGGCTTAACTTTTTGTCTAGTTTTTTATTGCAATTCCAAGATGAAGGCCAGCAGCTAACACGGTATTAATTCCTAGGTAGGATAACTGATTATATGTTGTTTGTGGTTTGTTCTCTTTGAGTCAGATTTGGTTTGTGACAATACTCAATTTAATCAACATCTCCAGTGTGTAATAAAGTGATATTGTTTATACTTATAAAGGTTGTGGATATTAGAATTTTTAGTTTATTAAAATTAAAATATAGACAGATGAAAATTTTTCTTCAGAATACAGTTAAAGGATTACGAAATTTTAGCAAAAGTCTTGATAGAAATTCAATTTTAGTTGATAAACCTTGGGCTCTTATTGATTCAGATTTTGAAATTCAAAAATTAATTTTTAAAAAGAATAAGGAATTAATAATGTCAAAAGATGGACAAGTCAATATGGGGAAATGGGATTACTTACCTGAAGCAAAATCTTTATTAATTGATAGAGGAAAAGATACTATTCTATGTAATGAAGGTTTTATTGATGAAGCAGTAATGATTCTTAAAATGGATGGGACAAATAATAATTTTTTTGTTTTAGCAAATGAGAATATTGTTCCAGATCTTGATGCTTATGCATACTTAAGAAATTTAAGACGTCAAAAATTAAAAATAGTCACCAAAAATTTAACAGATGGGAAGAATCTTGAAATTTTACCAGAGGATGAATATTCGGATCCAGAAGTTGGAAATAGTGTAACAATAGATGCAGAGGAAATCTCAGACGGCGTTTATATAAGTAAGAAACCTAGAGTAAAATATATAATTAAAAACAGTATTATTATGTCTATAATCCATGAAGTAATCTATAAAACTAAGAATGGGGGTGAAATTATGGTTGAGCAAATGGATCAATACTCTTATTCAAAAGGAGAACAAGTCTGGGTTAATGGAATCCAAGCAGAAGATGGTGAATATAGTGTGATTGGAGGACGTAATATTATTGTAAAGGATGGTAAAATATTTAAAAAGAAATTGTTTTAATAAGCACTCGATTTAATACGTATTACTAAATGCTAATCGATTAAAAAAATAAACAAATCATACACAATTTTTCTTGAGCTGCAACACAACAGTTGTGGCTCTTTTTGTATATATCATTTACTGCCATATTATTAAAAATAATATGGTAATAGCTCATAGTATTAAACCAATCAACAAACTATATTTAGCCTTTTGTGTTTATTATTGGATAACCTAAAAGAAAGTATAAGCCTGAGGTATTATGACAAAAAAGAAATCTACACTAGTAATTCGAATTTTATTGTTTGTGGGAACAATCATCTCCTTGTATTTTGTTCCATGGCCTGTTTTAATTGCCTGGATTACACCATTACCAAATACCGTTCAGGAACAGGTTAACAAGGCTTCTGACTATGGATTTGATGGTATTATTGTTTGTGTCAACAGAAAAGGAAATGATATTACCTATTATACTTCGGGATATAAAAACAGAGCAGACAAAACGCCAGCTGATCCTCATTCATTATTTAAAATAGCCAGTGTAAGTAAGCTATATACAGCCCTGGCCATAACAAAATTAGTTTACAACGGTCATTTGTCGCTGGACAAAACTCTGGCTGATTATTTCCCGGAGTTAGAGGGCAGAATTGAGAATACAGATCAAATAACTTTGCGAATGATGGTTCAGCATCGCAGTGGTATTCCTAATTATACCGATACTAAAGATTACTGGGTTCATCCAAAACAAAGCAGCAAGGAGCAATTGGATTTGATCCTGGATTTACCAGCAAACTTTGAACCGGGTATGGATTATGAATATAGCAACACCAATTACTTATTACTTTCTCTGCTTATTGAAAAAGTATCTGGAGTGAGTAAATTTGAATATATAAAAGAAACCATTCTTGATCCGCTAAACCTGCATAGTACCTATGGCTCCATTAATGATGTAGATTTAGATGATGTAATGAGTGGTTATTATGTAGGTTACGACAACGATTTAAAAACAGACAACAATGGTGTGATGCTAGCCACTGCAGAAGATTTAAGCATATTTATCAGGGCATTAAATGATGGCTCTGTCTTTACTGATAAACAAGAGCAGGATATTTATTCTTCCATTTATGCATACGAGCATACCGGGTTAATTCCCGGATATCAAACCATTGCCAGGTATGATAAGGATATGGATGCAGTGATTATTCAGTTTACCAATACCGTGAATTTTGATGGATATAACTGGAGTTTATCGGAGATTATGTACCGAAGAATTGTTGAGATTTTAAGAGCAGAAAAAGGTTTGTAACCTTTAATTTACTCTTGTTTTTTAAGATACCATCGGATATAGTCTAAATCTATTTACTTATAATAAAGTGTATAAGTGCTGTAAATCCACTCTCCTTCTAAGTTATGAGGAGTCCCCGAAGAATGAGGGGGAGGTGGTTTATAATTACTATTCCATTAATTAAAAAAATGAACAAAGACTTGTTTTAAACCATCTCCCGGTTCGTTCCTTACCTTACTCCTCCTTCAAATGGAGGAGAATTAATTGGCATTATGCCATAATGCTACTTATAACCGTAGGTGTTTGCAACTATATACTTTACACGAGGCTGAAAGCCTCACACATTATAGCTTGGGGCATCGCCCCAAGTAACTAATTATCTTGCCTAATCAGGCTGTAAGTCTGATACATTAATAATATGTTTCAGGCCTACAGCCTGAGATTTAATTGGGACAATTACAAGGGGCGATGCCCCTTGTTGTGATGTTATAGGCTTTCAGCCTAAGAGTGTTATTAAGCCCATATTTACAAAAGTCAGATTTGTTATAATTAAAAGATATTTCCCTATGAAGTATGGACCAAGAGCGCAGGCCAGTTCAATTGGCCCGGGCTGGCGATGGCGTGACGCAGACGAATGCGGGTGATTAAGGGATTGTGTGAAGGGCAAAATTCGGCAAAGATGTGGGTAGAAGGATGAATTGAACTAGACGTTTTGCTTCTTTTATGGCAATGATAATTATTGCAATAAGAGAGCGCAGAGTCAAGTTTACTTGAACTATGCCGAACAAAGCAATAATCTTTTAAAAAAAGAAGACCTGTCTGGTAAGACAATATTATTCTTTTCGCTCAAGCCGCTGGGCTTTTCATTTGTTCATGCTATGTTAATTTTAAAGGTATTCACGATTTTCAATTCTTGTCTTGATACAAGAAACGA
>NZ_JAPDPJ010000156.1 GCF_026013605.1 Plebeiibacterium sediminum
ACAGAAGCAAAAAAAGGCTAGGCTGCACCCACTTCTCTCAAAAAACTACGATTATTTGACTGAAATCGTTTAAACTCGTTGCACTCAAACAAAAAACGATTTTTAATCGTCAAGCTAATCTTGTTTTTTGGCTCACTGGCTGAGGCCGATGTAGAACATACTAAAGATTTGAAATATTATTTTTATTTAGGACAGATGTGATAATATATGAATACCTTTAATTAAATCACAACCTGTTATAAACAACTAAAGGCCCTTACATTTCTGCAAGGAACTTATGACCACAAACCTAACTTACATCAAAGAAAAACTAAACATCCTTCTTTCTACCAAACCAATATTTTAACAACATAGATACAAAGTAACTAACCACTGTTACTATAGCAGCAAATACAACCGTCTCCAATAAATCAGATAGAAACAGGCTTTTACCAAACGTCACAAAGCATCCGCCTAAAAAATCTATTTTCCCTTTTGCTTTACAATGCTTTAAATACTCACCTGCTTTTACCCTGCTATGATACACCTTCGATACAAGTTCGCTATTCTACACCTTTTTAATACAGGTTCTATGCAAGTTCTTCGCACTCTTAGGGCGAAGAACCTGTGTAGAAGCTGTGTAGCGCCTGTGGAGATCTGCGAACGTGTTCCATACAAAGTCCGTAGCAGATGCATACAGCATGCGAAGAAAGTGCATACAAAGTGCATAGGTTTTGCGAAGACGGTGCGAAGAATTGCGAACAAGTTGCGAAGACGATGCGAAGACGTGCGAAGAAAAGCACCCAAAAGTGCAAAAATGGCCAAAATCGGAATCCAAAACAGTCGTTTTTGCCCAAAAGTGGAATCCAAAACCATCATTTTTGGCTAAAAATGGAATTCTGGAGCTTTATGGGGGGTAAATCGAATTACAAATTCAACGACTAAAAATCTCACCTACCTATATATCAATACATTACAACGATAAAAAGTAACAGTAAAATTACTGTTATTTTTTCAACGCACTTTTCACTATACTTTAGTACTACAAGCTGAGAGCAAAGTGCCAAGAGCCAAATACACTATGCACTTTACACTTTGCTCCAAGCGAAAACATCGGCCGATACCATGTTTAACCCGGGCTCTGTTATCATCTGATCAATGATAACAGGGCTTACAAAAAAAGAAAGATGAATGAACTTAAAAATTTCGCCATCGGTTCACTGGGTTCTTTAGGAGCAATGGAGGCATTTGATTCTCAAATATTCTCAGCCCAGGATGCAGATCCACAAACATTAATCATCAGATCTGCGATCACCCTGCTAGCAGGAGTTCTTAAACCTGAATTCAATTAAAATTTTAGAATTCAGATTGTCATAAAAGCTTATATACAAGGCAAATTTTGTAGGGCTAGCAAGCTAGCTCGAAAAATTTAACGATGTAGATGAGATTTTTATGACAAAACATAAATGTTTCACTTATAAACAGCGATTTTCTTCCTAAAAATTTTTCAAAATAGCCCGCTATTCTTTCTTAATTTTTAGTTGAACATCACTATTTAATAAGTGCTCTGAATGTAAAATTTTATGTTGAAATCAGGTTCCTATTGTAATTTCAAAGTGGATGCAACGCAATAAAGTTGAAAAATCAGACACTAAAAACAAAGAAGTTACTGCACCCAAAGAAAAGGGTAATAAAGTGAAAAACATATTCAAAGTTAAAAACCATAAAAAATAAAACGTCATGGGAAAATATGAAAACGGAGCATTTGGAAGCTTCCACGGAAAAGTTGGTAATTTAGTAGGTAGCACCTGGAAAGGTATTAGCTATATGAAAGCAAAACCCAAAACAGGAAATAAAAAAGCCTCAGCAAACCAAATTAAACACAGAGCAAAATTTATGTTTGCTACGCATTTCATTCAACCTTTATACCCCATTGTACAAGTGGGCTTTAGAAAACTGGATGATAAAAAAACACCTAAAAATGCAGCCATGTCTGAAATTATGAATTATACCATTACAGGTGAATATCCTGAATTTGGCATTAATTTTAGAAACCTGAAACTTGCAAAAGGTTGTTTGCCTGTTCCTAAAAGTATAACGATTCAGCTAAATGAAAACAGGGTAGTGTTTAATTGGCTGCAGGATACCGGTAGTGAAGATGAAATTGAAGAAGATGCTTTAATTAAAGAACGTAGTGAAGACAAAATCATGTTGGTAACATTGGCTTATGGCTATCCTCCAATATATACTTTACATAAATACCGTCGTGCAGATCTCTCCGGAAATGTTGGTTTACCGGATGCACCTCCTGGAACTGAAGTTCATTGTTACATTGCTGCCACATCTGTAGGTAAAAATATGAATGTAAGTAATTCTGTGTATGCCGGATCAGTAATTATTCCGGAATAGAACAATAGATGATAAACTTAATCAGTAATTGTATTAAGGTCGTTTCTATACCAGGAACGACCTTTTTAATTTGGTACAATACACAAGGCATAGCCCTTACTGACTATGCTAATGGATACCAAACTTTCTGCCGGGATTGTATCATCATTACGTGCGGATGTGTATATCTACCATCTCGGATGTTAGCGCGGATTTGCAATCCGTGAAACTTACACCATATAAATATGGTAAATTATTTCAAGTAGAAAAGATCTAACTCGTTGGAACAATTGCTAGGATTTTCAATCCGGTCATTAATACTAATTATAAGTAACCAACTCCTGTGATTCCAAGATTATTTCAAGCAAATATGGCAACTCTGCATAATTTCTTGCTGAGCTAAATAAATAATCTTCAGCATTGCATACAATCATATTTTCAACGGGATTATGATGTATGTAATTTAATTTCTGATCAAAGAATTGATTACTATAAATCACTTCGGCGTGATTGCCATCTTGCCATACTTTATAAGTTTGGTTCCTTTTTAAATGCCCACAATATTTTTGAAATAGATCAAGCATCCATTCTCGCCTGCTTTCTGGTTCTTCTTTTATCTGCTTTACTATCTTCTTTGAAGTATGCTTTTTTAAATCTCTTAATATATCGTTTAATACATATCCTTCTACTGCAGAACAAATCATATGCAAATGGCTACTCATCAGAACCCACCCATATATTTCCAACCCTTTCTTTTCCTGACAATATTTTAGCGAATCAACAATGAGCATTTTATGGTTCTTGCGAGTAAAAACATCAATCCAACCTACTGTTGTCATAGTTATAAAGTAAGCTGCTTGATTATCGAATATTTTG
>NZ_JAPDPJ010000157.1 GCF_026013605.1 Plebeiibacterium sediminum
GATGTAATTTTGTCACACTAACCATTTTTAGTTACCCAAATCCAAGGGGGTCAATATGACCGGAATGAGGGGTCAACATCACCGGAATATCTACCATTACCTCACTACCTGTAAATACTTTGATTGTTCTATTCATTTTTGTCATATTAGAAATTTATAATTGAGTTACATTTCTACGTATTTATTTGATTCCACACTTATACTCCTTTATAAATATTAATCAGATGCCTGATTTCAATATTGGCTGGCAACGGCCTGCCGCATGGAGCCTAATAGTACTTAACCTTACTGACTTCCAAACTAAGCTAAGCCAAAGCGCATATTTTGTTTTTATATTTTTATTTTTATGTCAAATCAAAGATTTGGTGGTGATTGCCGAAGCTACAAACCAACCAAAATGAGCCGGCTCAATTATGCTTTATTAACCATTGTTGCGCATAGTTGATTCTTAATCTGGATAATAATCTTTTAAAACCTTCTCTACACATAAGTCTAGCTCGGAATAGAATTCTGCAAAAAGCCCATTCTCATTTTTTGAATTCTCTTCAATTTCTTTAATTAATTTATTATCCTCAGAAATTTTACTTTTAAGTTCAGGTTGGATTTGAACAGAAAAATCATCTTTATGTCTGAAACTTTTGGGATTATATTTCACGTTCAGCATGTTTAATTTATCCGCTGAATTATGCATCACTGCTTTCAGAAATTCTCTTCCTGGTTTTAAAGTTACACCACCATAAAATTCATTTGTTAAAGCTTTAATCAAGGATTTCAATTTTATATATTTCTCCTTTTTGTTAGTTTTTGAGGTAACTATTGATTTCAACTGAATTTCCAATAAATCATTACTCTCAATAAATTTGTTATTTTCAATTCTAAAGGATAAATATTCAAGTATAGGTTGATTAAAAACAACATATTTGTGCTCTATGATAATGAGTCGAATTGCTTTTTTTATTAGAGCTGATATTATTACATATCTAATTGTACACTTTGTCAAGTCAAACCAATGTTCTATCTCCCATGCTGAAAATGGATGTTTCCAAATAATTTCCTCATTCAGAATTAATAAACTCGGATAATCAAAATTGCATTCATTTCCTAGCGATAGTTCGCCTAATTCAACTTTACTGTTTTTATAGATTATTAAATTTCCTAATCGCATTGTTTTATTCTCTAGCATCAATCTTCCTGTTTTAGTCAGGATCTGTGCATCGTTTCGAGATAAAGCCAACGTTAAGACTATGAAGTCATGGCGCTTTTTTCGTGGTGTCGTGTCAACCGAAGGAAAGACTCGACGATAGAGACAAGTGTCAAGACGAGCAAACCGCGCCATGCTTTATTAGCCATTGTTGGCGCAAGTTTTTATATGTTTCTCGTAAATCTCCTGACTAACAGGCATATTATTAACAAAATACCGATAAGGAGTACTTAATATCCTTTCTATTATATTATCTCCTTCTCTTATATATTCTGTTTTTAATGTTGATTCTTTATATGCAGTTCCATTTTCTGAATATTCTATGAATTGAAACGGAACCGTACCACTTTCAACTACAGAATAGGTTTTAATGGATTTAATATTCGAATTTGAGTAGTATTCTATTAATAACTTTGGTTGGTCATCTGTTATTAGATATTGTTCGCTCTTCACTTTATCTGCATCATAATATTCAACTTCATATATAGAGGTAGTGCTTGAGTACTTAGCATACTTTAAAATTCCGCTAGAATCCCATTTTTTAACAATACTATCACGAACTTCCTTACCGTATATTCTTTCACTAGCTAAAACACCAGTTTTATGATACTTCTGGGTAGTTCCGATTTCTTGTCCGTTCCTGATATTTGCAGATAGAAAAAGCTTTGTTTTTTCTTTATCAAAATAGACAGACCATTTACCATCTTCAACATCTTTAAGCTTATAGATTGTATCTGTAAAAAAGATTATTTGTTTAATTACTTCAGCATCATATACTGTTGCTTCATGCTCTTGAGTATAGCTATTAATATTAGATATAAATATTAAACTAAGTACTAAATACAATCTTCTCATTTGAATTACTTGTTATAATATTGAAAAATAAAATTCTAAGTTGCTTTTTAAATTTGCGCCAACGTTTTGCTGGATGAAGTCGTGGCGCATTGGTCGTGGTGTCGTGTCACCCAATAGGGGGACTAAGACGGTAGACTAAGGTGTCAGGACGAGCAAACCGCGCAATGCTTTATTCCAGCGGGTTGGCTGGCGTTTTTATTTCTTTGTTAATTGATATTGATAGAATTCGGCGGCGATTTCTCTTATATCTTCGTGAATTCCTTTATTTTCACTTATTTCTCTTAATAAGTCTATATAATTTTCGCTGTTTCCCGATTCAATTGAATTTATGTGTCGATTTAAAAGCAAGACTGAAGTATAGGTCGGTCTTGTTTTGTTTGTCTCAATTAAGATGTCATTATATATTGAATACTTGGGTTTATCAATGTCTTCAAGTAAATGAATAAAAGTCCAATTTTCTTCAAGTTCAGGAGTTTGATTCTTCAAATAGTTAAAAAATGAAGTTATTAGTCTTGATTTATCTAAGTTATTAATATTTCTTATTTTGTATATTTTATCTCCAATTGCTTCAAAAAAACTAATTATTTCAGCGTCTTCCGTGTCTGAATCTACGTAATAACCTTCAATTTCTTCAATAATTTTTTCTAAAGTCATATTTCTTATAAGTTCTTTAATACTTGTTTGAAGCTGTGTGGTTTAATGCCCGCCAAATTAGAAATATATCCACCCTTAAAATGTATCCGTCATTATATTACGTATACATAACCATTGGGGTGTTGTAAGCGTCATTGACTTACGTTTATATTTGCTATGTATTGTATTTCCGTTATTTATAATTATAGTTCGAATATACAGATTTAACAGTCAAAGGTTTCAATTTTAGGGTAAAAAGTTATTTGCAAAGAGCTGAGAGTTGAGAGCAGAGAGCGAAGTGCATGGTGCAGAGAGCTATGAGACAAGAATAAAGGGCTAAGTGAAGCAATAGTTAGTTACCTGGCTCCAGTAAAACTTAAGACGAAGTGGAATTGCAATAAAAAACTAGACAAAAAGTTAAGCCACATTTCTGATAACCACCTTTCCATACTCATCAGGTGTTTGATAGTTTAAATAAGA
>NZ_JAPDPJ010000158.1 GCF_026013605.1 Plebeiibacterium sediminum
TCATTTACAAAGACGACAGCGAGAACCTGGCTGTTAATGAAAGCTACAATGTTCGTGTGTATCTGCTTGCCGAGGTAGAGAAAAAGAAATAACCCAAAAATCTCCCGACAATGAAACGATATTTTGTAATTACAAAAACCTCAGTTGGCAATAAACACATCAACGAACAGGACTTGCTCCCTGCTTCCTGTAAACTGATTACAGGCATTGCAATAAACGCCCTGGTTAAAAAGGAATCGGAATTGGAAGATGTAACACAGGATTTAGCTTTTCCACAGGCTTTAATATCCGATTTGTTATTGACCGATGGTATTACCAACCTGTTCTATTCATACCTACGAACAAGGGCAAGTGAAGCGGAAAGCAAAGACTTTTTTGAAAGTGATATTCTTCCGGCAATCGTTGATATTCTGAGTAACAACATCAAATTTACTTGCCTTGATACCGACCAACAAAGCAACCTGAACAACAGCATTGCAGAGCTTTTCAATACGCAGTTTGCCGATTATCTCTATAACGAAGTGGGTTTGTTTGAAAAAGGTCAAACCATTACAAGCCTTGAATTTGCCGACTTGATAGCACAGGAAACATTAACCTTTGCCTATCTGCATAAATCCGATGTTTTTCTTCGTCCTGTTAAAGCTTACAAACAGCCAGAACCTTATGAATGTGGCAATATCAGCCTATTAGTTAATGGCAACAGTTTTCTATTGCGTGATTACATGCTTACTGCCAACCGAAAGGTAAAGCATCTGAGCAAAGAAGTTATCCCATTCCATGAGCCTTTGGAGGTAAACAGCAACATCCATACGGTTTTCAAAAGCAATAAAAACAGCGGAGACAATACGCTAACCATTAGAATCTACATTGAATATGAACACGAGTGAGTTACTACATACCATCGCAAAAGACCGTGTTTCAGGGATGCGAACCATCGACAGCTACCAATTAAAACCAACGGTGATAATGGTAACAGGTGCTGATATTTCGCTGGACCTGAAAAACGATATGTGGATTCTGAACACCAAAGGTTTGCCAAGCTCCATTGATGAAATGGAACTCATTAGCAGCGATAACGTGTTTACCGCTACACCCGAAGAATACGACTTTATGGATGAGTACCGCTATCAGGTATTCACCGATTACATAGACATCAAAACCCAAGCGGAAAACTTTAAGCCTTACCGATTGGAGTTTGTAAAGATTATTCCCCACCGAAATTAATACGACTATGTTGGATTACAGAGAGCAAATACAAAGCATATACGAGTTTATAAAGCGTTCAGAGGACGAACAAAAGTACCCTTACGCTTACGAAATATACCTGGTTACCGCAGCACAGGAAACAGCACTCACTTCAAGAACCTCCGGAACGGATAAGTTTAATCGAGACATTGAAAGTGCCATTGAAAAAGCAAAGCAGTCTCACGGTTCACTCAGGGTTGATGTGTTTGGAGGCAAAAGCCCCAATGCCAGAAGCCTGAACAGTTATACTGTGAATATCAGCAAGCTTTTGAACCCACCCAAAGAACCCATTGAGAGAGCAGAGATACAAACCATTATCCAGGAGGAAATGAAACAGAGCCAAATCCAAAACAACACCAATGGATTGGGTGAACTGGATTCCTTGTTAGGATTATTTTCAGGAGATAACCCTGCCGTAAAATCTAAGCTTGATGGTCTGTTCGGTGTGTTCAATGCTTTATCGGGTAATAACAAAGAGGTTGAGCGAATCAGCTACCAAAAGCAGTTGGATGATTTTAAGTTCGAGACACGCTACAATACTTTGGAAGAAAAATATGAGCGTTTACGCAACGAAAATGCTGAACTACGAGCTGAGAAAGATCGCTACCAAAGAGAAAACAGGGAACTGAAAACCGATAAGACAGACCTTGAAAGCCGTCTTGCCGGGTATGCTCCCAATGAAGTGATGAAACGTGTTGCCACAGGTGCATTGGTTGGTATTGGTTCACGCTTGCTTACCAACAGTCCAAAAACAGCAGAATTATTAGGCTTATCAGCCGAAGAACTCAAAGGAGCTTTGGGAATGCTTGATGATTCCGAGGAAGAATCAACGCAGCTCCCTGAAACCAATGTTGAGATTACCGACATAGGCACAGCAAATACCCCCGAAGACCGCAAGAAAGCAGAGATTATCAAAAAACTATCCGATGCCCTTATGACATGGGAACTACAAGATGTAGCCAAGATTGCAAACATCGTTGGCTTATGCCTTGACAAAGCAGAGCTAATTAATAAAACCCTTCTATTCCTGAATCAAGCCGTGAATGGCATATCAGAACAAGAACCGGGAAACGCAAAGTTTGATAACGAAGATTTAGACAACGATTAAAACATACGATGATGAGAAAATTTAAAGTAGGAATCACCATTGAAGCTGACAGTACCGAAGTAGTTCAGCAAGTAGGAAACCTTTTGCAAAATGCAGTCAACAAGGTTGAGCAACAGGACATGATTAAGCTTCTGACCAAGGTTGCCAAGAACCCGAAGATTGTAAAGACCGCATTACGATACATCTAAAAAACTCAGCACCGTGCAACAGTTACCACCAGTAAATAAAGCAACATTAATAGCCAATGGCATTAAATACGGATTGCCCATTTTGGGCGTTGGAATTGGTATTTACGCAGTTAAAAAGCTATTGTTTAAGAAGAATCCTGATGGCACTTCATCAAGGGTTGCTCCATCAATAAAAGATACGGTTATCGACAGGCAAAACCTGACGATTTCGGCTTCTGATGCTGCTTTATATGCCAATACGCTGTACGGTGCAATGCTCGACTTTGGTACAGATGAAAAGGTCATTTACTCCATCATTGATAAGATACAGAGCAAGGATGATATGCTATTGGTGATAAAAGCCTTTGGCATGAAACAGTATTTGTGGGGAACCAGGGCTGCATTTTTAGGTCAGGATTTTAACCTGATTGGCTGGTTCAGACAGGAACTAAGCGAAAGTGAAATTTCCAAAATCAAACCCAAGTTCGACAGTTGGGGAATCCCTCTCTAAACTCTAACAATAAAGCTATGGACAAGAAGAAAAAG
>NZ_JAPDPJ010000159.1 GCF_026013605.1 Plebeiibacterium sediminum
TCATTTACAAAGACGACAGCGAGAACCTGGCTGTTAATGAAAGCTACAATGTTCGTGTGTATCTGCTTGCCGAGGTAGAGAAAAAGAAATAACCCTAAAATCTCCCGACAATGAAACGATATTTTGTAATTACAAAAACCTCAGTTGGCAACAAACACATCAACGAACAGGACTTGCTCCCTGCCTCCTGTAAACTGATTACAGGCATTGCAATAAACGCCCTGGTTAAAAAGGAATCGGAATTGGAAGATGTAACACAGGATTTAGCTTTTCCCCAAGCTTTAATATCCGATTTGTTACTGACCGATGGCATTACCAACCTTTTCTATTCATACCTACGCACAAGGGCAAGTGAAGCGGAAAGCAAAGACTTTTTTGAAAGTGATATTCTTCCGGCAATAGTTGATATTTTGAGCAACAATATCAAATTTACTTGTCTCGATGCAGACCAGCAAAGCAACCTGAATAACAGCATTGCAGAGCTTTTCAATACGCAGTTTGCCGATTATCTCTACAACGAAGTGGGCTTGTTAGAAAAAGGTCAAACCATAACAAGCCTTGAATTTGCAGACTTGATAGCACAGGAAACATTAACCTTTGCCTATCTGCATAAATCCGATGTTTTTCTTCGTCCTGTTAAGGCTTACAAACAGCCGGAACCTTACGAATGTGGCAATATCAGCCTATTGGTAAACGGCAACAGTTTTCTACTGCGTGATTACATGCTTACTGCCAACAGAAAGGTAAAGCATTTAAGCAAAGAGGTTATCCCTTTCCATGAGCCTTTGGAGGTAAACAGCAATATCCATACGGTTTTCAAAAGCAATAAAAACAGCGGAGACAATACGCTAACCATTAGAATCTACATTGAATATGAACACGAGTGAGTTATTACATACCATCGCAAAAGACCGTGTTTCAGGGATGCGAACTATTGACAGTTATCAGTTAAAACCAACGGTGATAATGGTAACAGGTTCGGATATTTCGCTGGACCTGAAAAACGACATGTGGATTCTGAACACCAAAGGTCTGCCAAGCTCCATTGATGAAATGGAACTCATTAGCAGCGATAACGTGTTTACCGCTACACCCGAAGAATACGACTTTATGGATGAGTACCGATACCAGGTATTCACCGATTACATAGACATCAAAACCAAAGCGGAAAACTTTAAGCCTTACCGATTGGAGTTTGTGAAGATTATTCCCCACCGAAATTAATACGACTATGTTGGATTACAGAGAGCAAATACAAAGCATATACGAGTTTATAAAGCGTTCGGAAGATGAACAAAAGTACCCTTACGCTTACGAAATATACCTGGTTACCGCAGCACAGGAAACGGCACTCACTTCAAGAACCTCCGGAACGGATAAGTTTAACCGTGACATTGAAAGTGCTATTGAAAAAGCAAAGCAGTCTCATGGTTCACTAAGGGTTGATGTGTTTGGAGGCAAAAGCCCCAATGCCAGAAGCCTTAACAGTTATACAGTAAATATCAGTAAGCTTTTGAACCCACCTAAAGAACCCATTGAGAGAGCCGAGCTTCAGACCATTATTCAGGAAGAAGTAAGACAGCACCAAATTCAGAGTAACACCAATGGTTTAGGCGAATTAGATACGCTGTTGGGATTGTTCTCCGGTGAAAACGAACAGGCAAAAAACAAGTTGGAAGGTCTTTTCGGGGTGTTTAATGCTTTATCGGGCAATAACAAAGAGGTTGAGCGAATCAGCTATCAAAAGCAGTTAGATGATTTTAAGTTCGAGACACGCTACAACACTTTGGAAGAAAAGTATGAGCGTTTACGAAATGAAAATGCAGAACTACGAGCTGAAAAAGACCGCTACCAAAGCGAAAACAGGGAACTGAAAACCGATAAAACAGACCTTGAAAGCCGTCTTGCCGGGTATGCTCCCAATGAAGTGATGAAGCGTGTTGCCACAGGTGCATTGGTCGGTATCGGTTCACGCTTGCTTACCAACAGTCCGAAAACAGCAGAGCTATTAGGGCTATCAGCCGAAGAACTTAAAGGAGCTTTGGGAATGCTTGATGATACCGAGGAAGAATCGGCACAGCTCCCTGAAACCAATGTTGAGATTACCGACATAGGTACGGCTAATACACCCGAAGACCGCAAGAAAGCAGAGATTATCAAAAAGCTATCCGATGCCCTTATGACATGGGAACTGCAAGATGTAGCCAAGATTGCAAACATCGTTGGCTTATGCCTTGATAAAGCAGAACTGATTAATAAAACCCTCCTTTTCCTGAATCAAGCCGTGAATGGCATATCAGAGCCGGAACCGGGGAACGTAGATTTTGACAACGCAGATTTAGATAACGATTAAAACATACGATTATGAGAAAGTTTAAAGTAGGAATCACCATTGAAGCTGACAGTACCGAGGTAGTTCAGCAAGTAGGAAACCTTTTGCAAAATGCAGTCAACAAGGTTGAGCAACAGGACATGATTAAGCTTCTAACCAAGGTTGCCAAGAACCCTAAGATTGTAAAGACCGCATTACGATACATTTAAAATTTCAGCACCGTGCAACAGTTACCACCAGTAAATAAAGCAACATTAATAGCTAATGGCATTAAATACGGATTGCCCATTTTGGGCGTTGGAATCGGTATTTATGCCGTTAAAAAGCTATTGTTTAAGAAAAATCCTGATGGCACTTCATCAAGGGTTGCTCCATCAATAAAAGATACGGTTATCGACAGGCAAAACCTGACTATTTCTGCTTCTGATGCTGCTTTATATGCCAATACGCTGTACGGTGCAATGCTCGACTTTGGCACAGATGAAAAGGTTATTTACTCCACCATTGATAAAATACAAAGCAAGGATGATATGCTATTGGTGATTAAAGCCTTTGGCATGAAACAGTATTTGTGGGGAACCAGGGCAGCGTTTTTAGGTCAGGATTTCAACCTGATTGGCTGGTTCAGACAGGAACTCAGCGAAAGTGAAATTTCCAAAATCAAACCCAAGTTCGACAGTTGGGGAATCCCTCTCTAAACTCTAACAATAAAGCTATGGACAAGAAGAAAAAG
>NZ_JAPDPJ010000015.1 GCF_026013605.1 Plebeiibacterium sediminum
AAACCATCGTTTTTGGCCAAAAGTGGAATCCAAAACCCCCATTTTTAGCAAAAAATGGAATTCTGAGGCATTATGGGGGGTAAATCAAATCAAAACTTCAGACACCCAAAATTATATATCACTATCACACAAATACTTACAACCATAAAAAGTAACAGTAAAATTACTGTTATTTTTTCGATGAATATTTCAATATACTTTAGTACTACAAGCTGAGATCAAAGCGCTATTTGCGCTAAACACTTTGCTCTTGGCTCTAAAGTCGGCCGATACATGTTTAACCCGAGTTCTGTTATAACCTGATCAGTGATAGCAGGGCATACAAAAAAACAAAGTCATGAAAATTTATACAAAAGGAATCAACGAACCATCAACATAAAAAAAAGTAAACACTGTCGGGAGTCAAAATAAATCAGGATATTTTATAAAACTTCGATTATTTAGTTCTTTGACAAAGTTACTTTTAAAATCTACTAAGGCTTTAAATTCTTATTTCACTATGGATAGCTATGATAAAAGATGCTTTTCAGTATACAAATAACCTATCGCAAACAGGTAATATTCTGCCAACATCCCATTAATACTTCTATATTTTTCTCCCTTACAACTTCTTATATTACACTGGTATTCTTTTTCTTACCCCCTAAACCTTCAATATATTTTTTGTATTTTTAGTTATTCAGTAATGTTTTTAATTGCTTTGAATTACAAAATGACACTAACCATTAACATTTCGATAAAAGTATTTTTAATAATTCAATTAAACATTTCATGTTATGAGGATCACCCCTTTTATTTTCATTTTAATGATACTATACAGTTGTAATAATCCCATGAACATTCATCATGTAAATAAAAACTTTACGGTATATAACAATAAAGTAGTACAAGGCGATTTTATTGCTGAAGTACATCCTGATGGTTCCATGACCAGTAATTATATGAGCCCGGTTAACATTCCTCAAAAAAGGACAATCGAATTAAAGTTTAGCATCAACCAAAAGGATAATGAACTACCGTTTGCTACAAATCATCAAATTGTTGTTAAACCTGAAAATGGGATTTATAATACGCCTATCATTGAATTTGGAAATCAGCATATTGATGAACAAGCTGGTATTGATGAAACTTTAGAATCAAATATAACATTAAATGTAAAACTTGATCTGCGAAAAGTATTTAAAGCCTTTGATGAAAAAGGTTATTATGAAGATATTAACCACGACAAAATAACTCAAAAAGATTTTAAAGGGGTTTTTATGGCAGGGAATATTGCACCCCTTAATTTTGATTTTGAAAACCTTGGAGAAAATGTTCAACTTAAGGATGAAGATGGAGATCATATTTATGAGTTATCAATAAACATAAATACTTTTGACGAAAACAAATTTGTAAAGCCTGAGTGGAAACTAACAAAAGATATCAGTCAGTATCCTCAACTTAAAACGGATAACGAATTGATACAGGCTTTATATAATATGGCCCTGGAGGAAACTAAATTATTGAGCGAAGATGATGGAACTTTTAGAACCGGTGCGAAATGGGCTGGCGTTTGGACCAGAGATGTTAGTTATGCTACCGTTTTAGGTTTAGGAATTGCAGATACACAAAGAGCGAGACATTCTTTACTCAAAAAAATAAAGCGGGATAGAATTATTCAGGATACCGGTTCGGGTGGTGCATGGCCAGTATCTTCAGACAGAACAACATGGGCATTAGCAGCATGGGAAATCTATCTAATTTCAGGAGATGAGTTATGGCTTGATTACTGCTACAAAGTCATTAAAAATACGGTTGAAGATGATAGGATTATTGTATTTGACAACAATTCGCATCTATATAAAGGAGAATCCTCCTTTCTGGATTGGAGAATACAGACTTATCCAAGATGGATGGATAATACTGATATCTATTCTTCACTAAACCTTGGAACCAACCTGGTACATTATCAAACGCTGAGAATATTAAGTCAGATGGCCAAGCTATTAAACCAGAAAGAAGATATAAGCAAGTATTCGAACTGGGCCAATGAACTTAAAACTGCCATAAATACCAATCTTTGGAATCAGGAAAAAGGATATTACAATCAATATATCTATGGTAGAAACTACAAATTCAGTTCACCAAAATCAGAATCTCTGGGTGAGGCTTTTTCTGTTTTATATGATGTTGCCGATGAAAAATCAAATACCGTTATTGAAAACACACCAACTCTAACATGGGGAATTCCATGTGTATATCCACAAATACCAGGTATTCAACCCTATCACAACAATGGAATATGGCCTTTTGTACAAACCTTCTGGAATTTAGCTGTATCTAAAGCAGGGAATAACAATGCCTTAGAACAGGGCATCAGTTCTTTTTACAGAGCCGCAGCAATGTTTTTAACCAACAAAGAAAATATGGTTGCTGATAATGGAGATTTTATGACTGCATTAAATTCTGACAGACAACTATGGAGTGTTGCAGGGAACCTGGGGCATATTTACAAGATTTTCTTTGGAATGAACTTTAAGCCAGATCACAAATTGTATTTTAACCCCGTAATTCCGAATTCATACCAATGCAAAATGGAGTTAAGCAACCTAAAAATAAGAGATAAGGAATTTACGATAAAAGTGAATGGTTACGGAAATAAAATACAGTCATTTACTGTTAATGGAGAAAAACAAACAGAACATTCTGTAAGTCTGCTTGGAGAAGGTAAAGTTATTATTGAAATAGAGATGGCTAATAATGATTTTTATGGTAGTACAAATGTGGTTGCTAATAAATTCCATATTGCAACACCACAAGCCGCCATCAAAAACCAGGAGCTGTTGTGGGATTCTGTTCAGAATGCAGTAAAATACGAAGTATACAAAAATGGCAAACTACTTACCACCACTACTGATGTAACCAAAATAAACCTGGATGAAACCAATGGAGAATATACAATTCGTGCCATTGATATTGTTGGAGATCCTTCATTTATTAGCGAACCAATTTATTACAAACCACAATCAGGAGGATATCTGTCTTTTAATAAATACAAATGCAACAAAACGGTTTCTATTGCAGGTGCTCCTGCCGGTATGATTGAATTATCAAAACAAAAGAATCTTGATGTTGAATGGAATATCAATATTCCTGAAGAAGGAACTTATATACTATTCTTTGAATACACAAACGGAAGTGGACCATGGAATACGGATAACAAATGTGCCAACAGAACTTTGTGGATAAATGATCAAAAGACAGCTCCTGTAATTATGCCACAGAGAGGAACAAATGAATGGGCCAACCTGGGAGAAACAAATCGTATAAAAACCCAGTTACCAAAAGGAACACATCATTTTAAACTGACTTTTGAGCCAGAAAATGAAAATATGAATGTTGATACAAATAGCGCTTTACTTGGCAAAATGAAATTAATTAAACTTTAAATCAATTCAACAAATTCAATCGGATAGAACAACCATTTCTATCCGGTTGTTTTTATGATACCCTTAAATATTAAAAGGCTTCACTAAAAGCAACGTAAAAACCTCTTCTATCTTTAGCTACTCCATAATCCAACCTTAAATTCATACGTGGTTGTATTTCAATCCTCAAACCGGCACCTAAATTAGGTAAGAAATCTTCAATCTCTTCATAGCTACTGGCTACAGAACCAAAACCAGCCCAGGCAGCAAAACCCACATGTTTTAAATACCTTCGTATGGATGGCATCCTCATCCCTGAAAACATATGACGATATTCAGATATCCCGAATAAAGCAACTTTATCTCTGAATCGCCCCCACTGATACCCTCTTAAATCAAACTGAGTTCCCAACTGAGGTAAATCCATCCATGGAATTTCGCCATCAGAATACTGTGTTTTAAACTGAAAAGCCCATACCTTTCTGTCTCCAAGGTTCAGGTATTTACGTGTATCAAGGGTAGCTTTTAAAAACTCGTTGCTATCCCCTATCTTTAAAAAGTTATTGTATTTTAAAAACGATATACTAAAATAATAACCTTTATATGGATTCTGAACATTATCCCTCTTATCTAAATCCAAAGCCAGACCTAATCCAAAATTCGTGGCACTTTTGCCATATTTTTGAACATAAATATCCGACTTCATGTACTCATTTAATTCCGTTGCCTTGGTACTGTTAAAATCATAGGTTACTCCAACAAACAGACTTTTATTGATACGATGAACAACTTTTCCTTCTGCAGAAAACCATTGGCGGTGATATCTTGTGGTTTCATCTGGTGTAGATGTTCTGTTTCCGGCATCATAACCTACCCCCCAGTAATTATCCGGCATATCCCTGTAAAACAGCATGGTCAACAACCTCATCTTATCTGTTTTACCATATATATAAGGGAAAGCAGCTATAGAAACAGATTCGTTTGTACTGTATCCTACCGAAAACGGAATACTTGAGCGATCAACAAAAGGATTATCTTTTTGAAGTTTAAAGGACATTAATGCACCTGCAGAAAACAACAATTCCAATTCAGGAGTGTATGTTGGAGCTACATATGGTGTAAACATCAAATTCTTTTCTGTTGACCTTGAGTGATACAACGAATCCAATTGATCTGATGTTTTATCTGTAGGATCTCCAACCTTAGGAACCTGAGCTCTAACAACTACAATAAAAAAACAGAAAAGGAATACTATTCCTCCCTTATACTTATACATTTCCTCCCTTTTATAACCGCTGCAAATATACAATTATTGAGCATTTCATAAGAACATGTTTATCACAAATTTACGAGAAAAAACAATTGATATTGACAAACTATTTTCATAAATTTAAAAGACTGATACAAAATGACATATATAAAATGACAACAAATATCGCCCTAACAAATATTTCCTTTAACTTTTTAAGAGGTTCTCATCAATTCTTAGAATTGATACTGGATAATATCAATAGTTCTGTTTTGCTCTTAAACAACAGAATGGAACTAATCTCATTTAATAACGCTTTCTTAGCTATGTTTCCGAAAAATAAGGACAAAGATCTTATTTATATCAGGTGCGGAGAAGCGATTGGCTGTGCCTATCAGGTAGAAGAACAAAAAGATTGTGGAAAAACCAGTAAATGCAGGAATTGCGAATTAAGATTAAGTGCCATTTCAACCTATTTAAACAATACCACCACTTTTAGAAAAAAATCACCCGCCCATTTTATGTTGAGCGTAACAAAAAGGTGGACATGAACATTCAATACACTACAAAATATTTTGCCTTTGAAAACGAAAAGTATGTATTGATGATTATTGAAAGCATCGATTAATAGCAATTCTTACTCTCGACTTACATTACCTACTTAATTTATTGTTAATTAGAGCAATTAACTACTAAATTGTAACATTACGCTTAACTTCTTCAATATAAGGCGTATTTAATTTAAGCGAACATAAAATACAATTTATACGCCTATTTGCAACACCCTAACGTTAATATATTGTTGATTTTTATTCAATTAGCTAAAGAACTTGATTTTAATAAAAATAACGTTTTAAATAAACTTAACACTAATAGTTGACTTTTGCACTGTTTACTTAACTCAAACATTACTTAGAAAATAACAACCTAAATTATTTAAACAGAATGAAAAAATTCAATTATTTAAACAAGTTAGCTTTTGCCTTTTTTACAATAGCTAGTCTTTCTTTAACTTTTACCTCGTGTAATGATGATGATGACACGATTGATTCAAGTAAAAAATCAGCTACCGGCATACTTGAAGAGTACAATACACCAAAGTATGTATTTCTATTTATTGGAGACGGTATGGCTAACGTGCAAATTAATGCAGCTGAAGCAGCCTTAAACAGTTCTGGCTTTCTAAAATCAGTTGGTATAGGAACATTGAATATGCAGCAATTTAATGTAACAGGCATGCAAACTACACATGCTAAGGACCGTTATATTACTGACTCGGCTGCTGCAGCAACAGCATTAGCAACTGGAGAAAAAACAACTTGCGGTACCATTTCTCAAAACGGAGAGCATTCTGAAGAAATAAAAACCATGGCAGAAATGGCCAAAGCAAAAGGAATGAAAGTTGGTATTGTTTCAAGTGTAAGTATCGACCATGCAACACCTGCCTGTTTCTATTCTCACGCAGAAACACGTAATTACTACAATTATATTGCAAGCCAAATGGCTACTAGTAATTTCGATTATTTTGGAGGAGGATATGCTAAAGGCAATTTTACTAAATACAGAGACGCATCGAGAGTACCTGCAGATTTTACTCCGGTTGATATTGATCAGGCCATGATAAATGCAGGATACACTATAGCTACCAACAAAACAGAACTTAACGCTATTGCAAATGGAACAAAGTGTTGGGCTTATTCAGATCAATATGATGGTTCTGCAGCGCTTCCTTATGAAGTTGACCGTACTTCTGATGACCTTTCCTTAGCCGATTTTACTGAAAAAGGCATTGAACTATTAGATAATAAAAATGGATTTTTCATGATGGTTGAAGGTGGAAAAATAGACTGGGCTTGTCATGCTAACGATGCTGTTGCATCAACATTTGATGTTGTTGCCTTTGATGATGCAGTAGGGAAAGCCATTGATTTTTACAACGAGCACCCGGATTCAACCTTAATTATTGTAACTGGTGATCATGAAACCGGAGGATTAACTTTAGGTTATGCAGGAACTGCCTACGAAACCGCCTTTACATTTTTAAACTACCAAAAAATATCCTATGATGAATATTATAATAATGTAGTAAAATCCTGGGATCCTGCCACAATTACATTTAATGAAGCATTAGCATCAGCTAAAGAATATTTTGGATTAGGAGATGAAACTAAAACTGAATCAAGCGAACAAGGACTTGACTTTTCTCTTGAGTTATCTGATTATGAAACAGAGAGACTTCAAACAGCTTTCGATTTAACTATTGGCATCATGGATGGTTCTGTTAATTTTAAAGAAGAATGTGCAGGATATGATTCTGATATTTTTGGAGGAAGCAGTTACGATCCTTTTACCGTAACAGTAACTCATATTTTAAATGAAAAAGCAGGTATTGATTGGACAACATATTCACACACTGCAGTTCCTGTTCCTGTTTTAGCCCTGGGTCAGGGAGAATATAAGTTTACTGGATACTATGACAACACTGATGTTGCGAAAAAAATAATAGAAATAGCCGCATTGAATGCTGAATAATCTGTTTTCACTAACTAATTAAAAGGTCTGCATTTTTTAATGCAGGCCTTTTATTCAATAAAAGTCACTCAGTCATAACCCTTAACAAAACATGTGAATAACTAAATATACATTACAATTGAGGTAAATCGACCAATTATTAAATATGTCATGCTAAAAACACACAAAAGGAAAATTAATATTGCTTTCACTATAACTATCTCCATCTTAACCATTATCTTAATTTACTTACCTACAGGACATGAAAATCCTCGTTTGTTAAAAAACACAGATCATGTTAAAGCCCAAGTTATTGCGGTAAACAATGACGATCTGGATCAACACGGAATTGTTACTGTGGGAACCCAAGATCTTAACTTAAAACTATTATCTGGTAACTTTAAAGGTGATACCGTAATAGCACACAATATTCTTATTGGACAAAAAAAATTAGACAAGATTTTTAAACCTGGTAATAAAGTATTAACTGTTTTAAAGTTTAACAAAAGTGGTTCAAAGATTATTGAGGCAAGAGCCGATGATTTTTACAGAATACAAATAGAATGGATATTATTAGGTTTATTTGCATTGTTTCTGGTTTGCTTTGCCGGAATAACCGGGTTTAAGGCTTTATTATCATTTATTTTTACTGCGCTGGCCTTTTGGAAAATTCTACTACCATTATTTCTGAAGGGATATTCCCCAATCATTGTTTCATTTGGAATTATAGTTTTGTGTACAACTGTAATTATTATTTTAATAAACGGTTTCTCAAGAAAAGGATGGGTAGCTTTATTAGGAGCCATAAGCGGAGTTGGAATCACAACTAGTATGGCATTATTATTTGCACATTTCTTTAAAGTCTCCGGTACAGTAAAAGAGTTTTCTGAAACACTACTTTATACAGGTTATACACACCTTGACCTAACTGCTATATTTATATCTTGTATTTTTATTGCCGCTGCTGGTGCTGTTATGGATGTAGCTATGGATATTGCTGCTGCACAACACGAAGTACTTGAACATAATCCATCCATAAAAAAGAAAGAACTCATGAAATCTGGATTTAACGTAGCCTATCCTGTAATTGGAACAATGACAACGACACTCCTATTTGCATATTCCGGAAGTTTTATGTTTGTTTTCATGGTATTTATGGCTAAGGGCACTCCGTTAATATCTATTTGTAATACAAATTATATTGCTGCTGAAATACTACACACTTTGGTTGGTAGTTTCGGCTTAGTGTTAGTAGCTCCCATTACAGCAATATTAGGCGGCTTAATTTACCCTATAAAAGATCAGAATAAATAAAACAACCTTTGCTATTGATGTGAAAAACTAAAAAGCAATGGTGAAGCAATATTATAGTGCATAGACATAAGTTTGAGATATTTTTGTTGATCCACAAATTTTAACTAGGGGTGCAGGGTTATTTTTAATCATTTTAAACACATCTATAATAAATATCAGGCATTAAAATATAAAATATCACTATTTTGCACATCTAATACTCAAACAATATGGCATTTTTAAAATTTTCAGCAATCATTATTGCTTTTTCAGTACTTTTTCCAAAGAACTTCTCACTTTCTGATGCAAAACGCGTTCATAATTCCATTACAACTATTGATACGCATTGTGACACACCTATGAAATTTGTGAACAATGGCTTTGACATCAGTGTATCTCACGAGGCACCTGAGAGCCGGGTTGATATACCCAGAATGGAGGAAGGTGGTTTAGATGCCATCTTTTTTGCCATCTTCACCAGTCAGAAGCCAAGAAATACCGAAACTTACAAAGAAACTTATGATTTAGCCAATCAAATGATTGATTCAACAATAGTAAGTTTAGAACACAATAAAAGCACTACTGGTCTGGCCACCTCAGTAAAAGATTTACAAAAACTTGAGGCTGAAAATAAGAGAGCCATCTTTTTAGGTATGGAAAACGGCTTTCCTATTGCCAAGGACATTAACAGAGTAAAAGAATTTTACGATAAAGGTGTTCGCTATTTAACGCTATGTCATTCTTCAAACAATGATATTTGCGATTCATCAACAGACCCAAAGGGAGCTGAGCATCATGGCGTTAGTAAATTTGGGAAAGAGGTGATAAAAGAAATGAATAAACTGGGTATGATTATCGATGTTTCGCATATTTCAGACACAGCTTTTTACGATGTAATGAAATACAGTAAAGCTCCGGTAGTTGCATCGCATTCAAGCGTGCGTTCGGTTTGTGATCATCCAAGAAACATGAGTGATGATATGATTAAATTGTTAGCTAAAAACGATGGAGTGATTCAAATTTGCATACTTGGAGATTATATAAAATCACCTGATACCACAAGTGTTCATTACACCAAAATGCAGGAACTGAAGAAAAAGTATAACAACTGGCAATATAAAAACGACGATGAAAGAAAGCAAGCCTGGGCTGAATGGGATGCCATAAACAAGAATTACCCTCAAGTATTGCCAACCATTGCCGATGCTGTTGACCATATTGATTATGTAGTAAAGTTAGTTGGGATTGATCATGTTGGAATTGGTTCTGACTTTGATGGTGGTGGTGGATTAGCAGACTGCACAAACGTTGCAGACTTTCCTAAAATAACTCTGGAACTACTAAGAAGAGGTTATTCTGAGGATGATATTGCAAAAATTTGGGGAGGAAATTTCTTACGTGTATTTAAAGCTGTTGAAAAGTTAAAAGCTTAGCAAAGAAACCCTATTCATTTCATTTTAAAAACATTAATCATTTACATCCAGAATCACAACCTCATATTAAATCAAAATATAGCTATAAAAACGTTTAAGTACTCAGTTTTATGCTTTAAAAACCAGAACAAAACATTACTCTTTTTGTTAATAAATCGTAGTTACCCAAAAGAGATTAATAACTTTTATAGCTATATTTAACACCCTCCGTAATTATAATGATTGGCTACAAGTTTTAAATAATAAATTTTGTTAGCTACAAATGTTAATGTTATTATAATTATAAATATGGGAAGTGAAATTCTACATTACCGTTCGGTTGAACACTTTTTTCAATTACTGAATTTAGATAGCCCCAGGTTAGATGGCTTTGGCATTATTTCATTAGCTGATTTAGATGTACCCGGAAACATCATAAACCAGAAAGTAACCTGTGAGTTTTATTGTGTAATGTGCAACAGCACTGATAAACACCTGATATATGGAACCTCAAACTATGAGCAAAAAAATGGCCTTTTAAGCTTTGTTGCTCCCAACCAGTTAATTATTGGAACTGAAGGCTCAAACTCAAAAGACGGGTGGATTCTGGTATTCTCACCAAAATTTATTAAAAATTCGCATTTCATTAAAGATAGCAGCCTTCACCACTTATTTTCTTATGATATTAACGAGGCTTTAAATGCAAACAATGAAGAATTAGAGGTGATTAATCAGGGTATTAAAAGAATGCAATCAGAAATAATGCGTAATGATGAGTACAGTCAAAACATTATATCAACAGAAATTTTTTTACTACTACAAAACTGCTTAAGAGCTTTTAACCGACAGTTCAATATAAAAAATAGCTCCGATACAAATTTATTGGCTAAAGTGGATTACTTTCTTGAAACCTATTATGAGCAAAATCGAAATCTGAACGATGGACTTCCTAATCTTCAGTATTTGGCAGATCAGTTTTGTCTTACGCCTAAATATTTAAGCAAAACTTTGAAATCAAATACTGGCATAAAAACAACAGATTATATCAATTCATTTATTATTAACAAAGCAAAGAGTACGCTTCTTGTTAGTAATAAAACCATACAGGAAATTGCTTTTGATTTAGGTTTTTCACAACCCCATTACTTTACTCAGCTTTTTAAAAAATTTACTGGGGAAACACCCCTTGAGTACAGAAAGGAAAAATTAAATTAATATTAAAAGATACCTTTGTCTTTTTTGTTAGCCAAAGCGACTTTTCTGATAAAATCCCGAAAAGTAAGTGTATTTCTTTGTCATATAGAAAATTTATTAAACTATTATTATGAAGAAAACACTTTACCTTTTATTATTTTTATGCATTGCAAATTTTGCAAAAAGTCAAAGCATTATTTATGTTGATCAAAATGCAACCGGAAATTCAGATGGTTCCAGTTGGGCAAATGCTTTTACAACCATATCTGATGGATTGGCTCTTGCCACAACAAACGATGAAGTATGGGTAGCCAAAGGAACCTATACGCCGAGCGTGGCTGCAACATATACTGTTCCCCTGGTATTAATTAATGAGGGAGTAAAATTAATTGGTGGCTTTGATGGTACTGAAACTACTATTTCAGACAGGGATATAACTAAAATCCATACAGATAATGCAACCATTATTACTGGCGACTACAATGGTGATGATATTTCCGGAGATCTGTCAACAAACAAAAATGATAATGCTCCTAACCTTATCCGACTAAGCGCTAATAATACTACCATTGATGGTGTTATTTTACAAAATGCCTACACACCAGGACACAATCCAGTTATTGTTCCAGGCACTAACAAATACGATTTTACCATAGCCAATACTATTATTAAAGATAATTTCGCAGAAGGAATATTTTTTGACTGGCGTGTATTTTCAGGTGATTTAATCATTAAAAACACAAGTATTATTAACAATAAAGCTAATAACGGCATAATGTTAATACAACTTAGCAATGATAATGGAAACAACCTGAACAGTTATTTGGTTAATGTTCTGTTTGCTAACAATAATTACCATTCCGATTGGGGTGCCATTTGGTTTCGCAAAGTATCTGGATCATCTTACACTGGTAACCATACTCTTACTAACTGTACATTTGTTAACAATGTAAATGTACATTACCAACCATACCGCCAACTTATCAATGTAAGTGGTGACGGTAATAATAACATCAATATTTACAATTCAGTATTCTGGGATAACAAATATCAAACAACCAATATTGCAGACTATGATATTTTTAATACTAAAATATCAGAAGGTGATACACACAATGTTACCATTAAAAATTCCATCATCAAACTACCTGCAGAAATTGACAGGGTTACTGATGGCACAATAGTAACTGAAGACCTGAGTACAACAAATCCTAATTTAGATTCAGATTACCTGCCTACAGCTACATCTAGTGCAGTAATAGATCAAGGTGATAACACTTTTTACTCCAGCACTTATCCAACGACCGATTTAGCTGGTAATAACAGAATTGATAATACCACAATTGATTTAGGTGCCTACGAATATTCTGCTGGTTGTTCTGACATCATTACTATTCCGGACAATAATTTTGAAACAGCATTATTAAATCACGACCCGGTTATTGACACTAATGGAGACGATTTAATTTGCAGAGATGAAGCAGAAGCGTTTACAGGAATGCTTAATTTATATAATAAAAACATAAGTGACTTAACAGGGATTGAAGCATTTACTAATATTACGAGATTGTTGTTAACGAACAACGCACTAACCACAGTCAATTTAAGCCAAAACACTGCTCTTACATACCTATGGGTCAAAAACAATAATTTATCGAGTATAGATATTTCTCAAAACACAGCTTTAGAATATTTTTCCTGTGAAGAAAATCAGATTTCAACCTTAGATCTAAGTGCAAATAATCAAATAATCCATTTATCTTGCTTTGATAATCAGCTGACAAGTTTGGATGTTAGTAATCTAAGTTCATTAACAAGATTGCTTTGTTACGATAATGAATTAACAAGCCTGAATGTGTCATCCAACACAAACCTAATGGAATTATATGTTTCCGAAAACTATTTAACAAGTCTCGATTTATCTTCAAATTCTAATTTTAAAAGTTTAGAATGTAATGATAATCATCTAACTACCTTAGACTTATCTAATGGCAACAATAGTAATATGATTCAGGTTTGGGCCTACAACAATCCGGACTTAACATGTATTAAGATTGACGCTGGCTTTACACCTTCTGCATCATGGCAAAAAGATGCAACTGCAAATTGGAACGAGAACTGTGGTACTGCAACCGATGTTGAGGATCATTTTTCTGAAGGCGTACAAATTTATCCTAACCCTGCAAGTGAGTATATTTTAATACAATCGCAAGATGAAATACAAGAAGTAATCTTATACACTGTAGCCGGCTCTGAAGTTATGAGAACTACTGAAGACAAAATATCATTGACAGATTTACCCAATGGATTATATATCGTAAAAGTCATTAACATTAAAGAAGAAATTGCTGTTAAACGAATTTTCAAAAAATAGTTAAGTGTGAATAATGCTAGTTAATCAAATTAATTAACTACAACTAAGGCGATGTTCAAAGTCTGAACATCGCCTTTTTATTTTTTGAAATTACATTACTGCTACTCCAAATCAATGTTTTTAAAAGTTAATGTAATCGGGTATCGCTTTTTTATTTCCTTTTGCTCATCAAATGTCATATCATCATATTTCTTAGATTTAAAAAACGCAAATTCTCTACGTTGCTCAAAAATAGTTGACCAAACCGCATCAATAGCTTTCATATAATCGTTATAAAGCGTGCTATTATTGTACTTATACAACATCACATATTTTTCATGCGCCTTAATATAAGTACCTAATTCTCTTTTTACATGATCAATATTTCTTACATCTGCATCATTAATAGTAAACAAAAAATCAATTTTACTTTCATCAACTAACATAGCATCTTTAGGAGGAAGTAATGCAAATAATGCAACTTCTTTTCCGTTAAATTCATCACCCGCAGGATTTACAACATAACCTATCTTTAAAAGATCCGTATTCCGCAATGCACTCTTTACCTCATCAACAAGCTCCATTTTTACAGCTTTATCAATGATTAATAAAACAGTCATTTTATTCACTTTCTTTTGATCGGCTTTTGACTTAATTGAACTCAGAATTTTCTCTATTTGATTAAACTCTTTCTTTTCATCATTAATATAAAGCTGTTTACCTTCAATTTTTACTCTACAAAGAATAAAGTCTTCATCATAAGGCTTAACTTCCTTTGCAAATGGTAAATCAATTTTACCATTTGTGTTGGTTACTGCAGCTAAATCACCAATAATACTATCATTAACTTTTTCAGGAATCAAGGTTCCCTTTGTCATATTAACAAAAAATAAAAATGCAACAGCAAGTAACGGTAGTACTATAATAGCTTTCAATTTAGCTAAACGTCCTGATTTTATTTTATTCATCATGGCTATTCTTTTTTTAATCGATAATAAATTAAAGTTATTTACCAGCTCAACTGAGCGAATGCTGATTAACTGACTCAGTAAAAGAGACTGATAATCGAATAATTGATGTCCCTGCTCAAGTACATGCCTGTCGGCAATATACTCGTGACACGATTTAATCGATTTCTGTATGCGCCATGTTAGCGGATTAAACCACTGGAACGAAATAATAATTTGTGCCAGCAATAAATCTACTGTATGTTTCTGTTTTACATGAATCCTTTCATGCTCTAACACTTGTTTAAATTCACTATCTGTTAAGGCCTCTTTATTGATGAATATCCATCGTAAAAATGAAAAACTGGGAACTTCCTCTGTTAACAATACCAGAGTATAGCTACCGTATTTCTCTGTTTTATTTTTATGGACTAAGTGCGCTAATTGAAAAACATGAATAATTAAGCGCAATACAAAAAAGAGCAAGCCTGCTAAATAGATATAAAATAAGATTTTAATAAGATGTATAGAAGATTTTGCTTGTTGCTGCTGAAGATCTTTATTTTTCTTTGATGCAGCAAAAAATGAATTTGCTTTATGATCATTATGAGATACGGCATAATCCGGATCTGTTAATAAAATAAGCTCTTCATAATAGTTTCTGAACTGACTAACTTTAACTATTGTTTCTGAGATAACATTAGACTGTACTGAATTTACAGACACTGAACCCAATGGCATAATTAACGATAATACCATGGCTCCTACCAAATAAATTCGATTAAAGGTAAAGTAAGTTTCTTTACGAAAGAAAAACACATAACCTAAATAAAACAGGGTTAAACACAACCCCGATTCAAACAAATATATCAGAAACTTAGCCATTTTGCTGTTTTTTAAGTTCTTCTAACATCTTTATCGCTTCATTTACTTCATCAATTTTTAAGTTTTTATTTTCTGAGAAAAAATTAACTACCTGAGACAAGGAGTTATTAAAATATCCTTTTACCAAACTACCCAACTGACTCTTTCGATATTCATCTTTCGAAATCAAAGGATAGTATTCGTACGTTCCGCCATATTTATTAAACCCTACAATTTCTTTCTTCACCAAAACCCGCACTATAGTGGAAACACTATTATAAGGAGGTTTAGGATCTGGCATTTTTTCAATAATATCCTTTATAAATCCTTTTTTAAGCTCCCAAAGCAGCTTCATTATTTTTTCTTCAGCTTTTGTTAATGTTACCATCGTAATACTAAGTTAGTTAATCAGCAATTCAAACTTACAACTTATTTTTACGTTTGTCAACTTATTTTTAAGTTATTTAATTTAAAAATAAGTTTTGCGACTAAAACACTCATTGCTTTTATGATGATATTTTAACTTTTCTTATTATTTTTCAAATATTCTACTTTTATCTATCTTTATACCTTAAACCCAAATACATTAATGATGAAACTAACCCTAAAGCTATCCATTACTATTATTGCGCTATTTTTCCTAACGCCAATTTATTCTCAAACACCATTCGGTGCTCATATAGAAGCCACAAACCTTTATAATCAACACAAATACGCAGAGGCATTAACTCTATTTACAGAAAACATCAATAATGGACAAAAGGATTTTGATGGGTATTACAGAAGAAGTTATTGCAACTTTTACCTCGATAATTACCAGGCAGCCATTAACGATTTAGAATGTGCCTATGATTATGCTCCCAAAGATTATAATTACTATTACATGAAAGCCCAATCATATGATAAGCTTAAAAAGTTTGACTTAGCAGCATACTATCTTGACCTTGCAGTTAAAAGTCAACCTCAAAATATAAAATACCACAAGTACAGATCAGCCCTTAACATGGAATTGGGTAATTATAAAAAAGCCGAGTACGATCTAAACCTAATCATTAACAATAACCCTAAGGATTATAGCAGTTACTTTAACAGGGGATTAGCAAAATTTAATCAGAAACGAAAAACTGAAGCTTGCCTGGATTGGCAATATGCAAAAGAACACAGCGATGGCAGTAAAAGATTCTTTTTTTACAAATGTGCAGATGTTGATTTACGAAATAAAAAAATAACCCCAACAACAGAAAAGTCTGTAATTCCTCCACGCTTTAAAGCAAACGATGATACTGTATGCTGCGCTTATTTAAGTGATAAAATAAGCTATACAATTGACAATTACATTAATCATGCAGAAGGTAATGCCCTTGTAAAATTTACACTATCCAAACAAAAACAAATCACAAATATCGAGTGGCTATTATCAACAGACTCGATTCTAAATAATAAAATTACAGAGGCTATCATATCTTCTGAGCAATATTTTACAACATGTGCAATAAAAGATAATCACCCCGTTGATTACACCTATTACATACCTGTTTCATTTCAACTAAATAAAGTAAAAATATCTTCAGTTCAACTCATTGAGTCTCTGCAATTCTATTATAATAACAACGACCTTAATAAAGCCTATCAATTATCTAATAGGATCTTAGCGAGAAACCCATATTTAATTGAGGTAGCTGAAATACATACTGCAACAGCCTCAAAACTCAAATTAAAAAATAATTTCATCAACTTAAATGATATTTGCAAAACGGAAAGCAACGTAGAATTGGCAAAACATATTGTTGCTAAGCAAAATTTTAAATCCATTTATTTTAACGCTACATGGCAATTAACGAACAAGGAAAACTCTGATTTCTACAGAATATGCCAGTGGACTACCCCAAAAACATTCGATGATAAGAATTATGAAGGACCCATGAATCACACCTTTCTTGATATGCAGGGTAATTTTTACGACTATACCTCATCCAGAAAAATAATAACAAAAGGGTCATACAACAACAACAATAAACAAGGTCGCTTTGAATTCTTTTACGCAAATGGTAATCCTTCGTTAATGTTGAATTTTAACAAAAATGAAGTTTGTGATACTGCCATCTTTTATAGCGAAGAAGGATTTAATTACCAATCTATTCTTTGCAAAGATGGATACTTTAACGTAATTAAATATTACGATGAAAACGGAAATAATCTTTTAACAGATGGTAGTGGCTCCTGGGAATATACAAAAGAAGGTGTAGATAATCAGAAAACATTAAAAGTTGAAGGAAACCTTATTAATAATTTAAGAGATGGTAAATGGCGCTGTTATTACGGTGATGAGCTTTATATTGAAGAAAAATACGAATACGGATTATTTATTAGTGGTAAGTATTACGAATACGGGAAAAGTAAATCGGCTCCGATAAAACTTGAATCCTCAGCAATTCTATCATGGATTTTCATTCCATCTTTTATTATTGCAAGCGAAACACCCGTTATAAGTATTGAGTACAGAAGTGCATTTGAAGATGTAATATCTCAAAAATAACAACTCAAATCATAGATGAATCATCCCTGATAAAAGTAACAACCTGAATTCAATGTACAATTTTGAATTCAGGTTGTTGTTTTTTTTATATTTCAATACCCACTGGGCAATGATCTGAGCCCATAATATCATTCAAAATAAAGGCATCTTTAAGTGATGGAAGAAAAGATTCACTGGCTAAAAAATAATCGATTCTCCAGCCTACATTCTTACCCCTGGCTCCTGCTCTGTAACTCCACCATGAATAAGTATCTGCCTGGTCAGGGTAAAAATGTCGGAAAGTATCTTTCAGTCCTCCCTGAGTAAAACGGTCCATACCATCAATCTCTTCTTGCATAAAGCCGGCCGACTTGTTATAATTTGCCTTTGGTCGGGCCAAATCTATCGGTTTATGTGCCACATTAAAATCACCGCACGAAAGTACCGGCTTTTTATCTTCAAGTGATTTTAAATAGTCAAAAAAGGCCTTATCCCATTCCTGACGATATCCTAAACGCTTTAAATCACTACCTGAATTTGGCACATATACATTTACCAAATAAAACTGATCATACTCCAGTGTTAAAACCCTACCCTCATTATCGTGCTCTTCAATACCAATACCTTTTGTAACACTTATTGGTTCAACCTTACTTAAAACTGCAGTACCGGAATATCCTTTCTTTTCTGCTGAATTTGAATAAACAAAATACCCATCTACATCATTCAACACTTCTTCCACCTGATCGCACTGAGCCTTGGTTTCCTGCAAACAAAAGATATCTGCATCAATACTTTCAAAATCCTTAAAAAAATCTTTTTTAGCAACAGCCCTTAAGCCATTTACATTCCACGATATTAACTTCATGCTTATTTTAAAATTTTTCTTCTACTTGTTATATAAAAGTTGACAAGCTTCAACATTTATTGATAGGATGATAATCAAATCCTATACATTTTTAATTACACGCAATATAAAGAAAGTTTTAGATGTAACACAGTAAGCAAAATTTAGCTGGTCGTCATTATTTCATCCAAAACCTTATTGAAACAACTTAATTTTGGATGTTTTGTTTTAATACCAAAGTCTGAAAACAAAAAAACGGTTTATCATGCCTAAACAATCAAAACCGTCTTTTCCTCATTCTTTGTTAAATATCTTAATTATTCTTCCAGAATCCCGGAGCAAATAAAATCAATACGGAGAACAATTCTAAACGTCCCAGTAGCATTAAAACAGATAAAATCCATTTCCCTGCCTCAGGTATTGCATAGAAGTTATTCATTGGACCAACTACTCCCAATCCTGGACCAATACCACCCATTGAGGTAGCTACTGCTCCAAAAGCAGAATCCATATCTAAACCAACGATGGTCATTAACAAGGTTCCTACGCAAAAAATAGCCATATAAAGCACCAGGAATGCCAATACTTTATAAATCACTTCGTGCGAAACCATATTTTTACCAATCTTTAATGGAATAACCGCATTGGGATGACTCATTCTTTTAAATTCAATCTTGATATTTTTAACCAATATCATATGTCGGAACAACTTGATTCCTCCAGATGTACTTCCCACACAGGCTCCACTAAACATCAAACCAAAGATTACGAATGTAAGATATGGATGCCATGCTGTGTAATCGGCAGTAACAAATCCGGTACTCGTTATGGTACTTGTAACCTGAAACAACGCATCTCTGAATGATTTTTCGAATGTTTGATTGGTATGAAAAAACAAGGTTGTTCCGATACAAAGCGAAACCACTAGAATTACACTTAAAAACACCTTAAACTCGGCATTCTTGGTCAGCTTTTTCCAATTGCCTTTCCATACAAAAAAGAACAAGGCAAAGTTAGTACCGGCAAAAATCATAAACACAATAATTACATATTGTATATATGGTGAGTATTCAGCAATACTTGCATTCTTTGTTGAAAATCCTCCTGATGCAATTGTTCCAAAACTGTGACACAAGGCATCAAACAGAGGCATTCCTCCAAACATTAAAAAAGCAGTTTCTGAAAGTATTAACACTACATAAATACCCCACAAACTTTTTGCTGTTTTAGTAATTCGGGGATGAAGTTTATCATTTGTTACACCTGCTGCTTCGGCACTATAAAGCTGCATTCCACCAAATCCAAAAAATGGTAAAATAGCAACTGCCAGTACAATAATTCCCATACCTCCAATAAGGTGTGTGATACTACGCCAAAACAAAATTCCATGTGGTAAAGCTTCTATGTCATTAACTATAGAAGCTCCTGTAGTTGTGAATCCGGAAATTGTTTCAAAGAAAGCATCTGTAAAACCAGGAATTGTTCCACTAAATATATAAGGCAAACTACCAAATATTGACATGACCACCCAAACAAGAGTTACAATAATAAAACTCTCTCTTTTCAGCATGTCTTTTTCCACCTTTCTGTTTAATGCCCAACACAATCCACCTACAGAAAAGGTAATTGCAAAGGATATTAACAAAGCTTCAACATCAAAATCTCCATAAAACAGAGATACCCCCGCACTCAAGAGCATAAAAAGGCTTTCAAACACCAATATTAACCCCAGCGTATTTAAAATAAACTTCTTATTCAACATAAATTAATATGCTATATGATTATCGTTTGTAAATAAAAAATTGCAGCTCCTGCCAGATATCCTGCTAAAGCAATTAAACTTACTTTTTTCAGATACCACATAAAATCTATTTTTTCAAGTCCCATTGCAGCTACTCCTGCTGCAGAACCAATTATTAAAATACTACCTCCCGTACCTGCACAATAGGCTAAAAACGACCAGAAATTTCCATCCTGAACAAAGTTAGCCATATAACCTGCAGCTCCTGTTCCGGCAATGTGATACATTCCCATAGAAGCAGCGACCAAAGGTACGTTATCTACTATAGAGGATACAATACCAATGATAATATTTATCACATAAATATTTTTAACATGTTCATCAAGGAATGAAGCCATTAAATCGAGATGTCCTGCAGCCTGAAGTGCACCTACTGCACTTAAAATTCCTAAAAAGAACATTACCGTAGGAATATCTACTGATTTAATTACTGATGAAACATTTAAATGACGTTTATCTTCATGAGGTCTGTGACGTAAATATCTGTCGTTCATCACCCATAAAACGCCAAGACCCAACAACATGCCTAAATATGGTGGCAGGTGGGTAACAGTTTTAAACACCGGTACTGAAACCAAAGCCAGAATACCAATAATTAACATAAACATCCTTTCTGATGGAGTGGTAAAATCTACAGTCTCTTCATCTGGCAATACAGGTCGTAAAACTTGCCCCTTTGTAAGTAGCGAAAAAAGATAAGTAGCTACAATTACATTGACCAAACTAGGTAATATAACAGATGCAATAATATGACCAGCTGTTAACTGACTTCCGATCCACAACATAATAGTAGTAACATCACCAATTGGTGACCAGGCACCTCCTGCATTTGCAGAAACAACAACAACACTGGCAAAGATCCATCTGTTTTTTTGATCGGTTAACAACTTACGCAATACGGTAATGATAACAATGGTGGTAGTTAGGTTATCCAATATGGCCGACATAAAGAAGGTCAGCAAACTAATAATCCAAAGCAAACGGGTTGCACTTGAGCTATTAATTTTATTGGTGATGATTCTGAATCCCTGGTAACGGTCAACCAAATCAACAATAGTCATAGCACCCAATAAGAAAAATAAAATAGAGGATGTTTCCGCTAAATTATCCAATAAAGCATGATGGGTGATAAACTCTTTTGCTTCAGCCAGACTACCCAATTCTTCTAAGTATTTTGTCCAGGCAGAACTAAAGCCCAGATTCAGTATATCGGAACCTCCAAGGGCAAAAATGGCCCAAATGAGAGAACTCATCAATAGGGCTGTTGCTGCTTTATTAATATGGTTAACATGCTCAAACATGATAAAACCATATCCCACAACAAAAAGGATTAGCATTAAATAAAACATTGTGATACTTTTTTTAATATGTTAGTTATGTAAATAGAAAATTCTATTTTGCTTTACACATTTTAAGTATAAAGTCCGCAGATAGTAGTTTATACTAATGAAAAATATAACGGGGGAGAAACATCTGCTTCAAATAAAATAAAACTGCTAAAGTTTTTGTTGAATGGGGATTCAAAACCAAAATCAAAAGTGATAGTTGGCTCATTCTTACATAAATCAAAATCAGCACACAAATAATCATCTTCTTCTAAGTCGGCAACTATATGAAGAACTTTCGCACTACAATAAGCATGAGTACTTTGACGGCAAATTACCTGAACAACAGTTGTATTACACTCTAACACAATAAATATGTTCAGAAACAAAAAAGAAATAATAATGTAACCTAATCTGCCCATTTGAAATTTTGAATGCGCAAATGTACAGTTTATTATTATTCTGACAAGATTTAAGTGTAATTTTATATGTTTTAAAACACTATTTTAAAATTTTTCACAGTAATATCTTTGTTCAACCACTAACCATTAATCCAGTCAATCAAAACAACATCAATACCTTACAGAAAGTCAGTAAAATTAACAAATCGCAAACAAACATAATGGTATTTTGTTCGAAAGACTTGTAGACTGAAAGGTGATTCTACTTGGAATTCTCGATATCAAAACTAACCATCCAATTAATTCCAAACTGATCTGTAAGCATACCAAAATACGATCCCCAGAATGTAGTATCCATTGGCATTACCACTTCTCCATCAATCGATAGCATATCGAAATAGCGGTCGGCATCTTTTTTTGAATCCGCTTCTATTGAAATTGAAAAATTATTGCCCTGAACAAAATCATTTGACCATTCTCCTCCAACATCGCATCCCATCAAAACAGTTTCATCACTAATGGGTAGTGAAACATGCATAATTTTTTCAGCATCGCCCTCAGGTAATTTAGTTCCATTTTGAGGCGGCATATCCTTGAAACGGTTAATCATTGCAAATTCAACCTCAAATACATCTCTATAGTAATTGAAAGCATCCTCGCAATTACCATCAAAAGTCAAGTACACATTGATAACAGGCATAACACATCTTTTAGTGGGTTTAACCTATTCAAGTTAAGAAAGATTTTGCAATGGGTATAAAAAAAGTAAGGGAAGCTTTATGCACAAAACCTCCCTTACCATAACATTATAATTGTCTATTATTCAACTTCTATCTCAAGGTCTGTGATGGATTCATCAAACACAAAATTTTCTTTATAATTCACAAATTCATTTTCAAGCGATAAACAATACTCACCCGGCTCTTCGTATTCAAATTCGTAACCTGATTTTAAATCCAACTGAGAAACAATGTCAACCTTTTTAAAATCGCCTTCTATTGTTAATTTTATATTGGCTTTATTCGATATCTCTCCAATACTGGCCACATCATTAAACTCAACCCAAATTTTTATTTTATACATACAGTCTCTTTTTTCATAAACTTTTCCAAATTACAGAAAAGTCTTTTATTGTTTTTTGGTTGCAAAAATACACAATTGATTAGATTATAAATCTAGATGTAAAATTTACCATAATTACAAAAAACAACAATAATAAAATAAAAACTAAAACCGGATTACATCTTGATGTTAAATAATAAGTATCTTTTTTATTTAAATAAAATACTGATTCTAATACATCATTCTTATTATAAACTTCATTTAACACATATCCTCGATTATCAATGATACAAGATAATCCACACCAAGAAGACCTTACTAAATATTTATTAAAAATAATTGCATTACAAACTGATAATAATCTAGTCAAATTTTTATAGTGATAATTATTAAGAAATGGCTCTCGTGCAATTACAAATAAAGCACCAACCTCATCTTTTAGTTTTTCCTTAAGATTTTGCTCAAAAAACGATTCATAACAAATTGATACATGGATTGAATCTGCATGCCAGGCAAATATACTCTCATTATTATCAGGTGTAATATAAGTTTCTGAAAGATAATTTTTATAAACATCTAAATTCTTTATACCATCTAACATTTTAGGAATTTCTTCTCCCAGAGGAACCAATACATCCTTATACCTCGTTTTAACAACATCATCATTAATTAGTACAGCTAAAACTTGTTGCTTACCCCATGTTGTTAAATTAGCTCCAAGAATTGTTATAAGAGAATCTTTTTTATACTGAAGGTTATTATTTATTATTGACTCTATTATCTTATTATCTTCCGGATTTTCATTATTTAGATTGATAACCAATTCTGGAAAAACATCATAGCAAACACCTTTTGTTATAATATCATTATTTGATTCTATGATTCTATCCTGAATTTGTTCTATTTTACAAACACTGCTGTAACTATGAATCTTTACTTTACGTGCCTCATTTGTTGGCATAGGAGTGTCTGAAATAATTAAGGATATAGTAATGGGTAGAAATATTACTGCAACAATTATATATAAGTATCTAAATGATTTAAAGCCTTTTCGCATAACAACCCCAATCTCATATGTTATTAAAACGTTAACAACAATCACCCATAATGAACCTCCCAAGACTCCAGTATGATTATACCAATGTATAATTGAAGCATTATTTGCTAATAAAATACCTAAGTAACTAAATGGTGTTTTTAAAATCCATTGAGAAATAAAATATTCCATCAAGATCCATAAACATATAAAATATACACGTTTAAATTTCAAATTAGATAGTAAAACAATAAATGGCAATAGCTCTAATACAGTAAAAACTCCAATTAAAACCGGGATATAGACTTTTACATCTTCAATATAAAAAGAATATAGAAACTGATAATTAAAAGCATTCCAAAGGATTAAAAATAGAATCGTCGCTAATAAAATTTTATAATTATTGATTTTTTCTTTATTATTAAAACAATATAATAATGGAACTAAGCTAATAAAAGATAAATAGTAAAGAGAATATGATGCACAAACCATTAACCCAGAAACAACCCCCATTATAAGATATTGTTTCTCAATCATTTCTTTGCAATACCTCAAGCGCTTTCTCCAATTGTGGATCAATACCTGTTTCTCTATGTTCATTTTCCCAAAAATCATTATTTCTTATAACTTCAACATCCGGATTAATTCCATCTTCAATCGTCTGTCCTTCCAAATTATAAATTTTTGTAAACGTATAAGTAAGTCCCCAACCATTTGGTAAATATACCGAGTTTATAGTTCCTCCTCCGCCTCCTGTTTTTTGACCCACAAAAGTACTATTAGTTAAATCTTTCAATACCGATGCCATAAAATTACCCATACTATAAGTATTATCATTAATTAAAACAACTTTAGGTATTGAATTTGATATGATACCTTTTCCATTTAAAACCACTGAGAACTTTCGAGTAAAATCCTGCCGATTAATCCCATTACGATACTGCTCATAATAAGCAATCCTTGTAGCATCTATAAAAATATCCAACAACTCCAAGCCTGTTGTATATCCACCTATGCAATCTCTTAAATCTAATACAAAACCATTTTCGTAATTATAATCACTCAACGGCAAACTGCTACCTGATATTCCTTTGAAATTATTCAATACTCTTAGATAAGCAATTTTATTAGGTAATTGACCTAAATGAAGACTGTCATATTCCTTTAAATTAGTTAAATAATAAAAACCATAAACCATCCCAAAACTAATTTCAGGAACTTCTAATTCTGATTCATAACTAATTCCATAATCATTGTTAATACTTATCCTAACATGCCGATCATGAAATAGATCAATAATTTCTTGGTATAATTTTTTAGCTTCCTGATCACTTGTAACTTTTTCAAACTTGGTATAATAATTTTCATATACTGCATCCCAGTCTACACTTTTCTCCTTAAAAAAAACGTAGCGTTCATTAAGAATATCCCAAAATGATTGAAATGTATTTAAATAGCCTTCTTCTTCATTAAAAAGATTATCGGTACATGAATAAGTTATTACCATAAATAGCAATACTACTATTATATCTTTCAGTTTTATCATTTTATCCTAAAATCTAATACCTATTCCAAATTGATGCTGCATATATTTCTGATTTTCGATACCTTTTGAATAAGTATGATTTTTATATCTGTATAAAAAACAAACATTCATTTGGTTTATAGGTACTACAACTTTTAATTCGTAATCAATTTGAATTAATCTACCAATAAAAACTAAATCATTGGGATGTAAATAATATGAAACTGAAGGTTTGACATTGTTTGATTTATATGGAGCTTCAGGAAAATATCCTCCTCCAACAAATGGAACACAAACAAAATTTTCTATAACAATATCTTTTAATTTAGTCTGATTTCTTAATGTAAAATCAATCCCGGTAGTCCATCTGCCAAAAACATCTGCACCTAATAAACCATTATCGTTATTAACCTTTTCAGAGACTACATACTCGGCTTCTGATTCCAGTAAACCTCCAATGTAAAATTGATTTACATAACAATGCGATTGATTAAAAATTTCCCATTCATTACCAACTCCGCACTTTCCTCCGTAAAATACATACATATTCTGACTTCCATAAACATTTACATTACGATTTAATCCCCCAGTATTAAAATCAATAAGCAAATAACTCCTATGATTATTATGGTTATCATTTTTGGCTATAGAATATTGTAAACCAATGACTCTACCTTTAACCCCGTTAGGAATAGTCTGTTTATTGTTATATGCAACACAACCCAGCTTAAAACTCAATTCATGGGTAATTTCATGATGCTGCCCATAAACAAACAACTGAGCACATAACAATAATAATTGTGTAATAATTATTTTTCTCAATGAAATCAGAATAAAACTCGTCATAGCTAAGAAGCTATGACAAGCTTAAAAACATTCTTAATTAATTATTAATCTCTTTTACTAAAACCATAGGTAAAATGGCATGACTCTCACCAAATACTCTATAACTAGTACTATCAAGTTCTGCTATTTCAATATTTCCCCTCAGTAATGTTACATAAGCCAAAGCTTTATTAGGGATATTATCAAATAACTTACTATTCAACACTACTTCTCCATCATCCTCTTTAATAACATCAATATTCCTTACATAAGTAGCTTCATCTTCATCCTCAGAAAGAACAGTTCCAAGCCATTCAACAATTACAACCAAACCATTTTCGTTATTAATATCTGCATTCCACTTTAGAATAAAATTATCGTAATAACAATATGGATATAACTCTTGTGCTGTTTCGATAGGGGGTGATAATATTTCAACTAACTCAGGAACATACATTTCTATTGCCACTGTATCTACTGAAGAAGCACTCTTTAATTTACTATTTGAGCTTAATATAAATTTCACATCCTGACCATACCAACTATTAAATAAATCATGTCCCTTGGTAATTGGCGCACTCTTTAAATTACTAACCCCTGCTAAAACATCGTGATTATTTGCTGTAAAAGCAATTTGTTTAGTACTCTTCAAACCATTTTCTTGTTCTACAAAAATTGGAACTAGTTCCTCATCAGATAAAGAATTCTGTTTTACAGAAGAATACCCAGCCAAATAACTATCATTATTAAAGTAATTACTATAAACAGAAGGTTCCGTTGCCAAAACACACTCTTTCACCTCATTATCAATTACATTTGAAACGCCTTGTTCGCTATTTTGTTTTTCTTTTTCACAAGAAAATAAGATAATTGCGAGTATTACCAATATATATATATTCTTCATTACAAAATTGCTTTTAAATATTTACCATCTTTATACATTAAAACTGGCTTTGGTTTTATTATGCCCCCGTGATATCCATTTGATACCTTTTTATAAACCCCCTGGATAACTCCACTTTGTGGTGAATCCAACTGATTTGCCATACTTGATTTTGTCCACACAACATAACCTTCTCCCCCATTCCTATCTGCATGTAATCCACTTTTTATTTCAACCTTAACTTCAAATTCTTTTTTAGAATTCTTAGGAGTATAAATATTATTTATACTCCAGGTCCCAAGATCACTATGATTTGATTTTGTATAAGAAGTAGTTTTACTAGTTGTTCCTGAGCATCCATTAGCTTTTACTACAACTTTAATTATTGATTTTGTTTGTTCATAATGTCCTCCAAAAATATCCAATAAAGAAGCAATATATTCACTATTGGGATACACCGATGAATAAGTTAGCAAATCAGAGATATTTTCTGGATGTTTTAATTCTATATATTGATAATGGATATCATCATTTTTATTCCACCTACATTCTGGTGATTTTTGTGGTGTTCCAATGCCTTTGTCCTTACAACTACATAACATCAGTATAAACATGCTATAAAGCAAGATTTTTTTAATCATTTTATTATTTTTGCAATGAGAGCTGCAACTCTCATTAATTACTATACTTTGTCTCCAACGTTTGAAATATTTCGGTATTTTAGGCTTGGAGGCTTTTTCCTTTTCCCGCTACTCTGAGACTACTATTGTTCGTCACAAAACAGAAGTTGATACTATTTACATTTTTAAAATATTTATTTTATTGTTCATTATTACTACACATCCCATTCTCAAAATCCTCAATAGTAGGATTGTATAAATTGTGATATACATAAAACTCATCGGGTACATGAGCTTTTATAGCATTAGAAATAGGACAATAATCTTTTAATAGAGGATTTGCTAAAGCTGATTTTTCATACCCTCCTATTACTAATTTTTTATTTATCGCAATTAGTTTTTCCAAACCGGCTAAAGAAGCCAGATTAGGATTGCTTGTTATGAATATTTCATCTACACTTTCTAAATTCTCCAAACCTTCAAGTGATTCAATATTTTGCATTTCTGCAATACTTAAATGCTTCACTCTTCTTAATGATTGTAATCCATAAAGGTTATATACAGAAGGATTACCTGTTAATAAGAACTTTTCAAGTTGCATATATTGGGATAAGCCATTTAGATCATTTATATTTTTACAATATTGAATTGAAACAGAAGTTACATAATTCAATTCTGATAAAAAATCAACATTATCAATTTCATCACAATAACTTATATCAACTGAACTACAGGCTATATCCTGATTAAAACAAAATACTTTGCAATTTAAATTTGATATTGACAATGTATTTAGGGTTGAAACAGTTGGTATATTTATGGTATCCAGATTTATCAATTCTGACACATACAATTTTCCAATATAACGTAGAGTATTAAGATCTTTTATTGCCCTAAGCATTGGATTATTTGTAATTGTTAACGATTCAACTTTGCGGATATTATTTAAATTACTAATTGACTCCAATTTAAGATTACCTGATATATTTACCCTTTCTGCTTCCTCTATACTATCAAGTCCTTTTAAACAATTTAGTTTTTCATTTTCGCTAATATCAAGAGTTTCAACTTCACGAACTCCTTCCAATCCATTAAGATTAGTCAATAAATCACAATCAGACACTGACAAATAAGAAAGTTTATTGATCTGATCAAAACCTTTTAATGATGTAAGTTTCGGATTAACTGAAATACTTAAACTACTCAATTCTCCTTTAAGGATTTTAAAATCAGGTAAGGATTTTAGTACATAATTATCACAAATGCTTATTCCACTATCAACAGCGACTATATTTTCTAATCCATCTAACGATACAAGCATAGGATTATTCTTAATAATTAACTTTCCTCCAATATTTTGCAATAAACTTAAACCTTCCAGATTATTTATAAACTCACCCGATATAATAATATCTCCGGGAATAGAGGCATAATGAAAATTATCAACTTGTTTTTGGGATGTAATTTCTAATCTTTTAGGAATAGGATCATTTTCATTACACGCATAAAGTATCACTAAAAAAAAGAAAGATATACCATATAAGATATATACTCTTAAAAGATTCATAAGTATAGAATTGGGTTAACAATCTTGGTAGTTAAAGATGTTGTCAATATACAAGCTAAATCAATCTAGCTCATAAATAGAACATCAAGGCAAAAAATTAATTTAAATACACTAAGTAGTTATATTGTAATTGTGTGTGTGTTTTATTCTCATAATCAAATTTCAGCTCTGGTTAATAACGGATTCAAATGTAATTTATTTTTTTTTACAAAACAAATTTTAACAATAAAATCATGTAAGTAACCACATGAGTATTCAGACCTTAATACTAAATATAATGAAGATTAAAAAAACTACTTCAACAATCTCCTATGGTCACTTTCTACTCACTGTTAACCTCACACTAAAAACCGATTTTGAACTCGCTTTATTTATTCCACAAAAATATATTTCATTTTTGAATTCAGGCTGCAATTGATGGATATTACTATAACATTCTACATCATCATTTAAAAAGGCTTCACCTAAAAAGTTGATATCATACTCAATAACAGTGTAAGAACTATGATATTTAAATGGAATTAAATCTAAAATCCACTGCGAATACTTAAAATTATTGACGTGCTTGCTCAAATCCAGATCGCTGTTTTTAACCACTACAGTTTTAAGTAAATCCATATTTTCAGGAATCTTCAGTTTATCTGTTGTAAAAGGTAATGTATAAGCTGCACCAGGATCAAACTGTTCATCAAACCCATGATGAAAATGTGGTTTACGGTTTTGAGCATCTAAAATCATCCAGCTGGTGGCACATTCCCCTATCCTTTCATCTTTATAATAAATTTCAAAGTTTCTATCCGCAAAACATCCTTTACCTGGTTTTGGATAGGTTTTAATGAACACCTTCTCCTTCCATTTGGGCCAATAGGTCATCTTTAACTTTTGCCGAATCAATACCCAAAAGGTATTATTGTTAATCATATCCTCGTAACCATAGCCAAGCAGCGCTGCATGGTCGTAGGCAATATCCTGCAGCAAGCCCAGCAATCCGTATAAACCCAGTTGCTTATTGCTGTTTATTAAAAGACTATTTATGGTGTATTCCTTTTCAAGAACTAAATTCTCTATATTCATAACTCAAAAATAAAGCTCGAAGTTAGAATATTTAAGCATAAGAATAAATGCTTTATTTAAAATGATGTATCTGTACATATAAGCATTCAATACTAAAGACTTAAGTTCTAAAAATTAAATGTAAAATAATCCACTTTTATGTTCAACGGTACCACTGAATCACTCAAAAAACACAACTAAACAATTCACTATCTACACATTACAACAATAACACCCACTTTTTGAAGCCATATTGTAAATTTTAATTATTTCTGACAAAATATAACTTTGGCCAGGGAATTAATCTAATAAACTATCTATAATCAATATAAGACTTAGCAAATGAACAAACTAGCGTTAATTGTTTTAACTATTTTTATTACAACCTCCTTTTTATCCTGCAGCAATAAGGATAAAAAAGATGCTACCTCTAAACCAACAGTATACACCATAGGTGATTCAACTGTTAAAAACGGACAAGGCGATGGATCTGGAGGATTATGGGGCTGGGGAGACCCTATACGACAGTATTTCGATTTAGAAAAAATCAATCACGAAAACCATGCCCGAGGTGGCACCAGCACTAGAACTTACCGATCGTTGGGACTATGGGAACCTGTACTTGCCAAGTTGAAAAAAGGAGATTTTGTAACCATTCAGTTTGGACACAACGATAACAGTGCCATTAACGATGAAAAACGTGCCCGCGGAACTATTAAAGGTATTGGTGATGAAACAGAGGAAATTGATAACATGCTTACCGGTGAACATGAAATTGTACACTCGTACGGTTGGTATTTAAAACAATTTATTCACGAAATTAAGGATAAAGGTGCCACTCCTATAATTATTTCTTCTATTCCTCAAAATAAGTGGGAAGACGGAAAAGCCCGTAGCTTTAAAGACACTTACGCAACCTGGGCACGACAGATCGCAACTGCAGAAAATGTAACTTTCATTGACCTTAACCATAAGATGTCAGATTACATGGAGAAATTAGGTCCTGAAAAAGTGATGAACTACATGTTTTGGGAAAAAGACAAAACACATCCATCGGCTAAAGGCGCTGTTATTGCAGCTTCATTGGTGGTTGAAGGTATCAAAGAAAATCAGGAGTGTGCACTTAGTGAATATCTATTAGAGAACCCTGTAATTAACTTCCCTGTTAAAAAGGATGTGTTTATTTTGGGTGACTCTACTGCAGCTTTTGGTAATGACTCTGCCATTGGTTGGGGACGAATGATTCCTATGTATTTTGATACCACAAGAGTTATTGTACATAACAAAGCTCGTGGTGGTCGTAGTACGCGTACTTTTATGAATGAAGGTCTTTTAGATTCAGCATTAATCAAAATGGGTGAAGGAGATTTTGCTCTGATTCAGTTTGGTCATAATGATGATTCTAATCCCGGGGCCCCAAAATACAGAGGAACGATTCACGGCACAGGTAATGAAACAGAAACGGTATCACTTGCCGATAGTACTACTGAAGTTGTTCATACATATGGCTGGTATTTAAAACTATATATTGAAAAAATTAAAGAAACAGGGGCTACCCCTATTGTATTGTCGCTTACTCCCCGTAATATGTGGAAAGACGGTAAAGTAGACAGAAGACACCTGAACTATTGTAACTGGGCAAAAGAAGTTGCAGACTCAACCGGAGTCCTTTTCCTTAATATTAACGAACGTATTGCCAACAGATATCAGGAATTAGGACCTGATGAAGTAAGCAAATTGCACCCCAAAGACCACACGCATACCTCAATGGAAGGTGCTCGCCAAAATGCGCTTGATATTGCAAAAGCCATTCGCGAAACACGAGATTGCAAACTAAGAGGCTACATAGAGCTTCCAAACTAATTAATTATTGAAATTCACTGGTGCTTAATTCTTTCTGGCATCAGTGAATGCTTTCCTTGCCTCACCCAAAACATCTCATTACTTATCAAATTATCCCTTATTCACTTCTCCACCTTTTGGAGTGAATCTCCATTTTACATATCTCATTATAAACAAACAGATTAGCTATTTTAGGCAGGCTCATCATATGTATACCTTAACAATACTTAACTAAAAAACAGAATTATTATAGAGCAATAATGCAACCTTATTAAGATGTAATAGGTAAATCAAAACCAATAAACATACGCCCCCCCCGTATACATAACAAACAAATTACATCAAAATGATAAAAATTAATAACATCTCTATCAGGAAGAGACTAAACCTTATGTTAGGTGGATCGGTTATAGCCATCATTCTATTTATTTGTATTTTTTCAGTGTTTTATTCTCAAACCCAATTTGGTAAAATGTTAAATACCAATATGTCATCAGAAATGGAAAACCTGAACTCTTTAATTGACATTGAAACATCAGAAAAACATGCATCCATAGAATCATCTGCTCAAATGATATCTGAGATTTTTGAAATTTTAGATATCCAAACAGATGAAAAAAATACCAAGGAAATTAATACCATTAGTATTATTGATTATACGAAGCAAAAAATAAAAATACCAACAGTTACATACAATGGAACTCCTTTTTACAAGGATACTACCTTGGTTGATCATTTGGGTGAGATAATAGATGGTACAATTTCGTTTGATCAGCGAATTAAAGGTGGTTTTGTTTGTACTTCAACAAATGTTAGAGACGATAAAGGTAATAGAACAACCAATTTTTTCATACCTGAGGGGTCAGATTTAGGCAAAAAACTATTAAATAAAAAGTTATTTATTACACATCAATTATTTTTGGGCGTAAGATATTTAACTGCTTATTTACCTGTGGTTAAAAACAACGTTGTGGTTGCTGCAATTGCTATTGCTATTGAGCAAAACGATATTCACTTATTAAAAGAAAAATTCTACAATAAAAAGTTTTTAGAAACAGGCTATGCTTTTTTAGTAAATAAAGATGGAAAATTATTAATTCACCCTAATCAAAAACTAGAGGGAACCAGCGTAGCCGAAAACGATTTTTTTAAAACAATGTTAACCTCAAATGAAAATAAAGGTCAATTTGATTACAACTACGGCGGCGAGGATAAAATATTGTTTTATGAGTACAATGAAATGATGGAATGCTATATTGTTGTTAATATTCAGGAAAATGAATATTCAGCAGTAGCACGAAAAGCCACCCTTATATTTATAATTGTACTTTTTGTGGCCATCATTCTGTTTTTACTCATTGGAGGCTATATTGTAAACACCATTAGAAAACCTTTAAATGCCTGTGTTCATTTTGCTGATGAAATTTCAGCAGGTAATATATTAGCAAAACTTGATATTAATCAAAAAGATGAACTTGGCCAGTTAGCTACATCACTAAAAACCATGATTACTAAACTTAAGGAGGTTATAAACGGCATCCGACTTAGTTCTGCAACCATTACCAATGCAAGTGCTATGGTTAACGAAGCCTCTCAATCGCTTTCAAACAGTTCCAACGAACAGGCATCTACTGTTGAAGAAGTATCTTCTACTATGGAAGAAATGGTTAGTGCTATAAAAGAAAACTCTCTAAATGCTGACAACACGAATAAAATATCCATTGAAGCACAAAAGGTTATGGAGAGTGTATTTAATGAATCAAATAAACTAACAAATGCAGTAAAAGATATATCAACTAAAATAACCGTTATTAACGGAATTGCTATGCAAACCAACATACTGTCGTTAAATGCCAGAGTTGAAGCAGCAAAAGCTGGCGTTGAAGGAAGAGGTTTTAGTGTGGTAGCTGAAGAAATTAAAAAATTGGCAGACGTAAGTAAAGATGCGGCTACGGATATTATTGGAATTACTAAAACAAGTTTACAAATAGCCACAAGTACCGGTGAACAAATTAATGACTTAATGCCTAGAATTGTTGAAACGACAAACCTGGTAAGCGGAATATCGGCAGCCAGTAACGAACAGTATAATGGTGCTGAACAGGTTAATTTTTCAATGCAACAAGTCAATGAATCTATTCAATCAAATGCCAGTTCAAGTGAAGAGTTATCAAACAGCGCACAACAACTTACTGATGAAGTTCAGAAAATGGAAGAGTTAATATCTTTCTTTAAACTTTAAACATCAAAAGGTTTATCACTTACAGTTAATTTCAGTAATGGTAAAACTCAAAATATGATCATTACAAATCACTTTTTTTTTGCAAGAGTGATTTGTAATTTCCTATTCAGGATATTTAATCTCTTTCGCTAAAAAATTCTTAAAAATAAGATCAATTAAACCACATTTCTTTTCGCCTTCCCTTGTCCATCATTTTTATTTCTGGCATCATATAACATTTCCATTACCCCGCTAAGCTTAAAAATATTTTATTTAATCTATATTCGCAATAAACCAATCCTCTTCAACATTGTTAGAAATTATATACTATAAAAACAAGAAGCATAGATGGATATTAAGCAAATATTTAAGAACAACCAAAACTGGGTTCAGGAAAAATTAAGTATCGACTCCAATTACTTTAAAAACTTAACAGAAGGCCAAAGTCCTGATATTTTATACATAGGATGTTCCGATAGCCGTGTAACTGCTGAAGAACTTATGGGCGTATCGGCTGGTGAGGCTTTTGTACACAGAAACATTGCCAATATGGTTCCCAATACCGATTTAAGTGTAATGTCGGTAATTGATTATGCTGTTTTGCAACTAAAAGTAAACCATATTGTGGTATGTGGTCATTATTATTGTGGAGGAGTTAAAGCTGCCATGCAATCGCAGGATCTGGGAATTCTCAATCCATGGTTAAGAAATATCAGAGATGTGTACAGAATGCATAAAGAGGAACTTAATGCAATTACAGACGAGGAGCAAAAGTATAAAAGATTGGTTGAGTTAAATGTTGAAGAACAATGTATTAATGTTCTTAAAACTGCCGAAGTTCAAAGAGCTTATCGCGAAAGAGGCATTACAGTTCATGGATGGGTATTCGATATTCACTCAGGCAACTTAATTGATCTTAAAATTGACTTCGATAAATTATTAGATAATATCATGGAAATTTATCATCTGGATTAACAAAAAACAACCATCTTAAATTGCTTCTTAGTTTTTATTATCATCTTATACAAACCATTTTATGGGTATGTAACGGAGCTTCCATTTATGAATATTCAGAAATTAAACAGGTAATTCATCTACTAGCTACAAAACAATAACTAATAGCAGAAAGCTCCGTACCACCTTAACATTCAATTTGTATTCATATTGGTAGCTGTTCGGTTCCTATAGGCCTATCCCTATCCGAACACAACCCGAACACAGACCTACCACACCCGAACGCGACCCAAAGCCATACCGAACCCGTATCCAATCAGTCTCCAAAATGACATTTTTTTGAATAATTTTTGCCCATTTTAGCTATTTTCAGAATAATTTTCCTCGTTTTTGGCTTTTTTAGGAATAACTGAGTGATTTTAGCCCATTTTTGACTCAATATTAAAACCACACACTTTTATTTCACACTATTATTCAAACACTTACAAAGACCAAAAGTCACAGTAAAATTACTGTTATTTTTTAGTCCACATTATTCATATATATTAATTATCAAAAGTCAGAGCACAACATACAATTGTAGTACTTAATCTTTAACAAATGAATTAGCACTAACTTAAAAATCATAATAACATAGCGTTATTGCAATAAAACGAATATATTAAACGTTACATTGGTAGGCATTAAAGTTCATAACCTAAAACTAAAAAAATGAAAACACTACTATTCATCTTCATTGGATTACTATTAATCCTTAACCTTTCTGCTCAAAATAAGAAGCCTAAAGAAATTAAACCTAAGAATATGGTTTTTATACCCCAAGGTAATTATGTAGATACTTTTAATCCGAATAATGATACGGTAAGTATATATGCATTTTGGATTAGTAATGAAGTAACAAACGCTGAATACAAGGAATTTTTAGATTATGCAGAAACACACCCAAACGAAGAGCTGAGTTGGGTTAATCTTAAACATCTGAAATCTATTAAATACAGGAATTTATCAACATCGTCTATTGATAGAAAAGAATTCACAGAAAGTATAAAGTACTCAGAAATATTCGAATTACTTATAGATTTAACCAAACAACCCTATGGAGACTATTTCACAAATAAAAAATATTCAAAATATCCGGTTGTTGGTGTTTCTCAAAAAGCAGCTACATGGTATTGCGCCTGGAAAACTGAATTGGAAGCCAGAGAACATAAAGAGAAAGGAAAACCTTTATATTTTGGGTACCGATTACCTACCGAAAGCGAATGGATTTACTTAACAAGTCAAATTCAAACTATAAATAACGACGATAATAAAAAAGAAATCATGCCTTCTAAAAAAGGTAAAATTGAAGTATTAGGTGTACGACACTTACTTGACAATGTCGCTGAATGGACTTCTACTGGTTCAAACAATGAAGACTATCAATTGAAGGTTGTAAAAGGAGGTTCCTGGACTAATAACCAAGGAATTTACGATAAGAAACTATATACTGAAAATACAACAAAGAAAGATGTTGGTTTTAGAATTGTAAGGCCATATACGTTGTGAAAAAAGCAATTTTCTAATTCCTGATAATTTTTTTTAATCTATGCATACTTTTCTTTTTACTCTGAAAAACGAAAAGTATGCATACAATTGAGCACTTGACTTATATAAGGTATATAAAAAATATGATGGAGTTACTTTAAGGTAATCTACTTTAAATTAAGATGAAACAAATAATCTACATATCAATTTTCCTATTTCTTTATTTTACTGGCTCAACACATATAAAAAACAATCCAGATGAGAGTAAAGAAATTAAACTAATCAGATTTGATAAATTGAGTGAGGAAAACTTATTTAATTTTGTTGACTCATTGATATATAAAGTAGTTATGTATGATTCCTCTTTTGTTGATTCCACTTATTTACAAAATTTAGATAGCCGTGAAATCGCATCCTTAAAAAAACGTATTGAACTTGGATATAAAACTAATCCAGAACCTATGATTTTATTAAATGCGCATTCTGTTGAAAACAAAGAAATACTTAAGAAATTCAAAATGACAGATGTCTTAAAAATTAAATATCTAACTACAGAACAAGCTTCTCCAAATTATGGCTACCATGCTTTAAATGGTGTAATTGATATTTCAGTTAGAAAAAAGAAATTTAAGAAAGAATGGAAAATTCATCTAAAAGAACTTTTATTGAAGGCTTAATAATAGGAATTACAATTGGAATTTTTGCGGGACTAATGTTCTTCTTTTTCTAAATTATAAGCAGTCTCAAATTATATATACAATTATTATCTGTACGCCAAACATTCAAGATTTCCAATAACACAAACCTTTTTTATGCAACTATTATAAAGGCGTTAAACAGCAAATCTGCTTTGGAATTCATATGGTCTATCAAATAATAAAAGCATTACAATTATATTAATCCGGCGAATTCAACCTATCTAAAATTCCATTAATGGCTAACAACAACATACCAGGCTATTTTAGCCGTTGTTAAAAATAATCATTACTACAAAACTCCTTTACATTTCTCACCAAAAACATAACAATCTGTTATTTACAACTTTAACACTCGTTATATAAGTGGAATTTTTAAGACTCCCATTACAAATATTTACCCCTTCATTTTTTAATACATATTAACATTTTACATCATTCATTGCAGCATTAACAACATTTGTTCTATCTCTGTTAACAACAAAAAACGAATTTTACGGTCAGTTCACTTTTAAAATTTAAACGATTAAAAATGAAAAGAAATCTATTATTCCTGGCTACAGCAGTTACCCTACTGCTATTTAGCTGCTCAAAAGATGAAACACTTCAAGATATTGAAGAGAACATTCCTAAAGGTACTGCCACAATTAATGCCTCTTCTACCCAACAATATATTAGGGGTTTTGGTGGTGCAAGTATACGGGGCTGGATACCCGACTTAACATCTTATGAAAGACAAAAAGCTTTTGACCCTAATAACGGTATGGGGTTAAGTGTGCTACGTGTGCGTGTTTCACCAACTCCTTCTGAATGGATTAAAGAAAAACCTACTATTGATGCAGCAAAGCAATATGGAGCATCAGTAATAGCAACTGCATGGTCTGCACCTGCATGGATGAAAGACAATAATAATTTAGTAGGAGGTAAACTAAAATCTGGCAACTACTCTTCATTTGCCAACCACCTTAAAAATTTCTGCACTGAAGTTGGTGGCGTAGATGCTATTAGTCCATGGAATGAGCCAGATTGGGAATGCGGTTACGAATCAATGCATAACTCTGCTTATGAAATTGCATCTTTTATACGTAATTATGGGGCAAATTGTGGTGCACCAGTAATGGGGCCTGAATCATTAAACATGAATGAATCATTAACTACAACAGTGGTTAACAATGCTGGCTCTAACTTAAAATATGTTTGTGGTCACATATATGGCAAAACCCCATACTACCATAACTGGGGCAAAGAAGTTTGGATGACTGAACATATTACAGATAACAGCGCCAATAGTGGCAATGACTGGGCTAGCGCCATGGAGACTGCAACAGAAATCCACAACTGTATGAATGTTGGCTGGAGTATGTGGGTACATTGGTACCTTCGCCGTAGCTATTCCTTAATTGACGAAAACAGTAATGTTACCAAACGTGGTTATGTTGTTACTCAATTTGCTAAGTTTATCCGCCCTGGCTCAAACAAAATTTCATGTACAGCTAATCCTTCAAGCGGGGTTTACACAACTGCATATAAAAAAGGCTCTAAAATTGTTGTTGTGGCCATTAACACAAACTCAGGATCGGTATACCAGGGCTTTAATTTAACTGGTGCTACAGTATCTGGTTTTGACCGTTACAGAACAACCAGCAGCTCTAACCTGGCACACGATAGCTTTAATGTGTCAGGAAGCTATTATGGCATTACTTTGCCAGGCAACAGTATTACAACACTTGTATCTCGTTAAATTATACATATTTTTGACTATTGGGGGCTGCTTTTATTGAAGGCAGCCCCCTTTATATTTTTTCTTCTCTCCTATTTTATAAAAAAGATGCTGCCGACATTACGCTATTCCTATCTGATATAGCAATAATTTGAATTTAACTTACATCCTACTAATTTAAATCAGTAAACATGTTAGTCAATAATTAAACAACAAATGCGACAGAAAGTGGCAAAAATAAGTTATTCAGCTAATTTTTAAAACTTCGACAAATACGGCCAAACCCTTCATTATTAAAGAAAAAGGCATAAAAAAAAGCGGTCATTACTGACCGCTTTGGTGACCCCTACGGGATTCGAACCCATATCGCTGGAACCGGAATCCAGTATTCTATCCATTGAACTAAGGGGCCTATTGTGGTGGGCACAAAATACTTATTATAATGTCTGTATTTTTTAAGGACGCGCAAATTTATAAAAACTTTTGAATTATAACCATGATTCATTGTTGATTCAGCATGTGACATACCTAAACCTATGCTAACAATACACTAAAACAGCATATCCTATTCATCATATAACATATAATTACCCCGCATCCTTACCGAATTATATAAACTCATGAATCAAATCGTTAAGTATTTATAAAAGATTTTATAATTTCGCAGATTCAGGGTTAAACTTGGTTTAACATTTCATTTATCATCAGAATTTGATACGTAAATAATAATATGGAATACAACTTTAAAGCCATAGAACAAAAATGGCAGAAGCAGTGGGTAGATAACAAAACTTACAAAGTAGAGATTGATAAAAACCGTCCAAAGTTTTATGTTTTAGATATGTTCCCTTATCCTTCGGGAGCAGGGTTACACGTGGGACACCCACTGGGATATATCGCTTCTGATATTTATAGTCGCTTTAAACGATCAAATGGATTTAATGTATTACACCCAATGGGTTATGATGCATACGGATTACCTGCTGAACAATATGCTATTCAAACAGGTCAACATCCACAAATTACAACTGATACCAACTTAAAAAGATATAGAGAGCAATTAGATAAAATTGGTTTCTGTTACGATTGGGATCGCGAAATCAGAACTTGTGATCCTGAATATTACCACTGGACTCAGTGGGCATTTATTCAAATGTTCAACAGTTACTATTGCAACCAGGCAAAAAAGGCAGCTCCAATTACTGAATTGGTAGAGGCTTTTAATGCAGTAGGAACACAAGGATTAGATGTAGCTTGTACCGAAGAGCTTGAATTTACAGCTGATGAATGGAAAGCTAAATCAGAAACTGAACAACAGGAAATATTATTAAACTACCGTTTGGCTTACCTTGCCGACACTATGGTAAACTGGTGTCCTGCACTGGGAACAGTATTGGCAAACGACGAAGTTAAAGAAGGAATCTCTGTTCGAGGAGGTCACCCTGTGGAGCAAAAAGTGATGCGTCAGTGGTTATTACGTGTTTCTGCTTACTCAGAAAGATTACTGGAAGGTTTAGATAAAGTTGACTGGTCTGATTCGTTAAAAGAAATTCAACGTAACTGGATTGGTAAGAGTGAAGGTGCTCAAATGAAGTTTAAAGTAAAGGATTCGGATATTGTGATGGATATCTTTACCACTCGCGCAGACACTGTGTTTGGAGTAACATTTATGGTTTTAGCACCAGAAAGTGATTTAACTCCGCTATTAACTCAACCAGAACAAAAAGAGGCTGTTGACGCCTATATTCAACAAACTAAAAAACGTACAGAACGCGAACGTCAGGCTGAGGTAGATAAAGTTACCGGTGTATTTACGGGTTCATATGCAATTAACCCGCTATCGGGAGAAGAGGTACCTATCTGGGTTGGCGATTACGTGTTAGCTGGTTATGGAACCGGAGCTGTAATGGCTGTTCCTGGTCACGACTCTCGCGATTTTAAATTTGCTCGTCAGTTCAACTTACCAATTGTGCAGGTAGTGATTCCAGAAGGTGAAGAAGCTACAGATCCTGCAACTTGGGAAGATTCTAAAGATTCAAAAGCCGGAACTGTAATTAATTCTGACTTCCTGAATGGTTTAAGTGTTCCTGAGGCTATTGCTAAAACAAAAGAATATATCCGTGAGAAAAAAGTAGGTGATGTAAAAGTGAATTATCGTTTACGTGATGCAATCTTTAGTCGCCAGCGTTACTGGGGAGAACCATTCCCTGTGTATTACAAGGATAATTTACCACAGATGGTGGATGAAGCAGATCTTCCTGTACAATTACCTGAAATTGATAAGTTTTTACCAACTGAACAAGGCGAACCACCTTTGGGACGCGCCAAAAACTGGGTGTATAAAGACGCTTATCCATTGGAATTAAATACTATGCCTGGGTTTGCCGGATCATCAGCATATTACTTACGTTATATGGATCCTAAAAACGACACTGCATTAGTGGGTAAAGAAGCTAATGAGTACTGGCAGGATGTGGATTTATATATTGGAGGTACTGAACATGCTACCGGTCACTTAATATATTCACGTTTCTGGAACAAGTTTTTATACGACTTAGGTTACGTGGTAAAAGAAGAACCATACAAAAAGTTGATCAACCAGGGAATGATCCAGGGACGTTCAAACTTTGTATACAGAATCAATGGTACCAATAAGTTTGTTTCATTAAATCTTAAAGATCAATACGAAACTACAGCAATCCACGTAGACGTAAACATTGTAAGCAACGATGTTTTAGATACTGAGAAATTCAAGAACTGGAACCCTGAATATAAAAATGCGGAGTTTATTCTTGAAGATGGTAAATACGTTTGTGGCTGGGCTGTAGAAAAAATGTCGAAATCGATGTTCAACGTGGTTAACCCTGATGACATCATTGAAGACTTTGGCGCAGATACCCTGCGTTTATATGAAATGTTCCTAGGACCACTTGAGCAAAGTAAACCTTGGGATACAAATGGTATCGACGGTGTTCATAAATTCTTACGTAAAACATGGCGCTTATTCTTAAACGCTAACGAAGAATTTGAAATCTCAGAAGAAAAAGCAACTAAAGATGAGCTAAAAGTACTTCATAAAACCATTAAAAAAATCACTGAAGACATTGAGAAGTTCTCTTTCAATACATGTGTTAGTGCATTTATGATATGTGTTAATGAGTTAGGTTCATTAAAATGTAACAAGCTCGAAATATTAGACCCATTAACAGTGTTACTCGCACCTTTTGCTCCTCACCTGGCAGAAGAGTTATGGAGTTTATTGGGACATGAAAATACGGTATGCGATGCTCAATGGCCAGAATTTGTTGCATCACATTTGGTTGAATCAACATTTAGCTATCCTGTATCGTTTAATGGCAAGATGCGTTTCAAATTAGAAATGCCTGTTGATGCTCCAAATAATGAAATTGAAGAAGCGGTTAGGAATCACCAGAGCTCTCAAAAGTGGCTCGAAGGAAAAACAGTGAGAAAAATCATAATCGTTCCTAAGAAAATAATCAATGTGGTAGTGGGTTAATCTCACTACCTTTTCTTTACTTTGCCGAAAATTTTAAAACACTAATAATCAGACTACAAAAGACTGATTTATATCATATTTTTGGCAATGACTAAACAAATTTTCTTTAGAGAAGTAAAGTCATATTTGATATTGACTTTTGCACTATGTGTAGCAACACTTGGCTGGTCCGCATTTATCATTCCTTCAGGAATTGTAGGTGGAGGAATTACAGGACTAGCCAGTACTTTTCACTTTTTATGGGGATGGGATGTCGGAGTTGTATCTCTATCCATCAACTCCATCCTTGTTCTTTTAGCCATCAAACTATTAGGCTTTTCGTTTGGTGTTAAGAGCGTATACTGCATCACAGTATTCGGTATACTACTATCTGTTCTTACTAATTATTTCCCAAAACCTGTCACTGAAGATAGCTTTATGGCCACAATTATAGGAGCCACGCTTGCTGGTACAGGTGCCGGAATGATCTTTGTAAATGGAGGAAGTACCGGGGGTACCGACATCATTGCAATGATTATCAATAAATATAAAAACATCAGCATTGGCCGTCTGCTTTTGCTTTGCGATATTTTTATTATTTCCACTGGGTATATTGTTTTTCACAACATTGAAATTGTAATGTATGGTTTAATTACCATGGCTATTTTCGGATACTCTGTTGATATGGTAATAACCGGTAACAAACAGACTGTTCAGCTGTTTATAATCAGTAAAAAGTATAAAGAGATATCTGATTACATAGTAAAAAACACAGAAAAAGGCTGCACCATACTGGATGGCATCGGGGCCTACTCCGGAGATGAAAATAAAGTACTTATGGTCATCTCTAAAAAGAAAACCTCGAGTATTCTATTCCGAATCATAAGAGACATAGATCCGGCAGCTTTCGTAACAATGAGTTCTGTATCCGGTGTTTACGGAAAAGGTTTCGATCAGATAAAAGTATAATCACATTTAATATTTTATTATCTCAATAAAGATATTTATAAACACAAATCAATGACTACAGGAAAAATTATTCAGGAAATCAGATCCTATATAACATTAACCATTGCGGTATGCATTTCTTCATTAGGTTGGGCAGGCTTTATCATCCCTTCCGACATTATTGGAGGTGGAATTACCGGATTATCAACAACTTTTTACTTTTTATGGGGATGGAATGTTGGTATTACATCATTGGTAATTAATGCCTTTTTAATTCTTCTTGCAATAAAAATATTAGGCCTCTCCTATGGAGTAAAAACGGTTTATTGTACTGTGGTATTTTCTGTATTATTATCCTTTCTTACACAATACTTTAAAGAGCCCCTCGTAAGTGATGTATTTATAGCTACTTTAATTGGAGCCGCACTTGGTGGTGTGGGTACCTCAATATTATTTATAAATGGCGGCAGTACCGGTGGTAATGAAATCATTGCCATGATAATAAACAAATACAAAAATATTAGTCTGGGCAAGCTGTTACTTATCATGGATGTAATTATTATTTCGACTAGTTATATTGTATTCCATGATATTGAAAAAATTGTATACGGATTAATTACCATGGCCATTTTTAGCTACAGCATTGATTTAGTTATTTCCGGAAACAAACAAACAGTTCAATTCTTTATTATTAGCGAAAAATATGAAGAACTTATGGATAAGATTCTGATTGATGGCAATAAGGGTGTAACCATGATCGATGGCATTGGCGGTTATACCAGAGAGCATAAAAAAATACTTATGGTCATCTCCAAAAAAAGAACATCATCCATCGTTTTTAAAATCATTAAAGATATTGACCCTAAAGCATTCATAACAATGGGAAGTGTTTCCGGAGTTTACGGACAGGGATTTGAAAAGATTAAAGCATAACATTTTTCCTTATTTTACACTTATATTCTAAATAAAAACCTTGATTTATTATAATCTTGTAATAACTTGCAAAGCATAAAATAAACCATTATCGTTTATTATATTTTTATTCAACAATTGCAACGCAACACATTAAAATTACAGGTTTATGATTAAAAGATTCGCGCTGCCTCTATTTGCAGCTATTTTTTCAATATATATTTCAAGTTGTTCAAACACCACTAATAATAAGCAGAGCATTAGCTCTGCTGAAATTGTAAAAGACACCATAGACACCATCCCTCCAAACCTTTTATTCGGGTTACCGGTGGACTCTTTTGTCATTGAAAATAATACAGTAAAACGTAATGAGTTTTTAGCTTCGATTTTATTGAAATACGACATTCCCTACAAGCAAATTGATTTACTGGCTCAAAAAAGTAAAAGCATCTTTGATGTCAGAAAAATTAAGGTTGGTAATCCGTATTATGTTTTCTTAAGTAACGACTCTTTACATCAGGCAAAGTATTTTATTTACGAAATAGATAAAATCAACTACATAAGCTATAGTCTGGATGATTCAATAAATATTACTACCGGACAAAAAGAAGTTAAACAGATAAAGAAGACAGCAACCGGAAAAATTACATCTTCACTATGGAATGCCATGACCGAAAATGGAGTTTCACCAGTTCTTGCGCTTGAATTATCAGATATTTATGCCTGGACTGTAGATTTCTTTGGAATTGAAAAGGGAGACTATTTTAAGGTGCTATATACCGAAGACTATGTAGACTCTGTTTCCGTAGGTATTAGCTCAATTGAAGGTGCATTGTTTCATCACAGAGGAGATGATTATTACGCTTTTCACTTTCAGGAAGATAGTGTAACCTACAATTACTTTGATGAAAAAGGTAATAGCTTAAGAAAAGCATTTCTGAAGGCACCGTTGAAGTTTTCAAGAATCAGCAGCCGATTCTCCAACAGCAGAATGCACCCGGTTCTTAAAATTAGCAGACCACATCATGGTATTGATTACGCAGCACCCAAAGGAACTCATGTATTTTCAATTGGAGACGGAAGGGTTATTGCTCGCGGATTTCAGCCTAAAGGTGGAGGTAATTACCTAAAAATTAAACACAACAGTGTTTACACTACCGTTTACATGCACCTAAATGGATTTGCAAAAGGAGTAAACCAGGGCGATAAAGTTAAACAAGGACAATTAATAGGTTATGTTGGTGCAACAGGTTTAGCAACCGGACCACACCTTGATTTCAGGGTATTTAAAAACGGTAAACCTATTGATCCGTTAAAAGTTAAGGCTCCACCAGTTGAACCTGTAAAAAAAGAGGATATGAAAAGGTTCAAGCAATTTTATAAACCTATGAAAGATGAAATAGACAATTTGATATTAATAGAAAACTTACATTAAATACAACAAAAAAGAGAATGCCTACCGACATTCTCTTTTTTTTACTTTTTAAAACAAGGGCTCATTTTTATTTAGTCGACTTTCTAAAATCTATTAAATCTTTCAAAAAAGGTTTATTTAAAAAGCTCTTTTCATCCAAAGAACATAGTTTTTCAAACATTGACACATTAACAGTAAAGGCTAAAATATTTTTAGGCAAATACTTTCTCATGGTTAAATCTGTTGCCCCAATCAAAGCTTTTGGTTCATCTCCCTGTGGTACTAAAGTCAAAAATTGCATACATCCGGAACCAAATGGAACATCAACCATACTGGGTTGAGAACCATCATTAAAGTAATTGGCTCCAACAATTAAAGCACTCAACTGATCAGGATTTACAAAAAAGGTAACAGATTTCAGGTATTCATTCATCGAATTCCTATAGGTACCCACATAAATACATCTGTGTTTTGATTTATATGGGCGTTTATTCTCCAGCCATGAATTTGCAACTTTCCTGTTACACTTTACCCCTTCCTCTTCATATAACAGATTCACAAAATCCTCGCGCTCTCTTAATTCTTTACCAAAAATCCAATAACCACAATCACCACAACCATAATTCGTAGAGGTAATTTTTAACATCTGACCACGCATCCATGCATTATAATAAGCAAACATGCATGTTCTTTTATGTGATATCGGTTCTATTATATTATCAAATGAAGCCTCATGCGGTGCATCATACACCGCAATCAAAGGAATATCTATCCCTAATTTATCCTTTAAATAATTCGCATCAATAAGTCTAGCCATGGCTCCTGATATAAGTTAAATGTTGATCTGCGAAAATTAAGAAAAAAATCAATCTAATTTCAGTAATTGCTCAATAACCTTGGGATAGTACAAGTACTCCAGATCATGCACTTTACGTTCCACATCACTTGCAGAATCCAGCTCTGTTATATCGCAACTTGCCTGAAAAATAACTTTACCTTCATCATAGTTCTCATCAACATAATGAATGGTTATACCTGATTCGGTCTCCTTATTTTCCACAACAGCTTCATGTACTTTCTTTCCGTACATACCTTTACCACCATATTTAGGCAATAATGCAGGATGTACATTGATAATCTTACCTTTAAAAGCCTTAACCAAATTATCAGGAATCAACCATAGAAAACCTGCCAGGACAATAATTTCACAACCTTCTTTTTTTAGTTGTTCAACAATTATATCTGAATTATAGAATTCTTCTCTTGAAAATAACGTAATCTTAACACCTAATTCTTTAGCCCTTTCATTTACAAATGCGTTTTTATTATTACAATAAAAGCTAAAATCATCACTTGAAAGCCTCCCTGAAAAATATTTTACAATATTTTCAGCATTAGATCCAGACCCCGATGCAAACACCGCAACTCTACTCATTATCTGTTCTTTACCTATTATAAAAAATTAGAATTTAAGCTATCAAAATTAGAAAAAATTGTCTTCAAAACGATTTTATTTCAATTTAATTTGAATAATTATGCCGATTTTTTTTCCTTTGCAAAGTTATTTAAATCAATAAATTTTAATTATTAACTTAAAATTAAAAGCTATGTCTGACATTGCATCAAGAGTTAAGGCAATCATCGTAGATAAACTAGGAGTTGACGAAACTGAAGTTACACCTGAAGCAAGCTTCACTAATGATTTAGGTGCTGACTCTCTTGACACTGTTGAATTGATCATGGAATTCGAAAAAGAATTCAATATTGCAATTCCTGATGATCAAGCCGAAAACATTGGCACAGTAGGTGATGCCATCTCTTATATCGAAGAGAACGCTAAATAAGTAAATAAAAAAAGTAGTATTATACTTTAAAAGAAGTTATGGAGTTAAAAAGAGTAGTAGTAACGGGATTAGGAGCCATCACTCCACTAGGTAATTCCATTGATGAACTTTGGAATAACCTTATAAATGGAGTAAGCGGTGCTGCACCCATTACTCGATTTGACACCACCAATTTCAAGACAAAATTTGCTTGTGAAGTAAAAAATTACAACTCTAACGATTATTTTGATCGTAAAGAGGCAAGAAAACTTGATATGTTTGCTCAGTTTGCATTGATTGCAGCTGAGCAGGCTGTTCAAGATTCCGGCATCGACTTAGAAAGCATTGACCTCGACGAGGTTGGTGTAATTTGGGGAGCCGGTATTGGTGGAATTCAAACATTTACAGAAGAGGTTAGAGCGTTTGTTACCGGTAATGGTACTCCTCGTTTCAACCCATTTTTTATACCGAAAATGATTGGCGATATTGCTGCTGGTCATATTTCAATGAAGTTCGGATTTAGAGGCCCTAACTACAATACGGTTTCTGCTTGTGCATCTTCTACAAATGCCATTGGTGATGCTTATAATCTAATTAGATTAGGAAAAACTAAGGTATTTGTAACAGGAGGTTCTGAAGCTGCCATTTGTGAAGCAGGCGTTGGTGGTTTTAACGCCATGCAAGCTCTATCAACCCGAAATGAGGATGCTTCTACTGCTTCTCGCCCATTTGATAAAGACAGAGATGGATTTGTTATGGGAGAAGGTGGTGCTTCGTTAATTTTAGAGGAATACGAACACGCTGTTGCTCGTGGTGCTAAAATTTATTGCGAAGTTATTGGATCTGGTATGACTGCCGATGCTCATCACTTAACTGCTCCACATCCGGAAGGATTAGGTGCTAAAAACGTGATGAAAATGGCGCTTAAAGACAATGATACTAAACCAGAAGATATTGATTATATCAATGTTCATGGTACATCTACTCCTCGTGGTGACATTGCTGAAACATTAGCAATTAAAGAAGTTTTTGGTGAGCATGCTTATAACTTAAACATCAGCTCAACAAAATCAATGACAGGTCACTTACTAGGTGCAGCCGGAGCAATTGAATCAATTGCATGTATCCTTGCTATTAAAAACAGTATCGTACCTCCAACAATCAATCATTTTACTGATGATCCGGAGATCGATCCTAAGTTAAACATGACTTATCACAAAGCTGAGAAGAGAGAAGTTAAAGCTGCTCTTTCAAATACATTTGGTTTTGGTGGTCATAATGCATCAATTATATTTAAAGCAATATAAATATTGTGATAAAAATATTAACTCAAATAATAAAGCTTTCTTCCGACAGGAGAAAGCTTTATTATTTACTAAAATCTATAACTGGAATATTTCCAAAAGAACTGGAGGTTTATGAATTAGCTTTAATACATAAATCTGCCATGATTAAAGCCGACAATGGAGAGATCATCAATAATGAACGTCTTGAATTCTTAGGAGACGCGATTTTGGGTGCCATTGTTGCTCAGGAACTCTACAACAAATACCCCACAGTTAACGAAGGCTTTTTAACCAAAACGAGATCAAAGATCGTAAACCGGTCCTTTTTAAATGAAACAGCCCTTAAACTGGGTTTAAAAGACATTATCAGTTCACAGTCTAGAATAGCTCTTGAAAAAACGAACATAATGGGAGATGCTCTTGAAGCACTTATCGGAGCTATTTTTGTAGACCAGGGTTACAAAGGTTGTCAGAAATTTATTACTAAAAAAATTCTGGTTCCTTATGTTAATCTAAACGAAATTACCAAACACGATACCAATTTCAAATCCATTTTAATAGAATGGGGTCAAAAGCATAAACACGACATTCAGTTTATTACAGATGAAATTCCGGACAATTGTGAACATGCACCGGTTTTTGTATCATCAGTAGAAGTTGATAATAAAGTATTTGGAAGAGGAGAAGGAAGTTCAAAGAAGGAATCACAACAAAATGCTGCCATGGAGGCATTACAAAATGTTTCGTTAAGAAAAGAAGATCTTAGTTAAACATTTTTACTATATTGTTGCTTTCTTATTACAAGCTATTTAGAAGCTAGGAAAATAGTGTATTTTTCTTAAGTTAACGATCACAATGAACAAGAAATTCATATATCTTTTATCAATAATTATTGCTGCCAGTTTAATGGGTATCATCTACATACAAACTTTGTGGATGGAGGCAGCCAGTGAGCAGAAAGAAGCGGAGTTTGATAAATTGGTAAAAAGAGCAATGACAGAGGTTATTGACAAACTGGAGCGATTTGAAAGCAAAGAACAGGCTTCATTACTTACCTCACAATTTAAAAATCAGAACTCAAAAAACATACCGGATAACCTTCAAAGGGCTCCTAAATATTTTGATAATAAAAAGAATGAGAATAACATTCTGGATAAAGAAAGCATTGATATTGAATTTAAATTTCAATTACAAGATCAGTTCATTAAAACCACAATGCTTACTTTTAATCAGGATTCTCTAATCTTTAATCTCGATAAAAGATCTCCAATATCTACCAGAACAAGTAAGTTTGGCCCTTTAACAAGCGCTTTACTAACTATACAGGATGAACTAAAGTCTAAGGTTGAAGATAAAAGTGAAATGCTGTTAGACGCACTTTTCCCAAAAAGATCAATATCTGAAAGAATTGACAGGGAGAATGTGGATGTAATGCTGATGAATCACTTTGCCGAAAAAGGAATTACCCTACAATTTGAATTTGCAGTTTTTGACGAGAAAGGGAAAATGGCAATGGCAACACCAGGGTACAAACACAATGGTTCAAAAACTGTATATCAAAAATATTTATTTCCAAATGATTTGCATCCTAAAGCGCATAATATCAACTTGTATTTTCCTGAGCGCCCTAATTTCTTGATGCAATCAATAGGAATGGTCATTCCATCTGCTACGTTTACCCTGATGATGATTTTAACATCTATCATTACAATTATGATCATCTTCAGACAAAAGAGATTGGATGAAATTAAGAATGACTTTATTAATAATATGACGCATGAATTTAAAACTCCGATATCAACTATATCGCTTGCGTCACAAATGTTAAAAGATCCAAGTGTAGCTAAAACACCGAAAACGCTGCAACATATTTCGAGTGTAATTCAAGATGAAAGTAAAAGATTGAGCTTTCAGGTTGAAAAAGTCCTACAAATGGCTATCTTTGAAAAAGGTAAAGCTGGTTTAAAAATAAAAAAATTAGATGTAAATCAGTTAATTCACAATGTTTCTACTAACTTTAAACTGAAAGTAGAAAACAAAAATGGTAAAATCATTGAGAGCCTGGATGCAAAAAACAACACTGTTTACGTTGACGAGGTGCACTTTACCAATGTGATTTACAACCTTTTTGACAATGCTTTTAAATACAGAAAAGGGACACCTATTTTACAAGTTAAAACCTGGAATCAGGATAACGGAGTAATGATTTCTGTAAAAGATAATGGCATGGGAATCTCAAAAGAGAACCTAAGCCGAATTTTTGAAAAGTTTTACCGCGTACCGACAGGTAATGTACATAACGTAAAAGGCTTTGGCTTAGGTCTGGCATACGTAAAAAAAATCGTAGATGACCACGGAGGTACAATAACTGCGGAAAGCGAAGTAAATGTTGGAACAAAATTTAAAATTTTTCTACCCATAAAAAGTACAAAGGAATGGAAAAAGAATACAAACTTCTTTTAGCAGAAGATGACGAAAATCTTGGAATGCTTTTAAGGGAGTACCTTGAGGCTAAAGGTTATGAAACAGATCTTTTCCCTGATGGTGAAGAAGCTTACAAAGCTTTTACCAGTGGAAGTTACGACCTTTGTGTTTTAGACGTTATGATGCCTAAAAAAGATGGCTTTACCTTAGCCAAAGACATCAGACTGATTAACACTGAGATTCCTATCATCTTCTTAACAGCTAAATCTATGAAAGAAGACGTCTTTCAGGGATTTAAAATTGGTGCTGATGATTACATTACTAAACCATTTAGTATGGAAGAATTGCTTTTCAGATTAGAAGCAATCATTCGCAGAACTAAAGGATCTAGTGCAATTCAGGATGTATACCAATTAGGCAAATACAAATTTGATACACAAAAGCAACAATTAATTGATGGTGAAGAAATTGTAAAACTTACTACAAAAGAATCGGAACTATTAAAATTGTTGTGTAATAATGCAAACAAAGTACTTGAACGTAATTTTGCATTAAAAACAATTTGGGTAGACGACAATTATTTCAATGCTCGAAGCATGGATGTTTATATCACAAAATTAAGAAAGCACCTTAAAGATGAAACTTCTGTTGAAATAATTAACGTTCATGGTAAAGGATATAAACTAGTAATGTAAATTCTTTACCATCCCTCAGGAATATATAGCAAATTAGATATTCACATAATAAAAAAGCCCAAAACTTACGTTTTGGGCTTTTTTGTATATGGTATATTACTATAATTAATCCAGCTTTAATACAGCTAAAAAGGCTTTTTGAGGCACCTCTACGTTACCTACCTGCTTCATTCGTTTCTTACCTTTTTTCTGCTTTTCTAATAGCTTACGCTTTCTACTGATATCACCACCATAACATTTTGCAGTTACATCCTTACGAACCGCTTTTACTGTTTCTCTGGCTATAATTTTTGCACCTATAGCAGCCTGAATAGCAATATCAAACTGCTGACGCGGTATCAACTCTCGTAATTTCTCACACATTCTTCTACCTAAAGTATAGGCATTATCAAAATGGATTAAAGTAGATAATGCATCCACACTCTCTCCATTCAGAAGAATATCAAGTTTAATTAATTTGGCAGGTTTAAATCCTGTTGCGTAATAATCAAAAGAAGCATAACCTTTAGAAATACTTTTCAGTTTATCATAGAAATCAAATACAATTTCAGCTAAAGGCATACTATAATTCAACTCAACTCTGTCAGCTGTCAGATAGTGCTGCTTTTGCAGTTCTCCCCTCTTGGCCAAACAAAGTGTCATTACCTGTCCAATAAACTCACTCTTAGTAATAATTTGGGCATGAATATACGGCTCTTCAATTCGATCTATCACAGTCGGTTCCGGAAGCCCTGAAGGGTTATGCACCTCAAGCAATTCACCTTTTTTTGTATATACATTATATGGTACGTTTGGAACAGTTGTAATCACATTCATATCAAACTCTCTGTCCAGTCGTTCCTGAATAATCTCTAAGTGAAGCATCCCCAGGAATCCACATCTAAATCCAAATCCTAAAGCTGCAGAAGATTCAGGTTCAAAAGTTAAAGAAGCATCATTCAATTGAAGTTTTTCCATTGAGGCCCTCAAATCCTCATAGTCATCACTTTCAATAGGATAAACTCCGGCGAAAACCATTGGTTTTACTTCTTCAAATCCTTCAATTCGTTTATCACAACCACCTTTTACATGGGTGATTGTATCTCCAACCTTAACCTCTTTACTGGTCTTGATTCCTGATATAATGTACCCAACATCTCCGGTTCGCAGAACTTTTCTTGGCTCCATATCCAATCGTAAAACACCTATTTCATCAGCGTCATACTCTTTTCCTGTTGCCATAAACTTAACTAAGTCGCCTTTATGAACTTCTCCGTTTACTACTTTAAAATAAGCAATAATACCTCTGAATGAGTTAAACACAGAGTCAAATATCAAACACTGTAAAGGTCCTTTTTCGTCACCCTGAGGAGCAGGAATTCTATCCACAATGGCACTTAATATGTCATGAACACCTTCACCTGTTTTACCGCTGGCTCTGATGATTTCCTCACGGTCACATCCTATCAAATCAATAATCTGATCTTCCACTTCATCCGGCATAGCATTGGGCAAATCCATTTTATTCATAACAGGAATAATATGTAAATCATGCTCAATGGCCTGATATAAATTAGATATGGTTTGCGCCTGGATTCCCTGAGTAGAATCCACAATTAAAAGCGCTCCTTCACAAGCTGCAATGGAACGCGAAACTTCATAAGAAAAATCAACGTGCCCCGGAGTGTCAATAAGGTTTAATACGTATTTTTCTCCATTTAATTCATAATCCATTTGAATGGCATGACTTTTAATGGTAATACCTCTTTCCCTCTCTAACTCCATATCATCAAGAACCTGAGCCTGAGCCTGACGTTCCGATACCGTAGCGGTATACTCTAACAATCTATCCGCCAAAGTACTTTTTCCATGATCAATATGAGCAATAATGCAAAAGTTTCTTATATTCTTCATATATAGTTTCTACCGTTCTTTTATATCAAAATCTATTCTTAAGTGTTCCATTAAAACACCTCTTTCCGAATTTGCAAAGATATTCAATTCATTGTAATTATGTATGCCCTTAATAAAATATCTGGTTTAAATTCACTATAAATTGAAATTATCATTAACTCTACAAACATACAAAACAAAAAAGGTCAGATTATTTACGTATTTAAACAACCTAACCTTTTTATATATTACCAAATAGTATTTATCAACTAACTAATTGCTGCACCAAATCAGAAGCTTCTTTAAGAGTAATTGCTGAATAAACCTTTAAACCTGATTCATCAATAATTTTCTTTCCTCCCTCTGCATTTGTGCCTTGTAATCTGACAATGATAGGCACTTTAATTTCTCCAATTTTCTTATAAGCCTCAACTACTCCATTGGCAACTCTATCGCATCGAACAATTCCTCCAAAAATATTAATAAGTATAGCCTTAACATTAGAATCGGCCAGTATAATTTTTAATCCTGCTTCAACTGTTTGTGCATTTGCACCTCCACCTACATCTAGAAAGTTTGCAGGATCGCCACCTGACAACTTTATAATATCCATTGTAGCCATAGCTAAACCCGCACCATTAACCATACAGCCTACATTTCCATCCAGCTTAACAAAGTTCAGATTATGCCTTGACGCTTCTATCTCAGCAGGATCTTCCTCAGTCAAATCTCTCATCTCAGCATAATCCTTATGCCTGTAAAGTGCATTGTCATCTAAATTTAATTTAGCATCAATGGCCATTATTAAATCATCAGATGTTTTTAAAACCGGATTAATTTCTACTAATGAGGCATCAGAACCTTCATAAGCTTTATAAAGAGCTGTAACAAACTTAACCATCTCTTTAAATGCTTTTCCTGATAATCCTAAATTAAAAGCTATACGTCTTGCCTGAAAAGGCAAAACTCCGGTAGAAGGATCAATCTCTTCTTTGTATATCAAATGAGGTGTTTTTTCAGCTACAGTTTCTATATCCATACCTCCCTCAGTTGAATACATAATAATATTACGCCCTGTTGCTCTGTTTAATAAAACACTCATATAATATTCTTTGGGCTCTGAGTCGCCCGGATAAAATACATTCTGTGCAATAAGTACCTTATTTACTCTTTTTCCTTCCGGACCAGTTTGGTGCGTCACAAGTTGCATTCCGATTATTTCATCAGAAAGTATTTTAACTTCATCAAGAGTTTTTGCCACCTTAACACCTCCACCTTTTCCTCTACCTCCTGCATGAATTTGCGCCTTAACTACCCATTTATCAGTCCCTGTTATTTTTTGTAATTCTTTAGCTGCTTCTACAGCTGCATCCGGTGATTCTGCAACAATGCCTTCAGATACTTGTACTCCAAAACTTTTTAAGATTTGCTGACCTTGGTATTCGTGTATATTCATGGTAGATTTTTTTTAGATTATTAAATATTAATATATCTATATCAGTAATGTACTATTTTGCTTTTAAAAATAAAAGCCAGAATTAATTATTTTTGTATCCTTATAAACGAAATATTAAATGAGAAAACTACGTAACAAAGAGTTAAACAGATTAACCATAAAAGAGTTTAAAGAAATTGAAAAAACTCCCATAATAGTTATTCTGGATAATGTGAGAAGTTTAAACAATGTTGGATCAGTGTTTAGAACATCAGATGCACTTTGCCTTGAAGAAATATATTTATGCGGTATTACACCTACTCCTCCACATAATGACATTCATAAAACGGCTTTAGGAGCAGAAGATTCAATGAATTGGACCTATTTTGAGGATACTAAAACAACAGTTGAAACCTTACACAAAAAAGGCTATAAAGTATATTGTGTAGAACAAGCTAATGAAAGCATCTCTTTACCTGATTTCAAGCCTACACAGGAACAGCCCATTGCTTTAATCTTTGGAAACGAGGTTAAGGGAGTTCAACAATCAGTAATAGATATAGCTGATGGATGTATTGAAATTCCTCAATTTGGTACCAAACACTCATTCAACATAAGTGTAAGTGCCGGCATTGTACTTTGGGAAACCACAAAACACATGAGAAATCTCTGATTAACTAACCCTATCCTACCCTATACTTCTTATTTCCAAGTAGATACAATGCAATTACCCTCTAATTTTACTACTATTACCCATAATGTTAATTATTGTTTATTTTGTTGTAAATATATTAAATGTGAAAATTATATTTCTACACAAACTATTTTCATCTAACATTAAAAACTAAAACCATCACCTCAAAAACAACAAACATACATTAACATTTAATTATCAATATATTGACAAATCACACAACCCATTATCCTGGTAGATTAAATCATTCATTTTCCATCTTATTTTGTATTGAAACTTTTAATTGACCACCTACTTTTAACCCTCACTCTTTATCCTTTGAAAGTTCGAATAATTTGATTTTAAACTTCTTTAGTGTATTTTTGCACCGCAAATGATAAAATTATTCCGATACGACATAAAATTTTTAAGGGTACTACTCACCTTTTCTGTTCTTTTTTCAAAGAAGCAGTCTGATCGCTATATCCCTCCTACGAGTATCAAATAAGAACTACACCAGGCCTGCCAACATTACTTTCTGTAGAAAGTAATATCTGATCTTCTGTTAATTTTAAAATAATTATATATGTATTACTTATCAAATTGTACCAAAGTACTTTTTATGTTTTTGTTTTTTTCACTTTCCTCTATTATCGTAGCGCAAGATAAACCAGAGGTAACAATGGGAGGAGCACTTCGTTTTAACTACAATTCTTCCTCATGGAAAGGAAATCAAACTGAAAGAGGAGGAGATTTTGGATTTGACGTTTTTCGCGTTAACGCTAAAGCTGCCTACAAAGGATTGAAATTAAACGCTGAATATCGTTTCTACAGCAGTGGTTTTGGCGGCGGAATGTTAAAACAAGGTTGGATACAATACGATTTTAAAGACAACAGCCAATTCCAACTTGGATTAACTCAGGTTCCTTTTGGTATTACTACTTACAATTCAAACAGCTGGTTCTTTTCCTTAAACTATTATGTTGGCTTAGAAGATGACCACGACATGGGATTAAAGTATAGTAGAAGCAACGACAAATGGGACTTAGATTTAGCCTTCTTTAAAAATGCTGAAGAAAACTCTTTTGGAAATCTTTCTGATGTAGATGACAGCAGATATGCTTACGATGTGGGTTCATTAGGCGATGGTACATATCGTAACAAAGAATTAAACCAATTCAACGCCAAGGTAAACTACAAGTTTGGTAAAACATTAAAAAGTAAACTTGGAGCATCTGCTCAATACGGAGCTTTATTAAATCTGGACACAGAAGATATTGGTAACCGCAATGCTTTTGCTGTTCATTACGAGGCAACTTACAACAAATGGAACTTAAAAGCTCAGTTTACAAGCTATAACTATAATCCGGAGGCACCTGATGGCGAAAGTGAGGATATGATTGCCATGACTGCCTACGGAGCACCATACCTGGTGGCTTCCAAAGCTACATTATACACTATTGGCTTAAACCACACATTTCCGGTAGAATGGGGACCTGTTTCTTCCGTAATGGTTTATAACGATTTTGGTTATATGAACAAAAACCTGGATGAATTTGAAGATACCATGATGAATGACTTTGGTTTTCTACTTACAGCAGGATCTGTTTATACATACATTGATTTTGCTGCCGGTAAGAACCAACCTTGGTTAGGAAATGAATGGACCAACGGTCTGGCTTCCGGAAATCCAGATGCTGAATGGGAAATGAGATTTAATATCAATATTGGGTATTACTTTTAAAAGTATTTTTTATGACATCTAATAAAAATTTAAAAATTAAAGTTGAAGACCTAACCCTGATATTTGGAAACAACAAGACTGAGGCATTAAAGCTTTTAAATAAAGGTTTAACAAAAGAAGAAATCCTAAAAAAGACAAATTGCACAGTTGGCGTTAACAAAGCCTCATTTGAAATTTTTGAAGGTGAGATGTTTGTGATCATGGGATTATCTGGAAGTGGAAAATCCACTTTACTAAGATGTCTCAACCGATTAATTGAACCAACAGATGGGGATGTAATTATTAACGGAAGAAACATCACAAAAGAAAGTAACGAAAAATTATTAGATACCAGAAGAACCGAAATGAGTATGGTATTTCAAAATTTTGGATTACTTCCACATCGCACAGTATTGGATAATGCAGCCTTTGGACTTGAGATTAGAAACGAAGAAAAAAACAGTCGTTTACAAAAAGCTCAGGAAGCCCTAGAAACAGTAGGCCTTAAAGGTTTTGAAAACCAAATGCCATCCCAACTATCCGGGGGAATGCAACAACGCGTTGGTTTAGCCAGAGCTTTAGCTAATAATCCACAGGTTCTATTGATGGATGAAGCGTTTTCTGCACTGGATCCTCTAATTCGTTCTGATATGCAAGATGAGTTACTGGAACTTCAAAGTAAACTTAAAAAGACAATAGTATTTATTACTCATGATTTGGATGAAGCTATAAAATTAGGTGATCGCATCTTAATTATGAAGGATGGTATTATTGAGCAAATTGGAACTGCGGAAGATATTTTAACGAATCCAGCCAGTGATTATGTGAAAGCTTTTGTTGAAAAAGTAGATAGAAAGAATATTATCACAGCAGGATCTTTAATGTTCAAAAAAGTAGCTGCCTGCCATATTCATAAAGAAGGTCCTAAAGCCGCCATTCATAAAATGAGGGACTTAGGAAATGATGTTCTTCCTGTATTAAGCGAAGACAGAACTTTTTTAGGTTTAGTATGGCTGAGAGATTGTCTTGCTGCTGAGAAAAAAGGTGAGAAATCGTTAAGTTCCATATTAAAATCGGAAGTGCCTAGTGTTTATATGCATTACACAGTAGAAGAAATGCTACCGCTTATTACTGAAAGCCGGGCTCCTATAACTGTTGTAGATGAAAACACAGGAAAATTTCTGGGAATTGTAACACAGTCCTCCTTGATTATTGAGTCAACACGATTTGATAAGAACGAAATCATTGAATTAAAAGAAAAAGCTAAAGAGCAATAAAATGGAAAAGATTATTGACATAGGAAAATACATTGAAATTATTGTAAATTGGATGACAGTAAATTTCAAGCCATTTTTTGACCTCATTAAAAATAGCGGAAATGCGTTCATAGAAGGTGTCGAATGGTTATTACTTAGTATCCCTTTTTATATAATAATTATAGCACTAACAGCCTTATCTTTCTTTAAGGTAAACAAAAGTACTGCAGCAACAACACTACTTGGTTTAACTTTAATATACCTTTTAGGATTTTGGCAGGAAACCATGGAAACTTTAGCATTAATTGTGGTTTCTACTGTAACAGCACTAATCATTGCCATACCTGTCGGCATTTGGTCTGCAAAAAACAAAATGGCTTCTAAGATCATCAGACCCATATTAGACTTTATGCAAACAATGCCAGCATTTGTATACTTAATTCCTGCAGTACTATTCTTTAGTATTGGTAAGTTACCTGGTGCTTTTGCTACAATTATTTTTGCAATGCCACCTGCAGTTCGTTTAACAACACTGGGAATACAACAGGTACCCGCTGAAGTTGTAGAAGCTGCAAGAGCGTTTGGTGCAACAAAAAAACAACTCCTTTTTAAAGTAGAACTCCCTCTTGCAATCAATACAATACTTGCCGGAGTCAATCAAACGATTATGATGGCACTATCAATGGTTGTTATTGCAGGAATGATTGCAGCCGGTGGATTAGGCGAAAAAGTTTTGGAAGGAATCAACAATCTAAACATTGGACTAGGGTTTGAAAGTGGTTTAGCAGTAGTAATACTTGCCATTATTCTTGACAGAACAACACAAGCCCTGGGAAAAAAGAAATAACAATAAACTTAAATGAATAATTATGAAATTTAAATTACTAATTATTGCAGCATTAACCTTTTTTATTTCATCATGTAACAGTGGAACATCTAAAAAAGGCGAAGAACAAAAAGAAATTACTTTAGGACTTGTTGATGGCTGGGCAGAAGGTGTAGCCATGACAAATGTTGCCAAAGAAATCCTAACACAGAATGGATACGAGGTAACCATAAAGAAAGCAGCTGTTGATATGATATTTGCATCATTAGCTAATAACGATGTTGATGTTTTTATGGATGCATGGTTACCACAAACACACAAAGAAAAAGTAGCCAAATTTGCTGATAAACTTGAGAGTCTTGGAACTAACTTTGAAGAAGCAAAAATCGGGTTGGTGGTTCCAGCTTATGTAACGATTAATTCTATTGAAGAATTAAATGCAAATAAGGACAAGTTTGAAGGAAAACTAATTGGTATCGAAAAAGGCGCTGGAATTACATCAAAAACAGATCTTGCCATTAAAGAATACAAACTTAATTTTGAACAAATGAACTCTTCCAGTATTGCAATGCTTTCTGAATTACAAAAAGCTATATCAGAAAAAAGATGGATTGCTGTTGCAGGATGGGCTCCACACTGGAAATTTGGCCGTTGGGATTTAAAATTCTTAGACGATCCAAAGAAAGTATATGGAGAAACAGAACATATTGAAGTTTATGCCAGAAAAGGTTTTAAAACTGAAGATACCTATGCAGCTAACTTGTTCTCCAAATTTAAATTAAGTTCAGAACAGATGTCTTCTTTATTAGCAAAAATGGAAGATGGAAAAGATAAAAGCACAGTAGCAAAAACCTGGATTTCAGAAAATCAGGAAATGGTTAATACTTGGTTAGCTAAATAACATACAACAAGCTTCTTTAAATACATTTCTATAAATAGAACGGCAGTAATCTAATGATAACAACATCAGATTACTGCCGTTTTTTTTTAATATTATACTACTTAGTGAAAAATATAGAGAAAATTAATCTCTGAACTATAACACTTCAATAATCAATCCGCTACACCTAACTTAGTTCCTATTCCAATTATTTATAACCAATAGTTCCCCATATTCACTACAGCCTTTAACTTGTATTGGGATTATCTCGATATAAAAGTCAATCCCCACGCTAAAAACAAAACTTCTATTGTTGAATAACAATGGGATCACAAGACAAACACTAACCCAAACCTTCAATAATTAATACTTCTCTTTACCTAAAAACCTGAATTCAATTAAGGGCTATTTTAACCAGATTAGTCATAGCTCAGGGCTTTTTATAAAACTAAAATTAAAGCTCAATAACACCTCTAAAAACCGCCAATAAACCAATTGCTGATATAATCCCTGACTATATAATCAGTTACAAATATACAGAAACAAAAAAAGCCAGTCTCACGACTGGCTTTTATATATGATGTAATTAAATTCAATTACTGTACAATTGACTTGAATGTTGCATCTTCAAGGAATTTACCGAATTCCATATCTTTTGCAGCTAATTCTTTTAAAGAACCATCAAGTTCAACTGCTTTACGTAAGCTATCAAACATTAAATCGTTATCAGCAGTTCTAGCACCACAGATAGCTTTTAAATAATATTTGAACCCTACTTCCATTGTGTTTGCATTTAAAGTAGATAATGCAGCATCATATTTTCCAGCTAAAATTTTAGCTAAAGCAGCATTACAAGTAGTGCTGTTTCCGAAATAACGCATTGCAGCATCATAATCTCCTTTGTGAATAGAAACTATTCCTAAGTTGTTATCTAATTCAGCACCAACACCAGCAGCAGCTCCGAAATACTCTTCAGCTTTAGCTAAGTCACCAGCACGTAATGCAAGTACACCTAAGTTGTTTTTAACAACTGGACTAGCAGGACTTAATTCAGCAGCTTTTTCTAATGCAACTTTTGCATCATCTAATTTTTCTTGTTTAACAAGAACATAAGCTACATCGTTATATCCTCTCCAACATTTAGGGAATACTTTGTTTACACTTTTGTAAATAGATAATTGCTTATTTAAATCATCAGTTAAAGTAGCAGCATAAAGAAGCTCTTCAACATTTAATTCACTTGGGTTAGAAGCAGCTAACTCAGCAATTTCCTCATCTGATTTACCAATTAACTCAACGTTAACAGCAACTTTAGAACGACGTAATTGAGGTAAAATATCGTCAGCAATTACTTTATAAGTTTCAGACATGTTCTTGATTTCTTTTTCACGAACTTCAGGATCTGAATACATAGAAAGAACTCTTAAGATTAATTCTTTATCCTGGATGCTAGAAGCTTCCATTAAAGCTTTAAATCCTTCCCAGTCTTCTGGAGTATTTTTAAGATCGAAGAAACCTTCAGCTGAACCGTCAACTTTTGCTCTTTTTAATTCTTTAGCAATATAACCTTCAGCAACTTTTTGTCTTTTTTCTGATAAAGAAGTGTTTAAGTCAGTAGGACCATCAGGTGAAGCATAAGCAGAAATAGAAACGCCTGTGAATTTTTTGTTTTCAGCAGCTTCAGCTTCTTTGATATACTCTTTAAGAGCTTTAATTTCTTCTTTTCTTAATTCAGTACCACGTAACGCAGCTTGTTGGATTAAGAAATAAATATCAGCACCTTTACTTTCAGGAACGATTCTTTGGAAGTTATCTTTTCCTAAAGCAACCATAGCACCTTTATCCATAACAAGATCAGAAGTTGCTACTACACCATCAGCAATTTTAACATCATCAAAATCAAGAGATGTAGTTCCTTTAGTAGCTTTAATACGAACTACTAAATCAGATACTTTCATATTTTCATTGTAAGGTACAGATCCTGTATAAGTATACTGTCCTCCGTTTAAGTAAGAAATAACCTGGTTATTACCTTCTACAGCTTCACCTTGAACTGTTTTAGAAGGAAATGCAGTTTCCCCACCATCATACTTTAATACCGGAGTTAACTCTACAGTGGCTTTTTTATCCATGTATTTCTCTGGTACTTTAACTTTTACAGTAACATCAACTTTACCGGCATGAGCTTCTAATACTTCCGGCGTAACAGTATATGTTACATCTTGTGCTCCAGTTTTCATTTTATTTAACCCAGCACAGCTTGCTAAAAGTGCTGCCAGGGCTATTGAAGCAAAAACATTGATTCTTGATTTTTTCATAATATTAACCTAATTATGTGTTTTCAACTAACTTTCGATAAGTTTGTACAAATTTAAGAATGTTTTTAAAAAATAAAAGACCCTCTTAGAATTATTGCAAATATAGATAAACTCTAAAAAAAATAGCAATACACTACGCTTTAATGTTAAGATATTTTATTTAAACCATACATTCCTCTTAAATTTAAGTAAAAATTATCCAATTTTAATATTTGTTATTCCGTTTTTAAAATCTTTATTTAACAATTGTGTAAATTTATTATAATGACTTTTAGTTAAATAATCAGCATTATCAGACTCGACAATCACCACAGGAAAGTCCTGTACTTCTTTAAAATAATGAAAATAGCCATTGGTTACTTTACTCAAATACTCAACACCTATTGATTTTTCATATTCTCTACCTCTATTATCTATATTCTGTTTTAATATATTTAAGTCCCTATGAATATAAAACAAAACATCGGGTTTTACCAACAAACTCCTTACCATTTCAAAAAACTCACGATATAATTTAAATTCATCATCGGCTAAAGTGATCTTGGCAAAAATGAATGACTTCATTAAGTAGTAATCCGAAATTGTAAAACTATGAAACAAGTTAGCCTGTTCAATATCCTTAATCAATTGTTTATAACGAGCTGCAAGAAAAGAAAGCTCCAAAGGGAATGCATACCTTTCCTGATCTTCGTAAAATTTAGGTAAAAACGGGTTATCTTCAAACGACTCCAAAACAAGTTTTGCATTAAAATCATCAGCTATTTTTTGTGATAAAGTCGTCTTCCCTGCCCCTATATTTCCTTCTATAACAATAAACTTATTCTTCAACTTCAAACCTATTTGACATTTTTATTAATAATCAATTGCCTCTCCCATATTATAAAACATAAATGACCATAAATCTGTAGCTTCCTGAATTATTTTACTCGTAGGTTTACCTGCTCCATGCCCGGCCTTACTTTCAATTCGTATTATCACAGGGTTATCTCCTTTATAATTATCCTGCAATTGCGATATATATTTAAATGAATGTGCTGGCACAACTCTGTCATCATGATCTGCAGTCATTACCATAGTTGCAGGATACTCCACCCCTGATTTTACATTATGAACCGGCGAATATGCATACAAATACTTAAACATACCTTCACTATCTCCGGATGTGCCATAATCCGAAGCCCAAAATCTTCCTATTGTAAATTGATGATATCGCAACATATCCATAACACCCACAGCAGGCATTGAAACTTTGAATAAATCCGGTCTCAGATTAACAACCGCACCAACTAACAATCCACCATTAGAACCTCCATGTAAGGCTAATTTATCAGGAGAAGTATATTTTTCATTAATCAGATATTCAGCTGCAGCGATACAATCATCAAATACATTTTGTTTTTGCATTAGGGTACCGGCTTTATGCCAATCCTTGCCATACTCACCACCCCCTCTTAAATTTGCCATTGCATAAACCCCTCCATTTTCCAACAGAATCATTCTGCTAATTGAAAATCCAGGTGTCAGACTAATATCAAACCCTCCATATCCATATAACATTGTAGGGTTATTACCATCTAATTTTATATTCTTTTTATGAATGATAAACATAGGCACTTTTGTTCCATCCTTGCTGGTATAAAATACCTGTTTGGTTTCAAACTGATCAAGATCAATATCAATTTCCGGTTTCCAAAACAGCTCTGCCTTATTCTCCAATATATTGTATTTGTAAACAGTAGATGGACTTACAAAAGAATTAAAAGAATAATAAGTCACAACATCATCTTTTTCTCCACCAAAACCACCAACAGAGCCAATTGTTGGTAAATCAACCTCATTAAGATACTTTCCTTCACGATCATAAACTTTAACCACATCATGCGCATCCTGCATATATTGGGCAATAATTCTACCTCCCAGTAATGAAACATCAACCAAAACATCTGAACTCTCACGAATCAAGTCAACCCACGAATCTTTATGTAAATGCTCTAATGAAAACTTTACAATTCGGGATTTTGAAGCTTTATAATTCGTTTTTAAAATAAACTCACCTTTATCATGATCTAATATCTGGTGGTCATTTTCAAAGTCATCAACTATAGAAATAATACCTGCTGAAGGATCCGTTAAGCTCTTTAACTTTAAACTATTTCCACTGGTTGATTCTGTTTGATATAGCACCAAATACGAACCATCTTCTGTTACATCCGCATTAGTGATTCTATCCGGATGTTCCGGATCATCAAATACCATAACATCATCATCAATTGCATCACCAAGTTTATGATAATATATTTTAGGACTTTTATTAACACCTTTCAACTCATCCCCTTTCTTAGGTTCCTGATATCTGGTATAATAAAAACCATCTTTAAACCATGAAATTCCGGAGAATTTAACCCATTCAATATGATCAGGTAAAATCTCACCGGTTTCTATATCTTTGACATAAATCTCTTGCCAGTCTGATCCACTCCTTGAAATCAGATAACCTAAATACTTCCCGTTTTTAGAAATCTCAAAGCCACTTAATGAAACAGTCCCATCTTCAGATAAATGATTCGGATCCAGGAGTAGTTTCTCATCACCAGAATCCTTTTTATAATAATAAACATTCTGACTTTGTAATCCATCATTTTTGGAATACACCAGCAATCCCGACCTGTTCACAGGGGCACTCATTTTCTCGTAATCCCATATCTGAGTTAATCGATTTTTAATGGCCTGCCTGTATGGTATCTTTTCCAAATAACCCTCTGTTACTTTGTTTTGTGCAATTACCCACTGTTTGGTTTCTTCTGAATTATCATCCTCTAACCATCTGTATGGATCACTCACTTTTGTACCAAAATAATCATCTGTAATTTCAACTTTTTTCGTTTCGGGATACATTAATTTTTCCATATTTGAAGAGGTATTACAAGCTGCAAGAGCAACTGTTACAAACAGACAAGATTTTATACAAAAGCGGTTCATTATAAATAGTTTTAGTGGACATATCAAAAAATCAGATCTTCCTTTCTTAACTTTCCTTCTTTATACTTTCCAACAAACCAACCTATTAAGGTACCAAGCAACCAACCTAACACGATTCCTGATTTCATTGGAAAAACAGCAACGACCATAGAGATCAACACCCCCAACAACAATCCTATCGCCATTCCGATTAAGGTATTTATTGACAGAACCAAGCCTTTGGGTTTTATTTTATGTGAAGTTTTTAGATGTTTCAAAATCTCTTGTACCAAGTTATCAAAATCTGCAGAATATCTATTTCCATCATCAAAAAAATATTCTAAATGAGATGTTGAATCCTGTAATTTTTGCCAGTAAATTTTACATTCCGGACAGCTTTGGGATTTATCTTCAAGCAATTTTCCCAAACGCGGTAAAACCTGAAAATTAGATATTGCAGCCTGTATTTTTGAGATCTTTTCAACTTTTTCTTCCAATGAAGAAATCCATTCATCATACGACATCATACGTAATTCTATTTTAAATCCATTTAAACTCAGCCAAGATATTATATTTAGTCTGAATAAGACACAAAAAAAGGCCCGTTAAAGGCCTTTTTCATATAATAATTTAAATAATATAAACTATTCTTGTTTTGGTTTTCTTTCCGGACGAGGTAAAAGCACTTTTCTGGATAGCTTTAATTTACCTGAACGTTGATCAACCTCAATAAGTTTAACTTCTATTTCATCTCCTTCTTTAAGAACATCCTCTACTTTTTCAAGTCTTTTCCATTCTATTTCAGAAATATGAAGTAAACCATCTTTACCTGGTAAAATTTCAACAAAAGCACCAAATGGAACAATTGATTTTACTTTACCTTTATATACTTCACCTACTTCAGGTACTGCTACAATACCTTTAATTTTAGCTAAGGCAGCATTAATTGAATCTGCATTACTAGCCGAAATACTTACTTTACCAGTATCTCCTTCTTCTTCAATTGTAATAGTAGAATCTGTTGTAGCCTGAATTTCCTGAATAATTTTTCCTCCCGGTCCGATTACTGCACCAATCATATCTTTAGGGATGATGATTGTTTCCATTCTAGGAGCATGTGGTTTAAGATCTGCACGTGGTGCATCCATTGTTTCCATAATCTTATCCATGATATGTAAACGACCATCACGAGCCTGTAAAAGTGCTTTTTCCAACACTTCATAAGAAAGACCATCAACCTTAATATCCATTTGAGTAGCAGTAATTCCATCACGGGTTCCTGTTACTTTAAAGTCCATATCACCTAAGTGATCCTCATCACCAAGAATATCAGAAAGAACAGCAAAGTTTTTATCTTCATCAGTGATTAATCCCATTGCAATACCTGTTACAGGCTTTTTAATAGGTACACCGGCATCCATTAATGCTAAAGTTCCAGCACAAACAGTAGCCATTGAAGAAGAACCATTTGACTCAAGAATATCAGACATAATACGTACTGTATAAGGATAATTATCCGGTAACATATTTTTCAATGCTCTAAAAGCCAGGTTACCATGTCCAATCTCTCTTCGTGAAGTTCCTCTTGAAGCTCTTGCCTCTCCTGTTGAAAATGGAGGGAAGTTATAATGTAATAAGAAACGCTCTACTGTTTTATTTAATACATCATCAACAATCTTCTCGTCTAACTTAGTACCTAAAGTAACTGTTGATAAAGATTGAGTTTCACCTCTTGTAAAGATAGATGAACCGTGAGGACCTGGTAAATAATCCACCTCACTCCAGATAGGTCTGATTTCGTCAGTTTTCCTACCATCTAAACGAATTCTTTCATCTAAAATACAACGACGAACAGCTTCTTTTTCTACATCATGATAATATTTACCAATTAATCCGGTAGGAATATCACCATCTTCTGCATCAGCATAGTTAGCCTCAACATATTCTTCTTTAATAGCTGCAAATTTTTCAGCTCTTTCATGTTTTGGAAGACCTGCTTTTGCAACTTCATATACTTTATCGTATGTGGCAGCTTTGATGTGCGCTAACAATTCAGCATCATTCTCTTCGTGACAATACTCACGTTTTGTTTGAGAACCAACCATTTCAGCTAATTCAATCTGAGCCTGACATTGAACTTTAATCGCATCGTGTGCAAACTTCATTGCTTCAAGCATTTCCTGCTCTGAAACTTCTTCCATTTCACCTTCAACCATCAAAATATTATCAATTGTAGCACCAACAACCAATTCCATATCACAATTTTCCATTTGTGATCTTGTTGGATTTACAATTAGCTCTCCATTTACTCTTGCTACTCTAACTTCGGAAATAGGTCCGTTAAATGGAATATCTGAAACTGCAAGAGCAGCTGAAGCTGCTAAACCTGCTAAAGCATCAGGTAAATCTTCTTTATCACCTGAAATCAGGTTAATGGTAACAAATGTTTCTGCATGATAGTCTTCTGGAAACAATGGACGTAAAGCCCTGTCAACCAAACGACATACTAATATCTCATTATCAGAAGGACGAGCCTCCCTTTTCATAAATCCACCAGGGAATCTACCAATAGCTGAAAATTTTTCTCTATATTCTACTGATAGAGGCATAAAATCGGTTCCTGGGGCAGCATCTTTTGCTGACACTACAGTTGCCAATAAATAAGTATTGTTCATTTTAACTACTACTGAACCGTCAGCCTGCTTGGCTAATTTCCCCGTTTCAATAGTAATCGATCTTCCATCGCCAAGATCGATAGTTTTTTCAATTGGAGTAATCATATTTTTTTCTTTATCTCTTTTGTCGCCCCAAATATATAGAATATCATTAGATAATATTCGTATTCAGGCATTTATTTTTCGAAGCTAATGTACTTTATACCAAAGAACCATGCCTAAAATCATGAAACTGGAGATTGGTTCATCTAATTTTGGTATAAAAGCAAAAAAGGCAACCCAATGGATTGCCTTTTAAAATCGTTTTGCAAGATTACTTACGTAAACCTAGCTCTTTAATAATTGCACGATAACGTTCGATATCTTTTGCCTTGATATAATCAAGTAAGTTACGACGCTTTCCTACTAATTTCACTAGTGCGTGTTCTGTGCTATAATCTTTTTTATTAACCTTTAAATGTTCGGTTAAGTGAGATATACGGTAGGTAAATAATGCTATCTGGCCTTCAGCTGAACCAGTGTCAGTATTCGACTTTCCGTACTTCCCGAAGATCTCTTGCTTCTTTTCTTTAGTCAAGTACATAAAGCTTATATATTTAAAAAATTTGCGGTGCAAAGATAATCAATTAATTACATGTCGCAACATATAATCACAAAAAAATATATTGCACCAAGACATTTTATTTTAACACTCAAACAAATTTACAACAAAAAAGCCGACTAACGCCGGCTTTTTGATAGATATAAATTGCTAATGTTTTTTTTATTTATAACCTTTTTCTTCAGCTAACTTTTCCATTTCCTGATTAAAGATCTCTTCATATTTTTGCTTATCGTAATCCATCTGAAGCTTAGCATTGTTAGAGATTTTATCATTCATTGAATTTAAAAGCTCTTCTTTTTCAACTTCAATAGCAACAAATGAACGATACTTCTTATCTGGCAAAACACTAGACTTTTCACAAGCTACAACAATATTACTAATTGTTTCGTCTGCAACTTCACGAGTTAAATTTTCAAATTTTTGCTCAAACTCAGAAGCTGAAGTTAATTCACGTTCATTTACATATCTGTCGGTAACTGATTTTGTGTTCGACTGGATTAAAGTTACTAAACGCTGCTTAGCAAGTAGTAGGGCTTTTTCTTTAGACAAACTCAAATCGCTACTGGTAGCCATTGAAAATGCTCTGAAAAATTTCTTATCCGATTTCCCTGCACTTTCGCAAGGCATATTCTCTAATATAGTACCTACCTCAGAATTTGTTTTTACTTCCGAAGCAATTTTCTCTTTCGATTTACAACTATAAGCACCTAATAATAAAGCAATAGCTAAGGCACTAAATCCAATTGTCTTTTTAAAATTCATATCATACTTTTTTGGTTAGTAAACAAATAGGCTTTTCTCAAAAAGTAAGCCAAATGCACTTTGCAATATACTAATTAATTTAATTTCCTCTCAATATCTCCTTAAAATGAATTATTTGCTCATCGGTACCCAATATAAACAATTTATCATCTTTTGATATTTTTATCTGTGGTGACGGATTGAATATATAAGTCCCTTCAGGAGTTTTAAGTCCCATTAGGTTGGCTCCTGTTTTTTTACGCAGATTTAATTCCTGAATAGTTTTTGTAGTATTTTCTTCACTAATACAACCACACTCCACTTCGGTTAACTTCACTTCGCGACTACGCTGCAATAGAATATTTTCAACAAACTCTACTACATCTGGCTGTGTAACCAACTTAGCCATCCTTTGCCCTCCAATTCTATCAGGCATAATTACATTGGTAGCACCTGCATGTCGCAATTTTACATCAGATCTAAAATCACTGGCTCTACTAATAATTTTTAATTTAGGGTTCATCTCACGTGCAGTTAATACCACAAACATATTATCTGCATCATTGGGTAAAGCTGTAATCAAAGCCTTTGCCTTACGAATTTGAGCCACATCCAAAACCTCTTCGGAACTGGCATCTCCCTGAACATACAACAAATTAGGATCTTCAAGAATTCGGGTTACCACATTATCCCTTTTCTCAAGGATAACAAACTTTTCACCATGCTCTTTCAACTCAACACAAGCTTGATAACCATTTCTTCCATAACCACAAACTATGATATGGTCTTCGAGTTTAACTATCTTCTTTTTCACCTGATACAGTTTATAGGATTGTTGTAATGCTCCTTCAACTACCAAACGCGTAATTGAAGTAATCACATAACCAAAAATTCCGAAGCTAAATATAATAAGAAGTACTGTAAAAATCTTACCTCCTTCAGATAAAGGATACACTTCTCTGAAACCAACCGTAGATACCGTAATAGTTGTCATATAAAGCGCATCAACAAACGAATATCCTTCAATAACAGCAAAACCTATACCTCCTGCAAAAATGATAAAAAACAATGCACTAACACCATAAACAATGGTCTTAAAATTTTCATGATATGGCACTCTTTTTTTCACTATTCAGCTTTAATGGTTAACACCTTATGCCCGATATTACAATGCAAGCACTTTTTCTTTTTACAGTAATTATTCGACAAATATATTAAAGCCTGAGAATCTCCGGCATTTTTAACCGATATTTCATTTGCTTTCCATTTAGAAATAATGGCATTTTGCTCCGGCTTTAACTGATTGAGCCAATTCATGGCCCTATCCTCAAATACATGATTTTGAGTGTTTTTACCATACGAAAATAAATATGGTATAATTGTATTAATAATAATCAGATTTTTTGAACTAGCACCCAGATCTTTAAAGATTTTTTTACTTTTTCGATCAGGCAAATAGTGCGTTTCCCAATATTCAGAAACATCAACATTTAATAAATCCAGGATTGTATCAAGATTCTCTTCATTTATAAAAACACCAAACAATCCTTTTGTTTTTACTATCAAATGAGCTAATTGCGAAATTCGGATTGTAGGAAAATTTGATGGACGCAATCTCAAAAATTTCCAGATATGATTCTCCAGAGACTTTAATTGATGTTTTTGCCTAATAAAATGATATTCTCTTTTTAAGTCTGTTAAGTATTCATCTATAAATGTTTCATTTAAAAACCCTGCCTGCCCAAATAGCAAGGCTTCAACTATTTTTATATTATCCGAATACTTTAATAAAACAGTTAAAGGAATTGATCTGGCCAAAAGCTCAAATGGTTCACTGTTTACGCCAAAACCAAAACTCCGAAACAAAATACGATAGAAAGTTTCATCCCAATTTGAAGTTGTTGCTTTTAAAACTTCTTTAATTTGCGTTGAACGACTCTCTAAGCGCTCAATTAACATTCGTTCTTTCCAAAACGAAAACTCAAATGAACTAATTGCAGCCAGTTTACCAGAGCAGGCCAGCCAGTCTCTTTGATCCCTCAACGCTAAATAACTGTACCATAACTCATCAGACCACGAAAGAAAAAGTACAGGTATCTGCTCCCCATTGGTCCTAAACGTTTCTCCTTTACCTCGGGCAACAACATGTAAAATTACATTATCGTATGCTTTATCTTTATGATGATTGTGTAGATTCCAGTCGTTTATATCATGATGAACCTCAATATTTCCAGCCCATAAAATACCGTCTATTTTAATTTTAGCATTAAAAAAATCAGGCCCTGCATCACAATTGATCTCTCCCGGATTAATAATTTCCAGATGTTGGTTATCTGTAGTTTTTAAATTATTCTGGTAAAACAATTTCTGTTTCCAGATAAAATGAAGAAAATCCTCATTAGTCAGGTTATAGGTCATATATTATAATTTTACACTCCTAATATACAAAATGTTATAAAATAAAAAAGCCCCCAAAACTGGAGGCTTTACTATATTTTAAAACAGCTATTATTCTATAATAAGCCTTTTGCCTTTAAAAGTGCACTCATTTCTTGTTGCACCTCTTTGGCTGCAATACCTGCTTGCTCAGCAAAATCTTTTTCAGCACTTTTATAGATGATACCTCTTGACGAATTGACAAGCAATCCACATTTATCATTTAATCCGTTTTCAGCAACTTCTTGCAAGCTACCTCCCTGAGCACCAACGCCAGGAACCAACAAGAAGTGATTAGGAATAATACTTCTGATTTCTTTTAATTTTTCAGCTTTTGTAGCACCCACAACATACATCAGATTTTCTTCAGTACCCCACTCTTTTGATGTTTTAATCACTTTTTCAAAAAGCTTTTCATCATTTTCTGTCATATACTGAAAATCTGCAGCTCCTTTATTTGAAGTTAAAGCCAATAAAATAACCCACTTATCTACATAAGTCATAAATGGCTTTACTGAATCCTCTCCCATATAAGGAGCAACCGTTACAGAATCAAAATCCATCGCATCGAAAAAGGCTTTAGCATACATATTTGATGTATTACCAATATCACCTCTTTTAGCATCTGCAATAATAAAAATATCAGGATAATTGTAACGAATGTAATTTACCGTCTTCTCTAAACTATTCCATCCTGCTACTCCCATACTTTCATAAAATGCCAAATTGGGCTTATAGGCTACAGTATATTCTTGTGTTGCATCAATAATCTCTTTATTAAATGCAAAAATAGGATCAGTTGTTTCCAACAAAAAATGAGGTATTTTATTAACGTCAGTGTCTAACCCAACACATAAAAAACTCTCTTTTTTCTTAATGTTTTCAAATAGTTCCTGAGAAGTCATTTTTTTTAGTTTATAAAGTTGAAAGTTTTTAAAGTTTTAAGTTTAAAAGTTGAAGTTTTAAAGTGTTTTAATCAAACCTGATAACATTCTGGAAATTTCTATCGATAAAGAGATTAACTCATTTGTTTCATCCTCTTCAAGAATATTTAACTCCAATGCTAAGTACAACATAGATCTTACTTCTGCACAAGAACCTTTCGCTACATAAAGAAAATATATAAACTCTTTATTTGATTTACGTTCAAAGCCTTCTGCAACATTATTCATAATTGAAACAGAAGCTCTTTGAATTTGATCTTTAAGTGAATAATCCTTACATGTTTTCAGTTTAATATAAATTGTAACAGTAAGTTCTTTTGCCTTTTGCCACGCTATAATATCTTCGAAACGATTAATCTTCATAACCTGACAATATTATCTCAAAAGCTCACCTTTATACTTTATAAACTTTCAACTTTACACTTCAAACTTAATTAAAGCTCACTTGCTTTTAGTCTCTCTGCGTTTTCCTCTACAATTAGTCTGTCAATTACCGATTGCAATTCACCATCCATAACTGCAGTTAAATTATACAATGTAAAATTAACACGGTGATCTGTTACCCTTCCTTGCGGATAATTGTAGGTACGAATTTTAGCAGAACGGTCTCCTGTTGATACCATTGTTTTACGTTTAGATGAAATGGCATCCAAATACTTTTGGTATTCCAGGTTATATAAACGTGTTCTTAATTCGATCATCGCCTTATCAAGGTTCTTCAACTGTGATTTTTGATCCTGACAAGTAACAACGATTCCTGAAGGAATATGTGTTAATCGAATAGCTGAGTAAGTCGTGTTTACCGACTGACCACCAGGACCTGAAGAACAGTAAGTATCTTTACGAATATCTTCTTGTCTTAAATCAATATCAAATTCTTCAGCTTCAGGTAAAACAGCTACTGATGCAGCAGAGGTATGTACGCGACCTTGTGTTTCTGTTTGAGGAACACGTTGTACACGATGAACACCAGACTCATACTTAAGGATACCATAAACGCCTTCGCCGGTAACATTAAATACAATTTCTTTATAACCTCCTGAAGTTCCTTCACTCATATGCGTAACATCAACTTTCCAGCCTTGTTTTTCGCAGTATTTTGTGTACATACGGAATAAGTCACCAGCAAAAATACTAGCCTCATCACCACCTGTACCAGCGCGTACTTCAACCACACAGTTTTTACCATCTTCAGGATCAGCAGGAATTAAAAGTAATTTGATTTCTTCTTCCATTTCAGGAAGTTTTTCCTCTAACTCATCCAACTCCATTTTTGCCATCTCTCTCATTTCAGCATCGTCTTCTTCTTTTAAGATAGCTTTTGCTTCCGCGATAGTTTCAAGAGTAGCTTTATATCTACCATGAGCTTCTGCAACTTTTTCAAGTTCTTTATACTCTTTATTTAACTTGATATATTTTTTAGTATCTGAAATCACTTCAGGATCAGTTATCTGCTCTGATACTTCCTGAAAACGGATTACGACACCACCTAGCATGTCTAATAATTTATTTTCTGCCATTTTTATATTTTATAAGATTTTTAAATAAGTAATAGAAAAACACATCAGACCATTTTGGCCTAACCATTTCCTGTTCCTTATATAAATCCTGAAAGAAGCATATATATTATATTAGTATTTAAATGTTCCAAACTCACTTTCAATAGTAAGTTCTTTTTTATCACTCGCTTCACAACGTCCAACAATTTGAGCATCAATATTAAACGACTTACTGATTTCAATTAATTCTGATGCAATCTCTTCAGGAACATATAATTCCATTCTATGGCCCATGTTAAAAACCTTATACATCTCATCCCAGGCAGTACCAGATTGCTCATGAATTGTTTTAAACAATGGAGGCACAGGGAACAAGTTATCTTTAATAACATGTAAATTATCAACAAAATGAAGCACTTTAGTTTGTGCACCACCTGAACAGTGAACCATTCCGTGTATTTGTGAACGGAACTTATCCAACATCTTTTTAATTACTGGGGCATAAGTTCTTGTTGGCGAAAGCACTAGTTTACCGGCATCAATATCAACACCTTCAACTGCATCAGTTAATTTTAATCCACCTGAATAAACTAAGTCAGAAGGAACAGTTGGATCAAAGCTTTCCGGATATTTTTGAGCCAGATAGTTAGCAAAAACATCATGACGGGCAGATGTTAAACCATTACTTCCCATTCCGCCATTATACTCTTTTTCGTATGTAGCAGTACCTGAAGAAGACAATCCGACAATTACATCTCCTGCCTGAATATTTTTATTATCAATAACATCAGAGCGCTTCATTCTGCATGTTACAGTAGAATCCACAATAATGGTTCTTACTAAATCACCAACATCAGCAGTTTCTCCACCTGTTGAGTAAATAGAAACGCCCATCTCTCTGATATCTGACAACAATTCTTCAGTACCATTAATTATAGCTGAAATAACTTCACCTGGCACTAAATTCTTATTTCTGCCAATGGTTGATGAAACCAGAATATTATCTGTAGCACCTACACATAGCAAATCATCCAGATTCATAATTAAAGCATCCTGCGCAATACCTTTCCACACAGAAATATCTCCTGTTTCTTTCCAGTACAAATAAGCTAACGAAGACTTTGTACCAGCACCATCGGCGTGCATTATATTGCAGTATTCTTCATCTCCACAAAGAATATCCGGAATAATTTTACAAAAAGCTTTAGGATATAGTCCTTTATCGATGTTTTTAATGGCGTTGTGCACATCTTCTTTGGATGCAGAAACACCTCTTTGATTATACCTTGAATCTGAACTCACGAAATAATTATTTTATTTAGAATTTTCGGAGGACAAAAGTAATACAATTTTGTCAGTTATCAATTAAGAGTTTAGGGTAATCATGTATATTATAATATGTAGTGTTTTTTTATCACTTCTATTCCGAACTTAATAATGATTTTAAACCTACGAGGCAATATTAATTACAAACACTTACTATTGCTGAATTGCAGTTTTATTCTATTGACCGTTTTAAGAACTTGCTAAATACCTTTATGGTTTGACTTTAAAAACTCGCACCCTTTTAAATCCGGATGTATTCGTACCTGCTTCGGAATGTAATCGAAACAGGTGTGGATATATGACAAACATAGTATTATAAACAATCACATATACCACACTTATTCTTCACTTATCAGTGAGGCTGATGTGAGGGAATAGTGAAGGTATAGTGAGCCAATAGTGAGTGAATAGTATTTTATAACCGCAGCCGTTCCGCATACAATCCGCAGCAGTCCCGCAGCAGACTGCATTACACTACCCACAGAAAACCACTGATATGACTCACCCTTTTCTGTAGTTTTTATTCTCTTACTTGTTTCAAAGGTTTTTCAAGTACAATATTGTATTCAAAATCCTTGTCATCTGTTTCGCCGGAGGTAGTAAATTTCACCTTCTCGTTCAGATAACCTTTTGCTGCAACCAAAAATACATAATCCGTATTTGGTTTTAGCTTTACTTTATAGGATCCATCTTCGGGAATATTAATTTTTAATGTAGTTCCATCACTACCAATTAATCTTACATATGATTCCTGAACTACTTCATCATTTTTATTTTTGATGGTTCCATTTAATGTAAAAATCAGTTTTGGAAGAATAAAACTATATAAATTATCTATCCCTTTAGCACTTCCACGTGATGATGAGAAAATACCTTCTTCATCTTTTCCTTTAAAGGCAATTCCAAAATCATCGGCTTCACTATTGATCGGTTTACCCATATTAGAAACCTGCCAAAGGCCTTCTTCATCAATAAAGGCTCTAAAAATATCGAGGCCACCAAATCCTATTTGAGTATCCGAACTAAAATATAAAGTACCATCTGTTCTAATATAGGGAAACATTTCATCTCCCGGAGTATTGATAGCCGAACCTAAATTTTCAGGCTCCCCCCATCCTCCTTCTGATTTTGTGGATTTCCAGATATCCTTGCCTCCATAGCCACCTTCTCTGTCGCTAACAAAATACAACACATTACCATCAGGTGAAATGGCAGGATGCGCAACAATAGTGCTGTCTTCTCCAATTTTAACAATAGCCGGCTCACCCCATCTTCCTCCACTACGGGCACTGGTTACAATTTCTGCACCCATAGGTTTGGTTTTATCATATTTACATCTGGTATAATATAATTGCTTTCCATTTGAACTTATATTGGGAGCTCCATCATCCACCTGAGGTGCATTAATAGGCTCTTCAAAGGCTTCCGGATCTGTCCAGACACCTTTTGCATCAATTTTTGAAAAATACAAGGAGGAGATTCCCTGGCCTGTTATTCGGTTTTTGCGTTTCTTTTTAGTTTCAGTACGCATGGACGAAAAGATAACATAGTCGTACGAGTCGCCCACAAAAGCAGGTGAAAAATCACTAAACTTGCTGTTCAGTTTTTTCAATTTTTCGATTTGATATCTTTTAGGTTTCACATCCTTCTGAATCATCATACAAGAAGCCAAGCCTCTTTGGGCTCTGATATCTGCAGGCACTTCTTCGAGATAGGCTTCATATTCGGGAATGGCTTTGTCTAACTTACCAGCTTTACGATAGCTTTCGGCCATATAAAAACGAGCTTGTCTTTCGGGATATTTATATCTTACCGCCTTAGAATAAGCAGATGCTGCTTTGGTAGGCTTATTGGTAATCCGGTAACATTCGCCCATATAATAAGAATACTCACCTTTTGTATATTTATTCTTTTCGCCGGAATAGGCACGCTTATATAATTCTGCAGCCCTTGTATACTCGCCTATTTCGAAAGATTTATGCGCTAAAGAAACTCTTTTTTTACCTGCACATGAAACTAAGGCCACACAGCTTACTATTATTAATATCTTATTGATGATACTATTTCTCATACTATTTTCTAAAATCAAATGTAAAAGTAACATTTATTAGCTTGGTACAAAAACGTTATATTTTACAGAATATTTTGTTACAAGCCAACAACAAAAGTAATTTTAAAACGTATACCCCCTTAATTTGATTTATTATAGGTATAATATATATTTGCACCTCTAACTGAGGGGAATGGTATGGAGTATATTTTTATTATTTGCTTTGCATTAATAATATTTTTTTCTTTTTCATTAATTACAAAGGCACACAAAACCTTATCGGAAAGAATATTTGTGGGATGGATATGCCTTCTTGCCATTACTGAGCTTTCATTTTTTTTTGAACGCTATTGGGTTATTCAGAGACTACACCTTGTTGTTTGCCTTTATATGTGATACTCACGTTGTGCATGGAACATTATTTTATTTTTATGTAGTCAGTTTCACTAATCCCGATTTTAAATTTAAATACCACCATGCCATTCACTTGCTTCCATTGGCACTTATCTTTAGTCTTAAGATTTACTTTAACAATGTTCTTGGCGTAATGGATTGCTACGGAGCCGGATGTTTGCATCAGGGCAATGAGTATGTTGACCTGCTTACCTTTTTAAAATTTGGTTTTATCGGAACCTATTTATTTTTAGGCTGGCACATAGTTCACGATAGGGTGATTCACAAAACGGAGACTGATAACCTTGAGAAAATAAGAGCCAACTGGATTAAAAATGTAGCTATAGGAGTCATTATCATTTTCTTTTTCTCAGCTGGCTATAAAGTAATATACCGTTTAGGCTTTGATATATTAGGAAATGATGTTACTGTTATAAACGTAATGGTTTCTTTCTTTATTCTCGTGTTTTTATACATGGGTAATTCTTATGCCTATATTTTTGTTGCCCCCTACCAGGGAAAAGGGGTAGATCTTGATAAAAGCAAAAAACCTGTATCAGAAGCACCAACTCCTCAACCTGCCAATACTATTGAGATTAATGATATTGACCAAAAGTTTAGCATTATTGAAAAGTACCTTAATCAGGAAAAACCTTATTTAAAAGGGCAGGTTACTGTAAGAGAGCTTTCGGACAATATACAAATACCTCAAAACGAAATTTCTCACATCATACAGATTAAGAGCAATAAATACTACACTGACTATATGAATGAATTTAGGGTACAGGCTTTAAAAGAAAAGCTTGACGATCCTTCAAATGATAGTTTTACCATATTATCCATTGCGCTCGAATGTGGTTTTGCTTCCAAATCGAGTCTAAATCGCATTTTTAAACAACACACTGGAATTACTCCTACTGAATACAGAAACTGTAAGCAATAGACAGTCTACAGTCAGCAGTCTACAGTCTACAGTCTACAGTCAGCAGTCAGCAGTCTACAGTCTACAGTCTACAGTCTACAGTCTACAGTCAGCAGTCGGTAGTAGACAGTCGGCAGTCGGCAGTCAGCAGTCGGCAGTTAGCAGATAGCAGATAGCGATGGAAGAGTATGTTTATTCGTTGGTTTGCTAATTGGGGCTTTAAAAATTGTGGGTTGATAATATTATTAACGTGATTCTGAAATTCAACAATCTACTTTATTAAATAAATTTCATAAAAAACCCGGACACCCCTCTACTGAAACACCACAACTCCACAATACAATAAACCCAAACAAACAACACCCCTCATTAAGCTACATACAAAAATTACATCACCACAAATATCAACCTCTACCCTATAAATTTTTACCCCTACCTGTTTTATTAATTCATTTTTACTATTCACTTCAAAACACAACACCATTTTTCACTTCTGAAACTTAAATTTTTATTAAGCCAAATCAATTAATTTCAAAATCATACAAACCTGGTATTCAACATGTAGGACGGCCTATATTTTTTTGGGTCTTCATAAATAGGTACCACATTTCAATTATAGGGCGATGCAAGTCTTTTAATTATAGACTTTTACAACTGAATAATGAAGAAAGCATATTTATGAAGAAGTTTTTTAATAAAAATGGCATTAGAACGTTAATACAGCTAGGTATTTTAGGCATAGCCATTTTTTGGTTAATCAGGGTTTTGTTAGATCCTAATTTATACGTGGATTTTGAGGCTTATTGTCCAATGGGGGGAATACAATCATTATTTACTTTTCTTGAAAATGGTGCATTAGCTTGTTCAATGGCTGGGATGCAATTGATATTAGGAATTGTTTTAATGATTTGCGTATTATTATTTAGCAAGTTATTCTGTGGTTATATCTGTCCACTGGGAACCATTGCTGAATGGTTTGGAAAAATTGGACGTAAATATAAAATCCAGATTACCATACCAAACACTGCCGATAAAATATTGCGTTTATTTAAATACTTATTATTAGGTATCACTTTCTATTTTACCTTATCAACAAACGAACTGTTTTGTAAAAGCTACGATCCTTTTTTCGCCATATTTTCAAGGTTTGGTTATGATGTTATTCCATGGATGGCCATCACTGCAATTGCGCTTTTAATGATTGGCTCTACAATAATACCGATGTTCTGGTGCAGATACGCTTGTCCGTTAGGCGCACTATCTACATTATTTAAACACATCTATGTTGTTGTTGCATTAGTAATTATTTATTTAATAATTTACTTTTTTGAATTGGAAATTAGTTGGATTTATCCTTTATTAGCATTATTCGTAGCCGGGTACTTTTTTGAAGCTATTTTGCCGGAAAAGAGTAAAAGTTTGCAGATGTTGAAAATAACACGAAATACCAATTCATGTATTGATTGTGGACTTTGTTCAAAAAAATGTCCTCAGGGTATTGATGTGGCTTCTCTTGAAGTAGTAAATCACTCAGACTGTAACCTGTGCGGAGAATGTGTTAGCAACTGTCCGGTTTCAAATACGCTACTTGTTAACAATAAAAACAACTTCAGATGGATGCCGGTAATTGCCTTGGCCATATTGGTTTTAGGTGGTATTTATATCGGAAGTAAACTTGAAGTACCTACCGTAAACATTAACTGGGGAACAGAAGAGCAACAAGACAGAAGTGATGTTGTTGAATACTCCGGTCTTAAAAACGTAAAATGCTACGGAAGTAGTATGTCGTTTGTAAATCAAATGAAAACTGTTCCTGGGGTTATTGGAGCTGCCACTTACGTAAACTCACATACTGTAAAAGTTTGGTTTGATACTTTGGAAACTAAAGCTGCTACGGTTAAGAAAGCACTTTTTAGTCCGGTTCGTGTACATATAAAAGATGCTGAAAACGATAGTTTAAAAGTGGCTATCATAAACGCCAAAGTATACAACTTTTTTGATCAGATGGATGTGTTCTATTTGGATCAGATTGTACGAAACGATGGCAATATTTATAGTTTTGAATCATCATTTGGTGAGCCTGTAAACATTAAATTTTACGCTAACTACAATATCAACATTGATTCATTAGAAAAAAGCATTGAGCGTAAATATGTAACCATAAAAAGTGGCGATAAAGATTATCAGCAAGGCATAAACTTTAAAGTGGGTCATATCTCCCGCTCCAAAGATTATACCACAGGATCTGATTTAAAAAGAGGTATGTTTTTACCTTTTAAAAGAGCATTTAACAACAGAAACCAATATAGTAATGATCAGTTAATGTCGTTTGAAATGACATTTGACACGTACCCTCGTAATGAACAAAAAATGCCTTACATGGTAAATCATGTGGCTAAGAAAAATCCTTACGTAGTGGGTATGATTACATACTACAAAACAAAACCAACATTACGTGTATTCTTTGTTAAAGACAAAACTACTCCTGACGAAATTGCAACACTCATTACTCAGGAAAAACTATCCATTGAATACGACAATGGCGTGTCTGAAGAAATAGACAACCCTTACACCTTTAAGTAAAAATAATCAGAGCAGATTTACATCAGTCTACATGCAATTATTTACCCATTTATGGTGATTGCCGGTAGCCTGATATAAGTCTAGCTTTGCCCTCACAAAGGGAAATAATCAATATTAATTTATAACCTTTTAAATTTTTTAAAGATGAAAAAGCTTTACACATTATTAGTAGCTTCTTTTATGGCAGCTACAGCTTTCAGTCAAATTACATTAGTTGAAGATATTAATCCAGGAGCAAATGGATGTACTTTTGGGTATCCATATGTCTCTGGTAACTATATATACTTTAGAGCTGATGACAAAGATGCTACTGTTGATCACGGATCCGAACTATGGAGATCGAACGGAACAACAACAGAATTAATTGACTTAAAAATCGGAACTGGAGTTGACTCTAAGCCTGCTGCTTTTTTTGAACTTAACAATAAAATATATTTCTCTGCACAGGCACCTACAAGTAACTTAAATTACCAATGGGAGTATGATCCTTCAAGTGAAGAAGCGACTAACATCGCTTCGTATAATTTTTACAGTACATCTATTACTCCTGTTGTTTTCAATAACAAAGCATATTTTGGAGTTTGGAATGATAGCTATCACTTATATGAGTTTGATGGAGTTAATCCCCCTCAACAAGTTGAGGATAAAGCTGAAACTGCCACTGATGAATATGTTAGTAATTTAACTCTATTTAATGGCGATTTAATTTTATATATGAAAACTGCTAACGAAGCCTCCTCTATTGGAACTGAGTTGTATAAATATGATTTTAGTACGAACTTATACACTTTAATTAAAGATATTGATGAAGGCACAGGTAGTTCTAGCATTAGTTATTTTGCAGAAGTTGGAAATCTATTATATTTTGAAGCAGACAATTACTTGTGGGTAACAGATGGAACCACTAACGGAACTGTTGCCGTTTCAGCTACAAACAATATTGCTGGTGTAAAAAGCTTATATGAATGGAATAACATTCTTTATTTTGAGGGTGATACAGACGATTCATCTGAAGATTATGATCAATTATATGCATACGATCCTTCCAATGGGACTCTAACGCAATTAAGCAACACTACTGATGATCATGATCCTGATCACTTTGCAGAACCAGGCGATGGTTATCTTTATTATGCTGGAAAAAATGATGATGGAATAGCTCATTTATTTAGAACTGATGGTTCTGTGGTTGAAGAGGTATATCCAAACGGGAGTTTCAGCGGAATAGACGATATGGTTGTCATGAATAGCACTTTATATTTTGAAGCTACAGATGCAAATAATACAATAGGTTCGGAACTATATTCACTTGATCCATCAACAATCACAGCAAATGATGTTGCAACAGGTATTGCAGACGAATTATACGTTAAAAATTTAAGTATCTATCCTAATCCTACAAATGGTATTATCAACATTACAGGATTAGAGTCTGTAGAAGCTACATATACTGTTTATGACATTGCCGGTAGAATGGTAAAAACAGGCAGTGTAACAAAACAAATCTCTTTAAATATTGCTGCAGGTATTTATATACTTGAAGTAAAAGACGGAGATTATACAACTACGCATAAAATCCAGGTTAAATAATTGTGTAATTTAAGGAGGCATCGGTTACCTATGGTGCCTCTTTTTTTAAATTTACATTAACATCGTCCCTACCCTCTGTGCTCAAGGCCATTGCGCTTTACTCTTGATATAACTGAAAAAACTTTAAGATTAATGCTACGTTAAACAAAAACAAAGCTGATCACAATATTTACCTAACAACGTAGAACGATCAAATAAAGAAAACTAAATATTCATGAAGATATTTGTAAGCATACTATTAACTGCGCTTTTTCTTACTTCAAACCTGATGGCACAAGAAGGAAGAGTAATTAAAGGAAGAATATTTGACTCCTCTAATAGTACACCTCTGCCAGGCGCCAATATTGTAATTCTTCCCACATATAAAGGAACTATATCCGATGCTGATGGAAATTTTACATTGGAAATAAAAAATACAAAAGCTCAAAACATGGAACTGATGGCTACCTTTATTGGTTTTAACACAGTAAAAGTACCTATCACTTCTGCCAATTATTACGAGATTACATTAGAATCTACAATTAATGAGCTTGAACAGGTAATTGTTACCTCATCATATGGAACAAAGAAATTAAAGGAGGAAGTTGTAGGAAGTATTAGTACCATTCAGGCTAAAGATATTCAGGTGGAACAAGCGTTTGAAAGTGTTGATAAAATGCTCGATGGTCAAATTGCAGGTGTTTCTATCGAAGTGGGTGCTTCACCTCTTGATCCTGTTCAAATTGATATCAGAGGTCAGGGAACATTAACACCTACGAGCAATGCTGTACTCACAAGCTCAGCCCAGCCATTAATTATTATTGATGGTGTTATTATGAGTGAGGAAAGTGGTATTGACAATGAACTTTTTGATGGTAGCGGCACTTTCTCTGAAAATTTTCAGAACCCTATTGCTCAAATTGCCCCTGAAGATATTGAATCAATAAATGTACTTAAAGATGCGGCAGCAGTAAGTATTTATGGAGCAGATGGTGCCAACGGCGTTATCCTCATTACTACTAAAAAAGGTAAAAAAGGTAAAATGAGTTTCCATGCATCAACGCAACATGGTATTTCACAAGCAGTGAATCGTATTAAATATTTAAACGGTGAACAATATACCGAGGTACGCAATGCTTACTTAAGCAATACAGGACAAGAAACAATACCAGACAACGGAGTAGATACCGACTGGTACGATCTTTTAAACCGCAATGGTTCTTTCCATAAATATGCATTTGATGCTTCAGGTGGATCCGACCACCTCATCTATAGAGTTGGAATGAGTTATCTTAAAAACAACGAACCTCAGGATGGCAATTATTCTAACCAGTACCGCTTAAGCACTTCATTAAACTACAAAACAGGTAAATTCAATGCCGGTTTACAGTTGAACCCAAGTATTACCGAAAAAATAAATCCCAACACCTATTACTCCTATGCTTTTGCGCCAAACATTCCTGTTTATAACGAAGATGGTTCATATGCTGATATGGGAGTTACAGGTCTGGCAAATCCATTAGCTGCTATTGATCAAAACAGAAATAAAACCAACACCAAAGGCATAATTGGTAGCATTAACCTTGGGTATGATATTACATCAAACTGGAATGTAAAAACGCAATTAGGCGTTGATTATAAAGATAAAGAGCAAGACCGTTACTTTTCCGGAGAGAACGAAAGCGGACAAGCAAACGGTACTTTTAGCTACGAGGGAGTAACCTACCCTAATTGGGGAAGAAGAGTAATTAACTACAGAAAATCATTAGGATGGAACTGGCAATTGACCACTTTTTTTCAAAAATATCTTAATGAAAACCATTACCTCAGTCTTACTGCAGGTATAGAATTAAGAGAAGAAACCAAAGATATGGAACGCTATATGGCAACGGGCTTTGTAAACCCCAATGTAGTCAACTCTGTTTTTAATGCAGTTAGAGGTACAGATGACCCCAAAACTGCAGAAAATGAAATTTACAATACCTACTTATATGGAAGTGATACAGATGACAATTCCAGAGTTTCACTATTCGGGCAATTTAATTATGCGTTTCAAAAGAAATACTTTTTCCTTGCCAACTTCCGAAGAGATCAAAGTTCTGTTTTTGGAGATGATACAGATGTGGCCTATAATGGTGGTATTGGTGTAAGCTGGATACTTTCTAAAGAAAACTTTTTAAGCAATGCCCGTTGGATTGATTTATTGAAAATAAAAGCCAGTATGGGTTCTACCGGTAACTCCAGAATAGGATCGTACCGATCAAAAGGTTTATACACATTTGAATCAGACTATACCGGATACAACCAATTGCCTTATGCCAATGCAGAAACAGCACCTAATAGCAATCTGGGCTGGGAAGTCAATATAAAATATAATGCAGGAATCGACTTTAATTTCTTATCGAGGTACACGCTTACGGTAGATTACTTTTATGATAACATAAAAGATATGATCTCATCCAGAGATATTCCTTCAGAAACTGGATATTCATCAGTTCAGATTAATGGAACTGATATGGTTAACCAAGGAATTGAATTAAATATTACCACCAGAATTATAGATACCGATTCGTTTAAATGGCGCATGAATTTTAACATAGCTACGCTGAATAACAAAATTACTTCTGTTCGCAATTTTGGTGATGATTTTTCAACAGCCAGTCAGGCAACTGCTATCAAAGAAGGATACAGCACTTCTGATATATGGGGTGTGAGATGGGTTGGTATTGATCCGGCAACCGGCAGGGATCTGGTACAAAAAGATGGTCAGATCATGGATGCCCGTACTTATTACGAAAACTACGAAACTTCCGATGCTGAGCCTATTGGTAATACCCAGGCTGACTTTTATGGAGGATTTGGAACAACTTTTACCTACAAAAACAAATTGAACCTTAGTATCACCGGAGCATACAAATATGGTGCTGACAAAATGGTAAGTCGCGACCTAATATCGAACTATCGAATTACAACAAACCGTAATTTAAGTGTTAATGCTTATGATTTCTGGAGAGGTGCTGGTGATATGGCTACCCAGCAAGCTCCGACCAATAACGAGCAGATATTAAGTAATTCCAGTAAGTATTTGTACGATACTTCTAATCTGAAGATAAAAAGTATCACTTTATCATATAACATACCTGTAGATAAGCTTAAAATTGGATTAAAAAGTCTGGCTTTTAACGTCAACGTTACCAACCCGGCTATATTCTATAAGGTAAAAAGTCCTAAAGGTAAAAATGGCATTAAAGAGTTTATGTATACATATCCGCAAGCCCGCACCTGGACTGCTGGTTTAAATGCTTCATTTTAATCTGATTAAACAATAATTATTTGATTATGAAACAAACAATTATATATCTTACAATATTAATCTTCACTTGTAGTTCTTGTAGCGATTTTTTGGAACAGGAACCTGGTAGCAGAACATCCATTGATGAAATATTTTCGAACTACGAAAGTTTTAAAATGGCTCTTAACGGAATATACAAAGACATGGAATCTATGGAAACCAGCGAAGGTTTGGCTGTATACGCAGATGTTTTAGGTGGTAATATCAACTTTACGCCATCTCAAAATTCTCATAACATTATAATTCCATATTTGATTGAAAATGTGTACTCCTTTGCCGACAAAGCTGATGACAGCGACATGTCTGTTTATGGCACTTGTTATGACATTATTAATCAAACCAATCAAATTATAGAGCATCTGAATATTTTAACTGATGCAACAGAAGATGAAAAGTCTCAATTAATGGCAGAGTGTTTATGCATACGCGCTTATGCTCATTTTACATTAGTTAAATACTATGCTCAAAATTATTCTTATTCAGGCGATGCCTCGCACTTAGGTATTATTTGTAACACTAGCGTACAAGAGGCGGGAGTTGACTATCCGGAAAGATTAAGTATCAAGGATTCCTACGATATTATTCTAAAAGATTTGGAAGATGCTCTATCTTACTTTAAAGCCAATAGTGTATTAAGTGGTCCTGTGTATTCTTATTTTAATTCCACCTCATGTAAAGCCCTATTAGCAAGAGCTGCATTATACAGTAATCAATACCAAACTGCTATTGATTATGCTGGCGATGTAATTGTAAATAGTGGCATTCAGCTAATGACTAAAGAAGAATATGTTGATGAATGGAAAAAACCTGATACTCCGGTCTCTGAGATAATTTTTGAATTCTCAGCTAAAGTTGATGACGAAGGCGCATTTCAAACCAATAATACACTAGCCGGGCATTATGGTCTTTTTGAGGCAACAAACGATTACAACGACTACAGTGTGAGTAATGATTTATTAAGTCTTTTTGAAGCAGGAGACGTGAGAGGAGAACGAATGTTTCAGGAATACGATATTGAAACTGTTATTGAAGGAGAAGCAAATACAGTAAATATACCCTATTATTTCACCAACAAATTTCAGGACAACCCGGGTAATCCACTTTTACGAATGAGTGAAATGTATTTGATCAGAGCCGAAGCTTATGCCCGAATAAATGAACCTGAGAATGCTTTAACAGACTTAAATACCTTAAGAGAGCAAAGAGGTGCTGCACTTGCTAACATTGATGATGATTTATTGGATGAAATTTTTGTTGAGAGACGTAAAGAGTTGTGTTTTGAGAAACATTTATTGTTTGATATTGCAAGATTTCATAAAAATGTGGAGCGAAATTCCGGATGCATTGCTACAACATGCAACCTGAATTATCCTTCAGATTATTTCATCTTACCTATTCCTAAAAATAACATTGATTTAAACTCAAATTTAGAACAAAATGAAGGCTATAACTAAAATATTAATTCCATTAATTTTACTATTAGCAATAGTTTGGGGATGTGAGTCAGAACAGATTATTGGTGAAACTATTTATGACGGACCATCATTTCTGCGTTTTTATTTAATTACAAACAGTAATGATGAACCCATAGGTGAAGATGAGCTTGAGATAGGTAAAGAACCAACAGAAGAACTTGTTTATCAATCTTTAAAACCTCTAAAAATTCCGGTTTCACTAACTTATCCAAAGTTAAACAAAGATGTTCATGTTAAATTCTCAACCAATATAAATGGTGATTATAATCAATTTACAATCACTCCCACTGAAGAACTAAATTTTAACAGCTCCAATCTTTTAGACACCATAACTATTTCATTTCATGAAAGATGGAACACTTCAATAAATCATTCCATTGAATTTGAGTTGACCGAATGTGATGACAATACGGTATCTCTGGGACAGTTAAATGATTACATAAAAAATAAGACTTTATCTGTAACATTGGGTAAGGTTGTTACAACTTCATCTTTTTCAACCAATAGAGTTGAAATTAATGGTGAAGCTGGTGAGCAAATTGAATTCGAAGTATTATTTAACAACGGATTCCTCCCTCAGGAAATTGAAGCTTTGGATTTATTTAGTGAGATAAAAGGATTTGAATATACTTTAGAGCGTATTATTGAAGACGATAATAATGAAAGTATCAAGTATATCATGACTATAACAAATGATATTCAAAATGATGAAGTAACTTATACCACAACTTTAGCGTTGAATGATGGTACTGTTTATGAACCAACAGGTAATACCATTTTACAAATTGTAAAACCATTAAATATTGCACGCGATAAAGCAGTATTTACTTCAGCTAACTTTTACGATTTAAGTAATCCTTATTACAAAACATACGGTGAAAATTGGTTCTGGTCATCTAGTGATAATATTTGTAAATGGAAAGCTTTCAACGCATATACATTTCCTGTTGTAGTTGAAAAAGACGATGACAATGCAATTTTGTATAGTGATAATGGAACTGAGGACGAAAGTGATGACATCTACCATCATGCATTTAGAATTGGATTTAGAGATATAAATGATAATAGAACAACCAATTCATTTAGCTTAAAAAATTGGTTTAACAATGAATCTACTTCTCCTGAGCTTTCTCCCGGGTTAAACATTCCGGAAGCTCTAGAGTTTTATCCTAAAGATGGTGTAAGTGAAACTGAAGGCGCTGTTTTGGTCATTCCTCAAATTATAACTATATCAAATAGAGAAGGGATTAGCCATAATATTTCAATTTCTGGTGAAGGAACTTATCAGGAAATATCACCAGGATTATTTGAAATCTCGTTGGAATTTAAGGCCACAAATGAGGAATTGTTTGATGGAACACGAGTTTCATACTATAAAATTTACAATAGTAGAAGTTATGGTGGCGATCCTGATCCAATTGATAATGGATGTATTGAACCAATAGATTTATAACAACTCAATAATTGATAAATATAAAAATAATGAAGATATATTTCATATTAATAGCCTTACTCATAAGTAGCTTTTCGCTTAAGGCTTCCAATGATAACTCTGAAAAGAAGTCATACAGTAACGGAACGATTAAACCATACGAAAAAGTAATCACTCCTGAATACACTACGTATTCAGGGATGTTTACTGTTCATAAGAGCAATGATAAATTGTACTTTGAAATCCCGGATTCTCTGTTCATGCGCGAGTTTTTAATTGCATCTCAAATTGCAGAGGTTAGTGATCCGAATAAAGGAAAAGGGTTTGCCGGTGAATTAAGACGAAATCCTATTGTTATTCAGTTTTCGCACGATGAAAAAAACGTTTATCTTTTAACACCCAGTGATAAAGCAACTCTTACTAAAAACAGTGGTAATATTAAAAAAGCTTTTGAAAGAAACTATTTAACACCAGTACTGGAAACATTCCCTATTAAAGCAATTGGTCAAGACAGCACTTTGGTAATTGATGTTACAGATTTTTTTGCCAGTGAATTACCCATTGTAACACCATTTGCCAGTAAGGGAAAACCGGGCAAGCTCGAAAAAGCGTCATCATACCTGGATAAAGTTCAGGTATTTGAAAATAATGTTGAACTACAATCCTATTTTAACTATAGTACCAACACCCTTCCTTTTAGGGCATTGATTAATCGTTCAATTGTATTATTGCCTAAAGAAACCATGATGCCCCGATTAGCCGACCGAAGAATGAATTACTTTTCGAGCAGCAAAAAATTCTTCATTGATAATGGTTCCACTTCATTTAAAGAAGAGTATATACATCGTTTTAGGTTAGAGCCAAAAACAAAGGATATCAATGATTATTTGAATGGAAAGTTGGTTGAGCCTAAAAAACCCATCATCGTATATATTGACAATGGATTACCTGAGAGATGGCAAAAATATGTAAAGCTTGGTATTGAAGACTGGCAGGTAGCTTTTGAAGCCTGTGGTTTTAAAAATGCCATTCAGGCAAAACCATTCCCTGACGATCCGGAATTTAATCCTGATAACCTTCAGAACACTTGTTTTCGCTATGTTCCCAACAATACCATTAATGCCATGGGAACACGTTGGATTGATCCTCGTTCAGGCGAAATTTTAAAGGGTGATATTTATTGGTTTGCCGATGTAATTGAAAAATTACACGACTGGCGTTTGATCCAGTGTGGTGCTGTTGAGGCAGCTTCTCATGAAAAAGTATTTTCAGATGAATTAATGGGAAGATTAATTCGTTACGCTGTTGCCCATGAAATGGGACATAGTTTAGGATTTCAACATAACATGAGAGCATCCTATGCTTTTCCTGTTGATTCGTTGCGTTCACCCTCTTTTACTAAAAAATACGGAACCACTCCTTCAATAATGGATTATGCAAGGAATAATTACATTGCCCAACCAGGTGATAATGTAACCGAACTGGCTCCTCCATTAATGGGAATTTACGATATTTTTGGAATTAAATATGGTTACCAATGGTTACCTGATGTAGAAAATCCTTGCGATGAATTCGCCACTCTAAATCAATGGATTTTAGATCGTGCTGATGACCCGATGTATCGATTCACTCCTCAATTTGCCATGGGAATTTCGGGCGATCCGGCAGCTCAGGCAGAAGCATTAGGCGATGATGCGGTTAAAGCCGGAACTTATGGAATTAAGAATCTCAAAATAATCATGAATAATCTGGTTGATTGGTGCACTGAGCCCAACAAAGAATACGATTACCTGCGCCAGATTTATAAAGAATTAACCAAGCAATATGAACGATATTTAGAGCACTCTATGTCGTATATTGGTGGGGCATACCAGTATTTGGGTGTTGAGGGAGAAAATATTCCACTTCAGACTCCGGTTTCAAAAGAAAAACAAATGGAAGCTATTCGATGGGTGGTTCATGAAATGGCTAACAGCGAATGGATTGTAAGTAAAGATATTGAAGACAGAGTTGGTTCACTAAAAAAAGATTACTACAATTTAATTGTTGGTTCACTTGATCAAATGATGAGTGGTTACTTCTTCCAACGAATTGAAACATTTCGCCCTAACTTCACATCTGAGGAGTATTTAAGTGAATTAAGTCGTTTAATTTGGGGATTATCTAAAGATGGTAAACTTACCGAAACTGAAATCATTCTACAGCAGAGTTATGTACATAACCTGATTAACATGGCATATGGAGCAAAGAATCATCTTAAAAAAGAAAGTTCTTCAAAACTTATGAATGAAGGTATTGATACAGAATCATCTTTAGCTGCAGGAAATGCCTCAAAAATAAATTACGCTGATCATTTTGTGGTTATGGCTGCTTTAAATGAATTAAACAAAGCTGAGAAGTATGTAAAAAGTAAAACCAAAGGTGCCTACAAAGCTCATTTTGCATTGCTTTATAAAACCATAACTACTAATAAGTAAACAATTAAAACGGAGTACTAAATCAATATATTAGTACTCCGTTGTTGTTAAAAACCAACCCTATCAAACAGATCGTTATTTGTATATTTTGCCGCAATTAATTCTTGTTTACGTTCACCAGTTGCTCCTTTTTATTACACAAGTGATCCAACTCAATATCAACACAGAACATCTCTTTTTTCCCATTTAGTTTATTAATCATCACATGGTTGGAATACACATGTACTGGTTTACCATTTTTGCATTTTAAGTAAAGCTCACCTGAAGGTATGGGTTCGTTATTTTCGTACCAATTAATTATTCCTGCAATAACATTTTCTTTCATATTCTCAGGTATGATCAAATCTTCGAGTTTTTGCCCAATAGCCTCCTCTTTTGAATAACCATATAAAACTTCGCTTGCTCTGTTCCAATAAATCACGGATCTATCCTTATCATATCCCTGAACAGCAATATTATCTACATCATTAAAAATAGAGTGGAACCTATTATCACTTTCCTTGAGCTTTTTATCAGCTTCCAAACTTTTTGTTATATCAGTAAAAAATACGAGAGTATTGCCATCATCCAACTTAATGGCTTTTATTTTACAAAAACGGATTTCTTTTATATGATTTAAATATGGTAAATCTGCTGAACCACTTCCCTCTCTATCTACTTTGTCAAAAAGATCTATCCCCATTTTTTTTGCAAAATCCGGAATCAAATCCCAAAATGTTAGTTTCTCTAATTCATGTCTGGAGCATCCAAAAATATTTCCCATTTCGGAATTACCTTCGTAAATAGTTTTGCTGGGATAAAGTACCATAATTCCATATGGTGAATTTTCAAGATAGCTAATGAATTTATCGTTATTCATTGAAAGATTTTCATTGGCTTTTATAAGTTTACTTTTATTTACAAGTAACTCATTATTCACTTTACGAAACGCAATATTCTTTTGTCGTTGATGCAACAATCCAATTCCCTGAATAACACCATACAAAAGGATAAATGCAATAAAAATTAAACGATGATACAATTCAATACTCGAGATTTGAAAAAAAGCAATATCCGAAAAACTTTTACCTTCAGAAAAAAACAAATAATCAATAGTTGAATCTAAAAACCAAACAAGGATAGCATATAGGATTGTGATAGAAAAGTGTTTCACCTTTATTATAACATCATCTTTCATAATTTCAGGTATTAGGTTTACTAAAAAAACTCTAAATAATTGGTATAAAAGGAACATGTGATGAACCTTCGTCTATTCAATTTACGATTTTTTTTGTTCAAAATAAATATTTTTGGGGTAAACCAATACCGAATTAACCAAATTAACAAAAGGTTTAGTCAAAAAAAAATGGCAACATAAAACTATGCTGCCATTCTATTTTAGCTCTCCTACCTAAATAATAAATATCCTAAAACCCTACTTATCATGCCCTTCAACGGATATTTACTATTCTTTTATAACACCCAACAAATCATAACTAAAAATTTTTAATAACCTTTAAACACCTAATGATGTCTATATAACTAACTCTAAATCCTTTTTTGACGAATATGCTTTATATTACGACAAACATTCATTTTTGTTTGACTAAAATAAATCACAGCATTCACTACACACTCTAACTACCTTAATTTATGATTATTACACAAGTGTTAATAAATCATAAATTACAAAATCATGTGTTTTATCAAGAAATCTATAGTAATTTGTCAGTAGTTTTAAAATCATTCCAAATCAAATAGACATTTATATGAAGCAATCAATTTTTCAATGGCTCATTTTGAGCATTATCATGTTTAGCTGCACAAACTCACAAAAACAAAAGCAATTATTTCCCACCAACCTACCCACTCCTCCTAAAGCTGAAAAAAAGGATTCGTTGTTAACAATTCATGGCAATACCAGAGTTGATCCCTACTTTTGGATGCGCTTAACCGATGAGCAAAAGAATGCTTCAGAACCGGATGCACAAACTCAACAGGTTTTAAATTATTTAAATGCAGAAAATAACTATACCGATTCTGTAATGAAGAATACAACTGCACTACAGTCTAAATTATTTGATGAGATTGTTGGACGTATCAAAAAAGATGACGAATCTGTTCCTTACTTTTCAAATGGATATTGGTATTATACTAAATATGAAAAAGATAATGAATACCCTATTTTCTGTAGAAAAAAAGAAACTCTAGATAATGAAGAACAAGTTATTTTAAACGTTAATAATCTGGCTAAAAGTCATGAATACTATGCTGCAACAGGCTTAAGAATTAGTCAGGATAATAAAATATTGGCTTTTGCTGAGGATACTGTTAGTAGAAGAGTATATACAATACGCTTTAAAAACCTTGAAACAGGAGAATATTATACAGATGAAATTCCAAATACTCAACCCGGTGGCGCCTGGGCAAACGACAATAAAACATTCTTTTATACTTCTAAGAATAAGGTTTCGCTATTGAGTGAAAAAATCTGGCGACATGAGCTTGGCTCAAACACAGATAAAGATGTAATGGTTTATCACGAAAAAGATCCTTCATTTTATATTGGTGTATATAAATCTAAATCTGATAAATATATTATCATATCAGAAGGAAGTACATTGGTGAGTGATTACCAGATATTAAATGCTGATGATCCCCAAGGAACTTTTAAACAATTTACACCAAGAGGAACTGATCATTTATATAGTTTATACCATTACCAGAATAAGTTTTACATCTTAACCAATAATGAAGCAACAAACTTCAGGCTTATGGAAACTCCTGAAGACAAAACAGATATTAGCAATTGGAAAGAAGTGATTCCACACCGAGAAGATGTGTTACTAAAAGGAATTGATATTTTTAGCAACTATCTTGTAATTACCGAAAGAAAAAATGCCTTGATACAGTTACGTATTATTAATCAACAAACTAAAGACGAACATTATCTGAACTTTGAAGAACCTGTGTATATTGCTTATACAACAGCAAACAATGATTTTAACACCTCAAAACTCAGGTATGTATACAGTTCAATGACAACTCCGGCTTCTACCATTGATTATGATATGGATAAAAAAACTAAGGAAATCAAGAAAGTACAGGAGGTTGTTGGAGGCCATACGCCTTCAGAATACGTTACAGAACGTAAATGGGCTACCGCAACAGACGGTACAAAAATTCCGCTATCTGTTGTATACAAAAAAACAACACCATTAAACGGAACTGCACCGCTGTTATTATATGCCTATGGTTCCTATGGTAACTCTATTGATCCCTGGTTTAGCTCAACAAGATTAAGTCTACTTGACAGAGGTTTCATCTATGTTATTGCCCATATACGCGGAGGACAGGAAATGGGAAGACAATGGTATGAAGATGGAAAAATGATGAAAAAGATAAACACATTTACTGATTATATTGATTGCAGCAAATTTTTAATAAATGAAAATTACACTTCACCAGAGCATTTGTATGCAATGGGTGGTAGTGCCGGAGGTTTATTAATGGGTGCAGTGGTTAATATGGCTCCTGAATTATACAATGGAGTTATTGCAGCCGTTCCATTTGTTGATGTGGTATCAACCATGCTGGATGAAACCATTCCTCTAACAACAAATGAATTTGATGAATGGGGAAATCCTAAAGAAAAAGAAGCATATGATTACATGATGAAATATTCACCTTATGATAATGTAAAGGCTCAAAACTATCCAAACATGTTGGTTACAACCGGGTTATTTGATTCTCAGGTACAATATTGGGAACCTGCCAAATGGGTTGCCAAATTAAGAGACTTAAAAACAGATAACAACATTTTAATGATGCATACCAATATGGAAGCAGGTCATGGTGGTGCTTCAGGGCGTTTTAAAAGATATAAAGAAACAGCATTAGAATACAGCTTTATTTTTATGCTCGAAGATATTTCAGAATAGATTATTTTATTTAATACAATATCACAAGCCGGATATCAAAATAGATTTCCGGCTTTTTTATTTTCCTTATCCTATACAAAACATCATTATCCAAAATTCTTATTCTGCATGTATTCAAGCATATAAAACCTTAACACAAATATTATTAACATATAAATTGAATGACTTTTTTTATTAATTGAGAACGAATATTATTGGTTTCACACATTTATTTAGCAATAGAATTGCATATTTAAATATCTTTACCCCCGATTTTGACGCATTGAACAACATACAAAAACAAATACATTAAAATAAAAATATATCATGAATTATAAATTGACTATTATAGTTCCTGTATTTAACGAAGAGGAGAACTTGATACGTGTGGAAAAGGAACTGGCTGGCTATTTACAAAAAGCCTCTGTTCCTACAAAGATTTTATTAGTTAATGATGGCTCATCAGATAATAGTCAACAACTTATAGAAACAATCTGCAATAGAAATATCGATTTTGAATATATTTCCTTTACCAAAAACAATGGACTTAGTGCTGCCATAAAAGCAGGTTTTGACTATGCCGAAACAGAACTTGTTGGCTATATAGATTCCGATTTACAAACTACTCCTGAAGATTTTAATCTTTTACTTCAATATACCGATGAATATGAAATAGTAACAGGCATCAGAGCAACACGTAATGATGGTTTTGTAAAACGATTTTCATCTAAATTTGCCAATTCTTTCAGAAAAGCATTTACGCATGATGGTGTTGTTGATACGGGATGTCCTTTAAAAATTATTCATACGTCATACGCCAAGAAGATTCCAATGTTTAAAGGCCTGCACCGCTTTTTACCTGCCATGATTTTATTACAGAACGGAAAAATAAAACAAGTACCGGTCCAACACTTTCCAAGAATAGCAGGAGAAGCTAAATTTGGACTTTCAAACAGGCTTATAGGACCGTTATTAGATTGTTTTGCCTATTTATGGATGAAGAAAAAATATATTAACTACGACATTGACACAAAATCATAATGAACAATATTATTGTTTTATCCATAGGATTTTCTGCTCAAATTCTGTTTTCATTAAGGTTAATTATACAGTGGATTAGCTCTGAAAAAAAGAAGCAAGTTGTTACGCCTTCAATTTTTTGGTTTTTCAGTTTATTCGGTTCCATTCTATTATTTATTTATGGCGATTTACGAGATGATTTTGCCATAATGCTTGGGCAAGGATTAAACTACTTTATTTACATTCGTAATCTGCAACTACAAAACAAGTGGAAAAAGTTCCCGGCTGTTATTCGTGTACTCATTTATTTGTTCCCGATACTGATCACAGCCTATTACTTTAACAACAACGAATTGGATATACAGCAACTATTTAAGAATGAAAATATTCCTGTTTGGTTGTTATCTTTAGGTATCATTTCGCAGATCACTTTCAACTTTCGCTTTATAGTACAATGGATCTATTCTGAAAAAAGAAAAGAATCTTACCTTCCTATCATTTTTTGGATTTTAAGTTTCATTGGAGCATTACTCATTATTATCTATGCTATTTTCCGTAAAGACATAGTTCTCTTTACCGGACAAATGTTTGGATTTATTATTTATACACGAAATATCATAATATATTATAAACAAAAGTAAATGTTTAAAATAGCCAGTAAATATCCATATATAACAATTGCTATTGTATCTGTATTTGCATTATTACCATTAACCATGTATTTGGATGTAACCATTATGGAAGCCCGTAATTTTATTACAGCCAGAGAAATGTTTAATGATGGCAACTGGTTTTTAACAACAATGAATGGAATTGCCCGCTACCAAAAACCGCCTTTACCAACATGGTTAACTGCAGTTTCTGGCTTGCTTTTTGGCAAAACCTGCACTTTTGCACTACGCATACCATTAATTTTAATGGTATTATTATTAGGCATATATATATTTAAGCTATCTGAACTTTTTGTAAATAACCGTAAGCTAAATTTGTTTACATCGCTGGCTAGCGTTACTTCCTTATATATTTTGGTTATCACCATTGAAGGAAGCTGGGACATTTTTACGCATGGTTTTATGTTGATGGGGATTTATTACCTGATAAGATCATCCAAAACTGATTCAAACAAAATAATAAACGCAGTACTTTCAGGAGTTTTTATGGGCTTTTCTTTTTTAAGCAAGGGTCCTGTTTCGCTATATGCTTTATTCTTACCATTTATTATATCATACTTTATTACATACGGTTTCAAGGCTATTTCCATAAAACGATCACACGTTATTGTTTTAATATTACTTGCTGTTGTTGTTGGTACATTTTGGTTTATAGCAGTACGATTATTAGATCCGCACACATTTGCAACTATTACTAAAAAAGAAACATCAAACTGGAGTAGCTACAATGTTAAACCGTTCTATTATTACTGGGATTTCTTTGTTCAAAATGGTATATGGGCCATACCTGGACTATTTAGTTTGATCTACTTTTTTACAAACAAGAGATTTAAAGAAAATAAAGAGTATAAGCTTGCCTTTTTCTGGACTATTCTATCTGTTATTTTATTATCCATAATACCAGAAAAGAAAACCAGATATGTTGTTCCGGCCTTAATTCCTCTTGCATTTACAATTGGTTTTTACCTTAATTATCTGGCAGAAAACTTTACTCAACTAAAACAAAAATGGGAAAGGCTTCCTATAAACATTCACTTTATACTTATATCTGTTATTTCAATAGTTGCACCTGTTCTTGCTGAGATATATTTTATTAAAGAGTTTAACCTTCCGCTATATAATATTTCGTTTATTATTCTGTTGTGCCTACTTATGGCTATTGGAATATATACCTTAATTAATCTTAGAAAAAAACACGTAAGTAATGCTGTTGTAGGAAGTATTTTTCAATTTATAGTTCTGGCAAACTTACTTTTACCACTTACAAAAAAAATAGAAAGTCCGGATTATCAACCTATTGATCATTTAAAGGGGCTGGCCTTGGAAAAAAAACTGAAAGTTTATGGATATGGTTACATTGCTCCAGAAATCATTTGGCAATATGGAGAAAAAATCAAGAATATTGATTCCGACGATGAATCTATAGATATACCATTGGAAAATACATTTTGGTTACTTGCTCAAAATCTTCCTGAAAAGGAATTTATACAAAACAGCAAAATTACCTTAATTGATACATTTAATCTGAATAACTCAGTTGGGAAATTTAGCTCATCACGAAAAAGGTTAAAGTGTAACCTTTATGAGGTTTCTTTAAATACACAAAAGCAATAAAGTCTGCAATATATCAAAATTGAGAACACCTTATTGAATACCTTCATAACTAACTATTTTAATATTTTCTCATGTTTTAAAATAATAAGCACTAAATTTATTTGAGCTTATTCTTAAAACATATATTAAATGTCTGACTTTGACATTATAAAAGAAATATTAAACGGCAATAAAGACCAATATCGATTTTTGATAGAAAGATATCAGGATCAGATATTTCGTGCCTGCATGGGATATGTTCATTGTGAGGAAGATGCCAATGATCTTACCCAGGAAACCTTTATTAAAGTCTATCAAAAACTCAGCAACTTTAAGTTTAACGCCGCTTTTTCAACCTGGATTTATCGCATCGCTATTAATTTAAGTCTCAATTTTCTTCGAAAAAAGAAAGGAAACTTATTTGACAGAATTGAGAGTGCACTGGATTCATTAACCTCAAAACCTCAGATACAAATATCAGATTATAGTAATCCTGAGGATATATTGATAACAAATGAGCATACAGAAATGATCTCCAAAGTAATTGAGAGTTTATCTGATAAGCAGAAAACAGCTTTTGTTTTAAGTAAGTATGAAGAGCTTTCTCAAAAGGAAATTGCCACTATCATGGAAATTACAGAAGGGGCTGTAGAAAGCCTGTTACAAAGGGCGAAAGCTAACCTTCAGAAAAAAATATCACATTTATTGAAAAAAAATTAAATATGCCCGTAGGAAAATTTTGTATTCTGTGTCTAACCAATAAAATCAAACAATTATGAATTGTTCATCATGTCAAAAACAACTCGAATCCTTTATCGAAGGAAATGCATCCGGCGATATTCAAATGAGCCTCAAAACACATCTTGAGGAATGTGAGGAATGCCATAAAGTTTATACTGCAATGGTTATTACAAACAGAGTTATTAGCCAGGAAAAAGAATTAAAAGTCAATCCTTTTATTTCTACCAGGATTATGGAGCACATTAATCAACAAGAAGAAATTAGTGTGAACAAAAATTTTGAATTGTCAAGAATTCTTCAACCTGCACTTTTGACTGCCTCAGTGGCATTGGCTTTGTTTATTGGTATATCAGCCGGCAATATGTACCAAAAAACAACCACAGCTCAGAACTCAATCCCTGAAGAATTGATGTTAATGAATGATGCTTCAATGGAATCATTAAACTTGATAATTACAGAATAAAACTTTTAAAAGTATGAACAAGAATGCGTCAAGAATATTGATTTACGTGGTGATCTTTCTGGCAGTGCTTAATGTGGCAACTTTTACATCAATTGGAATACATGTATACCAATCGAAAAAGGAGTTACCTCAGGCCTCATCTGAAGCCATTAAGACTACACAGAATTTTAACGGAAGATACTTTAGAGATCAACTAAATCTGAGTCCGGATCAAATGAATCAGTTTAGAAAGATTAATGAAAAGTTTCGCTCTAATGCACGCAGAATAAACAGTGAGCTCAATATGCTTAGAGCAGATATGTTAAACCAAATGAAAAACACATCGGAAGAAACAGAAACATTAATCTCAATTTCTGATTCGATAGGATCTCTACACAGCGAACTAAAGAAGTTTACTTATCAATATTATTTAGACATCAAGTCTATTTGTTCAGGGGAACAAATCAACGGGCTAAATGAAATATTTGAAAACTTTTTTGCTGGTAGCGAAACACATAATGGACGAGGAAATCAAAAGCAAGGAAAAGGATTCGGGAAAAACAGACATGATAATAATTAGTTCATAATGTTTCAAGTGTAAAGTTTATAAAGAAAAATGACATTTGTTTTCTAAGCACTTACAACATTGTATTTGATTTTTTACCAAAGTATTAAAACAAGTTTAACTAAAAAATTATTGGTTATGAACGCAAAAATTTTATTCATCGGGTTAGCTTTAACAGCATTTTTTGTAACTGCAAACGCACAAACTACAAACGATAATACAACAACTAATAAGGCCAAAACATCTTTTGTTGACAGCAATAATGATGGTGTTTGCGATAACTACATTGCCGGAACTGGCAACGGTCAGGGAAATGGTCAGGGTAAAGCATTCAGAAACGGCAGAGGAAATGGTAATGGACAATGCTTAAGACAAGGAAACGGTAGTGGCTACGGAAACCGATTTGGAGTAAAACAAGGAAACCGCAGAGGAAATGGACAAGGTAATGGTCAGGGTAACAGACAAGGTAATTTTGTTGATGCCGATAAAAATGGGGTTTGCGATAATAGAGAATAAATATTAAACCTTAGCCTTTTTCCAAAGTCTAAAAGGTATGATACTCAAATGCTGTCTCAATAGTGCAAAACAATTGAGACAGCACCTTAAAGTCATTTTTTTATGAAACGAGCCATAAGAAAGTTTTTCTCACACAGGAGAATGATTGTTTTTTCGGCGAGTTCCATCTGACCTTAAAAAATAAAATATAAACGAATGAAAATCTCAAACCATATTTCCGTCAGTAAATCCGGATTTGTTTTTGACTCCAAAACCGGAGAATCTTTTTCACTAAATAATACCGGTCGCGAAATTCTTGAATTGCTTATTGAAGGCAGATCAGAAGATGAAATAAAAGAATATTTCCTCACTAAATATGATGTTCAGGAAACTACATTCTTACGTCATTTTGACGACTACATACAAATGCTTATGCATTTTAATATGACCGAGAAAGAATAGAGCCATGCCTGAAAAACTAAAAATAACAATTGCGGTTACCGCCTTAAACAATACGGATAACCCAGGTCCGGGCATTCCTGTTATAAGAGGTATTAAAGAGTCTAATCTCATTGATGCCCGCATTATAGGTTTAGCTTATGAAAATCTTGAACCCGGCATTTATTTAAAAGATTTGGTGGATACAACTTATATGATTCCCTATCCTTCAGTAGGTAAAGAAGCCTATATGGAACGGATTCTGGAAATAAATGAGATCGATCCTATTGATATGATTATTCCGAATTTAGATGCTGAGTTATTTACTTTTATAAAGTTAAAACATATACTGGAGGCCAACAATATCAAGACTTTTTTACCCACAGAAAAACAATTGGACGAAAGAAATAAAGGTAATCTGGAAGCTTTTGGCAAAAAGTATAACATTAAAGTTCCTAAAGGTCTATCTATTACTTCATACAACGATATTCACCATTTAAAAGATGATTTTGAATATCCTATATTAGTTAAAGGTAAATTTTATGATGCTTATGTTGCTTATAACGAGGAACAGGTTACTAATGCATTCAATAAACTCAGTGCAAAATGGGGATTACCAATCATTATTCAGGAATTTGTTAAAGGTACAGAGGTAAATGTTGTTGCTTTGGGCGATGGATTAGGTAATACCATAGCTGCAGTTCCTATGCGTAAACAATATATTACCGATAAGGGAAAAGCTTGGGGCGGTGTTACCTTAAATGATGAAACCCTTCTGTCCATTACTCAGAATTTGATTAAAGATACGCAGTGGCGAGGAGGTATGGAACTGGAAATGATTCGTACTACAGATAATGAATATTACTTAATTGAGATAAACCCTCGTGTTCCGGCATGGGTTTACCTGGCTGTTGGGGCTGGACAAAACATACCTGAAGCTTTGGTTCGATTAACTATGGGAGAACATGTAGAACCAATGACTGAGTATGAAGTTGGTAAAATATTTATTCGTTATTCGTGGGATTTGATTGGCGATATGTCTGATCTTGAAAAGATTTCAATTCACGGAAAATTCTAAAACTGTTAGTCATGCAAAAAGTACCATACGAAAAACCTGTTATTAATAAAATTAGTGCCGGAGTTCCCGATAAATTCGGCATGAAATCAACCATACAACCTATTACTGAAATTGATGATGTTGCCATAAAAAACCTTATCAGTGAATATGGTTCTCCGCTATATGTTTTATCAGAAAAAACGATTCGCGATACTTATAAAAAAGCATTAGCTGCATTTGAAACAAGATACCCCAAAGTGCAGTTTGCCTGGTCATATAAAACCAATTATTTAAATGCGGTTTGTAAAATTTATCATCAGGAAGGATCATGGGCAGAAGTAGTTTCTGGTTTTGAATACGAAAAAGCCATTGCAAACGGAGTTCCCGGTAACAAAATTATTTTCAACGGACCCGATAAATCGCGCGAAGATTTGATTAAAGCTATTAAAAACAACTCTTTGATTCACATTGATCATCTGGATGAGTTTTATGAAATAGCTTCAGTTACCAAAGAGCTTCAATTAACAGCCAAAGTAGCTATAAGAGTTAATATGGATGCTGGAATTTATCCCCAATGGTTTCGCTTTGGTTTTAATTACGAAAGTGGTGAGGCCTGGAATGTGTTGAACAAAATTATGCAAACTCCCGGTTTTGAACTAATCGGTTTACATACGCATATTGGCACGTATATTATGGCTCCCCAAGCCTATGGAATTGCCACAACAAAGTTGGCACAATTGGCAGTAAGAGTTTTTCATAAATACAACCATCATATTCAGTATATTGATTTAGGAGGTGGTTTTGCTTCTAAAAATACCTTAAAAGGAGCATATCTTCCTGGCTCAGATACTTGTCCTACTTTTGATGATTATGCCGAACATATTACAGATGCCTTGCATCAATCAGACATACCTTACGATCATATGCCAACACTATTTTTAGAAACAGGAAGGGCTCTGATTGATGATGCTGGTTACTTATTGGGTTCTGTATTGGCCAATAAGCGTTTACCTGATGGACGAAAATCATTAATTATTGACATAGGCGTTAACCTGTTATTCACATCTTTCTGGTACGAACATAATATTGTACCTGCCTCATACACACAGCCTGATTTAGAAAATACAACCATCTATGGACCGCTATGTATGAATATTGATGTTATCCGTGAGGCTATCAATTTTCCGGTTATGGAAAAAGGTGAACATGTAGTTATCAAACGAATTGGTGCATATAATATGACACAATGGCTACAGTTTATCAATTACCGTCCTAGAATTGTATTAATTGATACGGATGGCAATACACATATTGTTCGGGAACAGGAAACTCATGAAACCATGAACCAGATGGATCGGTTACCTGAACATTTGAAATAGCAAGGAACAGGGAAAAAGGAATAATGGATAATAGAGCCTCAAGAATAGAACTCTGGTTTGGTTCAAGTTTGCAACCTGGACCTTTATAAAAACCTTTGTGCTAACACTCTAACATCATGTTCTATAATTGTATTATTATGAAAAAGAGTCACAAGATACAATCTTGCGACAGCAGTGGTATTATTATGAGAAGAGTCCTTATACTGGTTCAAGTTTGCAACTTGGACCTTCATGAAAAACTATTAACAGGAGTCTATTTCTTAAATATATTATTTATAAAAGCGTCACAAGATAAAATCTTGCGACATCAGTGCTACATGCACTTTACCTAATAAAAACTAAAATCAATAACAATGGAAACAAAACATACATTTAGCTGGAGAAGTTTCATCAGCTTTGGATTACTATTTTCTTTTTTAATCATATTTTTCACAGGCATTATTCTATTTATAGCTCCTGCAGGTCGGATAGCGCACTGGGTAAACTGGAAATTAATAGCACTTTCAAAGGAAGATTGGCAAGCACTACATATCATTTTCTCATTTCTGTTTGTGATACTTTCTATCTTTCACTTATTCTCAATCAACTGGAAAGTATTTCTATCTTATATTAAAAGTAAAACATCCACAGGTTTAAATAAGAAAAGAGAGTTGCTGATATCTGGTATATTAACCCTATTGATTTCTATTGGTGTGTTATACTCCATTCCGCCATTCAGTTCTGTAATTGAATTAGGTGAAAGTTTAACTCAGTCGTGGGAAAACAAAGTGGAACAACCTCCAATTCCTCATGCAGAATTATTAACTTTAATAGAATTGTCGGAGCAACTGGAAAACTACAGCATTGAAAAAATACAAAACAAACTAAAAGCCAACAACATAAAATTTAGCAGTACAGAACAAACTTTGTCTGAAATTGCAAAAATAAACGACCGTCCTCCTCTTGATATTTACAATATCATCACCAAAACATCAATGACAGGAATGGCAGGTTCAGGTATTGGCAAAAAAGCACTAGAACAGGTTGTTCAGGAAAACGGCAAAGACATAAACAAAGTATTAACCATATTAAAGGATAATAATATTACTGCCACCAAAGAGCAAACGCTCAAAGACATTGCAGCTGAAAATGATATGGCGGCAAGAGATATTTATGAGTTAATAAAATAAGTACTAAGGTTTAAGATTAAGGTTTAAAAAGAACAAAAAACAGAGACAACGTAATTTTAATGTATGCCTTATCCTGGTTCAAGTTTGCAACTTGGACCTTTTAAAACCTTTTATCAGTGCACTATTTTATCATGTACTATGATAAATTATTAAAAAATAAAGTCACAAGATACAATCTTGCGACAGAGGTGGGTGTTAAAGTTTAAAAAGAACAAAAACACGGAGAAGGTAATCTTACAGTATG
>NZ_JAPDPJ010000160.1 GCF_026013605.1 Plebeiibacterium sediminum
CTCGCCTTTCGTTCAAAGCGGGTGCAAAGAAATAGCTTTTAATTCTAACATCCAAACAAAATTGAATTATTTATTTTGCAGAAACTCCAAGGTAAGAACTAAACCACTTTTTGTCAAGTGGTTAATTAGGGAAAGTTTTTTTTATTTCTCGATCTCCTCTTTAAATCTATTCACATAGGAAGAATAATCCTTAATTATAGGCCTGTAATCCTGATGAAACAACTCGCTGGTTACAACAAAATCTGCAGTTGCTCTATTCGTTGCAGTAACAACATTATATAAAGCACATATTCTCAATAAAGCTTTCACATCCACATCGTGCGGTTGAGGTTGCATTGGATCCCAGAAAAATATTAAAATTCCAACTTTTTGTTCTGCAATAAGGGCACCCAATTGCTGATCTCCCCCCAATGGTCCTGACTTAAGTCTTTTCACAGTTGGTGGTACAGCATTATTTTCAACACACTTTTCCTGTAATACATTTTTCACTAAAGAACCTGTAGTTCCTGTACATACCAAATCATGAGAAATTAATTCTTTCCAATTATACTTCACCCAATCCATCAAATCCTGTTTACGATTATCATGCGCCACTAAAGCAATCGTCTTTCTCTTTTTCATTCTATAATTTCTAATTAATTTCTAACTTCAATAACTCTTCTTCACTTTCAATCCAGATTCTACTTCACAAACAATTGAATACTATATTTAGTTTAATTATTACACTTTATATCTCCAGGCGTCAATTTTATATTTCTTAATTCTAGTTCCCAACATACGTTCTGTAATTTTCAATGATTCCGCAGCCTTGGTAATATTTCCTTTACTAGATATTAATCCATCAATAATCAGCTGCTTTTCCAAACGTTCCAGAACTCCGGTCATTCCTTCATTTGATCCGGTAGCTGTTGACGAGGCTGTTTGTAATGTTGGAGGCAAATGATATCCATGCACAACATTATCTCTGGATAATATACATGCCCTTTCTATTACATTCTCCAATTCCCTAACATTTCCTGGCCACCTATACATCATTAACATATCAATAGCCGAAGTTGTTATTCTTTTTATATTAGCCTTATTCTTTTTATTAAATTTTTGAATAAAGTGATCAACCAACAAAGGAATATCATTTCTTCGCTCACGTAAGGCAGGAACAAAAATTGGGAAAACATTAATTCTGTAAAATAAATCTTCCCTGAATTCGCCATCTTCAATAAGTTGTTCCAGATTACAATTGGTAGCACATACAATTCTTACATCAACCGCTATAGTTTCAGTACCACCTAACCTTTCAAATTCGCGTTCCTGAATAACCCTTAATAACTTAACCTGAGTTGACAATGGCAAGTCTCCAATCTCATCTAAAAATATTGTACCTCCATTTGCCATTTCAAAGCGACCTTTCCTCATTTGATCCGCACCAGTAAAAGCACCTTTCTCATGACCAAACAACTCACTCTCTATTAATGAATCAGGCAAAGCAGAGCAGTTTACCTTGATAAGATTTTTATTTTTTCTACTACTACTTGTATGAATTGCATCAGCAATCAATTCCTTACCAATACCAGACTCCCCTCGAATTAACACAGTACTATTGGTAGGTGCCACCATTTCAACCAATGAAAACACATCTCTCATTTTACTACTGTTTCCTATGATATTTGTAGCAAAGTTATTTCCTGCAACTTCTGTTTGCAACTGAATATTTTTTTGCTTCAACTCTTCAAGCTCTTCCACTTTTTGCTGACGAACCTTAACCGTTTTTGCAATCAAGGATCCAATAATGGATAAAAAATGAATATCCTCTTCGTATGGAATATGAGGATTAAACTCCCTTACCACACTCAAAGCCCCTGTCATTTTATTTTCCACAACAATAGGAATACAGATAAAAGTTAACTCCCGTCCTTCCTTTCTAAGATCTGATCTGGTTTTATTCAAAAACAAATTAGATTTAGATATTTCCTGGATTACAATTGGCTGACCAAGTTCAACCACCTTACCAATAACACCTTCACCCAATTGATATTTACCCAAAGACTGTTGCTTTGGACTCATACCGTATGCAGCTTCTATATATATACTGGAATTATTACGATTATAAATAGTTAAAAAACTCCTCTCTGCCTCCAGGTGATCTACTAACATTTTTAAAATGGGAGATAAATCATTCTTCAGTTCAGTTGAAGCTATCAGCCTTTGACTAATTTCAAACAAAAGCGTCATTTCTTTCAAACCATAACATTCAGATCCCCCCTTAATACAATTTGCAGCCATAAGTATAATAAGTAGTATTAATTTGTAAGTAAATAGATGTCAAAGATAATTTTTTATTAATGAACCCCGCAAAATTAGGGGTTACTTCATGATTATTTATACTTATTTTAATCTACCCCCTATTTTTTAAAATATTTTATTAAAATTTGATAACATTTTATAACAAATACCCACTCACTAACAACACCAAACCTGAAAAATATTGTTTTATGAAACATAAGTATTTTGAAAATATGTGAATATTAAATAACTTGACAATTACGAAAATCTACAATTAATTATTTAATCTACAAAATTTCACCCCATGATCAGTCTAAGCGATATTGAAATTAACCAATCTCAATTAAATCACTTACTAAGCCAACATGAGAAAAATGCTTATAAATACCTTCTTGAAAATGGTGTTTTTTGCAACCACTGTAATGACTATTGTAATTATGGTATATCTAATTACAAAGTATATTTAGATCGTTTTAATGATATTAAAGTTACTGGGGAATGTACTTTCTGTAGTAATGAAGTATCTAAAATTATGGAATTTGGAGATAATGAATCATTTTTTAGAAAGGCGGTTCAATTTAGAAATACCAGAAAAGTATTGACTGAAAGTGATTGATTCAATTTCCTATAATTCTTGAAAATATTCCATAAAATAAAAAAGGTCTCTCCTTAATATAAGAAGAGACCTTTTACTTGGTACTCGAGGCGGGACTTGAACCCGCACGTCCTAATGGACACAAGATTTTAAGTCTTGCGTGTCTACCAATTCCACCACTCGAGCAT
>NZ_JAPDPJ010000161.1 GCF_026013605.1 Plebeiibacterium sediminum
TCAATCATCGAAAAGTTCTTCAAGTGCATATCTGCATTTCCAGTTAGGAATGAAAACAAAGCTACTTCAAAAAATACTTGAGCATCAAATAATGGATTGGAAGAATATTGTGTAATCACTTTACCAACTTGTTAGATATTCCGGAGATGTTGGTTCTTCGTCATATTTGGGGATTTTTTCACTTTGCTATAAAAACATTATAAACATCAATATATCAGTAAGATAACTCTTTATTTATTAGTGATCAAAATATATTATATGTATTTTTATATAGTTGATATTCAATTACATATGACAATAAATCAGATTTTTAATATCCCGCAATTAAATATAAAACGAGTGACCAGCGAAAATGATAATATTCAAATATACGCATCCATTAAAAGTAAAAAGGCTCAATGTCCAACGTGCAATAAATACAGTAATAGTATTCATGATAATTACGAGAGAAACTTAACAGATTTGCCAATTTTGAATTCCAAAACAGAAATTATACTGCGTACTCGAAAATTTAAATGTAAAAATGCACAATGCCATCAAAAGGTTTTTTCCGAACAAATACCATTTGTTGCTAAATATGCCAGAAGAACAAAGAGGGTGTCAAATAAGTTAGATACATTGTCAATTGAACTTACCAGTAAACAAGGAAGTATGCTTTCTGAAGAGTTTAGGATAAAAGTTAGTCCATCTACTATTACAAGAATGGCTCATAAACAACCTTTACCTCCGATAAAACAACCAAAAATACTAGGCGTAGATGACTGGGCTTATAGAAAAGGTGTTTCTTATGGAACTATACTAATTGATATGGAAACTTCTAAGCCGATAGATGTTTTAGAATCAAGAGAGGGAGATGATCTAAAAGATTGGCTTAAGAAATATAAAGACATAAAAGTAGTAACAAGGGATCGAGCAAGTGCATATTGTGCAGCAATAACGGAAATTTGTCCGAATACAGTACAAGTCGCAGACCGGTTTCATTTATTAATGAACTTATCTGACGCTCTTGATAAATATTTTAAATTTTTAAATCCTAAAATAAATGAGCTGATAAAGTCAAAAACAAATGAACTGCTTGATAACACAATAAATAAAACATCGATACAAAATAACACTTTTAAAATTCAAAAGATTGATACAGATAAATGTGTATCAAAAACTAAAATAGATCAGCGAGAAGTTATTTTTAAAAAATTAAAAGAATTGCAAGAACAAAATGTTGCAATAAAAAAAATATCAAGAGATTTAGGTATCTCCAGAGGAACTGTACGTTCTTATTTTCAGTATACTACACTACCTCCCAAGTCGTATAATAAACAGACAAACATAGATCTTTTTACGGAGCATATTATTTATCGATTAAATGAAAATGTTTCCGGAAAAGAAATTATTAATGAAATTAAAGAATTAGGTTACGATGGTAGTCAAACCCAAGCTTATTACAATATCAATATTATTAAGGAAAAGTATAATTTGTCATTTTCAAAATTAGGGCAACTTCAAACAGTGAAGATCCCATTTGTAAAGCCATTAACAACAAGAGAGTTGGCTAAAACAATTGGGGCTTCATTCACTTCGATAAAAGAAATAAGTAAAAAAGAATACCTGAAGACTCTTTTAGAAAATTTACCGGAATTAAAGATTGTTCGTAAATTGGTAATTATATTTAAAACAATGTTTTGGAGAGGTAAAGGCAATATTGAAAGGTGGATAAATTTTATAAAAAAATCAAAATATAAATTGACCGGACTTACTTCTTTTGCCAATGGTCTTATGTCAGATATAAAAGCTGTAAAAAATGGTATAAATCTACATTGGAGTAATGGTGCAGTTGAAGGACATGTCAATAGGATTAAAAGTAAAAAAAGGCAAATGTATGGTCGTGCAAAATTCGATTTATTACGTAGAAAAATTATACTCTCTCAAACAGGCTGACTTGATTTCCCCAAATATGACGAAGAACCAGCATCCGCCGGATTGTCATGCTAAAACCTAGCAGGAACTAGCTTCAGGAAAGGGGGGCAGCATGTTCAAGAATATCCACTTGTTCCATGGAACCTTTATACTTATCCTCTGTTAGACGTTCACTTAATTGGCATAAATCTTCCATCGCTAGTTTCTGCTCCCTAATCCGATCTATTCTTTTAGTAGTATAAGCTAGTTCCCCTGATTTTAGCCTGATTAGTGAGTGTGGAACAACATTCATCTTAAATAATTTAGCCAAATGCATTGTCAAATCTTCATTCTCTGGTAAATTATCAAATTGCTGAGTAGGTGGTTTCAATATGTAATTACCCCAAACACCAACAAGAGTCAATCTATTCTCTTGTGCTCTTTGAGCCTCAAAATGAAAAGAAAGTTTAGCTTGAACACCTGGAACAGTCACATGACTTTGAACAACCTTTTTAGCCAATTCATTCATCTGATCCAAAGAGTAATCCAATACAGGAGCGTCTGCAGTTCCAAACATTCTTTTTGAGCATATTGAATGAAAATCTTTATCTCCTTCACCTAATGGCTGATAGCAATACAAACATTTGTTATTCATGATCATTTGCATTTAATGGAAGAATAGAAACTGCTCCAATACAATCTTTACAACAAGCTAAAAGTAACCCCATTCGGTCATTAGCCTTTAACTTCCAATTGTCTACAGCTACATCTAACAACCAACCTTCCGGTATCAGACCATCAAAAAAAGGAAAAATTGTATTAGATGAGTATGGGTGTTCAGAAATAGGCAGAGTCTTACTAATTGCCCATTTTTCTTCTCTATTTAAGTATTCTTTGTCATATGCAAAGCGATAGCCCTTCTCGGTTTCTTCAATAATACCTGCAAAATACTGCTTATAAAACACTTTCCCTTTTCTATTCATTATCTACTAATTTTGTTTCAACTGGAGTTAATTTATGTCCGAACAATGCCAACACCTCATTAA
>NZ_JAPDPJ010000162.1 GCF_026013605.1 Plebeiibacterium sediminum
CTGATCAAGCGGAGAATTTGAAAAGTACTATTTCTTTTTTCAAAATTGATTAATAGTTATAACAGGGTAAATGCCAGTTTGTGTTTAATATCTATTGATATATTTACTTGACATTTTATATCAGAGAAAGATAAATATTACATTTGCCAAACCTTTTACCTGTGGGCAGGTTTGGGTAAAAATTAAAGGACGCTATCATTGTATTTGATAGTGTCCTTTATTTATTATGGAGGGGGGAATATTGTAATTTTTCTTTATAAACTGTGTTATATCGTACTATAATTAATAAGCTTACCAAATATGATCTTGTATGGTTTTGTTTCAAACTGTCGGAATATCTTCCTTTAAAACCTCATTACCTGCTTTGTCATAATATATACATGTCATCTTATTAAGATCAACAATCCATTTTTCAATTCCTGATTCTGCACAGTGCCTGCAAAAAGTTAAATAATCAGTTTCTCCTTTCTGGTGAATTCTTAAATACGCTTCGAATTGGTCTCTATTACAAAAATCCTTAATAGAAAGTTCGTTGTATTTAGGTTTGGATTTTGTTTGAAAATTATCTTTTCCGTAATATACTGTATGACTATCAGAAACCCAGGTTTCAAATGCAGTAACTCCAAATTCCTTAATTTCTTGAATATATCTTGGAAATTCAGCACCAGATTTAATTTTTCTGTGGGCAATGTCTATTTGTTCTACAGTAAACATTATTTCAATTCTTATCCATTAAAATTTTTGATACTTTTTTGCCATATCAACCATTATACTTGTAGAAAGATACGACAATTATCCTTATATAAGTATTTATTACATATAAAGATAATTGCTTTATGGAACACTGAAAGTAAATCCGTTAAATAGGGAGAAAATGTAAACTCCATGCGAGTAGAAATCTCCTGGAGTCTATAATACTTTAATAAGTACTCTGCTTAATTAATTGATTCATCTAAAGCCTTACCAGGTTTAAATTTTGCAACTTTCTTTGCTGCTATTTGGATTTCTTTACCAGTCTGTGGATTTCTACCTGTACGAGCTGCACGTTCGCTAATTGAGAAAGTACCAAATCCTACTAATTGAACACTCTCGCCCTGAGCTAGTGTATTTTTTATAGTTTCAGTTATTGCATTTAATGCTTTTTCTGTATCAGCCTTAGACAGTCCGCTATCTGCAGCTATTGCATTTACAAATTCTTGTTTTGTCATCTTTTTTGTTTGATTGTGTTAAATTATCTGTGCAATATAATCGTTATTTCGTATTAATTCGTCGAAACCGTTAATTTATTACTTTTTATTGAAGGGGAAGTAACTATATATTTTTATTCAAAGATCCGAAATAGCTTTCTATATTATTTTGAGGTTAATTCGGAACCTTCTGAGTAGCATCAAGTAATTCAATGAAAGTATTATAGTCCATTGTAGAGTCAAGTAAGTAAAAAGCTTTCTTAAGTGTAGAACAATAATAGCTATTGTCATTCAATTCTAAAACTAATAAATGAGTAAGGGCTGTTATTATTGGTTGCGAAACTACCCATACAATACTCTTGTGATTATTTACTTGATATTCAGCGTTGTAAATTTTAGAGAATTGGCTAATATAATTAATACTAAATTTAGGTTTGCATTTTTCATCTATGATAATAATCAAATATTGTATTCTTGTGTAATCAGGGTCATTATTATATTCTTTATGTAATGATTCAATATCTTCAGGGTACAAAAAATCAGATTGTAGTTTCACTACTGCAAATTGATGCTTGGTATACATCCTATAAAAATTTCCATTCATACCAATTGTTCAAGTATTCAATTCCGACACAAATATATTTATTAAACAGTTATTTGACAAAACTATAACAGATATATTGTTCGAAAGATGTTCTATTTACTTAGAAAGGAAATTAGTTTAGGGTTGAAAAATTAAAGCAATCGCTTTGATATATTGAGATTATCTTTATTTTGTTTTTTCACTAGTCTATCTTCAGGTTCCTTTGTCTTCATTTATAGATGTTTGAAATTAAACATATCTATCCTTTATTAATAGCGCTGTATATTAATGTTATACAATCTATTTTTAATATGGTACAATAATGGATCTATTAGATTTGATATTTCATAAAAAATAATACTTTTGCATCAGGGTTAGGTTTGGTTAAAAATTAAAAGCCATTGTATTATTCATTATACAGTGGCTTTTCTATTTTCATTATTTTTCATTCAGTTTTATTTTATTAAAAACTGGGTTTTGCGAGACTATTTTAATATTAATTTCTTACATAATATCTAAAACCTTTTTTTTTAATTTTTGCTTTCTCATTAGCTAATTTGGATTGAACCCACATAGGTTCATTTTCCCAATTTTTAGTAAACCCAAGAGCATTTTTATCAATTATAGGATATTTATCAAATAAATTATTTAGTTTTTCTAAAAATGTATTATTAGGGTTTATTGATTGCAAAAGATATTGAATCATACAAATCGCAAAATATGTTCGATTTTTAATAAATGATGGTTCTTCAGTTCTACTATCAATAGTTTCAAAATTCACAATCCATGGGTATTTAGTTTTTTTTGGAAATTCGGCTTTAATAGCTAATTTTTTATTCCATAGTCTACTGTGATGAGCACATGTATTTCTTAGATATACAATTGAATGAAGCCAAGATTGAAAGACCTTATCGTTAAGGCCATAAGTTTTTGCAATGTTTCGTTTAGTCATACCTGGCTTTATGATGCTGTAGACCCAGGATAAGTTACCAAATGAACAAACTTCTAAAGTAATCCAACTAGGAGGGAATTCATCAATATAAGTATTATTAAACTCCTCTAAAAAAACTTCCTGACTTCTTTTTAGTTCCCCAAATATTTTACTAACAGTAGATGT
>NZ_JAPDPJ010000163.1 GCF_026013605.1 Plebeiibacterium sediminum
GCAGCAGGCGAAACTTCAAAAACAGTAAGCGTTACAGTATATGGTGATGCGGTATATGAAGGTGATGAAAGTTTATATGTGAATTTAAGCAATGCGTCAGGAGCGACTATCGCCGATAACCAAGGCGTTGGAACTATTAATGATGATGAATTTGCACCAATAGTAACACTGTCTGCAAGTCCAACTTCAATATCTGAAAATGGAGGCATATCAACGTTGACTGCCACATTAAATACAGCTACATATGAAGATGTAATAGTAAACTTGACATACATAGGAACAGCTACAAATGGTACAGATTACACTGTTGTATCATCAATTATAATCGCTGCCGGTTCAACAACTGGAACAACTGATATTACTGCAACCAACGATGTAATTTATGAGGGAAGCGAAACAATAATTGTCGAAATCTCAAAAGTAACAGGTGGCGAGGTAATGGAAGATGGTGCCCAGCAATCAACAGTTAATATCACTGATATCAACGATGCACCAACAGCTAATGATGATGCCTTAAGTGCAGCCGAGGATAATGATGCCACCGTAAATGTAATTACTAATGATACAGATAGTGATGGAACAATAAATGTAACAACCGTAGATTTAGATCCAACGACCGATGGTATTCAAACAACTTATGCAAGTACAAACGGAGATTGGTCAGTAGATGCTTCAGGCTTAGTGACCTTTAGTCCAGATGCAGATTGGAATGGAGCAGAGTCTATTACTTATGTAGTAAGCGATAATTATGGTGCAGTTTCCAATAATGGAATCATTACAGCTACTATAACTGCTATCAATGATGCACCGGTAGCGGTTAATGATTCAGGAAACAATACATCAGAGGATACTCCAATTACTATTGCGACTATTGGAGCAAATGATACTGATGTAGATGGCAGTATTGATCCCTCAACAATAATGTTAATTGATCCAAATGATGAATCTAACACAGGGAATTTAGGTAATGCTTTAGAAATAGCAGGAGTAGGTGTGTATGAAGTTGATGAATTAGGAAATGTTACTTATCATCCTGCTTCTGGTTTTACAGGCTCAGCAAGTATTTATTATTTTGTTGAAGATAATGATGGATTAGAGTCAAATGTGGCAACTATTTCAATAAAAGTTGGAGAAGTTAATATCCTACCAACAGCGGTAGCCGATGTAGCTGATACGGATAAAGATGTAGTGGTTGTTGTGGATGTCTTAAGTAATGATACTGGCCTAGAAGATGGAAATCTTATGGTGAGCATACCAAGTCAGCCAACTGAAGGTGTTGTGACCGTAAATGGAGATAATACCATAACGGTAACACCAAATGAAGGTTATGTAGGAGATATCACCTTTGACTATCAGGTATGTGATGGAGATGGAGATTGTTCAACAGCGACAGTCACAATAACCGTAAATGCCCTTGCTGAAGATCATACACCAACAGCGGTAGCGGATGTAGCTGATACGGATAAAGATGTAGCTGTCGTTGTGGATGTCTTAAGTAATGATACAGGCCTGGAGGATGGAAATCTTTTGGTGAGTATACCAAGTCAAGCAGCGGAAGGTGTTGTGACCGTAAATGGAGATAATACCATAACAGTTACGCCAAGCGAGGGTTATGTTGGAGATATCACCTTTGATTATCAGGTATGTGATGGAGATGGAGATTGTTCAACAGCGACAGTCACAGTAACCGTAAATGCCCTTGTTGAAGATCATACACCAACAGCGGTAGCAGATGTAGCTGATACGGATAAAGATGTAGCTGTTGTTGTAGCAGTCTTAAGTAATGATACCGGGCTGGAGGATGGAAACCTTGTGGTGAGTATACCAAGTCAAGCAGCGGAAGGTGTTGTGACCGTAAATGGAGATAATACCATAACAGTTACGCCGAGCGAAGGTTATGTTGGAGATATCACCTTTGATTATCAGGTATGTGATGGAGATGATGATTGTTCAACAGCGACAGTCACAGTTACTGTTGAGGAAACGGATAACGATGGTGATGGAATCACAAATACTGATGAAGGTGAGGGAGATACTGATGGAGACGGAATTTTAGATAAGAACGATCCAGATTCAGATAATGATGGAATTTTAGATGTCGTTGAAGGAACAGATGATAACGATGGCGATGGTATTCCAAATTACAAAGACTCAGATTCTGATGGTGATGGCATTCCTGATGTGGTAGAAGGATCGGATGATGTTGATAACGACGGAGACGGTAACTATTTAGACTTAGATTCAGATGATGATGGTATTCCGGATTCAGAGGAAGGAAATATTGATACTGATAATGATGGAACTCCTGATTACCAGGATCTGGATTCGGATAATGATGGCATATTAGATAGCGAAGAAAGTAATGGTGATTGTGATAATGACGGAATTCCTGATAGAATTGATGAGGATAAATGTTATGGTGAAGATGAATTGATTCTTTATGAAGGATTCTCTCCAAATAATGATGGTGATAACGATACTTATAACATTCCATGGTTGTATCAATTTAATCAGGTTAGTATTGAGATTTTTAACAGATGGGGTAATGTTGTTTATAAACAAAGTAAGTATGATAACAACTGGAATGGTGAATCAAATGTTGGATTCAGCGTTGGAAAAGAACTTCCGGTTGGTACTTATTACTACATCATCAATGTTCGTGATATCAACAAAAAAATCACAGGATATATTTACTTAAACCGATAAACAATATTGATTAAGGAAAGGAGACGGTAACAGGTCTCTTTTCCAAAGTCATCAAACAATAAATTATAGTGATGCAAAAAATATTTCCAATCATATC
>NZ_JAPDPJ010000164.1 GCF_026013605.1 Plebeiibacterium sediminum
CTGTAAGTTTCATATCACGATATTTTTAATTGTTTCTGTTTAATGCGAATTGCTTTAGCCCTGATTTTGGCAAGTTTCAGTTTGCGCTCTTTGCCTACTATCACACCTTTATTCACGCTGCCGTTTTCAGTTAGGTCGATGTATTCATCGGTTCGTTTATCGGTAAATGGTTCAAATGATTTTATGGATAAATGCTCCTTGATGGCATAAATCAGGTTATCAAAGCACTTGTTGATGTAAATGCGTTCCTGACCTTGCGGATAAACAGGATGAGAGAACATTCCACCTGATACCAGGTAGTTATTAACCCGGTTCTTTTCCTTTAGCTTGTCGTACACATAGCACTCGAAGCTCCGGGCAAACATCTCTGCAATATCTTTCCAATAAGTTCCTTGAAGTTTTGAGTGGTGATACAGGTAGCTGTCGGTTCTACGCTTCTTAGTCTCATCAAAATCATTGTAGCTAACCGCCTTATCTTCCAAAGCATAATAGCCAAAACGAAGCATTAAGATTAGAGAAACGATACTTGTATGAACTACCGATTGCCTCTCCTGAAATGTTGGTACAACCTTCTTAATAGAGGTTTTCAGAATATCCTTGAACCAATCTTTTGTTGGCGATGAATTACCACCAATAAAATACTTCTTTTTGTATCCTAAACTTTCAATAATGGTATTCAGATAGCTTTCTGAACGAAGCGGTTTGGTGGATAATTCCAAGCCATTCAGGTAATGGTCGAAGAAGTGTCCCCATTCATGGGCTACCGAACCGTCACCGTTTCGCTTGGTCAGGTTGATGAGCTGCCGTATTGGGTAATAAGTAGCCATTGCTTTTCCACCACGACCGAATGCACCAAAAGCAATAGCCAGGGCTTCGTTTATGGATAGGTTGATATCAAGAACTTCGCATAAATCAACGATGGCTGCAACAAAGTGGCGAATGTGTTCCCTGGCTTCATCATCCTTCACGTAGTTTCCTAATGTGAGCGATTTAAAATGAAGCTTCTTGATAACCGTATTTTCATCCGCTTCTTCAATCAATAAACCGCCTGTGCGTTTGATATATGATAGCGGTACGGCTTCTATCTTTGGCTTGCTACTACTTTGAGATTTGCTTGTTTTCTTCGTTTCAGCCCAGCTCCAATCCGGTTTAAATTCCTTGTATGGGAATCGTTCTTTTTGCTCATCGTATTCTCTTTTTGCATCATTAATAAACCGTGTGCAAACCTGAGTAACATACCTTACGTAGTCCTCCACAGTCCGAACGCTACTCAACATACCACCCTGAAAAGTCAGGTCGTTTTGCCTATGGCGTTTCATATCGGCAGGAGAAAGAATTTGTTTTGCCGAATCAATACAATCCTGTTGGCGTTTAATCCGCTTGTCGGTATATTCTTTCAGCCTTTTTGCGTGTGGAGCTGCCTGTTCTTTGGTAATACCAGAATACTGATGGGCTTTCATGTAGGTTTCCTTAACCGCAGATGTAGTCCGATAGCCCTTGATGGTAAAGACAATATTGCGAAGTGCTTTACCGAATATCATCCCAAAATCATGCTTACCCACAATCTCACCATTATTGGCAATGGTATCGAGTTGTTGCAAGTCTGTAATTGAAATGGCATCATTCAAAACTTTTACAAAAGCCTCTGCCATTTTCACATATTGCTCCCTGGCTTCTTTAGTGTTGGCATGTGGCTTTGCCGGGAATGCCTGACGAACCTTTACTTTCAGAAAGGCACAACCTGAATCCGTACCATTTTCCTTTTCTGCCTGTGGGTCAACCTTTGGATATACCTTATCCTTTTTAACCAGCTCGATGGCGGTAGCTTCATCCTGTTCGATGCTGTTTAAATCACTACTGCTGATAAGCTTGTTGTACATGGCTTGTTCTTTCCTGGAACCATGAACACGCTTCCCGGCATCTTTAAATTCCCGGTTCTTTTGCTTCTCCTGTAAAGCCTTTTCTACTTCTGTATCAATATCCCCAAGGTCATCATTGGGCGTTGCTAAATTGGCACAGTAGTTTTCAAATAAAGTCCAATCATCGCTGATAATAAAGAAACCATCATTGGGATTTGGCTTGTAACCTTGCTTTGTTTTGTAGCCATTCCGACCTTCAATGAATCCTTGTTTGGGTAGAATCCAAACGAAGTCTCCCTTTCTCGGTTTATATCGGGTTGCAATAATATCGGTTGCTTTTTCAAAACCTTTATAGATAGGCAAAGCATTGACATTAACGCCCTCTTTAAAACCATTGGCTAAGATGGAAGCCTTTGATTTTCCTTTGGTGCGAATATCCTTATGGATGGCTTTGTACTTTTTATAAAACTCCTTTTCGGTCATAATATGGTCTTGATTTTTGGATGAGTACCAAGCCCGGCGACTGCCCGAAGCTGTTTCTGCTTAATCAGGATAGCCTTTGCACGGAGCTTTACAAGTGTCAATTGCTTACCCTTGTCAATGCTAATTTTCTTGCCTTTCGGTGCGGATTGTTTTTGTTTGGCTAGTCGTTTGGGAAATTCCTTTTTGTCCTGTTCAAACATCTTCATCGCCTCATTGGTAAGGCTATCGGTTGTGTCGCTTCGTTTTGTTCCCTTATCCAAAAACTCATCGTAATAATGGCGAGGTATCTTAACAGAAAGGCTGAATCGCTCACCAAGCAGATTAAGAAGTTTGGGCATCTTGCTTTCTTCAACCGAAGCCCTCATATTGCCCGAAACCATTTCAAAACCATCCCGATTATTAACCAGGAGCTTCACCACTTCTTTATC
>NZ_JAPDPJ010000165.1 GCF_026013605.1 Plebeiibacterium sediminum
CTGTAAGTTTCATATCACGATATTTTTAATTGTTTCTGTTTAATGCGAATTGCTTTAGCCCTGATTTTGGCAAGTTTCAGTTTGCGCTCTTTGCCCACTATGACACCTTTGTTCACGCTGCCTTTTTCGGTCAGGTCGATGTATTCATCGGCTCGTTTATCGGTAAATGGCTCAAATGATTTTATGGATAAATGCTCCTTGATTGCATAAATCAGGTTATCAAAGCACTTGTTGATGTAAATGCGTTCCTGACCTTGCGGATAAACAGGATGAGAAAACATTCCACCTGATACCAGGTAGTTATTAACCCGGTTTTTTTCCTTTAGCTTGTCGTACACATAGCACTCGAAGCTCCGGGCAAACATCTCTGCAATATCTTTCCAATAAGCACCTTGAAGTTTGGAGTGGTGATACAGGTAACTGTCGGTTCTGCGTTTTTTTGTCTCATCAAAATCATTGTAGCTAACTGCTTTATCATCCAAAGCATAATACCCAAAGCGAAGCATTAGGATAAGCGAAACGATACTTGTATGTACCACCGATTGTCTCTCCTGAAATGTTGGCACAACCTTTTTAATGGAGGTCTTTAGAATATCCTTGAACCAATCTTTTGTTGGTGATGAATTACCACCTATAAAATACTTCTTGCGGTAGCCTAAACTTTCAATGATGGTATTTAAATAGCTTTCTGAACGTAGCGGTTTGGTTGATAATTCCAAGCCATTCAGGTAATGGTCAAAGAAATGTCCCCACTCATGGGCTACCGAGCCGTCACCGTTTCGTTTGGTCAGGTTAATGAGCTGGCGTGTTGGATAATAAGTCGCCATTGCCTTACCACCACGACCAAAAGCACCGAAAGCAATAGCCAGGGCTTCGTTTATGGATAGGTTGATGTCAAGCACCTCGCATAAATCAACGATGGCTGCAACAAAGTGGCGAATGTGTTCCCTGGCTTCATCATCCTTCACATAGTTTCCTAATGTGAGCGATTTAAAATGAAGTTTCTTGATAACCGTATTTTCATCCGCTTCTTCAATCAACAAACCGCCTGTACGCTTGATGTATGATAGCGGTACGGCTTCTATTTTAGGCTTGCTACTGCTCTTTGATTTGCTTGTTTTCTTTGTTTCAGCCCAGCTCCAATCAGGTTTAAATTCCATGTAAGGGAATCGTTCTTTTTGCTCATCGTATTCTCTTTTTGCATCATTGATAAACCTTGTGCAAACCTGAGTAACATACCTTACATAGTCCTCCACAGTCCGAACGCTGCTCAACATACCTCCCTGAAAAGTCAGGTCATTTTGCTTGTGGCGTTTCATATCGGCAGGAGAAAGAATTTGCCTTGCAGAATCAATGCAATCCTGTTGGCGTTTAATCCGCTTATCGGTGTATTCTTTCAATTTTTTTGCATGGGGAGCTGCCTGTTCTTTGGTGATACCTGAATATTGATGGGCTTTCATGTAGGTTTCCTTAACCGCAGATGTAGTGCGGTAACCCTTAATGGTAAAGACAATATTGCGAAGTGCCTTACCGAATATCATTCCAAAATCATGCTTACCCACAATCTCACCATTATTAGCAATGGTATCGAGTTGCTGTAAATCCGTGATTGAAATGGCATCATTAAGAACACTTGCAAAAGCTTCTGCCATTTTTACATATTGCTCCCTGGCTTCTTTGGTGTTGGCATGTGGTTTTGCAGGGAAAGCCTGACGAACCTTTACTTTCAGAAAGGCACAACCTGAATCCGTTCCATTTTCTTTTTCAGCCTGTGGGTCAACCTTTGGAAATACCTTATCCTTTTTAATTAGCTCGATAGCGGTCGCTTCGTCCTGTTCAATGCTGTTTAAATCGCTACTGCTGATAAGCTTGTTGTACATGGCTTGTTCTTTCCTGGAACCATGAACACGCTTCCCTGCATCTTTAAATTCCCGGTTCTTTTGCTTCTCTTGCAAAGCTTTTTCAACTTCGGTATCAATATCACCAAGGTCATCATTGGGTGTTGCCAAGTTAACACAGTAGTTTTCATATAAAGTCCAATCATCGCTGATAATAAAGAAACTATCATTGAGATTTGGCTTGTAACCTTGCTTTGTTTTGTAGCCATTCCGACCTTCAATGAATCCATGTTTGGGCAATATCCAAACGAAGTCACCCTTTCTCGGTTTGTAGCGAGTTGCTATAATATCGGTTGCTTTCTCAAAACCTTTATAGATGGGCAAAGCATTAACATTAACACCCTCTTTAAAACCATTGGTTAGGATGGAATCCTTTGATTTTCCTTTGGTGCGAATATCCTTGTGGATGGCTTTGTACTTTTTGTAAAACTCCTTTTCTGTCATAGTATGGTCTTGATTTTAGGGTGAGTACCAAGCCCGGCAACTGCCCGAAGCTGTTTTTGCTTAATCAGGATTGCCTTTGCACGGAGTTTTACAAGCTTTAATTGCTTGCCTGTGTCAATGCTTACCTTTTTACCTTTAGGTGCGGATTGCTTTTGTTTGGCCAGTCTTTTGGGGAATTCCTTTTTGTCTTGCTCAAACATCTTCATTGCCTCATTAGTAAGGCTATCCGTTGTGTTGCTTCGCTTTGTTCCTTTATCCAAAAACTCATCATAATAATGGCGAGGAATTTTAACCGATAAACTGAATCGCTCACCAAGCAGATTAAGAAGTTTAGGCATCTTGCTTTCTTCAACCGAAGCCCTCATATTGCCCGAAACCATTTCAAAACCATCCCGATTATTAACCAGGAGCTTCACCACTTCTTTATC
>NZ_JAPDPJ010000166.1 GCF_026013605.1 Plebeiibacterium sediminum
CACACCCGATGTTTATCACAAAAGATTTGTATTTTTAAACTTTTTCAAGAACTTCGGGTGTGGGTGCACTGCTGCTCATGCAGGGCACACACACGTTATGTAATTTAATGGCATATTAGCTGTAATTTGGGAGTTCGGCTCCCGCAGGTTATCATTGACCTGGCGGACAATGATGCAGTCCGCAGACTGCCACAAAATTAATAACAACCGTTAGGCATTATTCTAAAATACACCGAATCAATATTATAGAAAGTTAATTATTGCTGGAAAAATTTTTAGGCATCCGTAGCTAACGAAAGAAAAATACATACTGGAATGTTTTTTATATAATACGCAAGAGTTATTGCATTTTAGTCTTATGGACGTTGAAATTTAACAAAAGAAAAGCATAATCAAAATTATGGGAATAGATGAGAGATTAATAGAATGGATTAATAAGACAGGATATCCACTTGAAATTTTTACAGAATCAGTATTGAGCAAATATGATTACAAAATCATTAACTCAGAAATATATCAAGATAAAGAAAATAATATTTCACGTGAATTAGATTTGTTTGCATCAAAAAGTTGGGATATAGAGGATTTCAAAGTTAATTTAGATATTCATTTACTTATTGAATGCAAAAAATCAACGAAACCATTTCTTTTACTAAAGAACAATTCAATTAAGGAAGAAAAACTTTCTCTTGGAGAAATTTACGGTAGTAATGATTTATTATCAATGATTTTTTTAACAGGTAGTCCTACAGAAATTGATGTGCCCGGAAAATTTGAAAGTGGTTTTAAATTAATTCAGGCGTTTAATACAAGCGATGAGACAATTCATAAAGCCGTTAACACATTGCTCAAGTCTTTTAACCATTTTATATCAAAAGAGAAAGAATACGAAGATGACTACAAAACGGATAATGTACACTCTATAGTATTACCGATTTTGATTATTGATGCTCCTTTCTATGCATTGGGATTAAACAAAGATTCAGAATTAGAAATAAATGAAATTGAAACCGGAATACTGAAACATAGAAGTCATTTAAATAGATTTGAAAATGATACGTTTCCTATTACAATTATAACAAAAAATAAGGTCGAAGATTTTGCAAAATCAATCAATATTTTCGGAGAATTATTTTTTAAATATTTGGTGGAAAATCCTGATTACAATATAAATAATTTGCAAAATTTGGAAATAAAAGTAAGAAACAATGCCTAACAGCACATGAAATTTAAGGGCTGGTCTTAAATTAATTGAAGATTTCTATCACGTATTAGCTTTGGTTTAGCTTAACAGGAATGAAGGTCGCAATCAGCCCCATAAATTTATGTGTATCGTTGGCAAACATAATAAACTCACGACCTGAATAAAATTTGATTATGAAAAATATATTTCTAATAATTTTATCAGTAATACCATTACTGGGATTTGGACAATCACAAAAATCATTAAGTGAAATTTTATGGAGTAGAGTAAGTCATTGTTATTCAATGTTTGAGGATATGGATGATGATGGTGTTCCCGATTTTAATAAGATAGATGACTCAAAAAATGGATATTTAAAAATATCAGGTTCATGGCCGACATGTGGTTGTTCGTGTAGTTCAACAGTAGGAGCCTATAAAAATAACGAAGGAGAATATATTATTCTTCAATCTGATAAGGAATTATGTAGCTGGGAAAGAAAAATTTCTTCAAATAAAAACATAAATGAAATACTCCCGATTGATTTTGGTATTAATTCATTCTTGTCTGAAAAATTAGAAATAAAATATAGTAATCCAATATTTTTTATTGATGTCGAAATACCTCGTGTTGGCACTGATACTAAAGTGAAAATTGAATTAGTACCACTAGGATTATTTCCATATGGAGATAATTTAATTTGTTTTGAGTATGGTCAAAATAAATCATGTAAATCACTTTATCTCTTTAAGGATATAGTTAATAAAATGACTGATATTAATACACTTGATTATTTATTGGCAGGAGAATTTGAAAAAATAAACACCGTAGATAATAAATTGATTCAAAAAGGAATTGGGACTGATGATAGTCGTTTTGATTCATTAAATGAGATGCAGGAATATTTATTAAGAGTTAAGAAAGTATATGATATTTATTGCAAATTAGAAACTAAGGAACTTATACTTGGGTGGAATCGAATTGAATCGAGATTTTATATAAAGAGAAAAGGTGAATGTATAGTTCAAGTTTCATTTATAGACTTTTTAAAAAGTAGTGAATATTGGGATTGGATGTGTTAAAAATTACGTTTGCCAATTGAGTAGCAAGCCACTAGACTAAAAGCCTAGTGGAGAAGCTCTCACACCACCGTACGTACGCGATCTTTGCTCCTTCCTTCCATTTAAAAAGTCCACAGGACTTTCAAAATGGAGGAACATATACGGCGGTTCTCTACATCATGGGGAATAAGGTATTAGAATTTGAAGCCAAAGAAGAGTGCAATTGATTATACATATCAGATAAAGCAATATAGCCACGTTTTTGAAGTCGTTCAACCGTAATAGTGGTTCCTAAAATAGGACTCTGAGCAATAGCCCAACCTCCCATTACTCATAAATAGTTTATTAGTTTTGGTATTCATGATTTCGTTCCTCAATTCGGCTCCGGCTCCATGCATAAGCATGATCAAGGTCGACGCCC
>NZ_JAPDPJ010000167.1 GCF_026013605.1 Plebeiibacterium sediminum
ACGATAAAAATGTTTAGGGGAACAACCCCACCGTTATTGAAAAAAGGCGAATGGGCTTCGGATGGCCAGTACGCTTATTTGGGTATGGAACACGAACAATACAAAGTGTTTCAGGGCGTGTTTGACATGAGTAAAGACCAGCAGATAACAGGTTTTGAATACGATGTTGAGCGCAAAGCTATTATTATTCCGTCAGGAACTCCGTTTTCAAAACTGCAAAGGCTGTTTGATTCCCTGCCCAAAGCATTGAAGTACCACACCAACAAAAGTGCAAGTATCAGCATAATGTTTGAGGATGGTACTTACATCAACGATTTGGGAACGTTCCTGGTCCTTCGTGATTTCTCCTACCAAATCAACATCTGCTCATTGAGCAATAAGGTGGATGGCGTTGTTGGAACATACGTTAAGCCTGTAATTTTCCAGAGTGATAAGGCGATTGAGATTTACAATAGTGCTATCAATTTTGCAGACATACGCTTTGAATATACCGATGCCGGAAGCGGTGCAATAGCCTTTCTGAATAGTACCACTAATATTGATGATTGCTGTTTTGAAGCAAAAGTCAATCAGTCTTGTGTATTTGACAGGGGCTACAACAAGATTGTGTTTTCTGATACCTATTTCAAGATGAACAGGGATATTCAGGACACCATTCTTGACAGGGCTTCGGTTGGTTCATTCATCAATATTGCACGTTCAAAATCCGCTCCTGAATACAGACCAAAAACCATTGTTCAGCAAATAAGCGGTGGTTTGATTATCGCCGGGAATGTTGAAGACTTGCTTATATCAGAGAAAAGTCCTGTGTATATGCCCAATGGTGGTATCGAGGTACACGGTGGTTTTGTAACCGACCCTGATGGAAATATCAATATTGCCATTCCTACCAAGCTTTCGCAGTTGGAAAACGATATGAACCTGACTTCTAATTTTGAAGAACTGCAAAATAAACCAACGACCATAAGTGCAGAACAGGCAACGGCAATTGAGAACAACAATAAAAAGAGCAGCTACCCACAAGCAGATGCAGAAAAGCTTGCAGGGATTGAGGAAGGTGCTACTGTCGGAGCTGATTGGAATACCAATATTCACAATAAGCCGACTACCATATCAGCAGAACAATCGGCAGCTATCGAGGCAAATACGCAAAAACGTTCCTATCCCGAAGTAGATGAAAACAAGTTGGCAGGGATTGAAGAAAACGCCACCGTTGGAGCTGATTGGGACACGAATGTGCAGAACAAACCTGTAACCATCTCTCCACAACAAGCAGCCGATATTGAAGCTAATAACGCAAAACGCAGTTATCCGCAAGCCGATGAAGATAAGCTTTCAGGCATAGAGGAAAATGCAACTATCGGAGCAGATTGGGAAACCAATATTGCGAATAAGCCAACCACCATTTCGGAGGAACAGGCAACCGCCATAGAAGCGAACACGGCAAAACGTTCTTATCCCGAAGCGGATGAAACCAAATTGGCAGGGATTGAAGAAGGTGCTACTGTTGGAGGAGATTGGGAAACCAATATTCAAAATAAACCTGTGACCATATCGGTAGAACAGGCAGCAGCTATTGAGGCAAATACCGAAAAGCGAAGCTACCCACAAGCCGATGAAGATAAGCTTTCAGGCGTAGAAGAAAACGCAACTGCCGGAGCAGATTGGGAGACAAACATTGCCAATAAGCCAACCACTATTTCAGAGGAACAGGCTACGGCAATCGAAGCCAATACAGCCAAACGTTCATACCCCGAAGCTGATGAAACCAAACTTGGAGGAATCGAAGAAGGTGCTACTGTTGGAGGTGATTGGGAAACTAATATTCAGAATAAACCTGTTACCATTTCGGCAGAACAGGCAGCAGCCATTGAAACCAATGCCCAAAAACGAAGCTATCCACAAGCTGACCAGGACAAACTTTCAGGTATTGAAGAAAACGCCACAGCCGGGGCGGATTGGGAAGCGAATATCGCTAATAAACCTACTACCATAACAGAAGAACAAGCTACCGCCATTGAAGCGAACACAGCAAAACGTTCTTATCCCGAAGCGGATGAAACCAAGCTTGGAGGAATCGAAGAAGGTGCTACTGTTGGGGCGGATTGGGATACCAATATTCAGAATAAACCGACAACTATTTCGGTAGAACAGGCAGCAGCCATTGAAGCCAATAATGCTAAACGCAGTTACCCACAGGCAGATGAAGACAAGCTTTCAGGCATAGAAGAAAATGCCACCGTTGGGGCTGATTGGGATGTCAACTTGCAGAACATTCCTGACTTCCTGAAAAAGTTCTTACAGGTATATGCTGATTCCGGCATTTTCTCAGGTGAAGATTGGGAAACAAAGCTCGCAGAGATACTGAACTTCCAAATCAACTTCATGAAAAACTTCGTGGATGCCGATGTGGATAGCCTTTCGGTAGATGTTGCAGGGAACAACCTGAAGCTGACTTTCAAAGACGAAACAGACAAAACCATTACACTCCAATAATTATGAAAGCATTAGTAATAGCAAGCCTTTTCACGGCATTTATAGCCTTGGTA
>NZ_JAPDPJ010000168.1 GCF_026013605.1 Plebeiibacterium sediminum
AAGAACAATCAGGATTAAGCGTTAGAGATTTTTGTTCCAACCAAGGATTTGCAGTTTCAACTTTCTACAAATGGAAAAAGACATTGCAAGAAGAACAAGTTCAGAGTTTTGTGCCTCTGGTAATAAAAGAGAAGAAATATACAAAAGAGGTACAGATTGTAAGAGATGAAAAAACAATTGATAATAACACATTTGAGTTTACTTTTCCAAACGGAACAAAGCTAAAGCTCACTGGGGAATTAGATCTATCAGTTCTCAAAGCAATTATTCATCTTTAATAAAACCAGACTATGTTTAATTTACATGGGAAGCTTCAGTATTTCCTATACCCGGCACCAGTTGATATGCGTAAAAGTTTCTATACCCTAAGTGGCGTAGTTAGTTCTATTATGAAACGTAATGTACAAGATGGAGAGGCCTTTATTTTTGTTAATCGAAATATGAGTATAATGAAAGTTCTCCATTTAGAGCATGGAGGATTGGTTATTTACCATAAGAGACTTGAAAATGGCACTTTTACATTACCTAGATTTAATGAAGATATCGTGTCACAGCAAATAACCTGGCAGGAATTAATGATGATTGTAGACAATGTAAAACCTATAAAAAGAAGATTGAAAAAACGTCAAAAATCAATCTGATTTCCATTCGCAAATTAGGCTACACCCCCTGATTTTACTATCTTTAGGCGTCTAATAGATCAGGGGATAAATGAGCCAATTTTCAGATAATGATGATTTCATACAAGAACTACTTCAGCAAAGAGATGAACTCTATGCAGAAGTATCTCGTTTTCGTCATGCAGATAATGGTACATTAGATACTCTTGAAAAAGAAAATAGAGAAAAAGATACTATCATTAAGCAGCAATCAGAAAAAATTGATAAGCTATTAGATCAATTAGCCTGGTATAAACGTAAAATGTGGAATCCTTCCAGAGAACGGTATATACCAGAGAATCCTGATCAAAGGAAAATAGACTGGGACGGATTGGACTTATTGCCGGAGGAAGAAAAGCTGACAAAAGAAGCTGACAAAGAAATAATCGCTTACGAACGTCGCAAACCACAAAAAGAAAAAAAGAAACCTGTTCGTTTACCACTTCCTGAAGATCTTAGAAGAGAAGAAGAGTTTATAGAACCAGAAGGTCTTAATGAAAACTGGGTACGTATAGGAGAAGAAGTTACTGAGGTACTAGAATATAAACCGGGAGAACTTTATGTGCGTAAAATAATACGCCCAAAGTATGCTGTAAAATCAGAAGAACAAATAACTGAAGAACAATCAAGAATCAGGATTGCTTCACTTCCCTTATTACCATTGCCACGTAGCAATGCAGATGCATCATTACTGGCAGAGATAATCATGAATAAATATCTCTATCATATACCTTTTCATCGCCAGATAGCCATGTTCAAACAGTTGGGATTGATACTTTCTGCATCAACAGTAAATGGATGGTTTAAGGATGTTTGTGATTTGCTTCGGGCATTATATTACCGACTGGGAGAAATAGTGAAGGATAGTGACTATATACAGGTTGACGAGAGCACCGTTCCTGTTGTAAATGATGAAAAACACAAGACGGTAAAAGCTTATTTGTGGATGGTTCGATCAGTAATGAAAAATCTGGTTTATTTTCATTACGACAAAGGTTCCAGAGCTCAAAAAGTAGTGGTTGAACTTTTACACGATTATAAAGGCGCTATCCAAACAGACGGATATGAAGCTTACTCCATCTACGAACAAAAGAAAGGTGTTTTGCTCTTGGGATGCTGGGCTCATGCGCGTCGTAAATTTGAAGAAAGCCTCAAGGAAGATAAAGCTGGAGCTGAATATGCATTGCTTCAGATAGGTAAACTATATCAAATCGAAACAATGGCTGATGATCAGGAATTAGATTTTCAGCAACGAGCAGAACTTCGTACTCGTTTGGCTTATCCAATTATGGTTGCATTTGAAAAATGGATTGTCAATTATTATCCGAAAGTTTTACCAAATGGACGAATGGGAAGAGCATTGAAATATACGTATTCCCTTTTTTACCGCTTGTCACGCTATCATTTGGATGGACGATATAAATTGGATAACAACTTGGCAGAAAATGCCATTAGGCCTCTGGCTTTAGGTAGAAAAAATTATTTGTTTTGCGGCAATCATGAAGCTGCCGAAAACGCTGCTGTTATATATTCTTTAATAGGATGCTGTAATGCTTGTGATGTTGATGTTCGAGAATGGTTAATCGATGTATTAACAAAGATTCCAAACTATAATAATGATTACTCTAAAGATTTAGCAGATCTTTTACCTCACAATTGGAAAAATTCTAATAAAACAGAGATTATTCCAACAGATTCCAATAATTGTTAGATTTTCTACATTGTTGCTAAAAATGGCTTTACTTCTTGAACTCAATTAATTTTAACATACGTGCGAGACCGCATGCTTACGAAAGAAATGGCTAATGTACTAAAATTGGTAAATGGTTATTTAATGAGGTTACTTAATGCAAGTATTCCAAGAATGGAATTTGAACAGATATTAA
>NZ_JAPDPJ010000169.1 GCF_026013605.1 Plebeiibacterium sediminum
GCAACCGACACAAGTGTAGCAGAAGGTACTACAGCAGTTGAAACCGTAAGCGCAACAGATGCTGACGCAGGAGATAGTAAAACATACTCAATTAGCGGAACCGATGCAAGTTTCTTTACTATTGGGGCAACTTCAGGTGTGTTGACATTTACAACTGCACCAGATTATGAGAATCCTTCTGATAGTAATACAGATAATGTTTATGTATTGAATGTAACTGTAACAGATGGCGGATTAAATACAGATACGAAGACGATTAATGTAACAGTAACAGATGTCAATGACAACAATCCAGTACTAACAGCAACCGACACAAGTGTAGCAGAAGGTACTATTGCAGTTGAAACCGTAAGTGCAACAGATGCTGACGCAGGAGATAGCAAAACATACTCAATTAGTGGAACCGATGCAAGTTTCTTTAGTATTGATGCTACTTCAGGAGTACTGACTTTTGTAAGTGCACCTGATTATGAAACCGCAGCAGATGAAGATGCTAATAATGTTTATGTATTGGATGTAACCGTAACAGATGGCGGATTAAATACAGATACGAAGACTATTAATGTAACCGTAACAGATGTCAATGACAACAGTCCTGTACTAAGTGCGTCAGACACAAGTGTAGCAGAAGGAACAACAGCTGTTGAAACCGTAAGCGCAACAGATGCTGACGCAGGAGATAGCAAAACATATTCAATTAGCGGAACCGATGCAAGTTTCTTTACTATTGGAGCAACTTCCGGTGTGCTGACATTTTCAACTGCACCAGATTATGAGAATCCTTCAGATAGTAATACTGATAATATTTATGAGTTAACAATCATTGTTACGGATGGATCAGGTAATACAGATTCAAAAGCAATTACCGTAACTGTGACCAATGAATATGATAGTGTTCCTGTAGCTGTAGCAGATGTTATTGATACAGATAAAGGAGAAGTATCTGTTGTTGATGTTTTAAATAATGATACAGGTCTAGAAGATGGAAACCTAGTCGTTTCAATTCCTGTTCAGCCTGCAGATGGAGTTGTAATTGTAAATGAAGACAATACGATTACAATCACTCCAAATGAAGATTTTGTTGGAGATATCACTTTTGACTATCAGGTTTGTGATGGAGAAGGAGATTGTTCAACAGCAACTGTTACAATTACTGTTGAGGAAACAGATAATGATGATGATGGAATCTTGAATATTGAAGAGGGAGAAGGTGATACCGATGGAGACGGAATATTAGATAAGAACGATCCTGACTCAGATAATGATGGTATTCCAGATTCTGAAGAAGGAACTGACGATACTGATGGCGATGGAATTCCTAATTATAAAGATTCTGATTCTGACGGCGATGGAATTCCTGATGTGATTGAAGGTTCAGATGATATTGATGGCGATGGTGATGGAAATTATCTTGATTTAGATTCTGATGGTGACGGGATTCCTGATTCTGAAGAAGGTAATGAAGATTCAGATAATGATGGAACGCCAGATTACAAGGATACAGATTCTGATAACGATGGGATTTTGGATTCTGTAGAAGGAACTGATGATGCTGATGGTGATGGTATTCCAAATTACAAAGACTCAGATTCAGATGGTGATGGTATTCCTGATGATGTTGAAGGATCAGATGATATTGATGGTGACGGTGATGGAAATTATTTGGATTTAGATTCTGATGATGATGGTATTCCAGATTCAGAAGAAGGTGATGTGGATTCAGATAATGATGGAACACCTGATTACCAGGATTTAGATTCAGATAACGATGGAATTTTAGATGAAGATGAAGGAAATATAGATTCTGACAATGATGGTACTCCTGATTATACAGATACGGATTCTGATGGTGATGGCATTCCTGATGTAGTAGAAGGTTCGGATGATGTGGATAATGATGGAGAAGGTAACTATTTAGATACAGATTCAGACGATGATGGTATTCCGGATTCAGAGGAAGGAAATATCGACTCCGATAATGACGGCACACCGGATTACCAGGATACAGATTCAGATAATGATGGCGTATTAGATGATGAAGAAAGTTTTGGTGACTGTGATAATGACGGAATTCCTGACAGAATTGATGAGGATAAATGTTATGGTGAAGATGAATTGATTATTTATGAAGGATTCTCTCCAAATAATGATGGTGATAACGATACTTATAACATTCCATGGTTGTATCAATTTAATCAGGTAAGTATTGAGATTTTTAACAGATGGGGTAATGTTGTTTATAAACAAAGTAAGTATGATAACAACTGGAATGGTGAATCAAATGTTGGATTCAGTGTTGGAAAAGAACTTCCGGTTGGTACTTATTACTACATCATCAATATTCGTGATATCAACAAAAAAATCACAGGATATATTTACTTAAACCGATAAATAATATTGATTAAGGAAAGGAGACGGTAACAGGTCTCTTTTCCAAAGTCATCAAACAATAAATTATAGTGATGCAAAAAATATTTCCAATCATATC
>NZ_JAPDPJ010000016.1 GCF_026013605.1 Plebeiibacterium sediminum
TGCAATATATTCTGGGGATTCTTTTTTCTTTTCTGCCATAAGTCACAATATTAATAATTTGTTGCTTACAGACAGTGTTTATTTTACATCCTCATTATTTTAACTTAACACCCTTATTATTATCCATTTCCACTTTAGATTCTTTTGTACCAGTAACTTTAAAGTTTTCAAAACTCCAGTCTTTTGCATATGATATTTTACCTGCATTTTCGCCGGTAAAGCTTACATCTTTAAAACGGAATTGATCAATTGTACTTTCTTCTAATCCTGTAACTTTTATACATGTTTTAGCATTAATTGCTTCCACATTTTCAAAATGAATATTCTTAAATTTAGGTAGTCCATCTTTTGGATCTACTTTTTCCAGAAGCTTTTTCCAATGAACGGGTAATTCCTCATAAACATAACCATCGGGCAATAATGAGTTGCTATATGTTGGATGCCAATTTAGGTTTACTACAAAAGGATCTCTGACTCCATCCATTTTAACATTATAGATGTAGATATTTTCAATGGTTCCACCTCGTTGTGATGTACTTTTAAAACGTAATCCATATTTGGTTCCTAAACCTTGCATATTATAGATTAATACATTTTTAATTCCTCCCGATGTTTCACTACCGCAAGTAAACAGACCATCTCCATGTCCAGCAACACAATCTCGAATAACAATATACTGACACGGCTTATTGACTCTTAAACCATCTGCATCGCGGCCAGCTTTTAAGCAAAAATTATCATCGTTACAATTGATATAACAATTTTGTACCAAAATTCTTTCAGAAGAATCAATATCAATACCATCAGTACTTGGTCCGCGAGCCTCAATATTATTATTAATTGTCATTCCTTCAACTGTAATATATTCTGAGTAAAGAATATGTACCGACCAAAATCCAGGACGATAAAGTACAAAATCCTGTAAAGTAACATCCTTTGAATTTTCAATAATAATTCCTCGCGGACGTTTGCAGTCATAATCAACTACCCAACGTAAACCTTTTGGATCATACTCCTTACGCATAGCCCGGTATTTATCCCAAAAAACTTTACCATCACCATCAACAACTCCCTCTCCTGTTATGGCCACATTCTGTTGGTCGATAATATTTATTAATGCAGCTGGCCACTCCATTTCAATTCCAGCTACTCTACCAGGAATTTCAGGATAATCCTTAATATCCTGACTACCTATTATTCTAACCCCTTTGGGAATATCCAGAATCACATTTGATTTTAAAAAGATTGATCCCGTTAAATAAATCCCTGTATTAAACCGAACTACACCACCGCCATTTTTCGCACACTGATCAATTGCATCCTGAATGAATTCTGTACACATGGTGATTCCGTCTCCAACTGCACCAAAATCTGAAGGATTATAGTCCAGACCTCTTGATGAAGGCATAGTACGTGCACCAACATCTTTAATCCACGTACAAGAAGTAAGATCAGGTTCAAAGCTTTTCTTCTGGGCAAAACTCGTTACAAAAACAAAGCTCCACAAAGCCAATAAAAAAAATATATTTCTGTTATTCATTTTTAATATCATTAATTCATTTACAATACCGTTTCAAGATGAAATTGCATAAACAATCATTATTCAATTTCTATCTTATCCTTTGGAAAACTATCTTCATATCCTGTCACATCTGATAGATCGCTGCCAATAATTTGTAATGCTGTTTTTACATTATTTGGATAAGAAATATTTGATAGTTTTATATTTTCTGCATTTTTTATGGTTATAACAGGTTCTTCTTCCGAAGTAAGTTTTACATTTTCTATTGTGATATTTTTTGATTCACAAAACTCTGCTCCTAACCTGGAAGTCATATTAATGTTCTCCAGATAAATTCCGTCGATTTTCATCTCCGGCAAACCATTAAAATACATTGACCTCCGTGAATTGCTCGATATTATGTCCTTAAAATGGATATTGCGAAAGCACGGTGTTTCTTCCGTTACAGGTAAAAGTTCCCTCTCCTTTGTCTTTTTATCACCCATAAGCAATTCTTCAGATACCGAACGTCCTCCATAATATAAATTGAAAGTTACTGCATCAGTTACAATGCCTTCCATAGTTACATTTGACACATAGATATTTTCAACCACGCCCCCTCGGCCTCTTTTACTTTTAAAACGTAGTCCTACATCTGTTCCTAAAAAGGCACAATGACTAACCTTAATATTTTTTACACCTCCAGACATTTCACTTCCAACAACAAATCCTCCATGTCCTTTGTAAACAATGCAATTATCAACAATTACATTTTTTGTAGGCCTACCTCTTTTTCGTCCATCCTCATCTTTTCCTGATTTAATACAAATACCATCATCACCAACATCAAACTGACTGTTGATAACCAACGCATTTTCACATGATTCAAGATCTAAACCATCACCATTTTGAGCAAAATTTGGATTGCGCACTTTAATATTATCAATAATAATATTTTTACACATTAAAGGATGTATATTCCAACTTGGTGAGTTTGAAAATCCAACTCCTTGCAGCAATACGTTTTCACATTCAATAAGACTAATCATTACTGGTCGAAGAAAATCTTTTACAGACTGCCAATCCTCTTCTGTTTTAAGATTCCGAGGCACATTCATATCACTAATAGTATCGCCTTTAAGTGCTTTGGGTGATGGAAACCAATAATCATCTCTTTTGAAAACACCACCTCGAGCAAGGAATTTTTTCCACTGACTTTCTGTTACTTTCTGTCTTTTAACCGGACGCCAAAAATCTCCTGACCCATCAATATAACCTTCTCCTGTAATGGCAATATTCTTTAAATTTCTTCCTGAAATTGGTGATTGACAACGACGAGTATCCAAACCTTCAAATATGGTTTCTACCAATGGATAATCATCATAATCCCGTGTAAACAATATTAAAGCACCTTTTTCAAGATGTAAATTCAGATGACTTGTTAATACAATTGGCCCGGTAAGCCAAACTCCCTGAGGAATAATTAATGTTCCACCACCTTTACTTTCCAAAGCTTTAATGGCTTTTGCAAAAGCCCCTGTATTTTTAAACTCCCCATTACCTTTGCCTCCAAACTCAGTTATATCAACTGTATATTCTGGTATTGTCGGTTCATTAACTTTCTCCATTTTAAAAGGAAGATCTTTGTATAAATAGGCGTATTTATAATCTTCGTTTTGAGAAGTATTGCAACTTATTACTAGTCCAAGTAACAAACTAAGACCAATATTCTTCAATAAGTTCTTCATAATAATCTAATTCTATTAAGCTATTTATAACTGGCTTCTATTTCTCTAACTCCAAACATCCCATAATAAAAGGACCTGTTGCTTTGGCATCATTATCCCGGATACGTTCATTCACATAATACTCAAAACTACCATCTCTATAAGGATTACCTCCTAATCCCGCAACGGCACAACATTTTGTCAAGGTCAATGTTCCATCTTCGTTTTCTACTATCAGATGATCCATTAATCCCTTGTATGCATCTAATGCCACTTTTTTATACTTTTTATCTATATATCCTTTGTTTACTGCTTTTGCATAACCATACATATACATTGAAGAAGCTGAAGCTTCAAGATAATTACCATCTCGATCACCCAGATCAATTACCTGGTACCATAAACCAGTTTTATCCTGATATTTAAGTAATCCTTCTGCAACTTGATTAATCATTTTTACTAAAGCAGGTCTTTGAGGATGTTCTTCAGGAACATAATCCATTACATCAACCAAGGCCATAAACCACCATCCAATACTTCTCCCCCAAAAATTTGGAGATTGTCCGGTTTCCTTATTAGCCCATTTTTGTTTTTTGCTTTCATCCCAAGCATGGTAGAATAAACCAGATTCCTCATCATACGTATGTTTTGCACAAACAATAAATTGATTGATAGCATCATCTAGCATTTCAGGATGATTAAAAGTTACCGCATATTCTGCATAAAAAGGAGCTCCCATATATAATCCATCTAACCAGACCTGGTGCTGATATATGAGTTTGTGCCAAAATGCGCCTTCATGAGTTCGTGGATGATGTTTTAACTGATCAATTAAACGATCCATTGCCAGCTTATATTTCTCATCACCAGTTTCTTTATAAACATCAAATAAAACCTTACCAGGATTGATGTAATCAATATTATAAGTCTCAACTTTATATTTATGTATTTCTCCTTGATCATTGATAATAGTATCTGCCCAATCAATAACATAATCCAAATACTTTTTATCGTTGGTCTGTTTCCAGACCTTTAGCATTGCTAAACAACCTAACCCCTGGGAATATCCAAAATACAACCTTTTCCCATGATCCAGTTGCCATGCTTCAGGAAAGCGTTTCATTTCTGAATCAGCAAATTTAACTGCTGTAGACTGAGCTTTTAATAAAGGTATGGCTAATAATAATATGCTAACAAAAAGTAATAGTCTCATCTTAATATCCTTTCTTTTATTAATGTTTAATATCTGACCTAAAAGGTGATGCCGGGAAACCAGCCCCATTAAATAAATTCACATTACAATACTTATCCCATCCATACCTTACATATTTAATTTGATGGACTTGATTGGAGGTTAACACCACTTTATTTCCTTTAATAGAAGCATAAGCCGGATAAAATTTTCCATCTTCTGCAGCAACAGTAAATCCTCTTATCGTCTTATCCGGACAATATAACCCTCCATGCGTATAAGCAAAAGAAAGTATAACATTACTGTCATTAACTTTCATCGACTTAAATAATGGTCCTGAATAAGTCACTTTTTTACCATAATCATTAGATAAAGCCCAGGCGGCTAGTCTTTCTCCCGGAACCTGTTTATTTCGGGGATGAATATTTGTAGAATCGCCAACATCAGTTATCACAACCATTCCTGTATGATCTAAAGTTTTCCATGTGTTAAACTGTGCTTCACGAATTTCTGGAGGTTGCTTATAATGTGGGGCTATTTGAACAAAGTAAAAAGGCAAATCCGGTTGCTCAAACTCTGTACGCCAACTCTCTATCATTTTAGTAAACACATGCTGATAATCCTGATGACGAACTGAATTAGATTCGCCCTGATACCAGATCACACCTTTAATTGAATAATCAACAATTGGGTTAATCATTGCATTCCATAAAGTTGAAAGTGCCTTTTTGTGATTAATCCCTTTAGGTTTTGAAGGTTTCTTAAATTGTTTTAGTTCTTCTTTCGATAAGCCTTCAACCTGCTTATCATATTCTTGTTTGAGAACGTTGTATTTTATTAAATCAGCATCATAGTTGTCTTTAGATGCATAAAACTCAGCAAGCAGTTCTTTATAAACAGAGTCATTATTCATCACATCTCTTTTAGTCCATGACTCTGCATGCGTTCCGCCATAAGCTGATTCAATAAGCCCCACCGGTGTATTTAATTCCTGAAAAAGTTTTCTTCCAAAATAATAACCTACTCCAGAAAATGTTTCAATTGTTTCAGGAGTACAAACTTCCCAATGCCCCTGGCAATCATATAATTCTTCTTCGGGCGACATGTTTTTTTCAACCTTAAATAGATGAATGTCGGGATAATTTGCTTTTTGTATTTCTTCTTCATAGTTGATTACTCCATTGTAATGTCGGGTCATATAACCAACTCCAAACTCCATATTTGATTGACCCGAACATAACCAGACTTCGCCAATCAGCACATTTTTAATTTCAATCTTATTTTCTCCTTCAAAAACAATAGTCTGATTTTTTAAAGCTTTAGGAGTTTTGATTTTTACAATCCACTTCCCATTATTATTAGCTGAAGTTTGATATGATTTTCCCCAACTTGTTTTGATGGAAACAGACTCATTAACACTTGCTTTACCCCAAAGTTTAACTTCCATGTTTTGTTGCAAAACCATATTATCGGAAATAATAGAAGGTAAAGAAATCTCTGCACAGATATATTGTGCAAAAAACAATAGTATAAATATATACGGTAAATAATATTTCATTTTACTTCATTAAGGTTAAACTCATTAAACCTACAACTACATCATTAGCTACACTTTCAACACAAATTGACTGGAGTTCTTTGGTCGAATTTAAAGGCATATCAATAATAATTCCTGCCCCGCCGTCAATCTCTCTGCCATAAACTTCTTCAGGATCAATGCCTAAATCTTTACCTAAATCCAGACTTATGGTGCCTGATTTAAAAGCTACCCGATAAGGAGCTGGTCTATCCAATTTAAAGGCATAATGATCTGTGTATAAATCTTGCTCTATAGGTACCCAATTTTCGGGATTAACCAGATTTAAAGAGTCTGTAGATCCATCCTCATAGGTAACAATCACTCTACCATTAGGAATATGACATTGCATATGATTCGTACTTCCTGCCATTAATAAATAAGCATGTTGTGCTTTACCATATAATGGAATTTCTACTTTATCAGGAAAATTATCCCATAACGTAGTATATGCTATATTAGACTTAGTTGTATCTCCTGTTGTTTTAAAAGGAATATTAAATGGTGTATTTAAAACTTCATTTTTCACACTCGCTCTTAATCCTGAATCATCAATATTTGCAGTATGAAGAGGATGACACCACTCACCAATGCCTTGCGTTGGAATTTGTAATGTAGTATATGGTGACCTTGGGAATAAATACTCTTGCTTAAAGATATCTGAAACAGATGCATTAAAATAAGAATCCAGAGACACCATTTCATATTCTGCATTTTGATTAAGAATATTCCAATTTGTTACACTTGGTTCAACTTTAAAAGTTTCATCAGCATTATGAATTTGAATTAAATTAGTTCCAAAAACAGATTTATTTTGAGGAACTTCAATCCAAACACTTGTTTCTGCTGCTGCTAATTTCAATGACTTGGAATAGTTATCGTTTACAACTACTTTTCCTACAAAAGGAATATTTTGATTATTCTGAATTTTAAATTTCAGTTGTTCTGTTTCCTGAGAATCAATTACGGTAAATGGCTGATTTATTTTAATATTTATTGCTTCCCACCATTTCATCTGGTCTTGTTTTAACTGAACAAACAATGTATGAAAGCCTGTTTCTCCATTTATTACACCCGATAATTTATTATTTGTTAATGACTGTTTTTTCAGAAGATTTTGTGGATCATAAATCTTTATAATGGAATTAGGAGAATTTAATTCCCATGTATTACCTCTTACTCCTGAATTTAGATACTCAGAAGCCTTCAGCGGGTTTCCTCCCCAAATAATTTGAATATCCGCAGCATTTGCTTTGCTACAAATAATTTGAATTAGAGGACTTCCTACATTTTCAATTAAATTCCATTTATGCGATTTCCCATTGACAAGAACATCTTTTATTTCGGACTTCTCTGCTTTAATTCTTAAATCAATATCAATATTTTCTTTTAATCGATTTTCGATTTTATAAACACTTGTTTTATCATCTTTTGAAAATTGATACAATATATCTGATGTTTCCAATTTGGCATGGTCCCATTCTGAAGGAAACCCAGGCTGTATTACCAATTTATCATTCAATAAATCTGGTATTATGCCATATAATCCCTGAATAATAACACGGGAATACATGCCTACCGGATCACCAAAATCACGATAGCACTCGCCTCTGGCTTTATCGTAATAACTAATCTGACCAATATTACCCGGACTGCTACCCAAATACATTCCATCAAGGACAGAACTTTTAAATAACTTATAAGCCTCGTCATAGCGACCTGCTTGCCAATAAGCCAAAGCTGTATGTGCCACTTCGGCAAACGCAACATTATTAATGGACCATGAATAAGGAAACCAATGTGTAGTTGAAATCGTTTCGTAACAGTCATCCTCTAATCCTTTAGCTTTTACGGGAATATGAGGAATTTGTGTATCTACATAATGAGTTGCCTGATAAGCCTGAAAAATATCTGCAATATCCGAATCTATTGAATGATAAATCGTCCATATACCAGCATCAGGATGGACATTTCCTGGTCCCATAAAATCAATATACTCTGCCCAATGCCCCTTATCCGACAACCACAATTTTGAATTAATAGCTTTTAATATCTTATCGGCCTGCTGTGCATAAGGTTCAGCATCCACCCCTATTTTAGTTGCTATTAATGCGGCCAATTTATTTGCCCTGTAATTATATGCAGAAGCATGAGTTACGGCTCCGCTATTGTAATACAAAGCGTCGCTGGCCCAAATACTTGCATAGGCATCATATAAACCATCATCATTAGGATCGTAATTTCGTTTTTCCCACTGAAGATGACGCTCAATAACAGGCCATACTTTTTTAGCATAATCCCAATCGCCGGTCCAGTTTAAATGCCACAACAGTTCATCGATATAACATTGATTCATATCGTAATGGTGCATTTTCGTATTTTGGTTTGGGTTGCGACAAATGTATCCATTACTGTACATCTGAGTTCCCCATATTTTTGCAGCCCTGGCAAAATGACGGGAAGTATCCTGTGCGGGGTGAGGAATAACCGGCTCCACTTCTGTAACCTGAGATGCAGCATAATTATCAAAATGCGTTCTGGCACGATCATGCCAACCAACACAATCTCCGGTATAAGCTGCACGCCAACCATTAAGCGGCATACGCCAACCAATAGCTCCATGAACCCAACAATCATCCCAAATAGCATCTGCTGCCGTACTTAACACTCCTCCCAACGGATTCATATACGCATCAGGAGTTTCGATTTTAACGGTATTGGCAATCTCACTTCTTCTTACCTCAGCTTCATTAAATACTTTTGTCAACTCATTTACCTGAAATTGATTTTCGCCTTTTAATTGGATAGCTACATAAGTATCTTTATCATTTTTCAATGTTACTCTAACTGCTAAAACAGGTTTTTCATCAACAACTTTTGAATTCCATACAGCAATAGGGGAATTCAAATTTAATGGTGAGCTTAATTTTAGTTCAGAACCTTTCGGAAAAACACCTTCTAAACTTCGCGGATTTTTAGTTGTTTGTCCATAATCCAAAACAAAAGTATTTTTATTGATATGGTAAACATTTCCCAGACAGGCATCCTCATGCAAATCAAAGCAATCAGGCTTATCGACTCCTAAATCTCCATTACGAGAAAAACGTTTATTACTGGCACCTCCATACATACAGAATAGTTCGGTGCCTTTAGGTAAATTCTTAGATGCAATTTGCATTACAGCTCCATCTGCATCACTCATTGCAAGAACTTTGATGTTAATTACACCATCTTGGATGAATGGATCTTTTATTTCGTAAACTCTTGTTCCTGGATAATAAGTTGATTTAATACTCTTGGCATCATTGAGCCATAAACTTTTATCATTTAGAATTAAACCCAATTGCAAATTTCCGCCCATATTTGGCATAAAGAAACCAAACTCCGGCATATCACCAGTTTCTAATCGAAAAGCAGTATTTGTTCCATACAAAGCCCGGGTAAATCTACTGTCACCATTCTCTATTATAAAACCTCCATTATGAGGTTTGTAACGCAACACTCTAATATTTTTATCATTTGCGGGTGCCTTTAGTTGAGCAAAAGCACCTACAACACACATCAATAATAAACCTGATATTAAAAATCTCATTATTTATTCTTAAAATTAAGCAAGATGTAAATCACCCCTTTACCGTTGTATCTTTTTCCTTGAATCCTTTTATTAAGGCATTGGTTTTAAATCTTCCCACATTACGTCCCATGTTCCGTCGTTAGGAAATCCCGGAGTGTCCACAGTATTTCCATCCCATCCGGCACACATCATAGCCACTGCTGTTAACAGACCACCATTTCCTGGTAAGTAAACTCTTAAGCGACTATCCTGATAATTATGTCCGTTTACCAAATAAGTATTGGTTCTTTTATCCATTAGTAATGCGCCAACAGCTTTATCAGGCTCTCCCAAACGAGCAGCACACATGGCTGTCATTGGATAATCCCATCCCCAGGTTTTACCCCAGTTCCAATTATCCCATATCCAATGCAAAGTATTTTTCATATAATCAGGACGAACCAATTTACATTGTGGCAGAATACCCATTGCTCCCAAAACAGCCGGATGATCAGACGTAAATCGAATATCTTTATAAGTATCCACAGCATCTTCCGCGGCAAGATATAATCCATCTTTTGAGGCCAATGGCGACAATTTATCTATCAACTCATCCCATTGCACATTTCGTTCTTTCCCTGCACGTTCTCTCCACTTTTGAGCCACTTCCATAGCATAATGCCAGTATGATAATTCAAAAGGTGGATTAACGGTTTCTGAAGCTCTTAAGGTTTCCTGAGCAGGAATTAACCCTTTTAGCACATAACGGATTTCCATCTCATCATAAGTAGCAAATGAAGCCATAAATTTTGCAGTTTCTTCAACCAACTTACCATATTTCTCGATGACTTCCTCTGATGGATGATCGCGATAAACCAACTCAGCCATATAAATAAAGTGAGGCTGTTGCCAAATTAAGAAAGAACCTGTTGATGAAGGCGCCTCTAGACCTGAAGGATCAGTCATTTTCATCCATCTTACACCATCAAATCCCTGACGCTTAGCTATAGATTTTGCCACCGGATAAGCCTTTGAATACCAATCTAAACTACGCTCTAATAAATCGATATGATTCCATAATGCAAAATGTACTGCATGCCACCAATGCATTTCAAGGTGAAATTTACCAAACCAACTGTTATAAGTTAATCCGGTTTCCTGTGGAGGTGTACTTCCTGCACATTGTATAGCCATTAAATACTGTGATAAAACAATTCTACGCTCCAATTCTGCAGCTCTTTCATCAGTACATTTTGAAAAATCAATAGCTCCACCTTCTTTCCAGAATGATTGCCAATAATTCGATGCATTTTGTATTACATCAGCCATCATTGATTTATTGTTGATTGGCATATCTTTAGAAAACTCACAAGTAAATTCAAACTGATCTGATTCCGGATCTAAAATAAAATAATGTGCAGCCTTTTCTTTTACTGAGGCTTTACCTGTCCATTGAAGTTTTACAAAATATATATCGTTATCCAATGTTCTTTTCAGAATGCAATAATCTTCACCGTTTTCTACAATCTCAGTTTTATGCTTTTCTGGAGAATTCCAATCCGTGGCATAATCTGCATGCTTACCTGTTGCATAAGGAAATCGAAGATTTATATTTAATTGATCTTTGGCGATAAGAGGAGATGAAATTTCAGCTTTAATCTCGTCAATTTTTGGATCACATGCTGTTTTTACAGATACAGAATCTCCTTCAATTGTATATTTAGTTTCAATGATACCATCCCAAAGCCTTAGTTTCTGATTGATTCCGGAAATATCACTTTGATCAACCAATTGACCATCTGCTGCTGTTAGTTCTAAACCAACATATCCTAAATGTAAACGATGTGGATTGCTTCTGTACCAATTCGCAGCATCATGATTTCTGTTTTCACCTTTAAACTGAACTGCATAAACTTCATCCTTACCCCTAAAGTCATATGTTTTTAAAGTTTCTTCAAACTTATAATTATTTGGATTAGTAAAACTATGCCATCCCCATTGCGACTGTGTTCCCAATGGCACTCCATTTTTATACGCTTCGGGAAAAGTCTGCAAACCAGTTGCATCAATAGTCATAGCAAAGTTTCCATTACCAACAGATAATGAACTTAATGAATCAAACTGAGTTACAATTGGACTATTTCTATTAACAACTTCAAATCGGTTGATTTTTTCTGGTACTTTAGTTTTACATGCGAATAATGCAGCGCATAATATCGCCAGAGCAGTGAGATTTTTTATCATAACATTTTGGTTTATCATCAAATATTCTATTTCTGTTCTTCATTTATTTTAAATACAAAACCCGTTGATGTTTCATATTTTCCACCTTGCATGGCATTAAACAAATATGCAGGCTTGCCATCTTTTAATAGGACTTGAGGTCTTTCAAATCTACCATATCTTTTCAGGTGTTTAGGTGCAGGAGGTTCTTCTAAATAAGCTTCAGCCTCGAACCATGCAATTTCAGGTTCAGACCAGGATATTCCATCTTTTGATGTAAAGATTAATCCAACATCATGATTAAAATATCCCATATCTCTCATCAACATTTTAAACTCCCCATTTTCGATGAATACATTGGCATCTTCAACTTGCTTATTATCCCCATGTAAGGAAAAATCAATAATTGGATTTTCTTTATACTTTTTAAATTTGCTATCTATATTTTTTGCGATTGCTAAACCATATTTTCTATTTCCTCTAATGAATCCTTTCTCTGATTTATAATTACCTGTATTCCATGATTTATAATACAAATAACATTCTCCAGAAGATGGAAAAACAACTGCTGGATTGGTTGTACAACAGTCATCCCAATTTCCTTCTTTTCCTGCTTCCAAAATGGGTTTATCTGATCGAATCCATGGACCATTTAACGATGTTGCAGTAGCCAGCCCTATACGTTTTGTAAAAACTGTTTTATCTGAATTACCCATATAAAACAGGTAATATTTACCATCTCTATATTTAATATGTGGATTATGACAGGTAGTGGCATCAAAATAACCATCTCTTGGTGCAATTACCGTTTCTACATATTGATAAGGACCTTCCGGTTGATCAGCTACAGCATGAGCTACTTCGCTCTGATGTATCCAACCTCCCATTCCGTATTTTTTAGGCCAGCGAGAATAAAAGACATGAACTTTACCATCCTTGTCAAATATGGGTGCACAACCCCATACATAGTATTCTGAAGTTTCTAATATTCTGCCTTTAGCTTCAAGCCGTTTACTAAAATTTGAAATTTTTTCTTTCGGATAGTGGTTGGTTACGACTGTATCAGTGCAGGATTTTAAAATAGTTTTATTGGGTTCCTTATCTGTTATAATTGAATTTAAATATACTTCTACATTTGTGTAATATTTACTTAGTGAAAATACACTTCCATCAAGATTTGAATTGGCATTTAAGCCATGTTCTTTTTCCCATTCATCAGGCATTCCATCTTTATCGGTATCTTCTGGTGCTTTACCTTTTTTTAATAATGGCCAACCTCCTACTTCTTCCTGTGAATCTATAATTCCTTTATTTCCTCCACCAAATATTTCTCCTCCTGAAACTTTTCCAGAAGCCACGTCTTTAATAATGCGAGCATCGTAGCTATCTCTATTTAAACTACATCCAGCAAATTTTAATACTTTTGCATAAGCTTCTTCCGGCTTATCTTGTTTTATTTTAATGAGCTCAAATGGAGAATCCATTTTTATAACAGGGTCTTTAGTTCCCACTCCTAACCAATTATTCCTACTTACAGAATCATTCCAAATCATTACATTATCTGAAATAAATAAGGATGTTGAACCATCTTCAGCAGGTTCGTAGAATGTAGAATTTATATTTTCAGATGTGGCTGGACCTGGTTTATAATAATTAGCCACAAAGTTTATTTTGCCTCCACGACCACCGCCATATGCAGCTTTATATCCCCAATTAAAAACTACATTATTTGTAAAATCAACTGGGCCATAACCATCTGAGGCAAACCTTGGATTACGACTACTGTGATGAGCTAATAAGTTATGGTGAAAAGAAGCATTGGAGCCACCCCATATTCCACCGAAACCATGCGCCCCCTTTGAATGTGATGATTTTGAAAGACTCTGTGTAATCATGCACCATTGCACCGTGATATTTTTTGATCGATAAACAGATAGGCACTCATCTACTGACCATGATACTGAACAGTGATCGATGATTAATTGCTCTATATCACGTCCACCCATCGCATCATCTTCAATTTTATTAATGTCTCCCAAGCGAGCACGTATATATCGAATAATTACATTATTTGCCTTAATATATAATGGATATCCTTTAATACAAATGCCATCTCCAGGCGCAGATTGACCGGCAATGGTAATACTATCATTATCTATAACTAACTTTGAGTTTAATTCAATGGTTCCGTCTACTGAGAATACCACAATTCGGGCACCCTGCTGCATTAATGCATCTCGTAAACTTCCTGGGCCTGAATCATTGAGATTATTTACATAAATAACCCTTCCTCCTCTTCCTCCACTAGTATATTTTCCACAACCTTCAGCTGCAGGAAATGATGGAGATTGACCAAGTAAATGGCTATTTATTAATAATAAAAATATGGGTAGGAATAAACGCATTATTGAAATAATATTGAATTTTTATGGAACTTGAGTAAGTATGATTTCTGCTTTGTGGTTACATTTTCTAAATTAACTATCTCTTCCAAATTTACTTTTCATGCCAATTATACAAATGTCTACACGTTCAAATTAATACAATTTTGTACATACAATATAATTCATCCACATGTAAAACACTAAATTAAAAGGCTTTAAAAATTATTGTCAGGAATGAATTTCAAACAAAAGATAATTTTATTAATCCTTTATTGGACAATAAATTTCCCACAGCATTTAGCTGTGGGAGTAATAATAATCACTTCTTATGCTAACAATTAATATCTATATTGTATGAATAAATAAAAACCATAATTACATTTAGTAAAGTGGATGTTGTTGACCTTCTAATCCTGGATTTACATCGATCATTTTCTGATTTAAAGGCAACAACTCTACCTTCTCTTTTTCTAAACCACGGAATAAAGATTCAATCCAAACCTGATCTGGTGTATATGCTTTTCCATTGGAAAGATCATCTGCACTAAACATATCTAAAACAACATATCCCTGAGCCTCTAAATCTGCTATTTCAGTTTCTGATAACTCAGTTTTGTAACTTATATAATCTACAGCAACAAGAGCGTCTTCAAAATCGGTTGCAGCAACTGGTAAATAAGCTCTATATAAATCAACATTTGTATAATTACCTGTATGATTAGCTATATCAATAACCTTTTGTTTTGCACCTGTTAATGTTTCATAATGAATACCCCAACGTATCAAATCTGTTCTTCTTAATGTTTCAAAACCAAGTTCCAGTTTACGTTCTTTTATTATGGCATCTTTAAAATTTGAATATGCTGTTGGAATAGTTCCTACTTTAGCCTCATCATTATTAAAAGCTCTCATTCTCACCTCTTTTAAAGCTTCTACAGCTTCATTACTAGGCGCACCATTTATTTCATTTTCAGCCTCAGCATACATTAAAAGCACATCTGAATAACGTAAAACAGGCCAGTTAATATCGCGTTTATTAACCTTTACTCCTAGTTCAGATGTCCAGTCAACTCTGAATTTACCAATAGTTAAACCTGAGAAAGTACTTAACTTTCGTATATTATCTGAACTGATATCATAATTACAAATCGTAACATCTCTACGTACATCACCTTCCTCAAAATCAAAATAGTATGATGGAATAGCCTGCATTGCTGGTTTTGCTTTTTGATACATACAATTTGGATGTGCATAAATTCCATTGGTATAACCAATACTGTAATCATTTACATTGGCTCCATACTGACCTAATTCTAAAATCGATTCATCATTATATCTGCCATTCATCAAATCTCTAAATACATCTTCATAATTTTCAACTAAATGATTCTGTCCATGCTGAATAATTTGATAGCAAGCATTTGATGCAATTTGATATAATTCTGCAATTCTATTTTGATCTTCTCTTTGTGCCAACCTGACAGAAGCTGGATCGTATGTATTCAAATCAAAACGCAAAGAATAACCTGCTGCATAAAGAGCGGTACGAGCTAAGATTCCATAAGCAGCATTTTTTGTAAATCGCTCAGGAGTTGTATAAACACCTTCATCTAACCAAGGTAATAATTCGGTTGCTGCTTGTAAATCTTTAATGATACCATCATAAATAGTATCTCGGGGTACTCTTGATGAAGTAAAAGTATCCATATCTTCAACCGGTTTTGTTGGATATGGAACATCACCAAAAAATCTAACAATATTAAGATAGTTCATCCCTCTTACTGCGTAAGACTCACCTAAAAGATAATCAATCTTTTGCTGATCCGCTTCACTACTACCAGTTTTCATTGCTGTTAACTTTTTTATACACACATTTGCATACTCAATTCCTGCATACAATGCATTATATGTTGAAGTTGGAATATTTGATGTAGTGTAAACATAATTTGCCATCTGATTTTTAGAGTTTGTATCTCCTTCGGTTGACATACATTCATCAGTTCCCATTCCTAACTGATAATACAACTCTCTGTTAAATGTATTTGTATAGCATGCCATCACAGCCATTTCTGCCCTGCCTACAGATTCAAAAACGGAACTACTATCATATTTTGATTCCGACGGCATATCTAACCAGTCTTCGCATGAGCTAAATAATAAACTTAGCAGCGCTAAACCTAATATATATACTTTATTCATCTTCATTTCTATAATTTTTAAGGAATTAGAATGTTAGGTTAAGTCCCACAACCACACTTTTTGCTCTTGGATAAGCTGAATTATCAACACCTCTTGTTAACAAACTAGAAGTTGCAGATACTTCCGGATCATATCCTGAATAATTTGTAAATGTGTGTATGTTGTTTAACGTACAATAAAAACGTAATTTATTAACGTGCATTCGTTTAATAATATGAGAAGGTAAGGTATATCCTAATGTAATAGTGCTTAGTCTTAAAAATGAACCATCTTCAATATAATAATCTAAGGCATCTGTAATTGCAATTTTATTATCTGAATGCAAACTCCACATCGCATCTTTATTATATTGTTGTGGGTTTAATGCCGCTAAACGCTGTAGATCATTAGTTTCCTGACCTGTTGTAGGATCCACTAATACAAAACGATCGGCCATCACTTTCATTGAAGTTTGATTTGGTAAATAAGGTCCGATAAAACGTTGTGAATTCATGTTGAAAACTTCGTTTCCATAGGAGAAACTCATGAAAATACCTAAATCAAATCCTTTATAGGTAAAGGTATTTACCAGACCTCCTGTAAAATCAGGTTCCGCACTACCAATAATGCGTCTATCATCTGTTGACCAGACAGGATTACCATCATCATCGGTGTTTCCTTCTTTGGTTATATACTTAACATCTCCTGGCTTAATAGAACTTCTAACCTTTCCTTTTAAACTAGCAACTCCATCTTTTAACGAATAGGTACCATCGGCATTTTGATTGAAATCGTCTGTTGTATAAACACCATCATATTCGTAGCCATAAAACTGACCTAATGGTTGTCCTTTTTCAACAATAAAGTCTATTCTACCATAGTTTTGAATAAAATAGTCATCATCTTCTCCATAAATATTTAACACTTTTGATTTATTGAAAGAGATATTAAAATCGGTAGTCCATGTGAATTTATTGTTTCTTACATTATAGGTATTTAAAACAAACTCAAAACCTCGGTTTCTGATTGATCCAATATTCTGAAACTGATAGCTATATCCTGTTGAAGTAGGAATAGAGTTTTTAATTAACAGGTTATCTGACACATTATTATAAAACTCTGAGGTTAAGTTAATTCTACTGTCAAAAAATGAAACATCTAAACCTACATTTGTAGATTTTGTTGTTTCCCACTGTAAATCAGGATTACCAACGGTATTACCTGGCTTCAAAGTTGATACCTGTTTTTTATCAATTGCATAATACCCTGATTGATAATCCGTAGCATACATATTATTACTAATATCACAGTTACCCGTAGTACCATATCCTACACGAAATTTAAGGTTATTGATTAAACTTAAATTATCCATAAATGGTTCTTCAGACGCCCTCCATGCTCCTGATACAGAAGGAAAATATCCCCATTGATTACCTTTTGAAAATTTAGAAGATCCATCACCTCTAATGGTACCTGTAAGTAGATATTTTTCATTTAAATTATAGTTTAATCTACCAAAAACAGAAACAATACCATTTGTACTTTTTCCTGATTTATAAGAGAAAACCTGTCCTGCCATACTCACATCACTCAAACCAAAATTATTATCAGGAAATTCGTAATAAGTATTATTCAGGTTCATAGACTCACTATAATAAGTTTCCTGACCAATTAAAACATTTACTTTATGTGCATTAAACTCGTGCGCCCAGTTCAATGTGTTGGTTACCTGCCAGGTAAACTTTTCACTATTATCTCTTGAACCAAAAGGTCCTCCGTTATTTTGAGCTTCTTTTGTTCTTCCATCATCCCAATAATCATTTCTAACTTGTTGCCACAAATAACTTCCTGCAGTTCTAAACGTTAAATCATCAGTTAAATCTACATCAAATGCTGTATTTACAGTAAAAAGACGTGTGTACTTTTCTTTTGTAACAGCATCATTCATAATTAATGGATTATAAATATCATACTGTGAATCAATATCCTGCATTTCATTACTAATATCAGAGTTAATTAACTCATCATTTGTATATCGGGCACCACCTGTTACCGGTTGCAAAATCGACATCTTTAAAGTACCGCCTAAAGAACCACCACCATCAAGTTCTGTTCCCATAAAACTTGTACCAAAAGATAATCTAATTCTATCATTCAATTCGTGATTTAATTTGGCTCTTAAACTATTTCGGTTATAACCTGATTTATCAAGCAAGCCTTCCTGCCCAGTATAGTTATAACTCAACATATATTGAGTTTTATCGCTACTTCCAGTAATATTTACATTATGGTTCGTTAAGGTAGCTGTACCCCCAAACACTACATCTTGCCAATCAATTGGAGCTACACCTCCATATTGTTGTTCAATTCTGTCATATGCTCCAGTATAGAAGTCGCTACTATTAAGATCTCCCCCATAAATATTAGCCCAGCTATTAATCTGTCCGTTTAAGGTTTGAAATTCATACTGATACTCTACATATTCCTGAGTATTTAGCAAGTCCAGCTTAGAGCCCAATTTTTCAAAACTAAAGTAGGCATTGTAATTAACTTCGGTTTTTCCTTTTTTACCAGACTTTGTTGTAATGATAATTACACCATTAGAACCTCTTGCCCCATAAATAGCTGTTGCAGAAGCATCTTTCATTACATCAATAGACTCAATATCATTAATATCAATATTTTTAAGTCCATCATCCATTTGAAAACCGTCTACAATATACAACGGAGATGACCCTTGGGTAATAGATGTACCACCCCTTACTACCACATTTATATCGGCACCTGGTGCACCACTTTGTGTTACCACATTAACACCGGCAATTTTACCGGTAATTGCCTGAGCTGCTGTGGTAACTGGCACTGTAGCCAATTCACCACCTTTAACAGAACTTACCGCTCCTGTTAAATCACGTTTCTTTGAAGTACCATAACCAATAACAACAACTTCATCTAATTCTGAGATTTCTTCTTTCAGTGTAATATTTATTGTTGTGTTGCTACCAACTAAAACTGTTTGAGAGTCAAAACCAATTGATGAAAAAACAATTTTAGCTTCTTTACTTGCAACTGTAATGGAATACTTACCATTTATATCAGTTAAGGTACCATTCATTGTACCTTCCTCTAAAATTGTAACACCCGGGATAGGATCTGTACCATCGGTAACTTTTCCTGTAACATTAATTTGTGAGCTTGCATAAATACTGATTCCAAACAGGAGAATCAGCAAAGTTATACTTCGCACGACTGCATGATTTTTTTTCATAGATACACTAATTTTAATTAACTAATTTTCCAGAATTAACTTTTATTAAGAAATTCGGATACCAAAATTAAAATCAGCATATTCTAATCACATACACTATTGTACTCTTCAATACATTATTGTACATACATAATCATACACAACCACATAGTGAATTGATTTATTGCATATTACAAAATTTAACATTACCTATTGTACACTAGCTATTGTAAGATTTAAAACCCTATTAATTATATTTGCTTTATGATTTATTGTACCAATAGACATCAATATAATACACAATTTATAGCCATAAGTAAATTGTTCTTCTATTTTTGTATACAGTTTGCACCATTTTCTGTGCTTATTAAGCTTACAACTAAATATAAATCCCTGAGAAAAATTCCGTAATGAGAAACCGACTATTATTCATTACAATTTGTTATTTTTTATTGTCATTTAATGCTAAATGTGAGAATATCTACACCATAGAAAACCTTACTACTAAGAATGGTTTATCGCAAAACACAATCACTTCGCTAGCACAGGATAGGCAAGGATTTTTATGGTTTGGTTCATTGAATGGCCTAAACCGGTTTGATGGAAATTCTTTCTTATGTCTTCAACCTGAATATGGTACAAATAATACTTTATCTGATAGTAGAATTAAGGATATTCAAATAGACGCTCATGGTTATTTATGGATTCGTACAAACATTAACAACATCAATTGTTATAATCCTGTTTCAGAAAGTTTTATGAATATTCATCCATGGAGTACACAACATGAAAATGTTTTGTTTACAAAGAATGGAGATATTTGGTTCTATGGAAATAGAACAGGATGTTTACGAGTTGTTCATGCTGAAAATAATATAAGCACTTACTTTTATGGTTTTAGAGAATTAGATGATTATGCTGTAAATTTTATTATTGAAGATAATGAAGGAAAAATATGGATTGGGACAAATACTGGATTATATATCTTTGACAATGAACATCCTAAGCTGGTTACAAATGGTTCTAATTTTCATTCATCCATTGAGGTCGATTCAACACTTTATGTTTTCACCAATAACGATAAAATATATACAATAGATAAAACCTCTCGAAAAGTAATTTCTGAAGTACCACACATTTTTAACAAACACGATGGTCATATTAACAGTACAACATTACTACCAGACAATAACATACTTATAACAACAAACAACACTCCATATATTTTTAATACAAAAACTAAATATTTTTCATCGGCAAAAAAAATGTTTAAAAATCAATCCATTTTAAATGCATTTATTCAATACGATAATAAAAACAATATCTGGGTCTACAATAAATCTGGAATAATATGGCAATACGACTACCAGAAAAACATATTTAAAGCCAATAAATTGATTCCACCATCAATCGTTTCTAATATTGATATGGAACGTTATTCTATTTTTCATGATTCAAGAAATATTATTTGGATAACAACGTATGGTAACGGTTTATTTGCCATTGATCAAACAGACGGTTCTATTAAACACTTTATCCATAATGAAAATCAACAGGAAGGACTAAAGACTAATTATTTATTATCAGTATATGAAGACAAAAGTGGAAATATATGGGTTGGATCGGAATATGCAGGATTATCGAAAATAACGATCTCAGAAAATAAGTACCCAACTTTTTATCCAGGAAGTGCTCCAATAAAGAAAGAAGATAAAATCATTAGACTTATATATGAAGACAGCGATAAAAATCTATGGATTGGGACAAAAAGTGGAAGTTTATTTATATACGATAGAGAAAACAATTTAATTGCTCATCATCACCTTAAAGGTGGTATGCCCTATACTATTTCTGAAGATAGAAATGGTAACAAATGGATCGGAACAAAAGGTAACGGATTGATTATTTTTAATAATAATGAATATCACATTTTTAAGTCTTATAACAAGGAATTTCTTCAATTAGATCCTCATGCCATAAATATTTATGATGCTTATTTAGATAATAAGGAGCGCATGTGGCTGGGTACTTATGGATATGGATTAATCTTAGCCGAAATAAGAAACAATCAGCTGGTTTTACAGGACTTTCCTAATTTATTAAAATTTCAAAGCCGAATAAGAACAATTGAACAAGATAAAGATAGCTTGATATGGATTGGTGGGAATAATGGAATTACTGTATTTGATCCGGATCTTTTAATCAAAAACAGAGCTAAAATCAAAAACTATTATTTTGATAACCAAAATGATTCCTCACTAAACAATAATGAGGTTAAAGACATTTTTAAAGATTCTTCAGGGCAAATGTGGATTGGCACTTCCGGGGGAGGAATTAATAAAGTTATTCAGGATGGTAAACTAAAAAATATCAGATTTAAACATTTAACAACAAATGATGGACTGATTAATAACATTATACAAGGCATTAAGGAAGACAATAGCCAAAATTTGTGGATAACGACAGAATCTGGTATTTCATTACTACAACCCCAGACTGGCTATTTTGAAAATTATCATCTCGCCAATAACTGGGAAGGTGATTTATTTTGCGAATCAGCTATTATAAAAAACGCATCAGGAAAAATGCTTCTGGGTAGTTATAATGGATTATATACTATTTCTCCTGATGAATTGAATTATCATATTAAAAAAGAAATCGTTACACTTACTGAGCTAAGAATAAATGGTATAAAATCAGTTCCCGGAGATGAAAATTCTCCACTAAGTCAATCTATTTCAAACACAGCGAATATAAAGTTGCCATATAATCAAAACTCCTTAAATATTAAATTCTCTGTTCTTAATTATAAGTCATCAAATTTATACACTTTTATGCTTGATGGATATGATTCTAACTGGAATTCATCAACTCAACATAACGAAGCTACATATCGCAATATTCCCCCGGGATCATATACTTTTAGAGTAAAAATAAATAATTCGGGTAATAATATTCAACAAGAAGAAACTGTTTTATATATCACCATTGAAAAACCTTTCTGGAAAACAACACTGGCTGTTATTATATATATCATTATATTATTAATGATTGCCTTTATAATCATCAGAACCAATAAAAAGATTTCAAGTTTAAGTACTGCCGTAAAATTAGAACAACAATTAACTGACTATAAACTACGATTTTTTACTAATATTTCACATGAATTCAGAACTCCATTAACCATTATAAAAGGAACAATTGAAAACCTTGTTTCTAATCCAGATATCACTAAACCGATAAAAAAACAAATCAACTATTTAGAAAGAAGTTCTAACAGATTACTCAGACTAATTAATCAGCTATTAGATTATCAGAAACTTCAACATGAAAATTTAGCTTTAGATTTAAAAGTGACTGAAATAGATACATTCTTTAGGGAGATTTATGAAAACTTTGAACAGGTTGCAACACGAAAAAATATTACATATCAGTATGCTTCAACTCATAGCTACTATCAATTAATACTAGACAGAAATAAAATAGAAAAAGTAGTGTATAATCTTTTGTCTAACGCATTTAAATTTACACCGGAAAATGGTAACATTCAATTACATATTGAAATTAATGAAGGCACAAATGAATTAATTTTTAGTATTATCGATAATGGTGAAGGAGTTGCTCCTAAAGACCAAAATATGTTATTTACTCGTTTTGCACAAATCAAACCTTCAGAATCCGGAACTGGCATTGGCCTTAACTATGCATATGAATTGGTTAAAATACATAAAGGTCATATTAAATATAAAGATACTCCTCAAGGTGGAGCTACTTTTATTGTTTCTATTCCGATTCTTAAAGAAGACGCCCTTCCAACTGCAGATCCAACACAAATAGATGAATCCAAAGCAAATGATTATAGAACTTTAGAGCACTCTAACTCAATTGACAAAAAAAGATTAGTACCTACAATAGAAGTTGGAGATAAGTATAAAAACTATAAAGTCTTGATTATTGAAGATGATCTTGAAGTTTCGGACTATCTTGAGGACTACCTGCAACATTATTTTGATGTTGAAACGGCCATCGATGGTCTTGAGGGACTAAAAAAATGCAGTTTAATTAATCCTCAATTAATTATTTGTGATGCAACGATGCCTAATTTAAATGGTTATGAGGTTATAAAACGTATTAAATCAGACTTTAAAACCTGTCATATACCAATCATCATGCTTACTGCTCATGCCACACCTCAACATCAGATTAAAGGTATAGAATCTGGGGCAGATTCATATATAACAAAACCCTTTGATTCTAAGTATTTATTAACCCGGATCATTAAATTATTAGAACAGAGAGAAATATTGCATCAGAAATTTGCGAATGAACCGGGTTTAGTCATTGAACCCAACCTTCCTGTTGATAAGGATAATGAGTTCATTAAAAAGATCAATCTTATTATTGATAAAAATCTTGACAATGCAGAATTTTCTATAGATGATTTTTATGAGAAGATGTCAATGGGCAGAACCTTATTTTATAAAAAGGTTAAGTCTTTAACAGGTTTTACACCTAACGAATATCTTCGTGTAATCAGAATGAAAAAAGCAGCTGAATTATTATTATCAACTGATTTAAATGTGTCTGAAGTGGCTTTTAAAGTTGGTAATAACAATCCGTTCTACTTTAGCAAATGCTTTAAAAATCAGTTTGGTGTAGCTCCTTCTGAATATGCTAAAAGCAGTAAAAACAAGCCCACTGAATAACATCCAACTACAGTTACCAATAATTAAAATCACTCCTTCTTATTCTTTTTTACATAGGCTGTTGGAAGCATGCCATATTCCTCTTTAAAATATTTACTAAAATAACGAGGACTATTAAATCCTACTTCGTAGGCAACTTCGGCTACATTCATCTGACTTTTTTCTAATAACTGAGCACCTCGTTTCAGACGAATGATTCGCATAAATTCAACAGGTGACTTACCTGTAATTGCCAGTAATTTTTTATACAAATACACCCTGCTCATACCCAATTCGCGGCTCAAATCTTCAACTGAAAATTTAGATTCTGCGATATTCTTTTCTACCAATGCAACCGCCTTTTTAATCAACTTTTCATCCATTGATGTAATTTGAATATCGCTAGGACTTATATCCACTGTTTTTTGGAATTTCTTTTGAAATTTACTTCTCTTTTCCAGTAGTTTATCGATACGTAAGAGTAGCAAATCCATATTAAAAGGCTTTGTTATATAATCATCTGCGCCAATTTCAAGTCCTTTTATTTTGTCTTCATCTGCAGTACGAGCAGTTAATAAGATTATTGGGATATGGGAGGTTCTGATATCTTCTCTAAGAGATTTGCATAATTCAAGGCCATCCATATTAGGCATCATAACATCACTAATAATCAATTCAGGATCAACCTTATGAACCATCTCTAACCCTATTTTACCATCCTGTGCTTCATATATTGTAAATCTGTCTTCTAAAGCTTCATGCATAAAAGTTCTAAAATCCACATTGTCTTCTACGAGCAAAATAACAGGCTTTTCCTTACGTTTTTCCACAACTTCTACCTGCTGTTCAGCTACTTCTTCCTGAACTTCATCTTGCTCTACAGCACTACTTTCAATCACAGATTGATCTAATGGAAGACTAACAATAAAAGTGGCACCTTCGCCTTTTTTACTTTCAACCCTGATGGTACCATTATGCAATTGCACCATTTCTTTTGCCAGATTTAATCCAATGCCACTGCCTGATAAACCAAGTTTTTTGTTATTCTCTGATTGATAAAAACGGACAAATATATTATCCAACTCGCTTTCTTCAATTCCCACTCCTGAATCTTTAACACTAACTTCCACAATACCTTCATCTTGCTTAATATCCAATTGCAAAACAACTTTTCCCTTTTCCGGAGTAAATTTTAAGGCATTCGACAGTAAGTTCATCATTACTTTCTGAAGCTTCTCCTTATCAAAATTAAACATGAAATGCTCTGTGTTTTTCTCAAAAGAATAAGTAATATTCTTTTTGGCAAATTCATCTTTAAAATGATTATTTAATTCTTGCAAAAAATGAACTACGTCACCATAGGATGGATTATAGCGAAGACCATGTAATTCTAACTTCCTGAAATCTAACAATTGATTTACCAATCCAAGCAAATGTTTTGCATTTCGATCTATGGTTTCAAGCAGCCTTTTATCTGTATCAGAATTATCCTTTTTAAGAAGTCTGTCAAGTGGAGTAAGAATTAATGTTAATGGAGTTCTAAATTCATGACTTACATTTGTCAGGAAACGCAATTTCATTTCATCCATTTCATGATTCCTTTTGGCCTGAATACGTTCCTGCTCAATGGTAAACTTTAAACGCTCTTTGCGAAGCATGGAATAGCGTAAGTAAGCCAAAATCAACAAAATAATGAGTATATATAATGAGTAAGCCCAGGGGGTTGCATAAAAAGGAGGCAAAACAATTACGTGTAATTCGGCATAATCATGATTCCATAATCCATCATTGTTAGCAGCTTTCACCTTTAATGTATATGAACCTGCATTTAAGTTGGTATAAGTCACTTCACGCAACTCTCCTGCTTCACGCCAATCATTATCAAACCCCTCCAGTTTAAACTTAAATTTCATCTTATTCGGAATAAAGAAATCCAAGGCTGAGAACCCTACTGTAAACACATTCATTGAATGTTTTAACTGAATGGTATCCGTTGACGTTAGTGATTTATTTAATAATACTTTATTATTGATTTTTAAATTAGGTTTTACTGTTTCATTAAATACCTGAAGTTTAGTAAATACAACTTTTGGCAACTCCCTGTTGTACTTAATATTTTTAGGTTGAAACATATTAAAACCATTGGCTCCTCCAAAAATTAGTTCGTTGTTAGATGTTTTATAAGCCGACTGTGTATTAAATTCCTTCCCTTGTAAACCATCGTCTTTGGTATAATCATAAATAGAAAATGAATACTCTTCTCCCGGTAAAGATTGACTTACAATAACCTGACTTAATCCGTTTGATTTACTCACCCAAATGGACTGATATTCATCCTCCAGTAAACATTTCATGATATCTTCAGGAAGACCATCTTGCGCTGTAAAGTTTTTAATAAAATCAGTATTAGGATTTAAAACCGTCAGGCCTTCTCTTGAAGCAATCCATAAAAGACCTCTGGAATCTTCCAAAACAGAATTAATTGACTTGATTGTAATTGGTAAAGCCTGTTTTAAATTTTTAACCGGATGATGTTTGTATCTTTTTTCTTTGACATCATAAAAGGAAACTCCATTAGCTGTTGCCATAAAAAAGTTTCCATTTTTTAGCTTATAGATTTGTAAAACAAACGGAGACTGAGCTTCAACTGTACCATTATTTTCAAGTGGTTTAAAAATCTCTTTTCTGGTATTGAACTCAACTACTCCTCCACCTAAAGTTCCTATTACCAATTGATTTGGTTCGCCCTGAACTATAGACCAAATATTATTATTTGGCAAACTGAATTTATTGGCTTCATTATGCACATAATGTTTAAAATTATCCCCATCAAAACGATCTAAACCTCCGGTAAAAGTACCAATCCATAAAATGTCTTCGTCATCCAAAAACAAACTTACAATAACATTATTGCACAAGGAATTACGATTATTTGTTTGATGCGTATAAACCTTATACTTATTCTTTTTTCTATCGAAATAGATTAAGCCTCCACCATTTGTTCCAATCCACAAATTTCCTTTTTTATCTTCCACAAAACAATTAACATCATTGTATGGCAAGCTGGAGGGATCAGAAACTAAATGCTGATAATGAGGAAACTTATAAATGCTTTCGTGATAATAACAGATTCCTTTTTTATAAGTTCCAACCCACACAATTCCTTTATCATCAAGATAAAGATCTGTAATTGAATTCTGTGACAAACTTTTCTCATTATCGGGTTGCTCTTCTAAAAGTTTAATTTCACCAGAATACTTGTTTAAAATATTGATTCCACCATGATCAGTTCCAATCCATATTTTTCCTTTTTCATCCTGAATAATTTTGGTGACAATATTACTGCACAACTTAATATTGGATGTTTGAGTATCGTAATGCTCCCAGGTATTTGTACGATTACGATAATGCTGAACACCATTATAATTGGCATAAAACCAAATATCGTTTTCGTTATCAACAAAAATACGAGTGCTCAGACTATCCACCCCAAGTTTACCTTTTAGATAATCATCTGTATTTAATAACTGGTATGTATCTTTATTAAAACTCTGAATTTCACCGTTACTAAATAAATAATAGAAAGCAGAACCTGCCTGAACAAAATCTACAATACTATGCTTGCTTTGCTTGTCCATAGGCCAAGGAAATTCCAATGCTTTCTTTTCGTAATTATAAAGTTCAGCATATTGATGCGAATACCTTTTTATCCATAGATTTTTTTGTTCATCAACATAAACCAATTCTATTTCCGGACTAATTCCCGGTATTCCTAAAACCTGATCTATATTGGTTATAAAGTGTTCCTGATCAAACAAATAAACCACATAACTATCTCGGGTTTCAATCCATAAATTCCCATTGATATCCTCCTGAATATTTTCAATATAGTTATCTACAATTGAGGATGTATCGCCAATAGAATGCTTATAATTAACAAATTCGGTTCCATCAAACCGGCTTAATCCAGCTGTTGTTCCAATCCACACAAAACCACGAGAATCTTTTAAAAAACAGGTTACCTGATTATTAACCAAACCATCAAGGTTATCTAATTTTAAAAACGAATATTGAGTATTGGCTTGTAGCTGAAATGAACTTATGGAAAATAAAATAATTATAAGGAATCTTAACTTCGACATGGGATCATTGATTTATGCTGAAAAATAACAAAAAAGGGATAGTTTTTACTATCCCTCTGTACATTATTGAATTTTAAGTTTCATTTTTTGAATGATGTGGTCTGAGGAATTACCTATATAAACCAGATAACTGCCTTTTTCCAAACTCCACTCGGATTGTGATTCATCATAAAACTGAAGTTTTTCAATTGGAATATCGATCATTACAATCTTACTTTCTCCTGCTTTTAAATGTACTTTCGCAAAACCTTTAAGTTCTTTAACGGCTCTGTCTACTTTTGATTTTGGCTTACCAACATAAACCTGAACAACCTCAGCACCATCCAATTTTCCAGTATTTTTAACTGTACATTGCACTTTTATTACATCTTTATCAGTATATAAAGTATTATCTAACTTAACGTCAACAATTTCAAAATTTGTATAAGATAATCCATATCCAAAAGCAAACAACGGCTTGATCTTTTGGGTGTCATGCCAACGATAACCTACAAAGATATCTTCCGTGTAATACTGATTTACACTATCACCTGGATACGACAATTCGCCGAAATGGTGCGCTGCATTATCTGTAAGTTTAACAGGGTACGAGTATGGTAATTTTCCTGATGGATTTACTTTACCGGATAAAATATCTGCCAAGGCATTACCAGCTTCACTACCATTATACCATGATTGAATTAATCCATTTATATTATTAATCCATGGCATTTCAACAGCGTTTCCACTAATTAATACCATCCCTACATTTTTATTAACAGCAATAATCTTATTGATTAATTCATCTTGACCGAAAGGTAATTTAAAATGTTTTCTATCTCCGCCTTCACAATCCTGAAAGTGATTTTTGTTGAGACCTCCAATGTATAAAACAATATCGGCCTTTGAAGCTGCATCTACAGCGGCACTAACCAGAGAATCTGCATCCAGACCGGATGGGATTTCTCTTCCATAAGCAGAGGGGCCAGAAGCATAACCCATAGAATGAATAATAGTAGCATTTTTAAATTGCTTTTTAATTCCTTCCAAAGGTGAGATTTCATATTTGGCTTTTAATTCTGAAGATCCGCCACCAACAGTCATTGAACGTGTAGCATTTTCTCCAATAACAGCAATGGTCATTTTTGTATCAGCATCTATTGGAAAGAAATTGTTCTCATTTTTTAATAAAACAATTCCTTCAGCTGCCACTTTTCTGGCCACATCTGAATGCTCCTGATTATTCATTTTACCAAATGAACGATTGGTATTCATATTTGTGCGCATCATTAAACGTAAAATACGACGCACTTTATCATCTAAGACTGATTCTTCAATTTCACCACTCTCAATCATTTTTTTAAATGGATTGGCTAAAAAATACTCATCATAAGCAAATTTAGCTGAAGCTGTTAATCCGTTAGTCCAGGTTCCCATTTCAATATCAAGTCCGTTTAATGCAGCTTCCTTTGTATCATGTGTTCCTCCCCAATCGGTAATCACAGCACCATCAAACGCCCAGTCCTCTTTAAGTATTTTATTCAATAAGATTTCGTTATGACAACAATGTTGTCCTCGAAATTGGTTATAAGCACCCATGATTGACCAAACTCCACCTTCCTGAACAGCAGCTTTAAACGCAGGTAAATATATTTCATGTAAAGCTCTGTCGCTTACATTAACATTAATATGACCACGCCATTCTTCCTGATTATTTAGTGCATAATGCTTTACACATGCAGCTACTCCGTTTTCCTGAACTCCTTTTATATAAGGTACGACCATAATAGAAGCTAAAAATGGATCTTCGCCCATATATTCAAAATTTCTTCCGTTTAAAGGTGTACGATAAATATTAACTCCCGGACCTAATAACACATCCTTTTTTCTATAACGAGCCTCTTCACCAATAGCAACTCCGTACTCATATGACAATTCTGGATTAAATGTTGCAGCCAAACAAGTTAATGCAGGAAATGCGGTAATTGAATCATTAGTCCAATTGGCATATCCCCAATCATCCCAATTGATTTCACCTCTGACACCATGAGGGCCGTCTGACATCCATAACTCAGGAATTCCCAATCGTGGTACACCCGGTGAACTAAACTTTGACTGAGCATGACACATTGCAATCTTCTCATCTAAAGTCATTTGTTTTAACAACTCGTCAATTTTTTGCTCCATCATCTTATCACTATTATTTTGAGCATTGGCAACAAAACCTGCTAAAATAAATATGCCTAATATCCATTTTCTCATTCTATACATTTTAATTCTTTTCTAATTTGATCTAACTAATCCAATATTAACAATTTCATTCTGCTTTAAAAATAAAATTAACTCATTGTCTGTAACTTTATATTTTGCACCATCTACTTTCATGTCATTAACAGAATAGCCATCACCAATGCTTACACTAATTTTCTGACTTATTTTTGAAGTTAATTGAACCGAAGCTTGTTGCTGATCCCATTTAATGCTATCAACATAAATATTTCCTCTTGCTAAAACACCACTTAATTCTCCTTCCTTCCAATCTTCAGGAGTTGCTGAAAAAAGAGAAATGTGACCAGGACGACTATTCACAAGCATTCTTATCATTAGGGATGGAATCCCTCCACTAATATCCATATTAAATAATTCCCCCGGATTGTGAGTTGTAGCCATGCTATTGGTCCAGTAAAAACGAGACAAATATTCCAAAATTTCTGACGCTGTTTCCTTATCCTCAATATTTACTGCTGCAAAACCCAGATGACACATTCCAAAAGCCATTTCTCCACCCTGTTGCTGTTTCCTGATTTTCATGCGTTCATTTATTGTTTTTTGCACTGCATTTTGCAATTGTTTTGATGCGAGTATTTCTGGATCCGGAACTTCATACAAACCATACAAATGAGAAGCATGTCGATGAGACTGATTATCAGTTAATCCTTTCCACATCCATTCTTTTAAAACTCCATCTTCTCCAATTTGATAATCGGGCAGATGGCTTAAAAAAACTTCCTTCTTTTTGATTTCATTAGAGCTAAGTCCTAATATTTTTGCTGCACTGATCCAGTTTCTGGTTAGTTCTTTAATAATCATTACATCCATTGTGGCATTAACACAATTTTGCCATCGGTGCTCAAGTGGATTATTCTCTGGAGAATAAGATGGAACAACAATATATTTTCCATCATCTCCCATGGTTAAAAAATCTTCCCAAAACATTAGAGCCTCATCCATAAATGGAAAAGCATGTTCCTTTAAAAATGATTGATCGCCCGTATATAAATAATAATCATAAAAATAAGATGCTGTCCAACCTGCACCACCATTCCAATATTCCATACACCATGTTTCATCGTAATGGTTATTTAAACCGTGAGTACTGGTATGCGAAGGAACATGAATACCTCTGGCTCCATAAAACTGCTTGGCATTGGTTTTATAATCCTCCATCATCCTTTCGTGGTAATTAAAATAAGCCATCATTAATTCTGGCATATTACCATTCAACAAATTAGAAATTGCCACTTCTACATTCCCATCATGCGTAAAATCAGAACACCACCCCGGCGTCCAAGTTCCACTCCATATTCCTTGTAAGTTAGGAGGGTTTGTACCTGTGGAACATAAAATATTATATCGGGCAGCTTCAAATTGGCGTTGTAAAATTCCCGGAGTACTTTTCTTTTTAACTGAACCTACTAAAGTCTCTGAGGTCATTTCTTTTTCTTCTTCGGAAGGATGCAAATTCAAATTCACCCTGTTATAAAGTTCTCCATGTGTATTAAGTTGATTTTGTAATAATTTCGAATAATCTGTACCTGCATTGTTTAATCTATTTTTTAACGCTGCTACAGTGTTTTCATTGTTGCCCTTATATAGTTCTATTGAAGTAAGAATAAGAACTTCATCTGCATCTGTTACTTTTATTCTGCCATTTATTTCTTCAACTTCACCGCCTTTTGTAATTACCTTTGACAAACAATCATAACCATCTGGTGAGTACGAATGTGACTTTCCGTATTCCACATGATATTGCATAAAGCCATCCTTAACCAAGGTTTCTGTAGTTTTTATGAGTTCACTAATCATTTGAGATTGCTCCCATGAATGAGGATATTTATGCAATAAAATCTCAGTATTAATTTTCTCCGAACCTTTAATTTGAGTCACAATAACTCCATCAGCCCGTGATGCAAATGTTTTTCTTGAAAAATAACCACTTTGATCTTTCCATTCTACAATAGCTTCTGCTGTTTGAAAGTTCACCAATCGCTGATAATCTTCAACATTTGAAAAAGGCATATCAATAGTTAACTCAGCTGAAGGAACATAAGGGTCGGTCCACTTTTTATCTCCATATCCGGCATCTTTCCATAGCTTAACGCCTAATTCGGCAACTTCTTTATATTTACCTTCAAGCGAGAGTCTTTTAATCTCTTCAAGATGAGATGTCATATCCGGAGGAATTACCGGAGTTTCATTAGGTAAGAACAATAATGCATGATTTAGTATAATGCTTTCTTCAAATGGATTACCCATCACCATGGCTCCAATCGTTCCATTTCCGGTTAATAAAGCATCCTCCCATTTAGCTGCAGGCAACCAACTAACAAAACCTTTTTCCGGCGCTTTTGAAAATTGAGCTTTACTATACAACTGTATACCAACTAACAAGAAGATTATTAATATTATTCTTACCATCCTCATATTATAACGCTTAAAAAATTAATCCCGGCAAACTAATGCCTGCCAGGATTAACCTTCTGCCTAACTTAATATTTCATTTTACATTTTAATTTCAATCGCTTCTCCTGAATACTTCACTTCTGTTCCTTTGTATTCATCAAAATTAAAATCCACTTTGTTATCTTTTGTAGCAAATACAATATTAAAAGTTCTTTCCTGAAGCATACCTTTAAATGCTCCTTCTCTGTTTCCAATGGTTAATTTTCCATCTTTTTCCGACCATGAAATTGGAATCGTACTATACTGCTCTTTTTCGTAGTTGTAATTCAATCCTTCATCTTCATACAATTCAAAATGAGCATCATCACCAGTGTATACTACTAACTTAATTGGTGCATGAAGCTTTTGATCTGTATATTCTATTTCTGGACCAATAGGTAAAATAGAGCCTGCTTTTACAAATAGCGGCATTCTTTCGTAAGGAGCACTTGCCGAAATAGTTTTACCTCCTTCAAGATAACTACCATCATATGCGTTATACCAACCTTTCCCTTTTGGCAAATATACTTCACGTTCACGAGCCTGGTACTGATATACCGGACATACCATAACAGCAGGACCAAACATATATTGATCATCAATATTTTCAACAGTTTTATCCTCGGCAAAATCCATGACCAGAGCCCTCATAATAGTATAATCATCAAAATACACATGTCCGGCAAGCGAATAGATATAAGGCATTAATCTGTATCGCAACTTATTGTAGTACACAATACTTTGATAAGTAGATTGCTCTTTTGGATCAAGATTAAACACTTCTCGGTATGGATATTGACCATGAGCGCGATACAAAGGAACAAACGTTCCGAACTGATACCAACGGGTATTTAACTCACGCCATTCTTTTAAATCTTCACTTCCTTCTTTTGCTCTTTCATATCTCTTTTCTACACAGAACCCACCAATATCCATAGTCCAGTAAGGAACTCCTGATAAAGCAAAGTTCATTCCTGCAGTAATCTGAGCTTTCATGTCTTCCCAACGTGTACCTATATCACCACTCCATGTTGCAGTACTATATCGCTGAAGACCTGCAAATCCAGAACGAGTTAAAAGAAATACACGCTTATTTGGGTCCACACTTCGTTGTCCGTTATAAATGGCATCAGCATTCATTAATGCATACGTATTAAAAAACTCAGTTGAAGATCCTATGGCTGTTGGCGTTGAAAGCTTTTTACGATACTCCAAACTTGCATTGGATAAGATATCAGGCTCAGAAGCATCCATCCACCAGGCATCCATTCCATATTTGTAGATATTATCCCGCATTTGCCCCCAGAATAATTGACGAGCGCCCTCGCTGTATGGATCATAGAAAGAACCAATATATCCTTTTCCAATCCAGTCTCTGATACTATCTTTTACAGCCTGCTGATAGATATATCCTTTTTTATCCAGCTCTTTATAATTATCAGTATTGATATAAAATTTAGGCCATACAGAAATCATACATCTGGCATTCATTGAATGAATATCATCCATCATTTTTTGTGGGTCAGGAAAACGAGAAGCATCAAACTCATGACTACCCCATTGATCTTCTTCCCAATAGGACCAATCCTGAACGATATTATCAATAGGAATATGACGCTTTCTGAATTCAGCTAAGTTTTCTACAATCTCATCCTGAGTTTTATAGCGTTCCCTACTTTGCCAAAAACCATAAGCCCAACGAGGAAGAATGGAAGCTTTTCCTGTAAGCATTCGGTAGCCACTAATTATTTCATCCATATTATCTCCATGAATAAAATAATAATCCATTTCCTGTCCCATTTCAGACCAAAGCGTTAACTTTTCCTGATCTTCCTGCGATCTTGGACTCAAAGCCTTTAAACTTATATATGAAACTCCACCATCCGGTTTCCAATCCAGTTTAACAGGCACTTTCTCTCCTGCCTCCAGGTGAATTTTAAACTTATAGGTATTGGGATTCCAGGCAGTTCGCCATCTTTCCTTAACCACCTCTTTTCCTCCGACTTCAACACGCGTATAACCCGCATAGTAAAGTTTAAAGAAATAATCTCCTGTTTCTTTTGCTTCAATTTGACCATTCCAAACAATCTCGGAATTATTAAATGGAAAATCTTGAGGAAATTTATTGACTGTTTCAAGATTTTCATAATCAATTTCAGCTTCATTTCTTTCTTCAAAAACATCACCTGACCCAGTAATATATGTAGCTGTTAATCCACCTTCTTTTCCATTTTTATCATACAGCTTAAACTGCGTTAATTCTTTATATTCATCCGGATTACCGAAACGTGTTAATGAATAATTATCCCACAATAATCCGTAATTTTTATTAGACACAACAAATGGAATAGAAACCTTAGTATTGTATTGATACAATATTTCATTTTTCCCTTTGTAGTTCCACTCATCACTTTGATGCTGCCCTAATCCGTAAAAAGATTCATCTTTTGGAGAGTCAAAAACCTGTTCAAAAGTATAACCTGAAAAACCATCGGCTGTAATAGGTGAGAATTTTTTACTTCCCCCCTGATCTTCTTTTAACAATGGATTACCTTCCAAATCAAAAAAGGCAACTTCTCCTGTAATTAAAGATACTTTTGCTTTTATGGCAGCTGTTGTTATTTCAACCTCATCATTATTTTCAACAACATTATACTTTACATTATTTTGTTTTTGAGGAACAATGATCAGACTTTTCCTTTCTGAAAAATTGTTTTCAGGGGTTGCTACTACCCGAATGATATCATCAGAAACAACTTCTAGTTTTACTAAAGAAGCATCAGTACTTTTCTTTTGTTTTAATTGTACAATAACTCCGTTATCTATGGTTTGATAAGTACTTTTATTGCACGATATTAAACTTGAAATAATCAGCAGTGATGCTACGAAATATTTGATTGTTATTTTGCCCTTCATACCTAAAATCTTTTATCCTTTTTTGTTACTCAACTCCTGACATAATTGCTTCAACAATATCAACATCTGTAACCTCTCCATTAGTTCTGTCGAATAATTTCATACCATTATTATCCCTTATACCAATATCCCAGGCAAAAGTGATTATGCCATTTTGTTTAGCTGCCTGATTAATTTTTTTGTAATAATTATATCTGGAAGTCTCTGCCTGTGTAAAAGCTTCACCAGAAAGGTTATCTCTTATCACAACTCCATACTCACCAAGAATTGCAGGAATTCCATTATCTACGTATTTTGATTTTACTTTACTAAATGCATCATCTATCTGGCCATCATCTTCCCATGTAGATTCGGCATTAGAACCTGTATTTAAACAGAAATTGTATGGATCATAATAATGGACTTCTACAAATAATCTATCTTCTACAACATCAGTTGACATGGTGTGATAATCATATCCCCAATAAATGTTGGTATTGTAGGTTTGGATCACTAGATTTCTATAAGCATTTTTGCCTCCTGTTGCTCTCACTGCATCAATAAAGGTTTGATTATATGATTCCTGAACCTCAATATTTTCAGAAGTTGGTGTGGTATACACGCCATCTTCGTGCACTTCGTTTGTTCCTGCAAATAGTAAATGCTCATCATAATCTCTGAAATACGTTGCTATTTGCGACCATAATGCATATTGCTTTTCGTTAACAGCTTCCTGATAAGAATAAAGAGGATAATTTTCAAGCCATCCACCGTCCCAATGGATATTCAGGACAATATACATATCTGCATTATAACAATAATCAATCACTTCTTTTACCCTGACAAGCCACTCATCACTTATCTTATACGTTTCTTCATCTACAATGTAGCTATTCCATGCACAAGGAATTCTTATGGCATTAAAACCAGCATTTTTTACGCCATCTATTAACTGTTGATTTACCATAGGGTTACCCCAATCTGTTTCTCCAGTTGGAACTTCCATGGTATTTCCGATATTCCAACCTACAATCATTTTTGAGGCAAGAGTCATGGCATCACTTTCCATACCTGTTTTATCTTCTGGAATAGAAATATCAACTCCGCCTTGTTTAACAATTGCAGTTTCAGTTATATCATTTAATGTAAAAGAAATTTTACCTACCCTATCAAGATATGAATTGTTTTCACTTACAGTAAATGTAATCGTTGAATCGGTTAATGCTTTCAGGCTATTTTGTACAATCCAATCCACATCAATAGTTACTGTAAAATCATCTGAAGTTTCTAATTGCACACTAATTTGTTGCTCCGATGATTCAATATTATACTGACCATTACTTATATTGATCAAATCAGTTTTATCCTGATTAATTGTAATTATTTTATTTATTCCGCCTGCTGTAACAGTTAACTCTGCAGTTCGTTTTTCTGTAGTTGTATTCTCATTCACAACTAACTCAATTTTATTTGTACCTGCAGTACCGGAAGCTGGAGTAATGCTACACCAATCGCCAGAAGACGAGATAGTCCAATCCAAATTACTCTTCACATAAAAAGATTGAATAACTCCTTCTTTATCAATATTAAGTTCATTTGTAGAAACAACTAATTCTGGTTCCACTTTAGAACTTTCGTTTGAACATGATAAGAGCACCAATAATGCAATTAGAAAGCTTGATATAAGGTGGTTTATTTTCATTACCTATTCATTTAAATTTTATTAATCCCGCCTCACTAAGGAAGCGGGATTATTAATTATTAATTTGCGGGAACATATACATAGGTGATTGCAAAAGCATCTTCGCCAGATCTTTCAGCATCACGCATTACCTGAAACATTAATACATTATTCTCTACTTTATAAATATCCAGATCTCCCCAGTTAAGCACATAGTAATCATTAGTCCATGGATGAACAGCTCCTACCGTCATCAGTAATTTATTATTATCCAGATCAATACTCCATGAACCTGTTAACGTAACAACTTCTTCCGAAGCCAAAACATCAGTTTCTGCAGGCATTCCATGTCTTTCTAATGTTTCACCAGATGTTTCATCTACATAAGTATATACTCGTTGACGTTGATTTACTGTTATTGTTCCATCAAGATTAAACTGCATAGTACCATAATCAACACCAGCTTCACCAGCAGCATAATGTTCTCCTGCTGCTGGATTCCATGCCCAGGTTGAGAAATCAGAGAAGATTACCGGACCTTGCTCAGCACCCCAACTTGTAGCTACATCATAAGTTCTTTCAGAGTCTAACTTCCAAACTTGAGATGTAAGCATTCCTTTTACTGCTTCTAAAGGATCTACACCACCACCTGCAATTTGAGGCTCTAGTTTAAAACACATATATTCAGGCTTATCTGTTGATAATGCACCAACCCACATTCCAGTAAGATTTCCTACAGCATCTTTTTCAATTGATAGAATACGCCATTGATTTTCTGCTGTTGTAGAAAGATTTACCCATGAACAAATATTAAATTCTGGCTTAACATCAGTAAAAGTATATATCCCTTTTTCATCTATAGCATAAGTACCTGCAGACTCTGTTCCATCTGGTAATACCATAGTTACTGAATTATCAGTAGAATTCATTGTTAATGAGAAATTTGCATAAGTCTCAGGAATGCTTGCATCAAAACCAGTCCAATCAGCATAAGTATCAGGAGATGTCCAACCTCCATTCATTAATGAACCATCTAAATTAGCCCAGTTAAACGGAGTTTCCGGAGATAATACCCATTTAATTGAAGTACTAACAGATTGAGATACATCATCAAGCCATCCTTCAGGAAGTGCTGGTTCCGGATCACCTTCCTCTTCCGGAGTCCAGTTATCTCTAAAATCTTTTGAAATATAATTGTAGCAAGCTCCTTCAGGAACTACTAAAATTTGAAGAAAATTTTCAGAAGCATATAAAATACGAAATTCTGTTGCTGAAGTCACCGCTGCATCTCTATTAGAGTCATGTACCGGAAATGCATCTGTAAATTTAATAGTATGCTTTTCTGTATCTAACATATAAGATCCATTCTGAACTGATCCTCCACCAATACTTGTTGAATAAGCTGTTTGATCTACTGTTAAGTTAGCGCCACCAATCAAATCAAAAGTCATTGTTCCAAAATCAGCGGCATCACACATCCATTGGTTACCTGCCCAATCTGCCGACCAATACCATACCGCTTCACCGCTCTCCTGAAGGTTTGGAAGAATCGCACTTTTGGCATCCCAAACATCAGCATCTATATAGTTATCACCTGCTGCATTATGCAGGTTATCCCATTCGTAAGTATTTGTAAAGAACCAGATAGGACCTCCAAAAAAGCGAGATGTTTGTTCCCCATCAAGATCTAAATACCATGTTTTAGATTTGCCTTGTCCTCCAGAAACTAAAGTCCAAAGTTCATCTTCTATAAAACCGGCATACATCTGATCTACATCAAAAGTAACTGTTTCGCCGTAAACATATCCACCACGAGTTTGAACTCCAAATTGTACTTCATAAGTTCCTGCAAAAGGAATTTTAAGTGTAACAACTTTATCCTGACTTCTTCCTTGTGGATGATTCCATAGAGGTGTATATTCCGAGCCCATTAAACTTGTTAAGTAAACGATGTTTGGGTTCTCGCTATCATGGGTGATTGTATATGCAATTCCTTCAACCAGTTCTTCTGGTAGAATATCAGTATCACCCAAATTGTATTCTTCAGGAGTACATGCTCCAACCAAGAATACTATTAGTATAAATGACAATATATTATTCAAATGTTTCATTGTTGTTTAATTTAAAATTATTCCCAACCAGCATTTTGTTTTAACACTCCATCAGATAAGGTAATTTGAGTATTTGGAATCTGCATAAAACCCTGAGTTGTGGTAATGTTACCAGCATCAATGGTTACCTGATCATCAGCATTTCCACTTAATACTGCATAATTTGAAACAGCAATAGCAGATGCAGCTACTGAAACTCCCTGACGAAGTAAATCCCAATATCTTAAACCTTCAAACGCAAACTCATAACGACGCTCATCCATTATATTCTCTTTACTAACTGTTTTTGTTGTTAATCCAGCTCTTGTTCTTACCTGATCATAATATGATTGAGCATTTGAACTACCTAACTCGGCTGCCATTAACAATACATCTGCGTATCGTATAACAATGAAATCCTGATATTGTGAATGTTGAAAATTACCATCTCCAAGACCTTCTAATACCGTAGTTCCATCTGGTAAACACATTGGTGTATACTTTTTATTAGTATATCCGGTATACTCACGTTGATCTTTTAAATCAAAAGTGGATTCAATTCCTTCTCCTACAATGTCAATGATCGATGCTTTTTTACGTGCATCATTAGTGTCATAATCTTTCCAAAGTTCAGGATTAACAGTACATGCTCCCCAACCTTTACCATAAGGCGAAAAGTTTGTATTACGCATTCCCATCATAACTAACCAACGGTTACCGTCAGCATTTCCATTATAATCCTGTGTATAATTAAACTTCTGAGTAAATACTGCTTCTTTGTTTCCTCTTCCTGCCCAAGTTGTTTCAAGCGTATTATTTTCTACATTAGGCACTGAAGATGCAGCTTCCCATAAATTTTTATATTCTTCAACCAATCCAAAGCCACCTTCACTAATCACATTTTCAAGGCCTGCTAATACATAAGCATTATCAACAACTCCTTCAATATTTGATTGTCCGTAATAACCAGTATAGAATAAAAATACTCTACCAAGAAGTGCTTTTGCAGCCCATTGAGTGGCTCTTCCATCATTTTCGGCAGCCCACTCTGCTGAATAAGCAGGAGCATCAAGATTTTCTGATGCAAATTTTAAATCTTCTGCAATCAATTTATAAACTGCTGCAGGTTCCGACTGAGGGATATTGTCAGTTGAAGGCTCTGTTAGCAATGGAATTCTATTGAATAATCTTACTAGATCGAAGTACAATTTGGCTCGTAAAAAACGAGTTTCACCTTCAATTCTAACCTGATCATCTTCATTTCCTTCCCAATTCATTTCTGTCATCTTCTGAAGTAATTTATTACATCTGAAAATACCTGCGTAATAGTCGCTCCATGTACCATTGAATATGTTGTTATCGGAAGGAGATTGCGATAAATCAAATCTGTCAAGAACCTGATAACCTCTTCCATCTGTATTACCAGTACCTCCAAAGCAGTTGTCTGACAAAACCTCAGAAGTTACATAAAATGACTGATTTCCATTTGATGTAGTTACCTGATAACCATCGTAACATCCAACAAGAGCCATTTCAAAATCTTCAACTGTTTTGTAGTAGTTACTATCAAAAATTGATGTTTCTGGTTCTACGTCAAGGTATGATTCGCTACAAGAAAACATCCCCAGACTCAGAACACCTATTGCTAATATATTTCGTTTTAACTTGTTCATAAGAATAATATTTTATTCATTAAAATTTAAGATTTACACCTACCAAATAAGTTCTTGGACGTGGATAATATCCCAAATCAATACCTGATACCCAGCTTGAAGTTCCATATCCAATTTCAGGATCCATACCATTATACTTTGTGAAAGTGAAAGCATTTTGTACAGCTGCGTAAACTCTAAACTGACTCATTGGCGACCATTTGATTAATTTACTAAAGTCATAACCAACAGCCACATTGCTGATTCTTAAAAAGTCTCCATCCTGAAGATATAAGTCAGAGAATTGCCAGTTAATATTGGTTTCTGTAACTCTTGGCATTTTATTAGAAGTTCCTTCTCCAGTCCAACGATCTAAAATAGCTGTTGTATAGTTGGCTTGTTTATTGGAGTGATTACGGTAAGACTGTACTATTTTATTTCCAATAACACCATTTGCTGTTACTGAAAAATCAAAGTTTTTATATCCTAAATTTAAATTAAGACCGTAAGTAATATCAGGAATACCTGATCCTAAATCTACTTTATCATCGGCATTTACAACTCCATCATGTTTTTGATCTACAAATTTTACATCTCCGGGTTTTACATTTGACTGTAAAATTCCATTTCCTGCAGCTTTCCAGTTTTCAATATCTTCATAGCTTTGGAAAATACCTGCTGTTTCATATCCCCAAAAGTATCCAATTTCATAACCATTTTGAGCTCTGTAAAATTCTTCACTGTTATCATACAACATGTTAGTTGAACCGTGAATAATTCCATCTTCTGTTGGAATGCTTCCTACTTCGTTTTTGTTGTAAGCACCATTAACCCCAATTGAATAAGTAAAATCTCCAATATTATCATTCCATGAAAGTGCTAATTCAATACCTGTGTTTTTAACATCACCTCCATTTATATAAGGTGCTCCTGCTCCCGCTGTAGCTAAAATTGGTGCTTGTACTAACCAATCTTTAGTTGTTTTAATATAAAAATCACCATTAACACCTAATCTGCTGTTTAAAAAGTAAGCATCGAAACCAATATTAGTTTGTTCTGAAGTCTCCCATTTAACATTAAGATTTGATAAACGACTTGGGTAAGAACCTGGAGTATTAACCAATGAAGTACCAAAAACATAGTTTGCAGCAGGGTCACTCGAAGAATAACTTGTGGAAGTATTCATTGGTGATGCATATTGGAAATCAGAAATATTCTGGTTACCAACTTGTCCCCAACTTACTCTTAATTTTAAAAAGCTCATCCATGATGAAACGCCTTCCATAAATGACTCGTTACTTACCACCCATCCGGCAGAAGCTGATGGGAAATATCCCCAACGATTTCCTTCTGCAAATTTTGAAGACGCATCAGCTCTTAAAGTGGCATTAAACATATATTTCTCTTTATAATTATATGCTAAACGACCGAAATATGATAATCTTCGCGATTTTACAGATGGTCCACCACCTACTCCTTTTGTTTCAACAACACCGGTTGCATTACCATCTTCATCTTTTTGCAAAGTAGCCTGACCTGTTGTATTATCGATATAAGCGTGAGCAAAATCATTAAACTGACTTAGCAAGTTCCAGTTAGAGGCTGAAAGGTTTGTTCCTTGATAACGAATGGCTTCCATACCTGCTAAAACATCAAATTTATGACCGCCATCTAATTCAAAATTATAACTAGCAGTGTTTGTCCATGTCATTGTATGACCTTTACTCATACTTTGATTTACTGAAGTATGGTCATTGTTATATGCATAGATAGAAAACTGATATAAAGGGCTAAAACTTCTATATTCGTTTGCATAATAATTAAAACCAAACAATGTTTTAACTTTCAAGTTTTTAATTGGCTCTAATTCAGCATATACATCACCTAAAAGTCTTTGACCATCATTTTCATTATTTGTGTTAGTCATCATTGAACCATAAGGGTTTCCATCACCTTTAAACCAAGGAGAGTTTGATGTATCGTTATAAGGACTATCATAAATATTATTATCACTGTAAACCGGAGCTAACGGTGATGTTGTAAATGCACCTCTTAATGTATTATTGTATTGATTACCTACACTTATACCAGTATTTTTGATGTAGTTAAAATTTAAATGTTGTCCAACTTTTAACACATTATCATATAGTTTATGCTCTGTATTAATTCTGAAACCATAACGCTCATAATTTGAAACATCTGGTCCACCAACAATACCTTCTTGTCCTGTATAATTCATTGACATTGCATAAACTGAACTTTCTGTACCTCCATTAATACCTAAAGAATAATTTTGAGTAACCGCATCATCATAAAACATTTGGTTAACCCAATCCGAATTAGCAGCTCCTTCAAAAACACTTGCATCATATAATGCTGATCCCGAATTCAAAGCTTGTTCCTGCATAATAGTAATATACTCTTCTCTATTAAGCATGTTGGTAGTACTCATTACATTTTGTACACCATAATAAGCATCAAAAACAACTTGTGCAGAACCTGCTTTACCTTGTTTAGTGGTTACCAAAACCACACCATTTGCTGCCTGCGAACCATAAATTGCAGCTGAAGCCGCATCCTTTAATACATCAATACTTTGAATATCACTGGCATTTAAAGTCGAAATATCTCCCTGTACACCATCTATAATGTAAAGAGGGCCTGAATTACCAACTGTTCCTAAACCGCGAATAGTTACTTTCATATCAGCTCCCGGCTGGCCTGAAGTGGAAGAAATATTAACACCCGGAGTTTGTCCTTGCATTGCTTGTAAAGGACTGGTGGTGTTTTGCTTTTGAATTTGATCTCCTTTTACCTGAACTGTGGCTCCGGTAACTAATTTCTTTTGCTGAACCCCATAACCAACAACCACTACTTCATCAAACTGTGAAATTTCTTCTTCCATTTTAATGGATAGTGTGGTTTGATTTGTTACAACAATCTGCTGGGTTTTTAGTCCGATAAATGAAATAATCAATACATCATTTTCATTGCAATCAATACTAAATTCACCATCCACATTTGTAATAACACCATTTGTAGTACCTTCTACAATAACACTAGCACCCGGAATGGCTTGTCCATCTGCTTTTGAGGTTACAGTACCTGTAATTGAGCGAGAGCTTTGCCCAAAGACTATCGTTGTGGAAAACAACATTAATACTATTCCGGCATAAACCAAGAGCAATCTTGGAATTGATTGTACCGAAATTCTTTCATTAGATTTTTTAATATTCATAGAATATAGATTTAAAATAAAACTCGATTTATGAAACACATGACAAATGTATTTATGGCGAGTCTAAACTTCCTTAATAAATGTTAATACAATAGGTTAAAATGATAATCTATATGTACAAATTGATATTAAATGACAGTCATTTTGTTAACAAAATACAACTACATAAGTCCATATATTACTATAATACTGCACATTACACATATTTGATAAAATATTTAAAAAATGTTATAATTTAAAAAATAATCAATACTATTTGATCAAATAAAAACGCCTGAATATTTTTAACATCCAGGCGTTTTTGAAATATAAATCAAGGTTAACTTAATCAAAAACCTTAAGATCTAACTGATCATATTTTAAAAGTAAACTCTTTAATCTTTGGGCGATTTTCAGAACACCACCTTTAATATTTGATTCTATATTAATTGGAATCATCGGATCATGTAAGGATAAACGCAACAGAAACCATCCATCCTCATCCTCTGATGCACATTTTACTCGTATGCCTTCATAATTTTTAGGAACTTTAGTCCAATCAGGTAGTAAGTTATTCTCTAACTCTTCAATAATCTTTTGTCCATAAGCTACAAAATCATCTGTTTTAATAGCAATCCTTATTTCTTTACTTTCCTGTGGTCGTGGAAGTTCCTCTATTAACTGAGCTAAAGTCTTATTTTCAAGTCTTAAGTCAGCTAGCTTAATTAAAAGTTTTGCAACTAAAAAAGCACCATCATCTAAAAAGTAATTTTCTTTCAAGGCTGCATGGCCGCTTGTTTCAATGGCTAACCAAGACTCCTTACCTGCTTCATTTAATCGAATAGCTTCATTGATTACGTTTTTATATCCTCTTTTAAAACGGTGATGTTCACCCTTTAAATGCTCTTCAATAAACCATGCTAAGCCATCTGATGTAATTGAATCTGTAACAATTGTGCTATCTGGATGCTCATCCAAAATCACGGCTGAAATTAAGGCAATTAATTCATTTCTATTAATAGGATTTCCATCCTGATCAACCATTGCAGATCGATCCACATCTGTATCAAAGATGATCCCCAAATCTGCTTTTTGGCGAATCACTGCCTCGCAAATAAATTGCATTGCTTCTTCATCCTCTGGATTTGGTACATGATTTGGAAATTTTCCATCTGGTTCAAGAAACTGACTTCCGGATATATCTGCGCCTAACTCTGCAAGTACTTTATCTGCAAAAAATCCTCCGGCACCATTGCCTGCATCCACAATTATTTTTAGTCCTTTTAATGGATAGGTATTATCAACACCTGTTTTTACTTTTGATCTTATAGTAGATACCAGTAGCTGAGAATAAACAGAGATATAATCCAACTGTTTTACAATTCCTTTCTTATCTGAAGTGACAAACTGATTTTGTTCCGCAATGGTAAGTATTTCTGTGATATCACTTTTGTTTGCTCCTCCTTCACAGGTAAAAAATTTTAATCCATTTCGGTTAAACGGAAGGTGACTGGCTGTGATCATCACTCCTGCATCAATGGAATAATTTTTATCCACAGTTGTCATAAACATTGCGGGTGTGGATGCAATACCGCAATCGTAAACATCAACTCCCATTGCTGACAAGCCACAGGCAAAAGCATCTTTCAGATCAGGGCCTGTTAAACGAGAGTCCATTCCAACCGCAACAACATAAGTTGATTGATTGGGCCGTTTTAAGCGAATCCATTGAGCAAAAGCTTTCCCTAATTGCTCCACTACATCTTTTGATAAATTAACCGACTCCCCCTGAATCCCCTCCATCGCCACACCTCTGATATCTGAGCCGTTCTGAAGTTTTTTCCAATTTACTGTACCTTCCATATTTTTAGAATTTAGAACTATTAAGTTAACACAATCCGAAATATTTAAGATATAGATCAGAGCCTTACATTTACAAAAAAGGGGATTTAACACTTTTGCTAAATCCCCTTTTTTACATTTATTTCTAAAAATCTATATCGTAAATTCCTTTAGCATCATTCTCAAACCACTCAACACTTGTATCTGTCATTGGGTGACTTCTAAGTCGCTCTAGTATTTCAAATCCCACGGTAGCAGCCTGACTGCCCATCATACTAACACGATGCACCTGATCTACCGTTTTAAAACTAGCGGCTAACACTCCGGTATTTAAATTATATCTTTTAATATTTTCTACAATATTGCCAACAACTTCAATACCATGAGATGAAATATTATCCAATCGATTCACATACGGCGCTACCCAATCCGCTCCAGCTCTTGCAGCAACTAATGCTTGCTGTTGAGTAAATATTGCTGTAGCAGTTACATTAATTCCTTTATCCTTTATCATAGGCATGGCTCTGTAACCTTCTTCAGTAACAGGTATTTTAGCAAAGTAGTTATCACCTAAATCATACATTTTTTTATAGGCAACAGCTTCTCTTACCATATCTTCAGCCTTATTGCTAATCATTTGCACATGTAACATCTTATCTCCAACCAACTCAACCAATTTGGGCATTATTTGGGACATTGGTTTCTTTTCTGCAGCAAGAATTGTTGGATTTGTAGTTACTCCCTCCAATGGAAAGTAGTAAAACAGTTTTTTCAATTCTTCAACATTTGCAGTATCCGCTAAATAAATCATTTTGATATTTTTTTAATTAGTATTGCAACGCTCCTGCATTTGCCAATAATAATTCTTCTGCTTCGACACTCCACAAGCCATTATTTTTAGCACACACATCAGCGAGCATGCAATATACGGCATTATTTTTACCTAACTCCTTAAAATCAGCAATAGCTGTTAATGGCATCTCTACATGATTGTAAATTAACTTTTTACCCCCTGGTATATTGGGTAAATCCAAGGTTGCATCAATCACTGCATTTAAACCCCCAACATGTGTTACCAAACCTGCCGGATCCAATCCTTTGGACATAATATCCAAAGCCTCCTTCATATCATCAGTATTACCACCACTGGTTCCTACCACATGAGTATAGGCATAATGCACATTATAAAAATTCATTTGTGCTTTAAAATCCTGCTTTGAGGGACCTGCAAAAAAGTTTAAGCAACCATCAAAACCTAAAATAGCATCTGCCTGCTCTACTACAGGAGCTACCGGAGCAAAAACAAACACATCATTAAACCCATCTTCTCCCGAAATGGCCTTCAATCCAGCTATAGGATCCGCCATTTCTCCAGTATTGATATATCGTAAATCAATACCTCGTGAAGCAGCAAAATCAACAGTATACAATAAAGCAGCCCTGTCTAAACGAGTTTGATCAATATCTGTCACAACTAATAAAGATGGTTTCCGATCTTCACGATGTAACACATAATTAATGGCTGCTAATCCCATAGGACCAACACCTGCCAATAAAGCCATCTTACCATCCTCAACAATTTCCATATTATGAATGTATGAACCCGGGGTAGTATGATAATTAGCATGAATTGCACCTATAACACAAGATAGTGGCTCTGATAACGATGCAGGATAAAATCCATCACCTTTATAAGGTAATAAACAGCCCAACTCCATTACCTCATTTGGTATTACAACATAAGTTGAATCGCCACCAATATGATGATAGGAATATCCTGGAGCACTCAATACCCCAACCGGTCCCTCTTTATAATTTAAAGCAGGCTGAATTGAAAATTTATCTCCTTCCTTAAACTGAGAACTCCATTTACTACCCACCTGAACCAATTCACCGGCAAATTCATGCCCGATAATCACCGGATTATCAGCCACATCATTAGGAACCCGTTTATGATCTGTTCCCTGGTTTGAGGCTTTATAGGATGACATACAAAGACTATCGCAAACTACCTTTGCTAATATTTCATCATCTTTAATTTCAGGCAAATCAAATTCTTCTAAACGAAGATCTGCCTTTCCATATAATCGTACAGCTTTAGTTTTCATGCGTTTAATTTTTTATCGTCGCATGGAACTCACAAAACTCAATCATCCTCAGGTGTGAGAAATCTTTTATTCTGCTCGTTTCATATACTTGTTTTAAGTTTAATGTTAAAATGAAACTTGCTCTCTATTTTGAAATAGGATAAATCATACTTCCTTTATGCTGGTTTCATTTATATTATTTTCCACAAATTCTAATATTTCCAGAGGCTGATTGACAATTTTTAAACAATCCCCTTCAATGCACGGCTGCCCATAACCCCAACTCACGCCCATTGGCATCATACCTGCAGCTTTGGCTGTTTGTATGTCCACAACAGAATCACCTATCAACAACACATTTTTTGGATCACAGTTTACTTGTTTTGCAAAATGTAATGCTCCTTTGGGGTTTGGTTTATGAGGAAATGTGTTGCTATGACCAATGACACATTTAAACGGCCATTTTTTTAAATAATAACCCACAACCTCATCTGTAAGATGCTGAGGTTTATTCGTATTTATAGCCATGGGTATTCCTTTTTCAGTTAAAGCATCAAGCACTTTATCAATACCAGAAAAAACCTTGCTTTTATGATGTGTATTTTGTTGATAATAGCTGTTATACTTACTTAAAAACCGAGCTATATCACCACCTCTTTCCTTCGGAGGTAGAGAGGCTTCAACCAATAACCGGGCTCCATTACCAATCCACTTTATATATTCTTTCACTCCATGAACAGGAAAACCAAAATCACTCAACATCTTATTGTTTGCATCCGCAATATCCTCAATTGAATCAATCAACGTTCCGTCCAAATCAAAAATTACAGCTTTTACTTCCATACCAATCCCTATTCCCTCTGTTATTATTACTATTTTAACATCTCTTGTCCACCAGTAACAGGTATAGCCTGCCCTGTTTCATACTCCTGTTCCATCACATAATAAACCGCTCTCATAACATCCAAAACAGTACACCCTCTGCCAGCAGGAACCTGAGCTTCATAAAAGGCCTTTACATCTTCTATTGTTTTAGCTCCCTTTACTTTGCCTGCATTTAAATATTGCACAAACAAACCTTTTTCAGGGTCGCTCCATAACGGACCATCAAAAAAGTTACCAGGACAAATGGAATTTACTTTTACACGACTTGGCATTAATTCCAATGCAAAAGATTGGGTTAAACCAATACCTCCAAACTTTCCGCCTGCATAAGCAAAATTTCTGTTACTACCTTTTAATCCTGATTTTGAATTAATTTGTATGATATCTGCAAAATAACCGGGTTTATTAGCTGTTTGAAGTTTTAATACAGGCGATGCACTTTTGGCGCAATTAAAATACCCGGTATAATTTACCTTTGTCATAAATTCAAAAGCTTCCGGAGTCATTTCATCCAAACCTCCAGCTCTTAGCACACCCGCATTTGATATAAAAACATCAAATCCTCCAAACTCACAAACCGTTTCATAAACAAGATGGTCTACTGAAGCTAAATCTGAAACATCGACTTTTACAAAATGCGCTTTATTATATTTTGACTTCTGATTTAATGCTGCTGCAAATGCCTTTCCTTTTTCCTCGTTTAAGTCAGCAATAACAACGTTTCCTCCATCTTTAATTATGCTTTCCACCAGGCCGCCACCAAATCCCTGAGCTCCACCTGTTATGATAGCCGTTTTACCGACAGCTCTTCCTTCTGCAACAATATTTTCATCAAAGGCCTGATTTAGCAATAATTGCTCTGTTTCAAAACTGGTTTCTGCAACAGCCACAAGACCTATTCCTTCTAAAAGTATAACCTTTGGAAGTACTCCATTCTGTTGTTGAAAAAGCTCAATTTGCGCCTTTAACTGATGAATTGTTTCTGAAGAATCATCAGAGACCTTAACTTTTATTTGAGGTTCAACTCCATTTTCACTGCCAGATACCTTAGCAACCTTAATTTTATCTTCAGATAAAATCATCCGGAGAGCAGGTAAGATCTCAACTATTTTTTTATTAATTGCCATATTATTAATATCAATCCTTATTATCTAAATTTTGTTTGCAGTAGTCTTTATCATGATGATCTACTGCATGTATTTACTAATTACAGTATGTCCCAGTTCAACAAAATAATCAAGACTTTCCTCATTACGATCACCATTTGCTTTTACAAATCCATCTTCGCCCTTTGCAACCAGATGTTGATGTGCAGCCACAACACAAGCTCCTTTATAGGATAACTCTCTTAATTCTTCATCCAATGGAATACCCCCTCTTGTTTCAACAGTCATTGGGATCATATCTGGTGCATTATGCTCTGTTCCAAACGTAACCAGATATCCATTATTCCAAAAAAACATCGCATATTCCTTTAGTCTGTTTAATTCATTACGATTAGGAATAAACTCTATTGAATACACGTTTCGAGCTTTTAACTCTTCCAATAAAACTTCTTTATTTTGCTCAAACCTGGTATATTCTCCTTTAGGGTTATCTGCCAACAAAGGATAAGTTGGAATACCTCCTGCATTTAAAATGATATCTTTTATTACAGATACTTCCAGAAATGCTTTTGAGTTTTCCTCCACAAAGGCTTTTTTTCCTGCCTTGAGCAACATATTTCTGATTTCATTTTCAACCTCTGCATTGCTTTCTAAATTAGCAGATGGCTGATTACCTGAATATAATTGTTCAAAAAACTGATATCGCTCTTCTACTGTATTATACTTTTCAAATACTTTTACACGAACAGCCTTAGCAACATGTCTTTCTCTCACTAAATCAATGGCATACTTTTCTAAAATCTCCTCCATGTAAATCCGAATATCCGAATTGATTTCTTCAAAAAGCTCATTGATTTTTTCAGCCATCTGACCTACTCGTTTTACAATTTCTTCTTTTATTGTTTTAACCTGGGTAAAATAAGGTTCATCTAATTTAGGAGGATTACTTAATCCTTTACCAGATAAGTAAACCCGTCCCGGATTACCTGGATCATTTAGTCGGATACCTTTTTCTTTATCTTGTAAATTAACTCCTATAAACTCAATATTAAAAAGAGGAAAGATCTTATACTTTAATGCCAGATCGTTAAATTGTTCATATCCATCAGTTGAATAAAAATCGTTGATTCCTAAAACCCGAACATCTTCTTTTGCTGCCAATTCAAATATTTCCGGGATATCTTTAAATGCACTGAATGAATATGGGCTATGAATATGTGCGTTTACATTTAATATTTGTTCGTTTTTTAAATTAATGCCAACACTTGCTCCTGCAAGTTGTTCTGATTTTTCTGGAAGTGTAGATAGATTTTCCATGTGTAATTTAGATAGATTAACTGATGAAAACAGTCGCTCTGCAGCCAAAGTCTTTCATCTATTTCAAAGATTTTTCATTCGTAGATTTTTTTGACAGAGACTATTTATATAGTTGGAACATTACACTTTAACTTGAAGAAGATAAAAGTTCCGGATACATTCCCAAACATGTACCCGGAGCAGAATATAAATGTTAAATACCTAGTTTTCCTCTTCTTATAATTTCAGCATTGGTAAAGTTATTTTTAACCACATGTCCTTTTAATGGAACAATTTTTTCGTGAATGGCATCAATAATCCAATCCTTTCCAGGGAAAAAGTATTGCTCTAATTCGTATGCAGGAGTAATCCAGTTACGAGAACCTACTACTACCGGTGGCGCATCCAATTCATCAAATGCCAACTCGGTAATTCGCTGAGCCATATCTTTTAAGAACGAGCCTCTTTCATTAGCATCACTGGTTAAAATAATTCTTCCGGTTTTCTTAAGCGACTCAATTACCGGTTCATAATTAAACGGAACAATACTACGGGCATCAATCACTTCAGCCGACATTCCATATTTAGATTCTAATTCTTCGGCAGCTTCCAATGCTCTGTACACAGTTGCTCCTATTGATAAAATAGTAATATCCTTACCTTCTCTTTTAATATCCGGTTCTCCAAAAGGAATTTCGTAATACTCTTCTGGCACCCCTTCTTTATGGAACTGCTCACCTACATCATAAATTCTCTGACTTTCAAAGAATACAACAGGATCAGTTCCTTGTAAAGCCGTATTCATTAATCCTTTTGCATCGTATGGTGTTGCAGGGAAACACACTTTTAATCCAGGAATATGTGCTACCAATGAAGACCAGTCCTGAGAGTGTTGTGCACCATATTTAGATCCTACAGAAACACGAATTACAACAGGCATTTTAATAACATTACCTGACATTGCCTGCCATTTTGGTAATTGATTAAACACCTCATCTCCACAACGACCTAAAAAGTCGCAATACATAATTTCAGGAATTACTCTACCTCCACACATGGCATAACCAATAGCTGTACCAATAATAGAAGCCTCAGAAATTGGCGAGTTAAATAATCGCTGATAAGGCAAAGCCTCTGTTAATCCACGATACACCGCAAAAGCACCACCCCAGTCGCGGTTCTCTTCACCATAAGCCACTAAAGTTGGATCTTTATAAAAACGGTCTACAATGGCCTCGAACAAACCATCTCTTAACTGATACTGCTTAATCTTAGAAAATGGCTTTCCATTTGCATCGAAGGCATATCTTTCTTTTTTTGCAATTTGCTGTACTCTTGGATTCTCTTCCATAGGATGATTCACCTCTACTGGACGATCTTCCATTTTATCAACACTTTGGTTAGAGAAAATCATATCTCCAATTAATTCAGGATGTTTTTCAAGATCCATGCGAGGAGAAACTTTTTCATCAATAGCTAATGTCATGGCATATTTCATCAACTCCACAATATCAGCCTGAATGGCATCTAATTCCTTTTGTGTTGTGATACCGGCCTTAACCAATTCATTTCCATAAGAAACAATACAATCCTGATTTTCCCATGCTTCAATTTCTTCTTTAGTTCTGTACGAAGAAGCATCAGAAGGAGAGTGACCACTATATCGATAAGTAAGGACATCTAATAAGATTGGGCCTTTTTTATCTTTAATCAATTCCATTTTTCTTTTGTAAGCATCAATAACTGCCAATGGATTGTAACCATCAACGCGTTCAGCATGCATACTATCTCTGTTTACGCCAGCTCCAATACGTGCTGCAATATCATAACCCATAGTTTCGCCACAAGTTTGGCCTCCCATTCCATACTGGTTATTCATGATATTAAAGATGATTGGCAATCCGCCTTTATAGGCACCTTCCCATAACTGCTCAAACTGATCCATTGAAGCAAAGGCTAAACCTTCCCAAACTGGTCCGCAAGCCATTGATGCATCACCAATATTTGCGACAACAATACCGTCTTTTTGATTTACTTTTTTATACAATGCAGCTCCCACAGCAATATCGCCGGAACCACCAACAATAGCGTTGTTTGGATATACTCCAAGTGGTGTAAAAAAGGCATGCATGGAACCACCAAGACCTTTATTAAATCCTGTTTCTCTGGCAAAAATTTCAGCCAGAGTTCCATAAACTAAAAATCTGCGTGCCAATGATTTCATATCACCCTGATGCCCATCTGATACAATTTTTAGAATGGTTCCACCAAAGAAATTTTTCATCATGTCATTCAACTCCTCATCAGACATTTTGCTGATAGCTGACATACCTTTGGCCAAAATTTCACCATGAGATCGGTGCGAACCAAAAATAAAATCATCAACACCAAGATGATAAGCCATACCAACAGCGGCTGATTCCTGACCAATAGAAAGGTGAGCAGGGCCAGGATGATTGTATTCAATTCCCTCATATTCACCACGAATCTTAATTAAGTTAATCATCGTTTCAAAATGGCGGATTAATGCCATATCATGATAAATTGCAATGAATTGTTTCTTCGAAAAATTAACCTTTTCATCCTCTATGGATTTATCATATTGGTTAACCGGAATGTCTTTAAATTCAATTTTTCCTGATTTTCTGACCTGCTTAGGATCAATAAATTGTGACTTTGGCATATTATTTAGATTTTTAGATCATAGACAACAGACAAAAGATGATTTTTTATCTACACCTTTGACAATCACCTAGTACTCTTGATTTTTTTTACAATTACTAATTTTAAGATACTTTGATAGCGGTACTTTTAGCGTTGCTCGTTATATGTCCGAAATCAAACACCGTTTCTTTAAATATTTCTGAAACAGTTGGATGAGGAAAGACAACTTCCTCTAGTTCTTTCAATGTAAGTTCAGCCTCTATAGCCATACAAGCTCCATAAATCATTTCACTGGATGGATTTCCAAGCATGTGGACACCTAACACTTCTCCGTATTTAGCTCCCACCAATACTTTACACAACCCTGATCCTCCTTCATTTTCAGCAATAAATCTACCGGCATAAGCCATCGGCAGTTTAGCTACTTTATAAGCAATTCCTTTTTGCCTGGCTGCTTCTTCTGTTAACCCTACTCCTGCTATTTCAGGATTGGTATAAACAACTCCGGGAATGGCATTATATCTCATTCGGTCTTCTCTGCCACAAAGATTATTCACAACCACCTCTCCTTCACGGCTGGCAGTATGTGCTAACAATGAAAATCCAGTAACATCGCCAGCTGCAAATACATTAGGTACGTTGGTTTTCATCTTATCATCCACCTTAATGCCTCCACGGAACAACTCTACTCCAAGGTTTTCCAATCCAAATCCAGTAGTTACTGGCTTACGACCAACACTTACTAATATTTTATCTCCGGATAGCATAGTCTCTTTCCCATCTTTTTCAAAGGTTACCACATTACCTTCCACCTTTGTAACTTTTGAAGATAAATTGAATTCAATTCCTTTTTTAGCATACATCTGACGTAGCATAGCGCTCATCTCAACGTCCATACCACAAAGAATCTCATCCAACATTTCTATTATTGTAACTTTTGTTCCCAAACTATTAAAGAAACTGGCAAACTCCATCCCAATTACCCCACCTCCAATAATCACAAGTGAATCAGGCTTTTCTTTTAATTCAAGAATTTCACGATTGGTAAGAATAACATCACCTGGTTCTCCCAAACCAGGAATAGGTGGAATAAAAGCTTCAGATCCTGTACAGATCAGCAAATGAGCTGCAACAATCTCTTCTTCAGAAGTTGAAATTTCTATTCCCTGCTGAGTTCGTCCTTTTATATAAGCAGTATCTTTAATTGTTTTTACATTAAACATTTTCATTTTGGCACCGACTCCACCTACCAGCTTTTTCACTACTTTTTGCTTACGGCTCATCATTTTACCAAAATCAAAACTTACCTCTTTCGACTCCACGCCATATTTAGAACCTCCAACCGCATTATCATATATTTTTGCACTGTACAATAACGTTTTGGTTGGAATACAACCTTCATTTAAACATACACCACCAAGTTCTTTTTTTTCTATTAAAACTACTTTTAATCCTTTAGTGCCAGCCCTTTCTGCAGCTACATAACCGCCAGGACCTCCTCCTATTATTGCTAAATCATACATAAGTATTTGTTTATTTAATCTGAAGAGGTTTTCAGAAAGGAACGCCAACCTTAAAAACATTCCTTTCTTCAACCCATTTTCTAAAAACTATCTAAAACTCAATCTCTAAATTCTCAATCTCAATGGCAATCTGCTTTAAAAATCTGGTAGCCATTCCACCATCTAAGGCTTGATGATCGTATGTTAAACTCAGTCCCATGTAAGGCACAAATCCATAAACCCCACCCCCAATATCTGCCGGACGTGGAACAATAGTATTTACACCTAATATGGCAACCTGAGGTAAATTTATAACCGGAGTAAACATTTCAACACCGTAATTTCCAAGGTTTGAAACGGTAAATGATGCAGCCTCTGAAGACAATAATTCAGGATCAATACTTCCCTTTCGACATGACTCTGCAATTTCTTTAAACTGTCGGGATAAACCTGAAATCGATAAATCATCCGCATTTTTAATAACCGGAACCATTAATCCTCGATCTGTATCAACTGCCAATCCTAAATGAACTTTATTGAAATACTTAACACTATCACCTAAGAAGTGGGCATTTGCATCAGGGAATTTTTGTAAAGCTTTAATTACTGCAAAACAAACCATATCATTAATCGTGATATTTGCAGCTCCTTCTTTGGCTTTCACCAGTTTTCTCAACTCCATAATTCTCCGGGCATCAGCTCCTAAATGGTGTGTTAACTGAGCTGAATTTTGCAAGGATGCATGCATTGCTTTAGCAATCAACTTTCTGATATTAGGTAACTTTTTAATCTCATAATCATCTGCATAAACCGGATTTACAGAAGTAAGATCTGTCGCTCTAACCGATCCTCCTAATCCTGTTCCCTGTTCTGCTACAGCTAAACCTTCCTGCTTCATTACTTCCTTAGCTAATGGAGTAACTTTTGGTTTAGACGCAAGGTATGCTTCAATATCTCTTTCTATAATCCTATTTTCTGGTCCAGTACCTACAATACTCTGATATATTACACCCTTTTCTGTGGCAAGCCTTTTTGCTCTTGGTGATATTTTAACCTCTGCATCAGAAACAACTTCCTGTAGTTGAACTTCAGCAACTGGTTCTTCTTCAGTTACCATTGAAACATCTGCTTCAACAGTATTAGATATATCTGTAGTTTCTGAGGAGGCTCCTCCTGGTCTAAATTCATCAATACTTTCTCCTGGATTTCCAATTACCGCAATATTTTGCAATACAGGAACCTCATCTCCCTCTTCACAGAAAACCGCTAAAAGAATTCCATCTTCAGCAGCTTCTTCTTCAAAAGATGCTTTGTCTGTTTCGTAGGCAAATAGAATATCACCTTTTTTTACTTCATCTCCTACCCGCTTAAACCATTCGGTAAAAATGCAGGATTCAACGGACTGCCCTTGACGGGGCATTATAACAACTGTAGCCATAGAAAAATTATTTTACATCAAACTTATATATTTCAACTTGTAATTACAAGTTGAAAGTTTATTTTTTTAATAAAAATTTTCTTAACTGCTAGTTTTCTTTACTTTACATACTTTTAAAATAAATTTATTGTATTTACATGTAATAGCGCTTGTAATTACATGTATTTATTAATAGATTTATATCTGGAATACCAACAGTATAGAAATAGATGAGTTTCCTCTATAGTTTTTTAAGGAAACATGGAGAGACAGAACAAATCATTCAAAAAGTAGTTGATTGAAATTCTTAAATGATATTTTTATTACTTTTGAGCCATCCTCAATTTAATTTATCTAACAATTCATGTGTGTTTACAACATAACATGCATGAATACATCGGGAGGAAATCAATGAATACAGATAAGAAACCGCAACATACAATAGTTTACGAAACGCTGAGAAAGCATATTTCTGAAGGAATATATGCTGTTGGCGATCTTTTGCCTTCTGAAAATGATTTATGCGCCACCTATGGGGTAACACGTCCTACCATTAGAAAAGCACTTGACAAATTAGTAAACGATGGTTTTATCATTAAAAGAAAAGGGAAAGGAAGTATTGTTAAAGGAACTCCTAAAGGTGTTGGCATCCTTTCTCTGGGAGGTACAACCTCTGCCTTAGGCAGCGAAAATCTTACTACAAAAATTCTTATCAAACCCGAAATCAGACCGTTTGAAAGCGCATTTTCTTTTGATATATCTGATCATGAAAAGGAATTTGGTTGCATTTATATGGAAAGGCTTAGACTAATAAATAACGATCCTGTATTTTATGACATCACTGTTATTCCAAACATAAATCTCCCCAGGTTTACTTCTCATAACTTTGAAAATAAGTCATTGTTTAACATCCTTAGAGAAAGTTACCAACTCGAGGTTACTGGCGGAGAACAAAAGATTCAGGCTATACTGGCCACAGAAAAAATACAGGACTACTTCAACGTAAGTAAAGATCAACCCATTATTCAGCTAGACAGAAAAATGGACACAAGCAGACCTAATTTTTCGTTTTACAGCCAGGTTTTTTGTAATGCTGACAAGTATGCTTTAATAGGTACTTTTTAACACTAACAATATTTTTTACTCAAGAGCAAAAACACATTAAGAACACATCGTACTTTATTTACAAAAACACAAAAGCAGTCATTCTAATATATAATTTGATTAATGATTCTATTTAAGCTATTAAATTAAATCATATATCAGTATATTAGTATAACTATATATATCAAACACCTTTAAATGAAGTTCGTAAGTAAACTCTTAAAATATTTCTCAAACCCAAGAAACAATGATTCCATTAATCCGGATAATCTGCATCTTGAAAGCCATACTGTGTTTAAGAACCTCATTGACAATCCTCTCATTGGTCTTTATATTATACAGGACAATCGATTTAAATTTGTAAGTAAAGGATGGTGTAACATCAACGGCTATACTCCAGAGGAAGTGATAGACAAAATCATCCCTTTAGATATTGTTGTACCAGAAGACAAGGATAAAGTAAGAAGTAACATAAACAAAAGATTCTCAGGCGAATTACCTTTTATAGAATATTCCTTTAGAACCATTATTAAAGGCGGCTACATAAAAACAGTTAAAGCCATTGGTAATCGTATTATTTACAAGGGAAAACCAGCCATTACCGGCACAATTTTGGATATTTCTGAACAAAGCGAAATTGAACAAAGACTAAAAGAAAGCGAAGAAAAATACCGTAGTCTGATAGAAAACTCATTGGTTGGTGTATATATTATTCAAGACCACAAACTTAAATATGCTAATAACCAATTTTGCAGAATTTTTGGATATAAACCAGAGGAATTATTAGGAAAAATTTCTCCCAACGAAATGGTTCATGATGATGACAAGGAATACGTTAAAAAAAATATAGAAAAACGAATTGCTGGTAAAGATAATTCTCTGAAGTATGAGTTTAAAGGAATCAGGAAAGATGGCAAAATATTAAATTTAAGAGTTTTAGGTAACAGAATGAACTATCAAAAACGTCCTGCTATCATGGGTGTTTTGATAGATACTACAGAACTTATCGAAACAGAAAATGCACTTAAAGAAAGCGAACATTTATTTAGGTTACTACTTGAATCCACTCCCTATCCGATCACTGTTATTGACGACAAGATGAAGCACATTGTTGTTAATGATGCTTTTTGTAAATCATTTAAACTAACTAAAGAGGAAACCATAGGCAAAGATCCTTTCGAATTAAATGTTATACCACCCAGGGAAACGCTTGACTACGTTGAAAAAGAAATACGTAGTAAAGGTAAAATAGACAACTTAGAAATTACACTTAACATACAAGATATCGAAGAAAAAGAATTTCTTTATTCCTGTCTTCGATTTAAATTAAAAGATGAATACCTAAGATTGAATGCTTTTATTGATATTACAGAAAGAAATGCGATTAAAAATGAATTAATTCAACATAAAGAAAACCTTGAAAAGCTGGTACAACAGCGAACTGCCGAGCTGGATAAAAGTAATGAAGAATTAAAACATATCAACAGTCAGCTTGAAAATCAAAAAATTAATTTAGAAAAAACACTTAAAAACCTGCATTCTACGCAGGAGCAGTTAATTCAATCAGAAAAAATGGCATCTCTGGGACTTCTTTCTGCAGGTATTGCTCATGAAATTAACAATCCTCTCAACTTTATTCATGGAGGAAGCATTGCCCTTGAAAATTATTTTGAGGAAAAACCGGAATGTAACGATAATGAAGTTGAAACCTACTTGAACGCTATTAAAGAAGGGGTAAAAAGAACCAGCGACATAGTGACCAGCTTAAACCATTACAGCAGAAACAATGAAAATGACAAAGATAGTTGTAACGTTAACAAAATCATAAATAATTGTTTGGCCATATTAAAAACACAAATTTCAAATAAAGTTTCGATAAAAAAGGATTTAAAACAAAATATACCGTATATAAGTGGAAATGAAGGGAAATTACATCAGGCATTTTTAAATATCATATATAACGCTATTCAAGCATTACAATCTTCTGAGGGTACAATATCTATTGCATCATGGTTTGATGACAAAAATATATTTATTAAAATTGCAGATACGGGTATTGGAATTCCTAAAAATATCATTAACAATGTTTTTGATCCATTCTTTACAACAAAAGAACCTGGCAAAGGCACTGGCTTAGGATTATCAATAACATACAATATTATTAAAGAACACCAGGGAGAAATAACAATAAACTCCAAGGAAAACGAATGGACTGAAATCAGTGTTGTATTTCCAATAATAAAATAAATAATGGCAGACGAAAATAATACTTTACTATACGTTGATGACGAGTCAATTAACCTAATGTTATTTGACAAACTATTTAGCAAAAATTATAATGTAATTACAGCTGAATCAGGCTTTAAGGCTTTAGATTTAATGCAAAAACATCCTGAAATAAAGCTAATATTCAGCGATATGAAAATGCCTGAAATGAATGGCATAGAATTTATAAAAAAAGCACAGCAACAATACTCCGACAAATGTTATTATATTATTTCAGGATATGAAATTAATGATGAAATAGATGAGGCTTTAACCAAGGGTTTAATTTCCGACTATTTTAAAAAGCCCTTCAATATGGTTGAATTAAACAATGCAATTCAGAAGAATCTGGAACAATAACAAAACTCAACTACTCTATCTATCTTAGATAAACAATTAATAAAAAAAAAAGATACACCCCATAACTACCTTGTAATTACAGAATGTATCTTTAAATCTATACTTATCTATTTCTTTAATTCTATTTACTAACCTCCAAAGTTATTGAATCCAATAATGGAGATGACAACTTAACAATCATCGGTTTAGTACTATCAATATGCTTTGCATAAATCAACAGCTGCCCGTGAATACAACGTTGTTTGTTATCCTGGTAATTTAAAGCAACATCATTGGATGCATTTTCTAATCCTAATAAAGTTCCACCTTCAACATTACATGTAATTTCATTATCTGCCATTACTACTTGTTTACCATCTTTGTCGAGAACTTTTACTACAATTTGTCTTACATCATCATCAGAGGATTCTAAAACCTGCGCTGAAAGCTTAACAGGGTATGAATTTGTAATAACAGAATCAGAAACTACTTCCTCCTTTTTATTGTATGCCACCACTTTTAATTCCCCGGATTCATAATTAACATCCCAGTAAATAATGCCAGTTTCATCATCATAGGGTTTGCGCGTTCCTAGAAGCTTTCCATTTAAATACAATTCAGCTTCTTCGCAATTAGTATAACAAGCTACCCTTACTTTTTCATTTTCAGAATAATTCCAAACTTTGGGTGCATCCATTGATAGCCAATCTCCATGTGGTTTATAAGTCCCCACATACACCATAGGACTTTCAAGCCACAGCGACTGACGAAAATAACCTCGTGGCTTAATATTTCCGGCAAGGTCAATTAAACCAGTAGTAAAACCTCTGGACGGCCAAGGTCCAGACTCCCCAAGATAATCAAAACCTGTCCACAAAAACTGACCAAAAATAAAATCCTTATCTCTTACTGCATGCCAGGCAGGTAAATCATGTCTGTTTTCGCTACCATACAATACTCTTCCAGGATATTTTTCATGATCCATATCGTATTTGTATTCTGTATAGTTATAACCAACAACATCTAAAACAAAAGGATATTCCGTAAAATTAGACATTACTGCACCAGCTAAAGCTGCAGTAACCGGTCTTGAGGTATCCACCTCTTTAACTACGGCAACCAATTCTTTAGCAATTTCTCCTAAACGCTTTGCATTAGGATGATCTTGTAAATACTTGCGGATATGTTGCTGACCAATTCCCTCTTTTTCTAAAATAGGATGTGTATACGGGTCATTAGGATAATCCACCTCATTACCGATACTCCACATAATGATAGAAGGATGATTACGATCTCTCAATACCTGATCCTTCAAATCCCTTTCACTCCACTCTCTAAAATATTGTGAAGTTCCCTGATGACCAGGTGTGCCACGATTCCATCCCTCAATCCACTTATTCTTTGGATATTCCCACTCATCAAAAGCCTCATCCATTACTAAAAAACCAAGCTCATCGCATAACTCATACAAATGCGTTGCTTGCGGATTATGACTTGTTCTTATGGCATTACAACCTAAACTTTTTAATTGCTGCAAGCGAGTCCTCCAAACTGATTTATACACTGCAGCACCTAAAACTCCAGCATCATGATGTAAACACACGCCTTTAAGCTTCATATTCACTCCATTCAAAGAAAATCCTTTATCTGCATCAAAGTCAATTGTTCTGATACCTATCTTTGTTTCACTTTGATCCAGAATTTTAGAACCTTTTAAAACTGATGTTTTTAAAGTATATAAATAGGGAGTTTTTACGCTCCAAAGTTTTGGTGATTTCAACTGAAAAGATTGTGTAACTTCAGTCTTTGTATTTGCATTAGCAGAAGTATTTTTTGAAGTTGATGCTACCCTATTTCCTGATGCATCATAAAGTTCCTGAACTACTTTTACTGATGATGTATTTGTACTATTATTTATTGTTGTATTAGTCTCTACTATAGCCTGATTACCCTTTACATTAGCCTGATATGCAACGCCCCATTGATTAATATGAATTGGATTAGCATAAACCAAATATACATCCCTATAAATGCCTGAACCTGTATACCAACGTGAATCGGCATCCTGACTGTGATCAACTCTTACTGCAATAGAATTTTCTTCGCCCCATTTAATATATGGAGTTAATTCATACATAAAAGAGATATAACCATTTGGGCGCTTTCCCAACCATTTCCCATTTATAAAAACCTCACTATTATTATATACCCCTTCAAAATACACATACACTTTTTCGCCTTTTTTAGCTTCAGGTATGGTTATGTTTTTTCGGTACCAGGCAATTCCTCCAGGTAAAAATCCAGTACAACTAGCTAACTCAGGACTGGCATTTTGCTTTACACTCCAATCGTGCGGAACATCAACTGTACTCCACTTGCTACAGTCCATTGTTTCTCTACCACCATATTTAACATCTCCCAAATGAAAAAACCACTGTTCGTTAATCAAGTGCCTTTCGCCAAATCCCTGCCCATTGGCTGAAATATTTAACGCGAAAATTACTGCAAAAACAAAAAATAAACGATGAATCATATTTGATTTATTAGACACAAAGAACAACTTTCTCTGCTGATTATTAATTTAACTTTAAAAGTGCAAAATAAGTATTCCTGCTAAAAAACACCGGTTAAAAATCCGTCATATACCACCAATAAATTGTTCAAACACTACTATTTTTAGTTTAAACATTACACATCTTGGAAACTCAATAAAAAAGAGAAAATTCATAAGTTAAATGGGAATAATTTAAGTTAGTCTGATTTTTAAATCATCATTTATGAGTTTGTGTTTTTAAATGACTAGTAAAAAAAAATCACAACTATGTGTTATACCTCTCAAATAACTTATTTTTATTAATCTTTTAATTTTCTTGTCACAAAACATCTCAATAACCAGACTAATAAAACAAAGACTGAACATTGAATAATTTTGATCACATATACAAACACAACTACCCTAAATTATATCGGGTCGCCATCAAGATGTTATTACATCATGATGAAGCAAAAGATATCCTACAGGAAGTTTTTATGTATTACTATCAAAAAACAAATAGTGGTTATAAAATAGAATATCCAACAAGCTGGTTGTATCGTGCTACTTTAAATAAGTGTATGGATCTGAATAAATGCAATCAAAAAACTGTATCCATTGAAGATCACGAAAACAATAAATCTATGTTGGACGAAAATCTTGCAGAACGTAGTTTTCAGGAACAGGTAATTCAAAAAGCCTTATCCGCTCTCTGTGATTCAGAAAAGGAACTGGCCATATTATACAGTGAAGGATTAAGTTATAAGGAGATGGCTGAGATTACAGGAATTAAATATAGCTCTATTGGAAAAACACTATCCCGCACATTGAAAAAGTTAAATGGGATACTTAAAAAGATGAAGTATGAAATGTATTGAGGAAGAAGCTATTCAAAAATATATAGATTGGGAAACATCGAAAGAAGAATCAATAAATATTGAATCTCATATAGCAACATGTAATGACTGCAAACAAAAATATCTTGAACAAAAACAGATATGCAATGACTTTACACATTCATTAAATGCGCTGTATGATCAAAAAACAGAAGTCCCTGAATTTAAATATCCTGAATCACCGAAAAGATCTTTAAAATCAACATATAAGAAATTGGTTTATACCATTTCTGCAGCATCAATTATTGCATTTACCTATTTCTATTCAATTAATACAAATACTGGCCAAATTGAAAATATGTATCTGAATAGTTATGATGAAGTTTTTGATGCTAATAAATCTATTGATCAACAAGGTATCATGATCACCATTACTGATTCTGATGGTCATACCACAGAGTTTAATTTAAACTAAACTTAAAACATCATGCAACAAAGAATTATATATACAGCAATCCTTTTATTTTTCATACAACTCACTAATGCACAATCATTAGTGGATATTTATAAAAAAGGCACAGTAAAACTTATTCCGGATACGGAATATGCAAATAACAACGATTGGAATGAAGTATTTAAAACGTATTATGATACGATTTACAACAAACCGATGGGCGATCGCAAATCAATTATTATGATGCCCAATGGTTCGCTAATTATAAATCATGCCTATCGTAATTTTTATAGCAAGTTTGATGTTAACGGAAACTTTATTGAAGAATTTGGTATTACCGATAGCTCTGGAAAAAGGTTTAAAAAGGCCAATAACATAGTTGGTGTCATCAACAATAACTTTTTCACCGGGCTAGATAATATGGGTGTTATGCAATGCATGGATTTTGATGGTCATTACAAAAAGAAACTTGTTTTAGATTACATGACACGTGATATGATTCCTGTGTCAGATCATAAAATTGCTGTTGTTGGCTGGGTTATCTGGAAAACTAAATTCAGAGACTTTGTAGCGATTGTTGATTATAATACCAATGAGCAAAAAGTAATTTGGGAAAAATTTACAGACAGATGTGAAAGCAATAATCACTGTGATTTATTTAACTATAGATACACGTTTAAAAAAGGAGGATCTTTCAGTATGAACACAATGCCTTTCACTAAAAATATAGGTATGAGTTCTCCTCCTAAAATAGCGTGTGTTAACAATCAAATCATTGTTGCTATTCCAACCACAGGAGAAATATTTACCTACAGCATAGATGGTAAACTATTAAATTCAGATAAAATCACATGGGCAACCAATTACATTTCCGTTGAAGAGCAAAAAGAAATCCAGCAAAAAGCTATTGACAAGTGTCTGAATACCCATCTGGTTCCCTGGATATCGGAAGAAGAAGGAAAAATAGCCAGAGAAACCCTGCTTAATATGATGAAAGAAGATCTATCTAAAATCAAAGATCCAATTCCAATTCCGGTATTCTCTCATATTATTAAGGACTCAGATGAAAACCTGCTATTTTTTGAAATTCCTAAAGAGGAAGGTATGAATAAATTTAATGTATGGATATATAAAAACGATGGCAAGTTTGTTTGTCAAAGCAGCTTTCAATGCGATGATTATGAACTCAATATCAATCCTTCAAAAATGGTTTTCTATAAAGGATATATTTACGCACTACAAAAACTCAAAAACACAAACGGAAACCCATTACGACTTGTCCGGTTTAAAATAGCTGGTAATTAACCAGATTTTTATTATAGTTTCTTTGTTAACAGAGCATTTGATTTTCAGATGCTCTTTTTTATGTTTTAATTCAAAATAAGGATAAATGTTGTTTTTTCAGGAACGGAATGAACCTTTAACGTTCCACCATGTAAACGCATAATTTGTTTTGAAAGACTCAATCCAATACCACTGCCATCTTCTTTTGTTGTAAAAAACGGAACAAAGATTTCATTCATGACATTCTCAGGAATTTCTGGTCCATTATTTTGAATAGCTATTTCTGTTTGTCCTTTTCCGTTTACTTTGCTTTCGATAGTAATCTGAGGATTTTGCACTTCCTGCAATGCCTCAAATCCATTTTTAATAATATTTATAACAACCTGTGCCAGGAGCTTTTCATCTGCGTCAATCAACATTTCTTCATCTTCAACATGTAACCTAATGTCAACATCATTTCCGTATGATCCGGCTCGGCTTAAGATGATATTATTCTCAAGAAAAGACTTTATCTTAAAGGCCTTTTTATTTGGTTTAGGCAGGCGAGTCAGCTTTCGGTATATATCAACAAATCGAATTAAACCTTCTCCCTGATTATTTATAACAGCAAGTCCCCTGATGGTTGCTTCAATCATATCCTCATCCAAATCTTCTTTGCGAACCGGCTTTCCCTCATTTGTAAAGAAACCGGATAAACTTTGAGATAAAGAAGTTATAGGTGCAATACCGTTCATAATTTCGTGTGTAAGCACCCTGATTAATTTTAACCACGAATCCAGTTCTTTTTCGTCTAACTGCTGATCAATATCCTGAATGGTTAATAACATTAATTGCTGATGTTTGCTATAAAAAGGCATGGATTTTATTAGAAGCGTTTGCTTATGTTCTACTCCCTGGGACTGAAACATAAATTGCTCCTGAGATTTCATCTGCAGTATTTGCTCTGCAATTTTAGCATTAAATTTATCCAGTTGCTTCATATGTGTAAGCTGCGATAAACCTAATAGTTCCTTTACACTACTATTAGCATGTACCACAAAGCCTTTTTCATCATAGCTTAAAACTCCAATATTTATATGCTCTATAAGTGCATGAAAGTATTGATCCCGTTGCTGATTTTCAACAATAGATTTTTTAATCTTTTCATTAATCCGCCCCATATTGGAATTTAACCGACTCAATATTGGATCCTGCTGTTTACTATTGGTATTCAGACTAAAATCATCATTCAAAATAGCTTCAAAAAAATAATTGATGTGTTCATGAATCTTATTCTGAAAGAAAATAACATTTACAAATAATATAATTGTAACAACAACCAATACGATGGTTAATACCGGATGAAAATTAGAAATACTCCACACACACAGCCCACTCATAAGAACCAGAAGAATCAGGCGAAGGACCATTTTTAGTTGATATCGTTTAATCATAGAATATTATTTTTGGTTTTAGGGTTAATGGTTACTTGGTAAACCTATTAGTTCTCTGTCTTCAGCCCTCCGTCAACTGAAGACTGAAGACTGAAGACTGGAGACTGAGGACTGAATAACCTTGAGTATTATTTTATCCCAAACTTTTTCATTTTATTGTACAAGGTTTGTCTTGTAATTCCCAATTCATCGGCTGCAGCACTCACATTACCCGGATTTTTATCCAAAGCCTGATTAATTAAATTTTGCTCCATATCTTCGAGCTTCAGTGACTGGGGATCTGTATTAGTGCGCCCATTAGGACGTAAGAAGAAATCATCAGGTTTTAAAACACTACTATCACTTAAAATAACCGCTTTTTCTATACTATGCTCTAATTCCCTGATATTACCCGGCCAATGATAATCCAACAGTTTTTCCTGAGCCTTATGGTTAATTTTTAAGTTTGCTTTATCGTATTTATGACCATACTTTTTCAAAAAGAAATCTGCCAACACCAATATATCTTCACCTCTATCTCTTAAAGGGGGAATTTCAATCTGAATGGTATTAATACGGTATAACAAATCCTCACGAAACAAACTATCTGCAACCATCTGATCCAGATTTTTATTGGTAGCACTAACCAACCTAATGTTTATAGGGATCGGTTTATTACTTCCTAAACGGGTAATTTCTCTGCTCTGCAATGCCACAAGAAGTTTGGCTTGCAAGGGAAACGAAAGGTTTCCAATTTCATCTAAAAACAAGGTACCATTATTGGCCACTTCAAATTTACCAACACGATCTTCTTTGGCATCGGTAAAAGCTCCTTTGGCATGACCAAACAACTCGCTTTCGAACAAAGTTTCTGTAATGGCCCCCATATCTACACTCACCATCATTTCATGATGACGTTTCGATAAGCGATGAATTTCCCGGGCTATCAACTCCTTCCCTGTTCCATTTTCGCCAGTAATTAAAACATTGGTATCTGTTTTAGCCACCTTACGAACCATATTCAGCACATTCATAATTTGTGGAGAATTACCAATGATGAGTTTGTCTTCCTTATTAAATGCCTTTTTTAATTCTTTCTCCTTAAGCTTTAATGAGTTTACTTCCTGCTTTGAAATAGTTAATTGCATGGCAGACTCAATGGTAGCCAACAACTTGGCATTATCCCAAGGTTTTAAAATAAAATCTGTTGCACCTTTTTTAAGCGCATTAACAGCCAATTCAACGTCACCATAGGCTGTTATCATCACAACCGAAGTTTCAGGATGATGTTCTTTGATATAATTTAGCCAATATAAACCTTCGTTACCGGTGTTTAATCCGGCTTTAAAATTCATATCCAGCAAAACGAGTTGAAAATCATTTTCGTTAAAAACAGAAGTAATCAGGTTGGGATTTGATACACATTTTATTTTATAGTGCTTCATCAATAGTATTTCAAGAGCACTTAAAATACTTTTATTATCGTCAACGATTAAGATATTTCCTCTTTTATTCATAGTATTAGGATTTTCTCAAATTTAAAGTAATGGAATTAACTAAAAAAGGATGTGTAAAAAATTTATACATTTTATTGTAAACTTTTTTTACACCGCTCATATCTCAATTTAAGCTAATCACCTAACAACCAAATAATACCACTCTTTGGCACAATATCAGTAATAAAGAATTACAGAATATAACTTTTAAAGTTGATGGTATTACCTACAAACTTTAAATAAATAATTAAACAAACATTATAACAACATAACTTATGGACAGAGTAATAGAGCATAAGAAAGGTATCAAACGTAAACATATATATTGGGCTATTGGAGCCATAGTAATGTGCTTTTTACTTTTCAATATGTTATTTGCATCCAACCTATCTGTTTACAGAATTGATAAGGAAAAAGTAACCATAAACGAAGTGAAATATAGTCAGTTTAATGATTTTATAACGGTTACCGGTAAGGTTGAACCTATTTCTACCATTTTTTTGGATGCCATTGAAAGCGGTCGTGTAGTGGAACGATACATTGAAGAGGGTGCCATGGTAAAAAAGGGCGATATCATTCTAAAACTGGAGAATAATCAACTATATCAAACCATATTAAACAGCGAGGCTGCCTTAGCCGAAAAAGAAAACTACCTGCGTAGTACTCAAATAAGCTTTGAATCGGAATTGGTATCCTCAAAACGTAATTTACTGGATAACGAATTTCAGTTGAAAAGATCTAAAAGGAAATATGAACAATACAAAGGATTTTATAAAGACGGATTAGTTGCCAAAGAAGAATATCTGCGTGCTGAAGAAGACTACGAATACCAGCAAAAATTGATGGATATAAACTACCTGAAGGCTAAAAATGACTCCTTAATACGCCTTACTTCCATGAAGACTTTAGAACAGGATTTGGAAAAAATGCGCAAGAACTTATCACTCGTATACGAACGTTTAGAACATCTGAATGTAAAGGCTCCGGTTGATGGTCAGTTAGGAATGCTGGATGCCGAACTTGGACAGTCCATTGGACAAGGAACCAGAATAGGAATGATCAATGTGCTCACCAATTACAAAGTCAATGCTTCTATTGATGAGCACTACATCGATAGAGTTGAAAGAGAGTTAACCGGTACCTTTGAAAGAAACCAGGATTCGTATCAACTCCATATTAAAAAGGTATATCCCGAAGTTAGAAATGGCAAATTTGACATTGATTTAGTTTTTGACGGTCAAAAACCAGAAAACATCAGAACCGGACAAAGCTACCATATAAAACTTAAGCTAGGCGAATCGAACAAAGCCATACTAATCAACAGAGGAAGCTTTTTTCAAACAACAGGAGGACAATGGATATATGTACTGAACGATAACGAAACAGAAGCCACAAAACGCTTCATCAAAATAGGAAAACAAAATCCACAATATTATGAAGTTATAGAAGGTCTCGAGCCCGGCGAAAAAGTCATCACCTCAAGCTATGATGTTTTTGGGGATAATGAGAAAATAATACTTAGGTAAAAAGGAAAAGGGAAAAGGGAACAAGGAGAAAGGAAAAAGGAGAAAGGAGAAAGGAAAAGAAAATTAGATTAAACGTAAAAGTGTATTTTTATAATCTAAACTTGAAAACTATGAGTAAAATTGAAAAATTTGAAGATTTAATTGTATGGCAAAATGCAGTAAATCTAAGTACTAAAATATATAGTACACTAAATAATTGTAAAGACTTCTCCTTTAGAGATCAAATTTGCAGGGCATCAGTCTCTGTTCCTTCAAATATTGCCGAGGGCTTTGAAAGACAATATAATAAAGAGTTTATTCAATTTCTTTTTATAGCTAAAGGTTCTGCTGGTGAAATCAGAACGCAAATTCTAATTGGTAAAAACCTTGGTTATATATCTGAAGATAATTACGAATTGCTTCATCAGGAAATACTCAAAATCTCGAGTCAATTATATAAACTAATTAAAATAAGAAAGAACAATTTTTAATCCATGAAGGTGATTATTTGGGTGTAGGGTATTACTTGTTCCCTTCTCCTTTCTCCCTTCTGCAATACTATTGCTATGATCAAAACAGAAAAATTAACAAAAATCTTTCGCACTGAAGAGATAGAAACCAGTGCTTTAAACAATGTAAACCTTCATGTTGAAAAAGGTGAATTTGTGGCTATTATGGGTCCTTCGGGATGTGGTAAATCGACTTTGCTGAATATTGTTGGATTGCTGGATAACCCTTCTGGTGGCAATTACTATTTCGACGGACAGGAAGTGGGACATTTGAAGGAAAAAAACAGAACGCAGCTTCGTAAAGGTAATATTGGTTTTGTATTTCAAAGCTTTAACCTGATTGATGAACTAAACGTGTACGAAAATGTGGAGCTGCCACTTATCTATTTAAAGTACAAAGCTAAGGAGCGCAAGCAAATGGTTGAAAGTGTATTGGAAAGAATGAAAATCAGTCACCGCCGCAAACACTTTCCTCAGCAATTATCCGGTGGTCAGCAACAACGTGTTGCCATTGCCAGAGCTGTGGTAGCAAATCCAAAACTGATATTGGCCGATGAGCCAACTGGTAACCTGGATTCTAAAAACGGACTTGAGGTAATGAACCTGCTTACAGAATTAAATAAAGAAGGAACCACCATTGTAATGGTAACGCACTCTTTACATGATTCTGAGTTTGCGCATAGAGTAGTTAATTTATTTGACGGAGCAGTATTAACAGAAGAAGTTAAAAAACAGTTGGGAGAAGTACTTGTGTAAAGAACAAGGAACAGGAAACACGGAACAAGGAGAAGGGAGAAAGGAGAAAGGAAAAGGGAGAAAGGAATGTAAAATCCTATAAACTCCAGAGGAATAATCCATTTATCAATCATTAATTGTAAACACCATTCATCATGTTTATCAAACGTTTATTCAAGTCGATTTTAAAGTATAAAACCTCTTCAATCTTAACATTGTTAAGTCTGGTTATCTCATTCCTGGGCATTATTATTTTAAGTCTTTATGTAAGTTATGAAAAGAGCTTTGATCAGTTTCATGAAAACAAAGACAATATTTATGTTTTAAAAACCAGAATGTATGATTATAACTTACCTGAGGTTTTAAAGGAAGTCATTGATAAAAACCTGCCTGAGGTAGAAAAATCACTTGTTTTAAAGTTTTATGGTGAAAACAGGGTTACAACACCTCAATTAAAAGCAACCAAAACTTTTTTTGATGCGCAGAGTATGATGGCTTCTGCAGATTTTTTTAATGTATTTAGCTTTAAACTATTACAAGGCGAAAAAGATAAAGTACTTAAAAATCCCAATACGGCTGTTATTACGCAAACGCTGGCAACAAAACTATATGGAGATAAACCTGCTATTGGGGAAATAATGACCATCAATGCAAAAGAATTCACCATTACCGGTATAATGGAGGATTTCCCTCAAACCAGTTCTTTTTCCACCGACTGCCTGACTTCCTATGCAACCTATACACAAAAAAATCTGTCTTTAGAGGATAGATACAGTGAATGGTCATTTCAAATTGTGCTGCAATTAAAAGATAACGTAGACGGCAACGATGTAGCAAGAAAAATTGAAACTATTCCTGATTTAGTGGAGACCTTTAAATATTTTAAATCAAAATATGGTGATGAAGATATTTTCGTTGTAAAATCATATAATGACCTTCATTATGATATAAGCAACACGTATATTAAAACGGTAAATCCTATAATTTTAAAAGTACTGGTTATACTAGCCATTGTATTAGCAGTTATGGGAATGGTGAACTTCATTAACTTTTCAACCTCTCAGGCCCCGCTTCGTTCTAAAGCGCTATCTGTAACTCGTGTTTTGGGTAGTAACCGTTTCTCTTCTATGCTGCAGATTATAGCCGAAGCTTTAACCATATCGCTTATCGCACTTATGATTTCTCTGGCTATTTATTACGAAGTTTATTCTGGTATTGAATCCTTATTTAATATTGAGGGACTGGCTCTTAATGGCAGGTATTATTTCATATTCATATTTATAGCATTTGCCATTGTATTTGGAATCGTCTCAGGCATATATCCGGCACGTTATATCTCGTCTCCTCCCCTATCTCAGGCTATTAAAGGTACTGGATATTTTAAAGGAAAAGGAAAGTTACTTCGTAATGTTTTAGTGACACTACAGTTTGTATTTACAATTGCACTATTGTCGTCATCATTAATGATTGAAAAGCAATTAAACTTCTGGAATAAATTTGATTTGGGACTTGACAAGGAGAATGTTGTTTTCCTTCATACCACCAGCAAAATAGAAAATCATGCAGAAGCGTTTGCTCAGGAGCTTTTGAAAGACACCGCTATTGTTGACTATACTTATACTCAATTTATTCCCGGACAGGTAGCTATGGGTTGGGGACGTGAAATTAATGGTCAGTATGTACAATTAAAAGCATGGCCGGTGGATGACCGATTTATAGATTTCTTTAATATTGAGATAGATGAAGGAAGAGCTTTTCAAAAAGAATCGGAAGCTGATATTAATAGTTTTATATTTAACCGGAAAGCCATTAATGACTTTGGCTGGACTAATCCATTGGAAATGAATTATCCTGGCTTTGACTTTGAAGGACCCATTGTTGGTATAGCAAAAGACTTTCATTTTTCTTCTTTAAAAGAAGATATTCAACCCATGCTGTTTTGGCGTACAGATACACGAAAAAATGAACTATTACTAAGAGTAAAACCGGCCAATTACACCCAACTTTTTAATAGAATAAAAGCAAAAGCCAAAGAGTTTGACCCTGAGAATAATTTTGAAGTTCAGTTTTTAGATGATTCACTAAATGAATTATATGCCAAAGAGAAAAACACTGCCCGCTTTATTGAATTTGTTTCTCTTTGGTGTATGTTACTTGCTATAACAGGTGTGTTAGGATTAGTTGTTTTTATTTCGCGCGACAGGGTTAAAGAAATTGGCATACGTAAAGTAAATGGAGCTCAAACTGCAGAAGTTGTATTCCTTATTAACAAAGATTTTATAAAGTGGATTGCCATTGCCTTTATTATTGCAACACCCATTGCCTGGATTGCCCTGAATAACTGGCTTCAGGATTTTGCCTACAAAACAGAAATGAGCTGGTGGATTTTTGCATTATCTGGAGTCATATCTCTATTAATAGCCATGATAACCATTACCTGGCAAAGCTGGCGGGCTGCTACACGTAATCCGGTGGAAGCGTTGAGATACGAGTAAAGGCTAATTAACAATTATTTGTTCATAGAACCTGCAACCCACTATCAAATGGAAGCTTAAAGCTAATAGTTAGCATACTATCATAATATTTAATTAAAACTTATCCATCCGAACGTCAATCAAAATATAATTATCTACAGTTATGACCCCAAACAATTTGAAAATTGCATACAGAACTATACTTAAAAGTAAAACCATAACAAGCCTAAACATTATTGGATTATCTATTGGAATAGCAGTTAGTAGTATTTTATTTTTATTCACCTACCTTGAATTTACTAAAAACGAAGATCAAAAAAATATTGATACAAAATATGTAATTGTAGATGCAAATGATGGAAATGCTACATCAATTCCTATCAGAATGTTGAATGCATTAAAAACTGAGATTCCAGAAATTAGTACAGCGAGTTGTTTTAATGAAGAATGGTCGCCACAGGTATTTGTTAAAAACAATGATAACAGCTACAAAATCAACAAACTTTTAGTAGCAAGCGAAAATTTTTTAAGTACTACTGATTTACCTGTTGTACAAGGCAATGCAAACCAATCTTTAGCCTCTGCAAATAAAATAGTATTAACAGAATCGCTTGCCAAAAAGATTTTTGGTAATGTAAATGTAATTGGAAAAACTATAGAATATAATTCTACCTATTTGCAGAATCAAATACTCGAAGTAGGTGCAGTCATTCAAATACCAAATAATTCTTCATGGAACTTTGAAGCTATAATTCCTATTAATCTTAATATGAAAATTGATTGGTATAAAAACCTATATGAATCTTGGGAAACATATAATTATAGCGCCATTTGCTCCATAAATCCCAATGCGGACATTCATAAAATTCAGGAAAAATTAGCAAACATTAGCGATGATGTAATACCTTCTGATATTTATGAGGGAATTAAATATCAAGTATACCCTTTAAAAAATGCTTATTTTAATATTCCGAAGTTTGATGGTATGGATCACGGTGATATTTATAGCACATACATTATTTTAATTGTTGCAATACTTATTTTACTTTTAGCTTGTGCTAATTTCATTAATTTAAATACAGCTCTTCGTCAAAGAAACTTCAAAAATTACAATATTATTAAAAGCCTTGGTAGTAATAAAAATAACCTTATTTCCTTACTAATAACAGAGAATTTTTTACAAGTATTTGCAGCAATTATATCTTCTGTAATAATATTCAACTATCTGTTTTATTTTATGGAGAAGTTTATAGACAATTCAATTAGTTTATCCAGTATTTTTTCGATTAAGGTTTTATTAATTTTAGTTTTACTACTTCTTACAACTATATTGATAACATCTATTCTTCCTGTTTTCTCCATAAGTAAAACCTTAAACAGAACGAAAAATAAAATTCAGAAACGAACCATAAGCCATAGTTTAATTATAGGTCAATTCATAATTTCAATAGTTCTGATTTCATCCATTATTATCATTTTTAAACAAAATAATCTAATATTAAATCAGGATCCGGGCTTTACAAAAGACCAAATTATATATGCAACCACAAATAATGATATTCAAAACAACTTCCAGAGTTTTAAAGCTAAACTACAGCAAATACCAGAAATAAGTGACTTTACGTTTTCTTCTGAACCCTTTGGAAATATTACCAATAATTGGGGTACTACTATTGAAATAAACGGACAGGAAAAAGAGTTTGATTTTGCAATGCTAAAAATATCTCCAAATTTCTTTAATTTTTTTAATATTCCATTAGAACACGGAATTCAATTAAATAATTTATCCCATCAAAATCAGGATATTATAATTAATAAAAAAGCTGTTGAGAAATATCAAATTACGGATTTACTAAATTCCAGAGTTAATATTGATGACAACCCTGAGCACGGTAAGATCATTGGACAAGTACATAATTTTAATATGAATTCTTTTCATGTTCCTATTAAATCATCAGCATTTATGAGCTGTAAGGATATTGATGACATTATCTATTTAAAATTAAATACAAAAAGTAGCAAACAAATTAACCAGTTACTAACCAAACTTAATAACATATGGACAGATATTAGTCCAAATTTCCCTTTTGACTATAAGTTTCTGGATAAATCATGGGAAGCTTTATATCAAAAAGATTTAATGTTTCAAAAAATGATATTATTTGCCACACTTATGTCCATATTACTGTCGTGTTTAGGTTTAATTTCATTAACCTCGCTTGTCTTGGAAAATAAAACAAAAGAAATAGGAATTAGAAAGGTTAATGGCGCCAAAACAAATGAAATAATGCTCTTGCTAAATAATAGTTTCGTAAAATGGATTGTAATTGCATTTTTAATTGCTACACCTATATCTTTTTTTGCCATGCAAAAGTGGCTACAAAACTTTGCGTATAAAACAGAATTAAGCTGGTGGGTATTTATGCTTGCAGGCCTATTATCCCTTGCAATAACATTATTAACAGTAAGTCTGCAAAGCTGGCGGGCTGCGACAAGAAATCCGGTGGAAGCGTTGAGATACGAGTAGGAGTTAATTAATGATGCGAATCAATAATTGAAAAAAAGAACAACACAGAGACACCGAAGTCACAGAGGCTATTGCATATATAACTCATATAAATGGCAAAAATTAGAAACAGCGAAGTAATCAAACACCATTATTATGAAATTACAAAGAGAGGTTCACAGAGGTAAATCCTTGCTGATTTAATGAATTCTGTTAAAAAACACAGTGTTTATGTGCCTCTGTATTCATTTTAAACACTTGATTGATATACTTACACATTACTCATCACTAATTAACCCAAGTTATGATTCATTTCAAAGAAATAATACGATCTGCAATTCGTAATAAAACCATTTCAATAATCAGTATATCCGGAATGTCAATAGCTATTTCAATAGTGTTACTAATTGGATTCTGGAGTATCAATGAATTTAGTTATGATTCTTTTCATAAAGATGCTGATCAGATTTACAGATTATGTTTAGACGGAATTATTAACGACAAACCAACAAAAATAGGTGGTACATTTAAACAAGCCGGTCCTTTACTACAATCTAAAATACCTGAAATAGAAGCTTTAAGTCAGGTCCACACCCTGGAGAAAGGCTTTGTTACAACTCAGTCTTCATCCGGTAATGAAGAAGGTATTATAACCACCGATATATCTTTCTTTAATTTCTTTACCTATCTTATTTTATTAGGAAACAGTTCTGAATGTTTAAACAGTTCGGATAAAATAGTTATCGATGAAGAAATGGCTCTAAAATATTTTCCTAATAAAGATGCTATTGGTAATATCATAAACGTGTTTAATAAAGATTATCAGGTATCAGCTATTATGAAAAACATGCCTGAAAACTCACATCTACAGGCACACTTTATTATTTCGTTTGAAGGAATAAAAGGTTCAGAAGGCGAGAATAGTGGTAGTAGCGACGGGTATATGAACTACCTTAAGATATCTGAAAACAGCGATTTAAAAGAGCTTACTCAAAAAGTAAACTTCGCTATGAATGAGGAATATCCATTTTACAAGGAAATGGGAATTACGGAATTCCTGCAACCTCTAAAAGATATCCATTTCTCATCTGATATTCGTTTTGACTTTGTTTCAAAAGGAGACAAAAGAATAACCATCATATTTCTTTCTCTGGCGGCACTAATCCTTATAATTGCATCATTTAATTTTATCAACTTAAGCATTTCTACTTCTTTTTTAAAGGCTAAGTCCATTGGCATAAAAAAAATTAATGGTTGCTCTAAAACTACTTTATTTCTGAATGCTTATTTAGAAACCGGGCTACATATTTTTCTTGCATTTGTTATTGGCATCATAATATCAGCGGCATTTCTTCCTTACTTTGGTTATCTGTCAGGAACTTCCTTTGATATTGATTTTTCCAACTATAAAATATATCTGTATTCAGCAATACTATTTATAGCACTAACCCTAATTACGGGAACCATTCCTTTTGTTTATATTTTAAGGTTTAATCCGGAATCTATTATACGAAATAAGCTAAAATCTAAAGGTATATCACCTGTTCAACATGCATTGGTAATTGTTCAGTTTGCAGCATCTATTATTTTACTTATTGCATCAGGTATTATTCAAAAGCAGATATATTATTTACAACATAAAGATTTAGGCTTTGATAAGGAACACATTGTATATTTTGAATCAAATAGTATGGCAGCTAATTATAAAGCTGCAACCCAACAACTAAAAGAAGAGGCGGATATCATCGATGTTACTTCTGTAATTAATTTGCCTTGCCAATGGAATAGTGGTGATATGATTTCTATTCCTGACGATTCAACTCAAAACGCTGTATTAATGGAAATAGTTGATATACAGCCTAACTATTTTCAAATGCTGAAGATCCCGGTTATTTTAGGAGAAAATCCATTTTTAACTAATAACGATGCATCCTTATGTTTGCTGAATGAAACTGCAGTTAAACGTTTGAATTTAAAAGATCCTATAGGAAAACAGGTCTGCCAATATGATTTACATTTTACCATTGCTGGAGTTGTAAAGGATGTAAACACCAAATCGCTCCATAATCTGGTTGATCCTCAAATTTTTCTATTAAACAGATATGCAGAAAGTAACACCTGCTTTTTGGTTAAAATTTCCAACAATAATAAAGAAGCAATCCAATCCATTGAAAAAGTATGGAATCAATATAATCCCGATGAAGTTTTTACCTATCACTTTTTGGATAGTAAATACGATGAACTCTACCAGACTGAAAATACGGCTTCAAAAATTATTGCAATAGGAATGGTCATAGCAATATTCCTGGCTTTTATGGGATTATATTCTATCACTTATTATTCAACAGAAAGAAGGATTAAAGAAATTGGTATCAGAAAAGTAAATGGTGCTAAAACAAGCGAAGTGATGCTTCTATTAAATACAAGCTTTGTAAAATGGATTATAATAGCATTTATTATTTCTGCCCCCATTGCCTACTACGCCATGCACAAATGGCTCGAAAACTTTGCTTACAAAACATCCCTCAGCTGGTGGATTTTTGCTGGTGCAGGTGCATTTGCTTTTGTTGTGGCCATGACAACAGTGAGTTTTCATACCTACAAAGCAGCAACCAGTAATCCGGTAAAGGCTTTGCGATATGAGTAGGAGATAATTAATAATGGGTAATGAGTAATGAAAAATGAAAAATGAAAAATGAAAAATTTAACTAAGCCATGGGAGAAAAAGATAACATCATATTAACTAAGTCATACAACTTGCCGTAAGAATTGTAAAAATGTATCAACATCTATCTTCTGACAAAAAAGAATATATATTAAGCAAACAAGTCTTAAGAAGCGGAACTTCAATCGGAGCTAATATTGAAGAAGCTATTGGAGGTATTTCTAAAGCCGATTTTAAGGCAAAAATGAGTATCGCTTATAAAGAGGCACGTGAAACTGACTATTGGCTAAGGTTATTAAAGGATACAGATTACCTAAATGTTGAAGCTTTTAATTCTATTAGAGCAGATGTTTCAGAATTGCTAAAATTACTCTATTCTATAATCAAATCTTGCGATAAAAAATAAAATTACTCATTACTCATTGTTAATTACTAGTTAACAAACGCCATGTGGAACCTCACTAGGCCTGATTAAAATACTTTTTTTTGCTAATGAAGTCGATTTTTTTGCGTGTGGATAAAATAAATTGAAAATTATATTGATAAAACAATAAAATGAAATACTAAAATAACCTTGTGGAGCATCGGTAAGTCTGATTAAGATCGTTATTTTGCCCGTGAAGTTGATTTTTTTACGTGTGGAGTAAAAAAATTAAAAAAGGATTTGATAAAACAGTCAAAAGATCCGATAAAATTGCTGTGTGGAGCCTCACTAGGCCTGATTAAGATACTTTTTTTGCTGATGAAGACAATTTTTTTGCGTATGGAGAAAAAAATTGATAAAAAGAATTGATAAAACAGTCAAATGAACCAATAAATTCGTTGTGTGGAGCCTCACTAGGCCTGATTAAGAAACTTTTTTTGCTGATGAAGACAATTTTTTTGCGTGTGGAGAAAAAAATTGATAAAAAGAATTGATAAAACAGTCAAATGAACCGCTAAAATCGTTGTGTGGAGGGTCACTATTCCTGATTAAGAAACTTTTTTTGCTGATGAAGTCGATTTTTTTGCTGCGGGAAAGGTCATTATTGCTGATTATTTACATAAAATACCCTGATGGGAGGGTAAAATTGCTGAGTGACACCCTAAAATCAATGATTGAATAGATTATTTTGCTGCGGGAATGGCAGATAGTGCTGATGGAGGGGTCATACATGCCGCGGGACCAGTAAATACAAGGCTTGTGAAATTTATACTGGGAAGTATTGAATAAACTGTGTCAATTACAATTACAACTTCAAGCTAAACTCTGAATCCCATTACCAAAACATCATCAACCTGCTCTTCGCTGCCTTTCCACTGCATAAAATATTCTTGTAGTTCTTTTTCCTGATTTTTCATTAATGGATCTTGCGATACAGCTAAAATCAATTCCTTAAATCTTTTGGTATTTAGTTTTTTCCCCTTCTCTCCTCCAAACTGATCGGCAAAACCATCCGTAAACTGATATACCATATCGCCCTCTTCCAATATGACATGGTTATTTTTAAATTCATACAGCACCTCACTTGGCTCTACTCCTTTTCTATCTGCTTTTATAACAAATAAGGCTCTTCCCTGCATTTGAATATCAGGTTGCTGTAATGCATCATTTACAAGTAATGGATTATCCGAGTGCCTTACTATATAAAAAGGGTTTTTAGCTCCGGCATATGTAATAGACAAATTTTCTTTATTAAAAACGCAAACCGAAATATCCATACCATCATTAACACCCCTGTTATGTGCTTTTAAAAAGTAAGAGTTTATCACTAGCTGAAGGTGTTCTAATATTAAATTAGGTTTCAAATAACTACGTTCTTTAATAGCACTCTTTATTCCTCCATAGCCAATCATTGAAAGTACAGCACCCGGTACCCCATGTCCGGTGCAATCAGCTGCTGTAATAATATAATGTCCCTCCAATTCTTCAATCCAGTAAAAATCTCCACTAACAATATCTTTAGGTAAATACAACACAAAACTGTTTTCAAAAAAGCCTTTTACCTGTTCTGGTGAAGGGAGCATTGTTGATTGAATGGTTTTGGTATAATAGATACTATCCATTATTTGCTTATTCTTTGCCTCTATAAATTTCTTCTGGCGACTAATCTTAAGTCTTTTATCCCTGAGCTTTTCATTTTGTGTATGTATTCTACGATAGGCCCTAATAATGAAAACAATTAATGCCACAACAATCATAATACTACCTATCAATATATTGATAGATCTGTTTATTGTGGATCGAAAGTCTGCTTCAGGAACCAACATCACTACATAAAACAACTTCTCCTCATCTTCTGAAACAATTGGCTGAAAACCTACCCACCAATCTCTTCCATCTACTTCTATTTCAAATGGTTTATGACTATAATCTAATTCCCTCCATGCATTTATCCCCATATTAAGGGATGCAATACCCAGTTTACTAACATTACCCATGGTATATTTAGCAATAGAATCTTCTTCATCAAATTGCTCCTTATCCGGGAACCCAATTACACTTAAACTATCGGCAGTTACTATAAATGCATAACTATGGGGTGTTAATTGAATAGAGCGGGATATGTTATTAAAATCTTTTAGCAGAATATCATAAGCTGAAACAATCGTATCTCCATTTTCAGCCATAAAATAGGTGGCTGCGGTTATACCGTGTTGTCTGATTGAATAGAATTGATATGGCTTAGTCCAGAAAACATCCTTTGGATTTTGAGTTACAGCTCCTTTATACCATGGACGAATACGTGGATCATAAATTATCGTGTCGGACTTTGAGTAAATTCTTGTACGCTCAATTTGACAATGTTCTTTCCATGTATAAAAAGTTCGCTCATATTGATTTTCATGAATTTTAGTAATCCTGTTAACAAGTTCACCATCTCTTTTATGAATCCAATAGGTACTCCCCTGAGTGTTGGCCAAAACAATATTGGTAACCGATTCCAGATAATTAAGAATTGGCCCATATACCCGGTTATTATCTTTAACATTCAAGATATCATCAGCCGTTTTATAATTTAAGTCTGTTGTACTTAACACCAATCTATTAACATCATTGATGTAATTTTGAACGATATCTCTAACCTCTAAACTGGTTTCGTTAATAAAGGAAACTGACAAATCATCCACGGATTGATTTAGATCATATACCAACCATGCAGACAATCCAATTACAATTGGAATAAAATATGCGAATAAGATTTTTGACGATAATATCCTGGGCGGTTTGGACGTAATCTTACTGGAAATCTGTTTATTATAACTCATATCTTTGCCTATAAGCATGCTCATTAATACTTATCAATTAAACCTGCTAGTGAACTAATCTTTTAATCCATAAAAACAGACCAAAAGTATACAGTTCCTCTATTTTATACAATCCTAACAATTAGGTATTTTAGTAGGTTTGGTGATCAAGCTTTTTAAGTAGTGACAAAGATACTTTTTAAATAAACATACTAATGAACAATACAATATTTAACACAGTTACAATAGCTCCAACTCCATATAATAATACTTTAGAGAAGATCGTATTCTTATGTTTGCCCATTACTTTTTCAGAAGAAGTTAAATATACCTGCAAAAATATGGTTAATGGCAATTGAATACTTAAAAACATTTGAGAATAGATCAAACCATTAAATGGATTTGAAATCAGGAATATGATGATTAATGCCAAAACAAGAGATATGGCAACACCTAAACGAGAGTGATTATCTTTAATGTCGTAAGGTTCTTTAAACATACCTGCAAATATAGATCCTGCAGCCATACCTGATGTAACTGTTGATGCAATACCAGAGAACAATAACGCAACTGCAAAAACCATAGCTGCATGTTCACCTAAAAGAGGTGCCAACAATGAATTAGCCTGTTCTAGTTCCGTAACTTTTGTATGCGAATTAAAAAACGTAGCCGCTGCTAAAATAATCATGGCACTATTTATAGCCCAGCCAATTACCATGCTAAAAATCGTATCCAGATATTCGTATTTCAGTTGCTTTTTTATAACCTTATCATCTTGTAAGTTCCACTGCCTGCTCTGAATAACTTCTGAATGCAGAAAAAGATTATGTGGCATAACAACAGCTCCCAATACACTCATAATTACAACCATTGATCCTGAAGGAAATGATGGCACTACCCAACCTGTCATGGCTGAATTCCAATCAATTTCAACCAATGAAAGTTCATAAAGAAATGATAGCCCTATTACAGAAACAAAGGCTATGATCCATTTCTCAATCATTTTATAAGAGTTGGTAAAAAGCATTATAATTACAAAGATTGTAACCAGAACTGCCCCGGCTCTTATTGGAATATTGTATAACATGTTGAGCGCTATGGCGCCTCCAAGTATTTCTGCCAGAGAGGTGGATATGGAAGCCAGCATTGCTGATGACAATAATACACGAGAATACTTACGATTTACATATATAGCTGCTGCTTCTGATAAGCATAAACCTGTAGCAATACCAAGGTGAGCCACATTATGTTGCAATAAAATAAGCATTAATGTAGAAAGGGTTACCATCCACAAAAGAGTATAACCATAATCTGCACCAGCAGCTAAATTCGAAGCCCAATTACCCGGATCAATAAAACCTACTGTAACTAATAATCCGGGACCTATAAATTTAAAAATCTCCAGACCTCCGAATCTGGCTTCATAACCTTTACGGTCTATATTTCTTAAGAACTTAAACATATTGCAAAAAAAACATCAAAAATATTAATTTCGACTATATGATAGCATTGTTTAAAAGTTAATTATAGCTATTGTTGCTAAAAACATTTAAAATGTAATTGTGTTTAGATGCAACAAGATTAATAATGCGAATCAAAAGTTGGATTTACTCTATTCAAAAGACAGTAAGCCTGAATGGGCATTTTCCTCAAGGCCTTGGGGTGATACCCCAAGGTATGATACATAAGGTTATCAGTCTTTTAAACCATTACTATCAACGCTTGATTGACAGTAATAATAACTGCAAACCTTTATATGATTTACCGTATTTTACAGTAATCCTAACTTAAACGGTCTATTTATTATAAGTCCAGGATAATTCGTTTTTTAGTTCTTCCAACACATAATATACAATGGGACAAATCTCTGTATTTTGTATCATACCAGAAGATCTTTCAACAAAACCATCTAAATGTAAATAAGGGAATGATCTGCAAACCTGTGGTCTTACAAGATAAATCATACATTTTTTATCTTTTTGGTGCATACATTGTATACTGGGCTCGTACATCACCTTTTGTACCTGTTCTGGTTCCACAAAAACAATCAAATCCTGTTCTGATGCTGCCGGTCGGATATGATGACAGCAATTGCCACACTCTACACATTTTATCTCAGTTGACACGCAATCATTGATTTGATGAACCATTTTATCAATGGCTGCCGAATCCTGTGTTTTAAGATATTCAAAAAACATGCGGTTTTCCTCAAATTTATTTTGAGCAGCTTTTTCTATTCTTTCTAAGTCTAAATCAAATTGCATAAGTAAAATCGTTGTGTAAGTGAAGCATGTGCACAACGAATTCAATGTCGTGTAGTAAAAAAGATATCATCTTTAAACTAATGACAGAATCGTACGTGATACTCTTCTATCATACGGTTCATAAATAATCGATGCCAAAAGTAGTAAGATAATCTGATATGTCTACTTTTTATTGCATTAATTTGTTACAATCCTATTCTGTATAATTTGGCATTATTTCCATCACTAATGGCATACAAGGCACCATCTGTCCCTTGAAGAACATCTCTAATACGCTCATCTTCATCCTCCAGCAACCTTTCCTCTCCCACTACACGATTATTATTAATGACTAACCTGACAATATGCCTACCGCTTAATGCACCTATAAATAAATTATTATTCCATTCATCCATTTCTCCATTTTTATAAAAAGTGATTCCACTGGGAGAAACTGAAGGATCCCAATAATACACGGGTTGTTCCATGCCATCCTGACTTGTAATTCCTTGTCCCACCGGATTTCCACTATATTCCAAACCATAAGAAATTACTGGCCATCCATAATTACCCCCGGGAGTTAATAGATTAACTTCATCACCACCCATTGGTCCCATTTCTAATATCCATACATCATTTGTAATTGGATGAATTGCCAATCCCTGAACGTTTCGGTGCCCATAAGTAAAGATTTCAGACAAAGCTCCTGCCTGAAATTCAAAAGGCCCTCCGGATACCGCATTTCCATCCTTGGTAATATGAAGTACTTTTCCTAACGCAGCACCCAAATCCTGTGCTTTACCTCTTATTGAGGAAGAACCTCTTTCGCCGGTACTTATGAACATATTACCGTCATTATCCCAGGCAATTCTGGAACCATAATGTCCTACTCCGTCAAATTCAGGGTAAGCTGTATAAATGACTGTGGCATTCTCAATCCTAGTATCATCATCAGAAAGTCGCCCTTTAGCTACAGCGGTAGCATTGCCATCATTTACATTCCGTGCAAAAGTCCAGTACACCATTCTATTCTCAATAAAATCAGGATCAATAGCAACATCCAGTAAACCTCCTTGTCCCTCACTATTTACTTCAGGAATACCAGTAATAGCATCACTTACATTACCTAAAGCATCAATTATGCGCATTGCTCCGGCTTTTTCTGTTAATAAAATTCTACCATCCGGAAGATTGGTCATACCCCAGGGCTTACTTAACCCAGTGGCGATTACACTTATATTATATTCAGACTGTGTTTTTACTCCATTGATACGAGTTTGCCCTTCAAACGCCGGAACATAAACAGAATTGGGATTATTAGTTTCTACAGGAGGCAGCATTTCCTCTGGTATGGTGTTATCAGAATCATCCTTTTCTTCAGCATTGGAATCACTATCACAAGCTGATAACGTTGCTATAAATGTTACTAAAATGAATATAAACCATATTCTTAACCTAACCTTATTATCATTCCTTTTCATATACACCAATTTGATTCATATTGTCACTTGGAACTCATCTAAATAATCATCATGCATGAGTAAAGAGCATTCTCTTAAAGCTTTTCACATATCAACTAATCAGAATTATAATATAAACACATCATAACAAACTATAGTTCAAAAACTTCTTCAAATAAATCATTGGGTTCTATATGATATACAAATCTTTAATCACATTCATGGGTACAAAATTACCTGGTGAATTATTTAATTTTTTTAACAAAACATCAAACACACTTAGGGTGTTATATTGATGGAAACATTGGATGTTATTTTAAGTTAAAAGAAAAACATTAAGGATTCATAAGAAGTATATAATTCTATCTTTGGAAAAGTATTCTTAACCTCAGGTATTTTTATTTAGCTGACATATAATATTTTGGCATTACACCATAGAATTTAAAAACCAGGTTATAGTATAGAGAAGGACCAGATGTTTGAGTGATTAAAAGGAGAATGATGAGCAACACATTAATGAGTAACACAACAAAACGATTGGTATTAATCAATCGTTATTATAAAATAACACAGTTTTATCCCTTTATTAAAAACACCGCTTTTAAGGGTGCGATTGTGATGGCAGTTTTTATTTTACTATTGCTGGGATTGGACTTTTTTCTTATAGATCTTAATCTGATACTGAATCATTTGGTAGAAAATTATTCTGCTCAGGTTATTTTTCCATCTTTTCTTCTTTCCGAAACCATATTGGGATTGGTTCCTCCTGAAATTTTTATTGCCTGGGCATCAAAAGCAGCGTCTCCATGGATGTATTTATTTATTTTGGCAACCATGTCGTATATCGGGGGAATATTTTCATACTTTATAGGTAATCGCATCTCTCATATACCAACTATTAAAGCACATATAGAAAATAAAGTTGCCAAACACATTACTAACCTGCGCAAGTGGGGTGGTATTTTTGTTGTTTTGGGAGCAATATCACCTTTGCCACATTCTATGGTAAGTTTAGCTTCGGGATTAATCAAATACAGTTTTAAGCAGTATTTATTATGGGCGCTTTTCAGATATATCCGCTTTGCAATATACGGACTTCTGATTTTCAATGTTTTTATGGCTTAATAATGCGAATCAAGGTTGGATTTACTCTATTCAAAAGGCTGAATTGAAAATAGACGAAGTCAAAGCCAAAAACATCAAAACAAGGAACATCGCCCCTTGTATTAGTCTATAAGTAAATCTCAGGCTGTAAGCCTGAATGGGCATTTTAAACCATTACTTTTAACCCTTGATTAACAATAATAATATTCACTCCTGATTTAACAAAACAAAAGAATATAGAATTAGCATAAAACAAAATAGCATTACAATATAAAAAATGGGTGCTATAGTTTTATAACACCCATTTTGCTTTTTATATCATTATACCAAATAAACCATCTTAAATCTTAAAGAAACTGATATGCTTCTTTAAACTATCCGCCTGACTATGCAATTGCTCTGCACTGGCAGCAACTTCTTCAGAAACAGATGTATTTTGTTGCGTAACATTATTTAGTTCCTGAATAGCCATATTTACCTGATCCACACCACTGGATTGTTCTGTACTTGCAGCTGAAATCTCTTCCACCAAAGTGGCTGTTTTCTCAATCTCAGGTATAATAATATTTAGTCTTTCTTCTGTTTTTTCCGTTACGTTCACACTGTTTTGAGTTTGTACAACAATCTCTTCAGCAGCTTTCTTTGATAACTCTGCCAACTTTCGAACCTCAGCAGCAACAACTGCAAAGCCTCTACCAAATTCACCAGCCCTTGCTGCTTCCACTGCAGCATTAAGCGATAAGATATTGGTTTGCATGGCAATATCATTAATTACAGTGACTTTATCTGCAATCAATTTTGCAGCTTCAATACTTTGCTTTGAGGCATTGTTAACCTCTATGATTTCTTTTGTTGATCGTCTTGCATAACTTGTTGTTTCATTGGCATTAGTGGTATTGTTCTGAATATTACTTGCAATCTCTTCCATAGTTGATGAAACTTCTTCCAAAGAGGATGCCTGCTCCGAGGCACTCTGAGAAAGGTTTAAACTGGTGGCACTCAGCTGAGCACTTGCTGATGCAATTTGTTCTGCACTATCTATAATACCGCCAACAATTTCCTGCAGTCTGACTTTCATTTTATTAAAAGCCTCATACAACAAACCTATTTCATCATTACTAATATCTATGTTAACCTCCTGAACCAAATCACCCTCTGCAATGGTGTTGGCCATTTTTACCATCGCCCCTACAGGCTTAATTAATCGTGACACAAACCAAACAATACTCAGCAAACTAAGTATCAAAAGGATACTTCCAATAATAATTTGCCCCTTCATTAATTGGCGGGCTCTTTCCATTATTATGTCTCTGGATACAGAAAAACGTACCTGCCATGTAATTCCTGTACGCGCAATAAATAAAGGAACATGTACATTTAGATGGTCATCATCTAATTCAATAACAGTTTTTCCTTCTTTTATATTTTTCAATTGTTGCTGATAGGATTCCGGATAAAACTCTTTCACACTCTTCATAATCCAATCCGGATTATTTTTATTGGCAGAAAAAACACCTTCGTTTGAAACAATGCTTAATTGATAGTTTCCATCATAATATTCACCTTCAGCAACTTTATGTTGCATAAAATCAATAGGATAATCAATACCTGTTACACCTAAAAAAAACCCATTATTAATAATCGGAGTCATACACGAAACCATTGTAACATCAACTCCCTGTACAGGATAAACCACCGGTTCGGTTAAAAAATCAGTCATTCTTTTTTTTGGCTCCCAATACCACGGTCCCTTTTCTTCTGTTTCGTAATCTATTAATACATCCACAACGGCATGATTATCTTCTCCCTTGGTCAGATAAGCAAGAAAACGACCAGTAGCATCATAACCGGGCTTATTCATAAAGGCCTCATCTTTCCCATCAAAAGCCTGGGGTTCAAAAGCCAGAGTCAACCCTAAGAATTCCTGATTTGAATACAAAACTTTTTCAGCCAATAAAACAGCATCATCTCTGGAAATCTTTCCTTTCATCTTTTCATCACCTGAAACTGAAAATATATTAGCTACAGATCTGGAAATATCCATCGCTTCTTCAATCTCAATTTGAATTTTACCCGAAAAATCTTTAGCAATTGACAAGGCTTGATTTTTAGCAGAGGCAATGGCTTCATTGCGCGTAACATAAGCACTATAAGATATAATGGCTGCAACACTAACAAAAATACCAATAGAAATAGCGATACCTAATTTCTGCTTTAAGGGTGTAAATTTATCTTTCTTCATGTTTTCATAATTTGGACTATATTACCACACATAACCTGCAATATAAATCATACAGTTATACAAAACTACACTTTACAATGATTCTTTATGTATCATGTTGCATAAAGATTTTGTCTTTCTAAAGCATTTAAAGAGAAATTCCAACTACAAAGAATAAATCTTTAGCAAGAGGATTAACAATGAACGCCGTATTTAATGGTATAGAAAAGGACTCCGTTATTTTAATACTGCGTGAAGCTCCCAGCGATAAATTTACAATACCAGCCTTATCTCCATAATATCCTTCATCTACAGTTCCACCCATTGTTATTGACAGATCATAATCTCCTGCAGTAAAAGGATACATTAGTTCAAAGTATGATGAAAAATTCTGATCTCCATTTGCATCCAAATCAGCACCATAAACAAACGTACTACCTGTAATAGTCAATGGAAACTTTTCTACAGGTAATTGGTAACTGATATATGTTTCAATTAAATGAGGAGTCTCACCCTGTTCAAAATCAGTATAATCATTCATTGTTAAATCTGTTTCATCTTCTGTATAATAATCACTTAATCCAATGGTATAATTACCTGCGGTATAAGATAAAAACAGATCTATCTCAGCATAATTTTTAGATGTAGCATATGAACCCCACAATGTGGCAGAAAAACCACCTTTTGAGGCCGTTATATAAGGTTGTATACTTGGTGCATCGGTAAATAATAAGCCACGCCAAACGTATCGATTATAGAAGTCAACCCCTGCACTAACTTCTGTTTTGGTGCTCTCTTGCGACATGAGAGAAAAGGTCGCAATCATAAACATAATAACAAACGTAAATTTTTTCTTCATTACCTAGATTTAAGTTCAACGCTAAATACCGGATTTAGCTATTTAATTTAAGGAACTTTACGTCATTATTCAAGCAAGTGTTACAGGTTAATATGTTTTAAATATTTTGAACAATAAAGAGTAATCGTGCAAAAAAAGGCATAAAAAAACCGGATATCCTTTATAGATATCCGGCAGACTACATATGATAGGCGGATATTAATCCCACTTATTCTTTGATGATAATGCAATATTTCCACCTCCTGTGAAAATCAAAGCTACAGCTCCAAACAGGTATAAACCTAGTAATTCAACTGCCCATCCTCCATGTTCGCCCATAGAGAATATTTGTTGCGAATGCGCTAATAACATTGCCACTAAAGTATTAAAAGCAAAAATTGCAGCTGCTATTCTTGTTCTAAATCCAACGATTAAGGCCAGGGGAGCCAAAACTTCTCCTACTAAAACACCATAGGCAATAAAACCAGGTAATCCTTTTGATTCAAGCATTCCCTGAATAAAACCAATACCTCCTACAAGTTTTGCAAAGCCATGTAATAACATTAACAAACCTACTGATACCCTTAAAACTAGTAAACCTACATTAATATTCTTTGTCATCTTAAATTCTGTTTTGTTGTTTTTTTATGAACAAAAACTAATCAATGCTCTTTTTGTTCAAAGGAGCCTTTTATTTTAATATTTATTAACCAATATATTAATTGAAATAAGATGGAATAAGCTGACTTTACCTTCAGAAAATTCATTTCCTACAATATCTTATAGTAATAAAAAAAGCCTGCTGAATATATCAGCAAGCTTTATACTATTATTTTAGATGATCTATTATTCTAATATTTGATCAGGATATCTTATCCTACATTTATCCACTGCATTAATTGAGTAGCTATAATGGCACCATAAGTTCCTAAAGCATAACCCAATACTGCCAATAAAACACCTACGGGTGCCAATGCAGTACTAAAGGCTGAGGCAACAACCGGCGCTGATGCGGCTCCTCCCACGTTAGCCTGACTACCCACTGCAACAAAGAAGAATGGAGCTTTAATAATTTTTGCCATCAGCAATAAAACAGATACATGAACTGCCATCCAGATTAATCCTATTACAAAATAATGCAGATTTTGAAAAGCTTCAAGAATATTCATCTTCATACCAATAGTTGCTACCAGAATGTAAATAAATACACTTCCCAGTCTTGAGGCTCCGGCTCCTTCATACTTACGCAAGCCAGTAAAAGATAAAGCTAATCCTATAGTAGTGGCAATAACGATCAACCAAAAGAAGCCTGATGTTAGTGAATTCAGGTTATATTCATTTAAAACAGCAGTAAATTTCTGTAAATGACCTGAGATTATATCTGCTCCAAAGTGAGCAATGGCTGTAGCGCCAAAACCAATTCCTAAAATAACAAATACATCTGTTGTTGAAGGGATCTTAGCAATCTTGGAACGGTAATTCTCAACTTTCTTTTTTAATTCTTCTATCGCAGAATTATCTGCCTTTAGCATTTTGTCAATTTTATCACTAATTCCAGCTCCATACAACAAAAAGCCCATCCAAATATTAGCCACAACCACATCAATAATGATGAATGTTGAAAACAAATTATCACTACAGTGATAAATTTCTTTCATGGCAGTTTGGTTCGCTCCTCCTCCAATCCAACTACCCGCTACAGTTGATAAACCGCGCCAGATCTCTTCGCCTTCGGCTGCCATTTTAATTTCCGGGAAAAACAAACTTCCAATCCAAAGGGCAATAGGCGCTCCAATTACAATACCAACGGTTGCCGTTAAAAACATAATTAAAGCCTTCCAGCCCAGATTAATAATCCCCTTAAAGTCAATGCTTATACAAAACAACACCAAACTGGCAGGTAACAAATACCTTGAGGCTACAAAATACAGTTGAGATTGTTCTCCGGATATCAGACCTAAAGGCCAGTTAAATAATCCAGGAATAAAGTAACACAGCAATAACGCTGGCACATAGGTATAAAACTTTTTAAAAAATCTATTTTTGCTGTTTGAGGTTATAAAAATAACAGCCAGGATCATACATAAAATCCCAAATACGATTGCATCATTCTTAAATACTGGTTCCATGTGGCAATAATAGCACTTTTTTAATTATCTACCACTAACTAAAGTCATGATAACGAAACTGCAGCAATTCATCCTAACCATTTATTACATCATTATTATTTAGACAGTTACTAACATCTGGAATTTCAATAACTCTATATCTAAACCACAAGGGAGTAGTGTAGTTTAGATATATGAAGCAATTATTATTTGCAATTAATCAGGTATTGGCATGAATAGCCTGATACTTGCCGCTTAAATGCATTAAACTGAATAAGTATAACAATCCATCGTAATAAGGATCAAAATATCCGTCTTCGTAAGGTTCTAATTTTGCATTCCATAAAGCATTTACAAAGTCAAATTTGTCTTCATTATTATATATCAATTCAGTTGAAGCTGAAGTAGCCACTAACCCTAATGAATGTCTGAGTGTCTTTTTAAAATCACCAGCTTGTAATATAAAATCGGGAGTAGTTCCATCAAGGTTATACTGATCTAAAAATGTATCAATACCCTCTGACCTTAAAAAGTTTTGAATTCGCTGTGCATAGTCTGATTGCCATTCCTTATCTTTTCCAAACCAAATGTAATCCATAGAAATATTCATTGGAACACGCCACGAATCATACCTAAAAGCCGCTGGCATCCATGCTCTTGAATGAGGCTCTCCGTTGAATAATGTAAAATCAGCATTTAAACCTGTAGCCGATTTACATGCTCTATGTAAGAAAACTCTTGCTGTGTCAGCACAATCACGATAAAACTGCTCATGACCATCCTTTGCATAGTCGGCCCAAACTTCATAAAACGCCGGAACGTGATACGAAGGATCCGTCCATTCATATCCACCACCTGAAGGAACAAAGTTTATTTGTTTATGCTCCACATTAATAATATGATACACATCATTGGATCCATCCTTAGACCACATGGCATCTAATATTCGCTTTGCTTCGGCATGATAATTAATACCTGTATCATTTCCCCATCTGTTTGAAGCAAACAACAAACTTGTTACAAAATAAAGTTCTCCATCAGATGCAGAGCCTTGTGAGTTTAACTTCATGGCTACAGGATCAAAACTCCATCCAAAATAACCTTCTCTCGGACCATCCTGATGTTGCAAATATTGTTTTGACCAACGCCAAATACGATCAAATACATCTTTCTTATTTAACTGAACAGCAATCATCATTCCGTATGAAACACCTTCGGTTCGTACATCATGATTTTTGATATCTGATACATACCCCAGGGAATCTCCAACTTCGAAATAAATTTTATCCGGACCTTCAAATAAATCATAATAGGCTTTTTCTAATTTAGAATCAATTTCCTCCTGCTTATATCCAGCTTCTAAAAGTAGATTAGGGTATTGGTTGGAGTAATATGCACCTTTAGCAGGTTGATCTTTTTTGTTATTTGTGCTGGTTACACAACCTGATGTAGTTATTACTAAAAACATCAATACAAACAGTATTAAATTCAAATGAAGCTTTTTCAAAACAGAAGATTTTAAGTGTATAATAAAACATTAAATCTATTTACTTTTTTCATAAAAATCCAAGCATACATAAAGCATAGACTATGGAATTATTTTACAAAAAACACCGCTGAATTCAAGGTTCAAAAATTTACTCCTCTCTTATTGATATCTACTCATAAAACCAAAGTCCTAATAACATTACAGATTAAAGGATTTTTTGCATTGTAAAGCACCTCACAATAAATTGTTGAAGGTGGAAATTTTTAAATCTGATTTTATTTATATTTTAAATTAATTTTAAATAAGAAATAAACTAACACATTGAATATAAAGCAACATCTATTTTTAATTGTGTCTAATTCTTGAAAAAGAATATTCAATATTAACACTCCAAACATTGTGTATAAGCTATATTTATCATCAAACAATGCTTGAGAATAACGCACTCAGGAAACACAAATTAATCGTTAATAAAAGAATCAGATAGGTAAAATCTCTGAACTCAAATTTTAGATAAATGAAGCATTATTTTATAGGGATACTTTGGTGCATATTGGTTATTAGTTCGAGTCATTCCTTTGCTCAAAATCCAATTATAAAAAACCTGTATACTGCAGATCCATCAGCCAGAGTTTTTAATGGTAGAGTATATTTATTTCCATCGCATGATGTTGCCAATATGGGAAAAGGGCGTGAAAATTGGTTTTGCATGGAAGATTATCATGTATTCTCATCTGAAAACTTAACAGAATGGACTGACCACGGTGTTATTGTGCATCAAAAGGATGTACCCTGGACCAATCCAGAGTCTTATTCAATGTGGGCTCCTGATTGTATTTATCGAAATGGTAAATACTATTTCTATTTCCCTACCATAAATAAGAACAATACTGCACAAAGAAGTTTTGGTGTAGGCGTTGCCATAGCCGATGCACCTGAAGGTCCTTATTCCATAATGGAGCAACCCATAAAAGGAGTACATGGAATTGATCCCAATGTATTTATTGATAAAGATAACCAGGCCTACTTATACTGGTCGTCGAGGGATATATTTGTTGCAAAACTGAAAGACAACATGGTTGAGTTGGATTCCGATCCAATAACAATAGCAAATCTCCCCACTAAAGGTTTAAAAGAGGGACCTTATTTTTTTGAGAGAAATGGTCTGTATTATTTAACTTATCCTCATGTTGAGAATAATATTGAAAGACTGGAATATGCGATAGGTAAAACACCAACAGGACCATTTGAAGTGAAAGGTGTAATAATGGATGAATCTCCCACTGGATGCTGGACAAACCACCACTCCATTATTGAATACAATAATCAATGGTATTTATTTTATCATCACAACGACTATTCACCTGATTTTGATAAAAACAGATCAGCACGTATTGATAGCTTATTCTTTAAAGAAGATGGCTCCATTGTAAAAGTTAAACCAACATTACGAGGCGTAGGAATAAGTAAAGCCTCTGAAAATCTACAAATAGATCGCTATAGTGATATAAGCAAATCGGGTGTAAGTATTGATTTTATAGATACTAACAACACATTTAAAGGTTGGAAAGCCCAGCTTTTATCGAAAGACGCCTGGATTAAATACAATAGTGTAGCATTTGATATAGAAAACCTTAGTAAGGTAATAGTTAATGCACAAAGTGCTGTTGGGGGAATAATTGAAATCAGACTAGATAATCCTCAGGGTAAAGTTATAGCTTCTATAAACATTCCGGCCAATAAGGAATGGAAAATTTATGAAGCTCCTTTAGCAATAATACCAAAAGAAAGAGAAGACTTAGTTATATTATTAAAAAGTAATCGTGAAGTTGAAATCGATTGGATTAAATTTAAATAAAAATCAATATTCTATGACAAAGATGAAACAAATTAAAAACATTTTGCCTAAGGCTGCTTTAGCAGTAATGCTACTTGCCGGGTTTACAACCCAATCTGATGCAAAAGGTAAAAAAATGAAAAGCGAACCTGTTTTTTCAAATTTTGTTTACGAGGGTAACGACAAGATGTACAATGAAAATCCTTTAGAAGCAAATGAATTTTACAACCCGATTTTACAAGGATGCTACCCAGATCCTTCAATTTGTAGAAAAGGAGATGATTACTACATGGTAGTTTCTTCATTTGTAATGTTTCCGGGAGTGCCCATTTTTCATTCAAAGGATTTAGTAAACTGGACACAGATTGGTCATGTGTTAGAAACAAAATCACAATTACGTATTGCAGAACTTGGTATTAGCAGAGGTGTTTACGCTCCAACCATCAGATACAATCCGGGTAATGATACTTTTTACATGATTACAACACAGGTAGCCGGACAATTAGGAAATATGGTTGTTAAAACAAAAGATCCGCTACAAGGATGGAGTGAACCTATTAAATTAAATTTTGGTGGTATTGATCCTTCCATGTTTTTTGATGACGATGGAAAAGCCTATGTAATGCACAACGATGCTCCTGACAAAGGTAAAGAGCTTTACAACGGACATCGTGTTATTAAAATTTGGGAATACGATTTGGAAAAAGATCAGGTTATACCAGGAACTGACGTAATTATTGCTGATGGAGGTGTAGATATTACTAAAAAACCGATTTGGATTGAAGCTCCTCATGTATATAAAAAAGATGGCAAATATTATTTAATGTGTGCCGAAGGTGGCACAGGTGGCTGGCATAGTGAGGTGATTTTTATTTCGGATAATCCTAAAGGTCCTTATACTCCTGCTCCTAGTAACCCTATTTTAACACAGCGCTACTTTCCAAGAGACCGTGCCAATAAAATTGATTGGGCGGGTCATGCCGATATTGTTTTAGGACCTGATAATGAAAAATATTATGGGGTATTTTTAGCCGTTCGCCCTAACGAAGCTCACAGAGTAAATACAGGTCGTGAAACTTTTATGCTTCCTGTTGATTGGTCTGGTACTTTCCCTGTTTTTGAAAATGGATTGGTACCCATGGAACCCACTTTAAAATTACCTGCAGGGGTTGAAAATAAAACTGGTCAGGATGGTTTTATTCCTAATGGAAACTTCACTTACAAGGAGGACTTTAGTGCTGATCAATTAGATTATCGTTGGATTGGATTAAGAGGTCCTCGTGAGGATTTTATGGAAAAAACTAAAGATGGAATTAAAATCAATCCATTTGAAGTGAATATCAAAGAAGTAAAACCAACTTCTACCCTATTTTACCGTCAAATGCACCAAAGCTTTTCATATGCTGTGGATATGGCTTATAAACCAGAAACAGCAAAAGACCTTGCCGGAATTGTGGCTTTACAAAACGAAGCATCAAACTATGTATTTGGTATTACAGTAAAAGATGGTGATTATTATATTGTACTTGAACGCAATGAATGGCCAGGAAGAAGAGACAATAAAAAATCAACTGTTTTAGCGAGTCAAAAAATTGATTTAAAAGCTCCGGTTCGTTTAAAAGTTACAGCTGATGGCGACAAGTATGAATTTTCATACGCATTGAATGGTACTGATTTTGAAACAGTAGGTGGTACCGTTTCCGGTGATATACTTTCAACAGATGTTGCAGGTGGCTTTACGGGTTGTATTATTGGATTACACGCTACAAAAGCAAATGATATTCAACCATAAAACATCATAAAAGAATTACAATAGGTTACAAAATATAAATAGGCTGTCAATACTGGCAGCCTATTTTTGTGTCTATTAATGAACTCCAATTGGATCAGCATTACCATCAGGATCGCCTGATACGTATCCATCCCTTGATATGTTTCCCAATAATAGTATTCCTGCTGCATGGGGTGCAGCCATTGAGGTTCCACTTAAAGTTGCATATCCACCACTTTTATAGGTTGAATAAATATAGGTCCCTGGTTCACAAAAATCAACAGGAGGATTGTCGTAGTTTGAGTAACTCGACCATACATCACCTTCTCCCATTGCAGATATTGTATAAATATTTGCTCCATTTGCACTAGCCGGAGATTTTAAGGTGGCACTAGTACTTTCGTTTCCTGCTGCCAAAGCAAATTTAACACCTGTAGCCGCAGCATTTTCAACTGCAGTATTTAGAGCTTCAGAGTACCCTCCTCCCAAACTCATGTTAGCCACATCACCAGAAGAAGCATTTGCTGCAACAAAATCAACTCCGGCAATTATTGCATCATAGGTGCCACTACCTCTTCTATTCAGTACCTTTATTGGAACAATGGTTGCATTTGCCGCTACTCCAATTACTCCTTCATTATTATCAATTGCTCCAATAATGCCGGCACAGTGAGAACCATGTCCGTTATCGTCGTCAGGAGTTGCTGTTCTATCAACAAATGTAGCTCCTTTACCAGCATCTACATTTAAATCCGGATGATCCAAATCAACTCCTGTATCTATAACCCAGGCCGTTTTTCCGGTACCATCTACTCCTCCATTCACACGAATAACACCCCATGGTATATTTTGAGCTACAGTTTCAGGAACAGGTTTTTTCTTAATTTTCACATCGGGCTGAACCAAAGTTGCAACCTGATTTTCTTCGATGAATTTAACAGAAGCATCTGCTTGGAGTTTTTTTAACTGTCCTGGAGGAATTTTAACAGAAAAACCTTGAATAGCGGAACCATAAACATAGGTAATTTCACCATCTGTAATACCTGACCGACTTAATATTTTTTGACTTTTGGATTTAACTGCAACTTGTTTTTTCTCGTATCCTTTAAGTTTAACAAGATCTGCAACTAATTCCGCATCATCTAAAATTACAATGTAAGTTTTTTTAGATGTATCAGCTGATTTAAGCTCCATCCCTTCAGGATTAGATTCATCAACATTGCTGGTTTCACAGGCTGGAATCAGAAATAACAACGCTACAACTCCAAGTAAAAGGAAAAATGTATTTTTCATATACGCTAATATTTGTTTCATTTGGTCACATGGAACTCGCCATTTTAGTCATCTTCGTGTGTGAGAACTCCTTATCATGGCTCGTTTCATATTAAAAAATGTATGGTTAATACTATATTGTTACTTGAACTATAATTTAAGGAAATTAAAAAACAACTTCAAGTTAAAATTATCAGGCCCAAATTCAGGATTTGACAGTGTAGTGAAAAACATTACTGAGCAGAAGTATCTTTGTGTAAGTGAGTCATAAACCATCCAAACCTCCTTCCCTCCGTTCGTCATAGGGTCTCCCTATATTGCATTAATAAAAGCCTTTGGCCGTATTCAATATTTTGCTCATTATGTTTTTTACCTTGTACCTTTTTATCCTTGTTACCTTATATTCTGCTCCCTGAAACTGGTGCGAGCTTGTAGCTCATTTCCTTAAACATAAAGTAATGCAGCTATTGGCTATGCATCTTGTTTGTTGGCTCACCAGCTAATGCAGGAAGAACCCCTTGGTATTGAAGCATTAACTCTTTGTTGATAGTTTATCGCTTAGTGCTTAGGGCTTAGTGCAAAGTCTTTAGTACAAAGTCTTTAGTGCAAATAGAGTTTTACTCTCAGCTTGTAGTACTAAAGTATTTTGAAATATTCATCGAAAAAATAACAGTAATTTTACTGTTACTTTTTGCGATTGTAAATAGTTGTGTGATAGCGATATATAATTTTGGGTATCTGGAATTTTGATTTGTTTTACCCCCCATAATGCCTCAGAATTCCATTTTTTGCTAAAAATGGGGGTTTTGGATTCCACTTTTGGCCAAAAACG
>NZ_JAPDPJ010000170.1 GCF_026013605.1 Plebeiibacterium sediminum
ATACTTTATATATTATTTGCTGGAATATTGTTTAGTTCAACAAACCCTCCAATCTGTAGGGTATGCAAGCAACCCTACATTAGAGGCTAAGTGTTGTAACCCGTTTTTTCTAAAAAAAGACTCGCTCATCTTCTGGTAATTCTTTAATTTCTTTATGGTTTTCTATTTGTTCTGCAATTTTTTAAATAATCTTCTAAACCTTTTTGCATCCTTAGTTTCAGATTCAGTATTTTCAGTCCAATTGATACAACGATCAATACCTTCCATTGTCATTTTTATTGAGAAATTAAAAGTTGGGGATACTGAAATAGTTGATATTGGAGCATAGTTTTCTGGATAGCTATAAATGTTAATTTTACAAATAGCTTCGTAAATCAATTCTTTTTCTTCACGTGTTAGAAACAGAGTTATCGTTGTATCTTTTTCCCAATCTATTGTTTTAGTAAATGTACCCTTATAGGTATCTATTATATATGAATCAGACTCAATAGAAGCTATAAAATTAAAGTCCTTAGGCATAGTTTCTGGACATGAAGTTATTGTTTGTTCAAATCCTAATAATCCAAATATTATAATTGTCTGAATAATTACAGTGCAGATGGCAATTATCTTTATCCAATCTTTTTTATTCTTATTCATTATTTAATATGCTGTGTTTCGAAAATGGGTTACAACGGTTCGGCCATATGAAGTGGCCCGATGGGCGTGTGGTATATTTGCTTTCTTAATTTTGCTGATGCTCGCGCGGGAGCTGAACTCCAAAAACCCACCTAAGCCAGGGCTACTTTATGATGGCTTGTTGGCAATTGTTTTTATTTATTTTTAATCCAATTAAGAAGTTTAAGCTCTATTTGCTTTTTGTCAATTGCTTTTTCTAACTCGTCATAAAAAGAACGACTTACTAAATCTATTTCATATTGATAAATAGATATTATCAACTCTTTTAGCTTATTTGTTTTTGCCTCTAACCATTCACTTTTCACTAATGATGAAATTTTCGATATCAACTTAAACATATAAATAACATCATTTGAATATGCTTCAAGAAATCTCATTTTAAACTTATCGAAAATCTCATATGCAGGATTTATTCTATTTTCTGGGAAAAAGTTACTAATAGAATGAATAATTTTAGCGGTGCTGTATATTTTTTGTAATTCTTCTGGAATATCTTTTTGCTCAATAAATTCACTAATTGATCCTTCATTAATGCCCCTTGTTTCTTCATAAGAGGTAACTTGTTGAGAAATGTTTTGCAAAAATTCCGTCTCATTTTCATTTAAAGTAATACTGCAGCATAGAGACTCAATATAGTCTGGTACTAAATTATGTAAATACTCCTTTAGATCTTTCTCCTGCTTCCTATAAGATGCTGCAAGTTCAAATTCTTGAGCTTTTACTGCATCAATTTTCTTTAATATATGATTTGAATATTCATCAATTAGAGAAATATGATTGTCTGGAATTGTCACAAACAAGCCCTCCATTTGTTCTTTAAGAAATAAATTCTTATCTAAAATTTCCTCTTTTGAATTTATATCTTTTTTAAGTTTGAATACAAATGAACCACCTGCATGTCCAATATTTACCAAAGGTGCAAACATTGGGGTTTGCTTAGTTTGCTCACTAAATTTCGAAATCACTTCAGTTCCCAACTGAATAAATGGAAATTCGTTTAATTTGTTTTCTAAAAGAACTTCACTTAAAGTCCTTGCAAATGGACTTAATTCACCTTTTGACCCATCACTGACCTTTTCTAAGCTGCCCGACGAAAGACCTAAACGAGACTTTTTATAGTCAAAAGCTTGAGTTCCCCCTCCTCTTTGAGGTGATTCAAACATTGCTCCAGAAAAACATGAATCTGAGATAACGCTAATATGAAAAGCTTTGCTTGCTTTTAAAAAAGTCATTAAATCATTTAAATTAAACCAAGTTGAGGCATCGTGGTTATCAGCGTCTGAAGGTTGCCAATAAGCAGTTTTCAAGAATTCATTATATTGTCCATGTCCAGCATAAAGCAGAAGAATATTATCTGACTCATTAGCATTAATAAAGTATTCATTTAATTTATTAAATAGTACTTTTCTATTCGTATCATTTTTTTCATGCAGATATTCGATATCATCAAATGTATATTTCTCAGTAAGTATTTTTAATAAGTTATCAATATCTGTTTTGCAATTATTAATCTTATCTAGCTCTGAATCATCGTAATTATTTATTGAAATTGCCAATATTCGATTTGATTTCATATAATATATTATTTAGAATATTGTATTAATTTGAACTAAAAGCATGTTTATATACTCTGGTTTACTGTTAAATATTTTACTCATACGTCTGCCTTAGCATAAGACATCAATGCCTCTTGTGTTGAGGTAATTATTGCCAACTTTTCAGTATCTGTCATAGACTGCTATTTATTTTGCCTATGTACTTCGTTTATTTGTTGGGCTAATGTAGTTATTTTTCACTAGTAAATGA
>NZ_JAPDPJ010000171.1 GCF_026013605.1 Plebeiibacterium sediminum
TCCAATAAAAGAACTGCTTACAGAATATCAAATCAATCAAGATGTCAAAGAACAATTAAATTTGTTTAGTGATAATTTTTAACGCATCAGCAGTAGTTGCAGAATATTTTTTAATAAGAATATATCTCAGATATACCCTTTTCATCACCAGCAACTGCTTTTCTTATTGATTCTTCTAAAAGCTTTAACATTTTAATAGATATTAAAGTAATTTGTAAGTTTTATAGGTACTGTGATGATACGTGATTATTGGTTATGTGTCGAACCAAATAAATTAATTCATTATTTTTTTCGTATATAGTAAAAAATACAAACCATTGAGTGTTTTTACTTCTTTTGAAAGTAGCGTAAAACATATTTTTTCCAAAGCGGTCAAAATAGGATGGGGCTTGTCGTTTTTGTCTTCGGTGCAGTGTGGTTTCAATATCTTTGAATAAATCTTCAACATACTTTATTGCAGATTCTTCAAAGCCAAAATATTCATTTTCATAGAGTACTTGAGATAATTCTTTCAAGTACTCACGTACTTGAGGAAGGGCAACAACTTTCATTATTTTTTCCCTTTACGAAATATTTCCCTAATATCTTCTTTCACACCATCTAATAGCTCATCCATTGAAATTGCTCTTTTGAGATCTTCATCTGGTTCTAGATATTCCTGTTTCTTTAACACAAAAGTTTCTTTCTTACCTCTCTGGATAATAATTTGCTCACTTGCTGCTAAATCAAGATATTTCTTCATGTTATTACGAAGCTCTGCTGAACTAATTACTCTCATGATGTAAAATTTGGATGTACATTATAATGTACAAATATACGAAATTATTTTGATATTTTCTTATTTATCAATATAATAGTACAAACCGGATTTTTAATAATAGATATGATAATCTGCGTTTTACGAGACTGTTTTCATTTCAGAATTCGATTAGCTCAAGTTTTTTTTAATTTTTCTCTTTTAAATATAACTTCTTTAGAAAATTAAATTTTTCTTCAGAAGTCCATTTGTCAGATTTTGAAATGGATAAAAGACTAATATTTCCTCTGTTTTCACCAACTAAGAAGTAAGTGTTAAATTTACCTTGTTCTATATCTCCGTAAATTCTATAAGTCAAAAAATTTTTAATACTGTCGGATTCGAATAATTCTCGCTTCAGTCCATATGTTTTAATAAAATATTCTGAGTCCCATTCGTAATATGCCATTACAAAATCAAATTCCTTATATGAACCGTCTAGATTAAATTCATAATTATTGTATCTGCCAAAAGCAATTGCTAAAATTACGGAATCCTGATTAGTAAAGTATTGTTGTTTACTAACTGGATTATATTCTTTCTTTTCCCATTTACCTGGGATTGTCACAGCACCAAAAGGGAAAACTAAATAATCAGTTTCATTTTTTGATTCATTATATTCTCCGCCTACAATTGTACTTAATCTTTGAGTGGCACAACTTGTAATAAAGATTACAAAACAAATAATGAAGGTTTTAAGGAATTTATCTTTCATGTGCATCCAAGGTTGTCTAGGTTTTTCGAAAATTGGAGCTAACTTGTTTATAAAAATTTATAACGATTGATGACGCATAAATTCTTGTTATACTTTCAATTAACAAAACTCTTAAATATAGTATGTTAAAACGGCATATCCTTGAATTTCAATAATTATATTTTCATGGATTTTTATTCTTTTTCAATCTTTTATAAACTAAATAGTAAAAATTGACAGCACTAACAGATTTATTCATAATGTATTTATCACTGTTTTTTTGTAACCATCATTAAAGGACGTTTTACCTAAAAAAACTTTGAAATCCGAATTTCTACCCAACTCTCTATATTCAATACCAACATAACTATCTAGGGTAGTTAGGGAAATATGTCAATAAAAAGCAGTTTAATTTAAGACTCCATTTTATCATTCCCTCAAGATCTTTTCCATCGCTTTCCCATTTGCCAGTTCGTCAATTAACTTATCGAGATATCTGATATCCTGCATTAACTTATCTTCAATTTCTTCGACTCGAACACCACATACAACACCTTTAATTTTTGCTGCATTTGGATTCATTTTTGGTGCATACTTAAAGAAAGTTTCAAAATCAGAATTATTCGATAAAATCTGAAAAAGACTGAATCTATTATAGCCAGTAAGCCAAAATATTATTTCATCCACTTCTTTTTGGGTTCTGCCTTTTTTCTTGGCTTTTTGAATATAAAGCGGATAGACTTTTGCAAAAGGCATTTTATATATTTTTGAATTATCCATTCCCTATTCGATTTCTTTACACATTACACAAGCACTCAATTCTTTTGAAATAGAGCAAAGCATGGGTGCTTTCAACTTAAATCCTTTATATACTTGATCCTTAAAAGGTATAAAAATTGAATCACGATTAACTCCATCTTTTCGTCCCTTTTTATAAACCATTATTGTACGGTTCTCTTTTGGAAGATTCGAGCTGTTGCTCAATTCAACAAA
>NZ_JAPDPJ010000172.1 GCF_026013605.1 Plebeiibacterium sediminum
TGTATATATTAATAAAAAGGAGTCCACATATTAATCGAAAAGTATACCACTTGTTGTTAAGAATTGAACGTTAATTGTTACGTTCATTAATCATGATAAGTATGTATACAAAGCAAGAAATAATAATAAGAAGCTACAGAGAAGGAAAAAGTCAGCGAACTATTTCAAAGGATTTAAAAATTAGTCGCAAAACTGTAAAGAAATATATTGATGAATACGAAAATTTCAGACAACAGAAATCTGATTCATCATTATCATTACCAGAATACCTATCACAGCCAATTAATTATAAATTAGGAGAAAGGAGCAAGTTAAAATTAACTCAAGAAGTTCAGACAGAAATAGATCGTTTATTGTCAATTAACACTCAAAAGATCCAAAGTGGCCAGCGTAAGCAGGTCATGAAGAAAAAGGATATCTATGAGCATTTACAAGATCAAGGATTAGACATAGGATACACCACCGTTTGTAATTATATCCGGGAGAAAGAAAATATTCCATCATCGAAAGAAACATATATCCGTCAGGAATATCAGCCTGGAGAAAGTTGTGAATTTGATTGGGGAGAAATAAAATTACAGATTCAGAGTCGTCAAGTCCGATTACAGCTTGCAGTATTTACATCAACTTACAGCAATTACCGTTATGCCATGATCTTCCAAAGACAGGACACTTTATCTTTTATGGAATCCCACACTTCATTTTTTGAGTTTGCAGGAGGTGTTTATAAGCAGATGGTATACGATAATATGCGCGTAGCAGTAGCAAATTTTGTAGGGAAACACGAAAAAGAACCAACAAAGGCATTATTGCGGTTACGGGGGCATTACCAATACAGCCACCGTTTCTGCAATGCATATAGAGGCAACGAAAAAGGCCATGTGGAACGGAGTGTTGAATATATAAGGCGTAAAGCGTTTGGCTTGATAGATAGCTTTGAATCAATAGAATCAGCACAAAAAAAGCTAGATATAACTATACAAAAGATCAACCATACAAAACAACAATTAACAGGAAAAACAGCAAAACAGATGTTTGTTAATGAACAACAAACGCTGTTACCATGTCCTCCTAAGTTATCTTGTTATGAAGAAGCATACCTTAAGGTCGATAAATATGCCACAGTCTGTTACCGAACCAACCGTTACTCTGTTCCAGACCATTTGGTGGGGAATGTTGTTGAAGTACGTATCATGAGTAGCCAAATATTCATCTATACAAACGATACTCCAGTAGCAAGGCACCAAAGATGTTATGGCTTGCACCAATGGATCATATCAATTGAACACTACCTGTCAACATTTAAACAAAAACCTGGTGCGTTAAAAGGAAGTGTGGCCTTGGCAAGCTGTACTTACTTAAAATCCCTCTATAATGATTTCTTCAATGAAAACCCCCGCGATTTTATAGAGCTCCTGAGTTATTGCCAAAAGTACTCTATCGAGGGAGAAAGACTTGAAACCACCGTAAAACGGCTGTTGGATAGTGGTATAAAACATATCACATGGGAACAACTAAAAGCCTTGTTGGGAAACAAACAAGATACAGGCAACTACCAACCATCAGACCAAACAACAGGGTTTGCCAAGCAACAATTATCACAAATCACTGCACTACTAAATTAATAGATCAGACTATGGACAATCATATAAACAACGAAATTATCAGATATAGTAAAGAACTAAGACTTCCTGTTTTTAGACGGGATTTTAAACATATGGCACATGAAGCAGCTAAAGAAAAACTGGATTATGAACAATACCTTCTTCGCTTAATGGAAAAAGAGTTTGAAGCCCGACTTGAGAACAGAAAAAAATCACAAATAAGACAAGCCGGTTTTCCTGCAAAAATGTATTTAGGTGATTTACATAGAGACCAGTTGCCTGTAGATGCAAATGAAAAGTTACCATTATTAGAAAGGCTGGACTTTATAACAGAAGGTCAAAATATAGTATTGGCAGGAAACCCTGGTACTGGAAAAACCCATATCGCAACAGGACTTGGACTTAAAGCATGTATGCAAGGCTACAAAGTCCTTTTTACTACTGTACACAGGTTACTAACCCAATTAAGGGAGGCTCACTCAGAACGGACTCTTAGACAAATGGAACTTAGGTTCGAAAAATATGACCTTGTAATCTGTGATGAGTTTGGATACATCTCATTTGATAAAGAAGGTGCAGAATTATTGTTTAATCATCTTTCTTTAAGAGTAGGACGAAAATCAACAATCATTACAACAAATCTTGGTTTTGACAGATGGGAAGAAATCTTTGGGGACCCAGTCTTGACGGCAGCATTGGTAGACAGACTTACACATAAGGCTTACTTGATTAACATGAATGGGGAATCCTATCGGTTAAAAGAAACAAAACAAATGATGGAGAAATGAAAAACAAAACAACAAAAATCCGTGCACCAGATGATAGTTCTCTGGGGTACCCCAGAGAACTATCATCTTACTTTTTTATTTAAAT
>NZ_JAPDPJ010000173.1 GCF_026013605.1 Plebeiibacterium sediminum
TGTTGAACTAAACCTCCTACGTCGGTAGACAAGGAGGTTTAGACGGTAAATTACCGCATCTTTGTATTGTAATTTTAATAAACTGATTAAAGATGAAAAAAAAGTTTAGCAACACCAAAGAGTGTTGAAGCATTATTGCATAATCTGCATGTAAGAATGGAGGTAGAACATTTTTCTAATAGCTCAATAGCTAATTATATGCGTTCTACTAAACTACTCTGCACTTTTTCAGGTAAGCTACCTGATGAGCTTTCTGAAATGGAAATATATGAGTTTCTGCTGCATCTGAAAAACGACCTAAAGCTGAGTCGTTCTACCATCAGAAACTATTTGCAAGGGCTGCGTTTTATGTATAAAAGCATTTATAAGCGCATAGATATTATTGCAGATGTACCTTACCCTAAAGCCACCAAGTTTCTTCCTTTGATACCTACCGGTAAAGAACTGCTGCAATTATTTAATGCAGCCAAAAGTCCAAAGCACCGATTATTACTAAAAGTTATTTATTCGGCTGGTTTGCGCAAAAGTGAGATTATCAACCTTAAAATTGAACATCTCGATTTTAAAAATCATCGTATTTATATTAAAGACAGCAAAGGCAATAAAGACAGGTATACAGTTTTGGCTCAATCGCTCATTCCTGAGATACAACAATATCTGCAACAATTTCAGCCCAAGGAATACTTGTTTAATGGTAGATATAAAGGTAAACCTTATAGCGACGAGGCTGTAAAGTGGGGTTTTCAATATGCTTTGGATAGGTCTGGTATTGAAAAGCACTTTACGCCTCACTCATTGAGACATGCTTTTGCTTCGCACTTATTGGCCATGGGGGTTGATATTGTTTCCATCCAAAAAATGATGGGGCACGATGATATCAGAACCACCATGGTTTACCTGCACATTAACAATAACCTAAAATCTAACCCCTTGGTATCTCCTCTTGACAGGTTGCAAAAATGAGTAACTACAGATCCAAATATGAAATTGGAGATATCATTAGGCAGCATGAACAAGTAGTGATTAAGGCAGGACAATTAAATGCTCATAAGAAAAAGGTGTTTACAAATCTGGCCAATTGCCGAACTGCTGTGCTTGGTTATCATCAGGACAAATGCGATAATCCTGACTGTGGCCACGAATATTACTCTTACAACAGTTGCAGAGACAGACATTGTCCTAAATGCAATGGACTGAAAAAAGAAAAATGGCTGATAGATCGCGAAGCTGATCTTTTGCCCATTAAATATTTTCATGTGGTGTTTACTGTACCAGAGCAATTGAATCACTTGTTTATTGCCCATCCGGAGCATATGTACAAGATACTGTTCAGGGCGGCCTGGGATACCATCAAACAATTTGCTGCAGACCATAACTATTTGGGTGCCCAAACGGGTATGATTGCTCTTTTACATACCTGGGGGCAGAATCTTGCATTACATCCACATTTGCACTGCATTGTTCCCGGTGGTGGGTTAACTCCTCAAGGCAAATGGAAGCACACCAAAAGCAAGGGAAAGTACTTGTATCCGGTAAAAGCTCTTAGTTCCGTTTTTAGAGGTAAGTTTTGTGATTACCTAATTGATTTACACGCTAAAGGTGAACTCGAACTGGATACAGCATTTGATCCCACACGTAAATACCTACATCCATTCTATAAAAACAATTGGGTGGTATATGCCAAACGGCCCATGTATAACTCCAAGCAGGTTTTGGAGTACGTGGCACGGTATTCACATCGGGTAGCCATTAGTAATCATCGGATTAAAGAGGTTGATAATGAGAACATAAACTTTTCTTGGATCAACTATAAAAACTCCAAGGTTGGTGTAATGTCTTTGTCGTTTTATGAGTTCCTGCGCAGGTTTGCAATGCATATCCTCCCTTCTGGATTTATGAAGATTCGTCATTATGGATTTTTTAGCTCCTGCAAGAAGAGCAGCTCTTTAGCAATCATACGTAAAGCTCTTAACACCATGGCGCCTGAATCTAAAAAAGGCATCCCCTGGCAGGAATTGTTTCTATTGCTTTTTGGTCGCCCACACGACCAGTGTCCTAAATGCAAATGTGGCACCATGCAACGCATTGCCTCTTTTAAACCGTTGATCAGGGGAAGTCCTGCACCCAGAACTCCTTCAAATCTTACTATTCCTAATTCTATATAATAAATACCCATATAGGTATCATGGGAAAGGTATGTTTTGTTGGCAACAAAACAGAGCAAAATCAATTGTCAATGAATACATTGAAGTGGATTAGCTTCTGTTTTTTTAATGATTTATAACCAAACCTTGATATTTTTACGCTTACGATGATACTTACAACAACAAAAACTATAAGGGTTCCCATATTAATCCCCATAGTGTAGGTCCGTTTCTCCCGGTAACGTTCAACAACGAATATATTTAATCACCTTCATCATGGTAGGTATCTTTCTTCGGATGCTCGTGATTAATTATATTCTAAGTGTT
>NZ_JAPDPJ010000174.1 GCF_026013605.1 Plebeiibacterium sediminum
TCATTTACTAGTGAAAAATAACTACATTAGCCCAACAAATAAACGAAGTACATAGGCAAAATAAATAGCAGTCTATGACAGATACTGAAAAGTTGTGCCGCATGCAGGAAACCATATTCCAACTAAATTAAGTACATAAGATAAGTGAAAAAGAAGAAAAAGATTCATACAGATAAAAAAGGACGTGAATTTATAAAGGAGTCCTACTTTGTTGGTGGAAAAATGAAGTTCCGAAGAATCTATGAAATCGATGGGATCCCAGAAGATGAATTTTACAAACAAAATGCGACTGACTTGGATTTTTATTTAAATGGTGACTATGAGTTAATGAGTTGTGAAAAAGATTCTAATAGTCATTTAAATGAGCAAAATATTATTGAAAATGATTCTTTAAACAATGAAGACTTACCATTTTAAAACCTTAAAAGAACTAAATGAAACAATATCACTTACATAATCGACCCAATAGAGAACTCACAGACAAATCAGACATTGACAGAATACTTAGAGAAGGTAAATTTGCAGTGATTTCCATGTGTCGTGACAATGAACCCTATATTGTGACTTTAAGTTATGGATATGATTCAGACAATGAAATTCTTTATTTTCATTGTGCTAAGAAAGGTCTTAAACTAGAATTTTTAAATTCAAATAAGAATGTTTGTGCCACAGTGATTAAGGATAAAGGATACGTGACCGGAGAATGCGGACATGAATATGAATCTGTTGTTTTTTGGGGAAATATGTCACCAGTAAATGATTTACAAGAGAAGAAACAAGGAATGACTATTCTACTTAATCATTTAGAGGAAAAGGAGTCTATTATCGAGGAAAAATTATTGAAATCAGATGAATTTTACTCAAAAATGGAGATATTGAAACTTAAAATTGAACAGATTCATGGAAAATCTGGACGATAGAAAATAAAGCACGACGGCACAACAATGGCTAATAAAGCATAAGTGAGCCGACTAACTTTGGTTGGTTCGAGGCTTCGGTAACCACCGCCAAATCGTTGATTTGACTTTTGTAATGAAAAAGATAACAACAAATACAACGTTTTGGCTTTGTGAAATTTGAAAGTTAGGTGGGGTTAAAAATCACTTACGCTTCATAGCCTTAACGTTGTAGGGCATTAAAAAAAGAGAGTTACATACATGAACAATATTGTTTTTAATAATAAAATTGGTAATCCATCTTCTGTTGGTTATCCCAAATTGACAAAGGATGATGAAGAGAACATTATTGCTGGTCTTTTTGAGCAGTTACTGATTTTTGACAAAGTTAGTATAACAACAAATAGAGTTAACTTTGCTCTTGCATTCTTAATAAGCAAATTGGGAATTAATACTGTAGAAAGGTTATTTGAACTTGACTATATAAAAATCTTGTTGTGGACACCTGTAATTGTATCGGGGAATGGCAGACAAAAAGAAGATGGGACAATTGACCAATCAGTTATTTATGGACAACCTCCAATTGTGGCTGGAGCATTAGGAGATAAAGACCTTGACCCAGAAGAAAATATTAATAATGCGATTGCTCCATTTAATTTTCATAGAGATAGAAGAAGGATTTTTACGCGCAGAGCAGCAAAAAATTACATCATCCCAAATGGAATGGAGTTCTCAACAGATTCTGCTAAAGTTGTCATTGATGCTTACGAAAACAATAATTTGTCTGGACTGGGTCTTCCCTTTGAAAAAGAGTCTAATCAGCTTGACTTTGAACAACGCCAACAGCTTTTAGGATTAGGAAATAAAGTTTTGGAAACCGCAATCTTATCTAAATATGGCTATAAAAGTTTTGACAACTATGAGCATGTAAAAATATGCCAACAAAATCTTGATAATATTGGAAAAGCATATAATGTGGCAGAGGGAACTTCATCAATCTTAAATCTTGAGAACCTTCCTGATTTGAAGAGCCTATTTATTAACGAGAAATTAAAATTTGATGATATTTTTACTCTAAGACATTTGTCAAATGCAAAATATTATCGTAAATGGATAAATGGAATTGCAGAGGATTCAAATGCTGAAGAAATTACTAAAGAATATATAAATCAGATTAAAGGGACAAGTAAGTTTTTTAATAGTGGAGGTGGTAAATTCGTTAGAAACGTAGGAATGTTTGGAGTTGGAACGGCATTGGGGGCTGCACTTGCAGGACCAGTTGGTGCTGCGGCAGGTTTCGGATTAGGACTATTAGACACCTTTGTTTTAGATGGACTTTTAATTGGGAAAAATCCTTCAATGTTCGTTGACGAATTAAAGAACAAGATTGAAAATGAGGAATAACGCCCTAAAAAACACTTAGCCTCTAATGTAGGGTTGCTTGCATACCCTACAGATTGGAGGGTTTGTTGAACTAAACAATATTCCAGCAAATAATCTATAAAGTAT
>NZ_JAPDPJ010000175.1 GCF_026013605.1 Plebeiibacterium sediminum
TACTTAAAGGGGTCAACATCCGCCGGAATGTCATGCGGAAAACATCACATGAACCGGCTTCGGGAAAGGGGGTCAACATGATCAAGAATATCCAAATGGTTAGCATGATAAAAGGTGAATTAGAAAATCATGGAATATCGTCATTAGTTAAAAGTGATTTTAATTCTGGTGTGACCGCTGGATTTTCAGGAGGTGTTCCATCTGCAATTGATCTCTACATTGAAAGTAACGACTTGGAAAAAGCAACTCCAATTATTAACGACCTAATCAGAAATATATAGAAAAAGAAAACCTGAACAAGCACCTTGGCCAATTACAATAAAGTTGGAGAACTTTGATGACTCGAACTGAGATGAATTAGTGGAAGAACAAAAAGAATGGTATTAATAGAGCTAAATATTACAAACACATTGAATATAGCGCTAAAACGATGCTTTATTCTTAAGGTTTCCACTACAAAAACACCCATACATAAATTAAAGATTACATGGAATTAGAACCAATTGACGAATTATTTATAAAAAGAAAAGTGCATATTTCAACAGTAGGATGGTTGACAGCAATCATATCAGGACTAATAATTTACTTCATTACATTTAGTTTTGTGGATCTCTTTTTATTTAATTATAGTTATGAAATAAATGAACTGCTTAGTATAGCAGCAGATGTAAAATTACAGATGGAGGAGACCATAAGATTGGCAATGGTTGTTGAATGTGCTATTGGCTTAGTTGCCATATTGTTTCTTTTTAGTGCAATTGGTCTGATTCGTTACAGGAAGTGGGCTAGAAAAATATTTGTAAGCACTAGTTGGATTTTTATTGTTTTATCATTTGTGGTACTCTTATTATATGCATTCGCATTTAGCAAATACACTTCAGGTTTATTTCCAACAGATATAAAACCAATATCAAGTATTGATGTAAATGATTCATTGGCTATATTTAAACTAATTAGTAAAGTTAAGTTGCTTAGTTACGCTATAGTTTTAATTCTTACTATTAGAGGTTTGTTTAGAGTATGTTTAAAATTTAATAAAAAGGAGTACAAGAGACTATTTATATAATTAACCTATAGAGCAACCACTAAACAATTATATCAATTAAGCTGTTGAGGTTTAAGTTATAATACAAAAACTTAAACCATGAAGCTAAGAACATTATCTGTAATAGCTGGTATCAGTTACCTGATCATTTTTTTTGCAGCCATATTTGCTAATTTTTTTGTACTCGATTCCATAGTAAAAGAACCTTTACTAACCATACAAAATGATCATTTAATGGTGCGCTTCGGTATAATGGCCTTTATTATTACTGTTGTTTTTGATGTTGTGGTAGCATGGGCATTGTATGAGTTGTACAAAAAAAATATATTATCAGGATTAAGTACCTTGTTTAGAATGATGCATGCTGCAATTATGGGAGTGGCCGTGTTTACTTTACCTGTGGCATTAACCTTAACCAGCGAAAAGGAAATACTAAATCAAATAGATCTTTTCAATATCATCTGGTTAATAGGATTATTCTTCTTTGGAATTCACTTGATCCTTTTAGGACGCATTTTAAAAAAGCCAAAACTCATTACAATCTCACTTATCATTGCCGGGATAATGTACATGGCCGACACGGGAGCACACATCTTACTCCATAATTACGATGATTATAATTCCATATTTCTAGCTTTGGTAGCTATACCAAGTATATTTGGGGAAATGGCCCTGTCAGTTTGGTTATTGGTAAAGGGAGGTATATCTTAATAATCTAGTTTATTATCAAACTTTATTATTAATTGCTGCATCCAATATATAATTCAGGTGTAATTGAGACAATTTATTGAATACTCCCCATAGGTGTGATTAATGCCATCCTTGTAGGTATTTAACCCAAAATTGTAACTAAAAATGCCGTCCTTGTAGGTATTTAACCCAAAATTGTAACTAAAAATGCCATCCTTGTAGGTATTTGACCCAAAATTGTAACTAAAAATGCCATCCTTGTAAGTATTTGACCTAAAATTGTAACTAAAAATGCCATCCTTGTAGATATTTAACGCAAAATTGTAACTAAAATTGTCAACGTGATAGGGTATGTTCAAAATTCTGTGTCAGAGTTTGTTTATATGTTCATTTCTTTTTTGAAATCAATATCAAAAGCTTTGAAGGCCAAGTAAAGATTC
>NZ_JAPDPJ010000176.1 GCF_026013605.1 Plebeiibacterium sediminum
TTGCCAACTGCAAACCCTGCTACGGCAGCAATGGGCTTGCCTATGTTGTTGGTAGCTTTCATAAAGTCAATCTTTGTACCTCTTGAAGTTCTCCTGGGGGTACTTGACGTTGATTTTTTAACTGCCATGTTTTCTAAATTTTAATTATTGATTCACAATTATTTATTGAAGCTTGATGCTTCCTAAATCTTCTTTATTGGTGGTTTTCTTGGGAGATGATTTCCGTTTTGCCGGAGTGCTGTCTTTCTTTCGGAACATGAGATAAGCTCCTGTACCAACAAGAGCTGCAACACCTAAACCAATACCGACTTTTGCACCCTTACTCAGTTTCTTTTTGCCTGTTGCAGTAGGATTCGGTGTAGTCGATTGTGGTGTGTAGTTCCCGGATTTCATTATGGGTTGGGGAGTATAACTGCCGGACTGTGGCATAATACTATTTGATGGAGGCATCACGCTGTTTGTAGGTGGAGCATAAGCCTCGGTTGTAGGAGCTGCCTGATTGGTAAACTGAGATACTGCTTCTGTTGCCGGAGCTGCTTTTTTGAATTTACTCTTAACCTTTGTAAAGATGTTTTTGATAGGCTTTAACCAACTTCCGATTTTTGCCAACACACCACTTGCTGCGGTTACTGAGGCTGCTGTGGCAACTGCACCCATATTGCCCAATTCTGCCAATTCGCCAATGGCTTCCAAGCCTTTCAAATCGGCAAGTAAACCGTCAATGCCTTTTAGGGAGAAGTCTGAACTCTTTTGCTTTGCACCTTTGAGGATTGCTTTTCTAAGGTTGGATTCTTTACCCTGTAAACCTTTGAATAGCTTACGAACCTTGCCGTGTGTCTTTTTTAGTTTGGCATGTTTTGCCGGGTCGATGTTGTATTTGCTTGCAAGATTATCGGGTAAATAGGCGTATTGCAATTTCTTGGCTATACCGAACATATTTAAACGTAAGGCTGCCAATAATCCGCCTCTGATTGCAATGGATAGAGGATTAAATCTTACAATTGCCTTAACTACTTTCTTGGCTACTTTGCCAATCTTTTTGCCCACACGTTTTATGGCTTTGAAGAATCTGCCTCTACGTCTTTTTCTTCTTCCTAAACCGTCCATTTCATCGTCCAACTCATCTAATTCAGCCAATCCCTGGATGGCTTCTGAATCGTATTTAATCAGACCTTTTTCAGCAAGCTTTTCTTCAATATCCGATAGCTTATCCAATACGGCATCTCGCTGTGGCGTATTCCAAAACTTGATAGCCTGGTCCAACATTGAAATGAATTGGTCTGGGTTTTGGACGTGAGCCATTTTATCCTTGTTATCCCTGTTCTTTAAGAGATAATTCCGGGTGCGGACTAAATAGTTATATGTGGCATCTTCTGCATCACCTAAACCACTTATGGCATCGTCAAAGTCAACACCTGAAACAATGGCAATAAGGTCTTCATGGTTGGTTTGTGCCTGAACACCGCCAGCCAAATCAATTCCTGATAGAACAGATATGGGTAATCCTAAAGCACTTGTGCCTGTTATGCCGTCAATACCACGTAGCCCTGCTAATTGTAGCGGAGACATATCAAAATCAGAACGCTCAAAACTGTAAGGTTTTTGGTAATCGAACTTTGAGAGAACAGGGTCGATAACGATTTCATCTTCGGAATCGCCAACCGCAGGGACAATCACATAGATATGCTGAAAGTTCTTTTTACCGTCATACTTGGTAATGCGGAGCTTGAAGGGAATACCCAAACACTTTAAAAGCGAACCCACAAAAATGCTGTAATCATCACAATCAATTCCTGACTCTGATTTGCCTTTCTGTTTGAACTTGATTTGTCCATCTAACCAGGAGCGAGATGGAGTGCGGAGCTGTTCCGTTCCATCATCGTCTTTATGGTACTGCAAGTAGTTGTACGAAAAGTTGAAAATATTCCGACAAGTCTCTTTGAGTGAATCACCTTGTAGGTTACTTGCCAGTTCTTCAACTTCCCGAAAATGCGTACCAATAATATCAATACAGCTTTCAACGGTTTCGATTACGTTGCCGTTTTTTATAAATGTGTCCTGTCCGTTTGCCTTTTTTATAAGGTGGTTGAAACGTTTACCGTTTTGGGTGTTTCGTGGGCCGGA